>JACZKP010000186.1 GCA_014860005.1 Verrucomicrobiota bacterium | reverse complement strand
TGCCTGCCAGTCGGCCACCGGTCGGGCGAACGTCTCGTAACTGCTGTCGGATTGAGGAACCGATTTCACGCAGCAGTGGTTCATGCCGTTCTTCTACCACTCCCCAGCCAAAATTACCCCCCTATTTTTTGATGTGCGCCCCTTTTCGATTGCTCCGGCGCCGCGCTTTTGGCAGACAGAGCGCGTGCATCAACTCTTCCCATTATGCTGAAGCTGGGTGTCAACATTGACCACGTGGCCACATTGCGCGAGGCGCGTTATCGCGGTCGCGGCCACGGCGAGCCGGATCCTGTCGCGGCCGCGCTCGCCTGCGAAGCCGCCGGTGCACATGGCATCACGGCGCATTTGCGCGAAGATCGCCGGCACATTGTGGATCGGGACGTGTGGAAACTGCGCGAAGTCATCAAGACGCGGCTGAATCTGGAGATGGCCAACGCGCCGGAAATCGTGACCATCGCGCTCAAACTCAAGCCGGACATCGTGTGTCTGGTGCCGGAACGACGGCTGGAAGTGACCACGGAAGGCGGCCTGGACGTGGTGGCCAACGAACGGGCGCTCTCCGAAACGCGCAAGCGCATGAACGATGCAGGCATCGAAGTGAGCCTGTTCATCACTCCGACGCCGTCACAAATCGAAGCATCGGCATTCGTCGGTGCCCAGTTCATCGAGTTGCACACGGGCGCGTACGCGGAGCATTTTGGCGACGCGGAAGAGCGGCAAGTCGAGTTGGAGCGGTTGATTGCGGGCGCAAAACAGGCGCACAAACTTGGCCTCAAGGTGAATGCCGGGCATGGTCTGAATTACGACAACCTGACCTTGCTCCACCGCGTGCCCCACATGATTGAGTTGAACATCGGCCACAGCCTCGTGAGCCGGGCGGTGACCGTCGGACTCGCCAGCGCAGTGACGGAAATGTTGCGGCTGATGGAAGGGTATCGCGGGTAGAATCCCTTGGAATCTTCATCGTAGTCTTGATTTTACTCCTGATCGGTGAGAGTGGGTTGAAATTAAAATTAAGACGATGATCACGATTAAGTAACAGCACCATGATCCTCGGCATCGGCATTGACATCATCGAAGTGGCGCGTGTGCAATCGTCCTACGAACGATTTGGCGGGCGGTTCCTCAATCGCATTCTGCATCCCGGCGAAATTGCCTATTGCCTTTCGCATCGTATCCCTGGGCAATTCATTGCCGCGCGCTTTGCGGCCAAGGAAGCCATCTCGAAAGCATTCGGCACTGGTATCGGCGCGCAACTGGGCTGGCAGGACATGGAAGTGCGGCGCAAGGAATCGGGCGAACCGTATGTGGTCCTGCACGGTGGTGGGCAGCAACTTTTGGAGGCGCGTGGGGCGAAACAGTTGCTCCTTAGCCTGAGCCACACGCAAACCTACGCGGCAGCGGTGGCAGTTCTGGAAGGCACTGACCAATTACCCGCAAGACCGTAGCCGCCGAGGTAACGAGGCGGACAAAGCGGTGGAGGTTTTGCGGTAACTCCGCCCTCCCGACATCGGTTACGCCGTGAACGGTGTGCTTCTTGGGGTGGCTGAAGGTTGACGCCCCGAGGGTAGGGAAACCTTCTGGCCAAGCTGGTGTTTTAATGGGCGACCGTTGGTCGTGCGCAGCAAATGAAAACATCCCGTCGCAATTACGTTATTCTGGCCGCGGGCTTCATCGGACTCGCGTTGCTGATTTGGTACGGCATGCGACCGCGCGCGGATTTGGTCGAGGAATACAAAGCTAAAATGCGCGCGCAAGGTGAGAAGATTTCGTTCGCTGAACTGGGATTTCCACGTCCGCCCGAAAATGCCGACGGTCTGGTGCGGCTCACCAACGCGGTGAAGCGCCTCCCTTCAGCCAGTTTCGATCCTGGCAGCCTTGATTTCATGCATTTTACGGCACCTGGCCGGGCACTGGTCAGTTACCGGCAGACTGAACCACTTTGGGTGGAACAAAGTCGCAGTGCTGCCGCTCAGAACAATTGGGACGAACTCAAAAGCGCCTTTGCTGCTGCGACGGACCCGTTGGCAGAAATCCGTTTGGCAGTTGAGCAACCCATTCGCTGGTTTCGCCACGATCCCACGAATTCTTTTCGTAACCCCACTGCTCAACCGCGGTATCCATTTGCGCCCATGCGAAACGCGGCACAATGGCTGGCCGCCGATGCCATCGTGGCGTTGCACGCCAACGATCGTGCGCGAGCATTGAGCAACGTCCACGCGCTGGTACAGTTGACAGAGTTCCATCGCGAGGATCCGGAACTCGTCGCCCTAATGATCCGGGTCGCGATTACGGGGTTGGGTTTGGCTGTGACGTGGGAGGCCCTGCAAAACCCGGAATTGACGGCATCCGAACTCGCATTGATGCAGGCCGACTGGGAGAAGGTGGATCTGATGAAAGGCTTGGAAGTCGGCTGTCTCGGTGCCAGGGCTATGACGGATAACTTCTATGCAGAGAAAGTCGAGCGCGGGACACTTCAGGCAAAACACACCTATTTCCCTGACCCCGATCCGTCGTTTCGTGAGCGGATCGAGGGAACATTTGCGGCCTTCCTGTGGCAATTTGGCGGCGAGGAAGACGTAGTGCTGGCGTTTCAACACCTTCAAACCTCGCTGGAGAACATCCGCGCGCTTCGGCAACAGAAACCCTGGGTTGAGGTTGACGCGGAGTTGCAGAATCTGGCGCGCGAAATCGAGGCAGCTTCGACTGGTATCCGAAAGTACCGGCATCCCATTTCCGGCCTCCTGCTGCCAAACTATGCACGGGCATTCCGTACCGTCGTGAGGCACGACACCCAACGCCGGCTCACCATCACGGCGATTGCCTTGAAACGTTACCACCTTCAACACCGCGGGTTTCCGGCGGAGTTGAACGAACTCGTACCAGCGTTCCTGACCGCAGTGCCGAATGATCTGATGAGCGGTCAATCGCTGCGCTATCGTCGTAACCCGGACGGCACCTTCACATTGTATTCCGTGGGCGAGGATGGCAAGGATGACGGCGGCGATCCGACACCGCCGTCGCCCGCGAAAATCTTTGATCTCTGGTCCGGTCGCGACGCAGTCTGGCCAATGCCGGACATCCCGCCTTAGGCCCTGCCGACAAATGAAGTACCGCGCTCGCGGCTTGCCAAAACGCCGGTTATTTCGTACATCAAATCCGCCTCAAGCAGCCAGTTTAGCTCAGTGGTAGAGCAACGGTTTTGTAAACCGTCGGTCGTCGGTTCGAGTCCGACAACTGGCTCCACTCCTTGCCCGTCCTGCAAATGGCCAGTGCTTCAAGCCGCAGTTGAACGTTCAGGCATCACTTGTGTCAAAGCCCCAACGAACCTTTCATGGGTTGGGCTTGAAACCCGCGGACCCGTGACGCTTTGGTGCCTGATGACCGAAGTTTGCCTGCCTTTGTTATGAACAATTCAATTCCGTCCGCTGGTCAGGATTCCTCCGCCACACCTCCCACCCCTGCGACAGGGCCGCTCGTTGCCCCGATCACCGCGGGTCTGTTGAGTTGGGGCGCCATTGCCATTGGATTTCTCGGCTTGAAAATCCTGATGCAGGAACGCCCGGAATTTGTCGGGCCGCCCATCCGCAGCACGAAAGCGGAACTGGTTCAGGAGTCGCCACAGGTTGTGGCCCGCAAAGTGTCGGACGACGTATCGGTGATCAAACCGGTCCAGCCGCAATTCTCCGATGTGCAAATCAACATGCAAGGCCGACGGGATTACCGGGGCTTGCGGACGGTGCTCGACATGTCCGGCGAGTTCCGCGCGCGGTACAGCGTGACCAACGCATTCGAGGAGCCGCTGTTCGTGCTGTTCAAATGTCCGCACCCACGGACGGAGCGCGGCGACAATCAGGGTTTGCTGGCTGGCGAGTTGCGACTGCAGTCGTCCGTCAACGGAGTGCAGGAAAATGTCCGTGACGCATGGATTTGGAGCGGAACCCTTGAACCGCACACCGCTGCCAGCCTTGAAGTGTCCTACCACGTCGGCTCGTTGCAGGGCATCAGCTACCGTGTTGGGGAGCAAAACGGAAATCCCGTCAAACAGCACCGGGTAACGTTCACCCGCCAGGACCTCGACTCCATGCGCTTCGAAAGCGGGGACGGCACGAAACGCACGGCGGACCCGACCGTGGTCTGGGAACGCCGGGACTTCCTCGCGCCCGATTTCTTTTCCGCCAACATCGAGGAGAGCCGCAACCTCTATCGCTCGCTCTCGCAACTCATGGAGATCGGGCCGCTGATTTGCCTGCTGTTTCTGCTGGCAGTTTCGGCGGTCATCCTTGCGCGCCAGCGGCTCACCGCCATCCAGATGCTGACGATTGCTGCCGGCTACGCGTTCTACTTTCCGCTGATTCTTTATCTTAGTTCGCGATTCACCTTCCCCATAGCGCTGGTCATTGCGCTCGTGGTACCGGGGGCGTTGCTGGTGAATTACGCTCGATGGTTGCTCGGCGGCAAACTGGGTTTGATTGGCGGCGTGGTGTTCCTGTTGTTGTATCAAGTGTTTCCCACGCTGGCGGCATTTGCCGGTTGGAATCGCGGCATGGTGCTGTTGTGTTTGGGGGTGGTGACGCTCGCGGTGCTGATCAATTTGCAGAATCGGGCGTTGAAACGGAATGTCGCCGTTGCCGCGACCATGCTTCTGTTGTTCGCCTTCTCCGGCTCGTTACGCGCGGCTGAAATCCAGGTGCTGTTGCCCGGTGAACTTGCCGGAAAGATGCTCGCGCCCGGGCGGGAGATCACCAATGCGCTTCTTGCCTTTGAGCCGGCGCAATATCAGGTCCGCCAGGAGGCAACGTATTTCCGTGTCGAGGCGCGACTGTCGTTCCAGGTGCTGCGGGCTGGTGAGTTGCCCGTGCCGCTGTTCAGAGTTCCCGTGCATCTTCAGTCGAGCAAGTTTGAACCAGCAGAACCGGACGTGGCGCGGTTGGTCACGGTGACGAACCGGCCCGGGTTGCTTGTCCAGCGTCCCGGCCCGGGTGTGCTGCAACTCTCCTATCGCGTTGGTCTCGAAACTCGCGAAGGCAAACGGCGCGCGCAGATTCCGCTGTTGCTCGGTCCTTCGGGCAACGTGCGGGTGGAGTCGCCGCGTCATGATCTGGAGTTGCTCACCGGCAGTCTCTGGGCGAAAAGCACCGCCGACAAGACGGGTGTTTACGACGTCGGCGTGGCCGGTGAAGAATTGTTGGTCATCGAGTGGCGGGATCAGGGCGGTGACCCACTGCTGGGTCGCGGCGGAGTTGCCGGAGGCGCCAAGGAATTTTACGGCATCGGGATCACCCGCGCGCAGCATCTCACCGTGCTCAACTCGGACGCCAGTTGCACGCACTTTGCCGAAATGGAACTGCCGGTTTTTCAAACGGAGGAATTCCACCTGAAACTGCCCGGCGGGTCGCGTTTGATTTCGGTTTCGGTGAATGGCTCGGAAATCAGTTCGCCCGTCGTGGAGGATCAGCTTTGCCGCGTCAGGCTTCCGGCGCGGGAAGCACAACAAACGGCGCACCGGCTATCATTCCGGATCGCGTATCCGCCAGTTCGGCTGGGCTTCGTGGGGTTGGCGGACTTCACGTTGCCGGAAGTCCAGCAAACCGTCGGCACGCTGGAATGGGTGGTGGCGTTGCCCAACGGCTTCGATGCCCAGATTGTCGCCAGCGGTATGACACCGCAGAGAACCGCGCCGAATCTCGACCGCTTTGGTGATTACGGCCGCATTCTGAAGTCGCATCCGCACACTTATCTGACGAAGGACCTCGCGCCGCCGGGGCCGGTGAGTCTGAGTCTCAAATACCGGCAGGTGGTGCGGGGGATTTACGAGGCCTCGGCGGATTAGCCCCAGACATTTCGGACTCAAGCGCTCCAGCACCTTTGCATTTCGTCCGGAAGTTGGCAGTGGTTGCGCGGCGCCAAAGATTGCCTATCAACCTTCCAAAGCGTCCAGCGCCGCTTGGGCGTGGGCGAGCTTCGCCCGCCAGTCCGCCAGCCGTTGCTGGTGTTCCTGCAGGACTTGCGGCGGAACTTTTTGCACAAAGGCGGGATTTGCGAGCTTTTGCTGCACCTTTGTGATCTCGGC
The DNA here is from genome assembly GCA_014860005.1 of Verrucomicrobiota bacterium. The sequence goes on along the minus strand of JACZKP010000186.1, from coordinate 5,390 downwards.
TTCGATTTTTTCTTTCTCTTTGGTCAGGCGCGCTTTCTCCGCGGCCACATCCACCAATCCTTCGAGCGGGAGGAATAATTCGCCCAGGGCTGTGTGCGCGGTGGGCGTGCCTTTCTTCGGTTGGTAATCGGGGTCAATATCCAGCGCCTCGGCGTTGAGCAGGAGCTTGATGACTTCGGCATCGTGCGGCAGCACCGGGTTGGCCGGTTTGAGGATGTAGGTGACTTTCTTGCCGGACTGGAGGTTGCCGATGCGGCGCAGATTGCGGCCCTCGGTGACCAGATCGTATTTTGCCTGCGCGAAGTCGAGATAGCAATCGTCGAGTCCGTAATGATCGCGGAAATCGCCGTCGAACGGTTTCGGCCAGGGCGCGTTCATGATGGTTTTGCCGCCCTGGCTTTCCGGCATGTCCTCGGCGTAACCCATCCCGTGCCACAGTTCCTCCGTGATGAAGGGAAGGAACGGATGGAACAAGCGCAGCGCGTGTGAGAGGACGAAATCAATCACCGCGAGCGTGTTGGCGCGGCGCGGATCCTCGTAGCCACCGACGTGAGGAGGTGGATTAGGTGATGAGGAAGTTTGATCCGCCTCGTTACCTCGGCGGCTACCAGAGAGAGCGGCCTTGCTCGCCTCAACATACCAATCGCAATACTCGTTCCAGAAGAAGCGATAGAGCGTGGCGGTGGCTTCGTTGAACTTGTACTCGGCAAATGCCTCGCTGATTTCGTGAATCGCCTGGTTCAGCTTCAATAGAATCCATTTGTCATCGCTGGTGAGCAGTGAGGGATTGATCTCGTCTTGTATTTCATCGCGTAGGACAGGCGTCGCGCTTGTCTCACTTCCAACAGCATTGCCCGAATCAGTTGGAGACAGGCGCGACGCCTGTCCTACCATCTGCCGGAAGCGACAGGCGTTCCACAGCTTGTTGCAGAAGTTGCGGCCCAGCTCGACGTCCTTCTCGTCAAACAACACGTCCTGACCGAGCGGCGCACTGCGCATCGTGCCGAAGCGGAGCGCGTCCGCGCCGTATTGGGCGATGAGTTCGAGCGGATCGGGCGAATTGCCGAGCGTCTTCGACATCTTGCGACCCTGCTTGTCGCGGATGATGCCGGTGAAATAAACATTCTTGAACGGCAGCTCGCCCATGTATTCGTAGCCCGCCATGATCATGCGCGCGACCCAGAAGAAAATGATGTCCGGCCCGGTGACGAGATCGGTGGTCGGGTAGAACGCCTGGAGTGTTGGATTCTTGGAGTCTTGGGATTTGTCACCGGTCCAACCCATCGTGGCAAACGGCCAGAACCAAGAACTGAACCACGTGTCGAGCACGTCGGGGTCTTGATTAAAACCAAGTTGTGCTAAATCCTTCTCGATGCTCTCGGCTGTTGGACCAACCACAATTTCATAACTGGTAGCCGTATGCTCAAACAGTGATTGGGCAAACTCTCGAATGACCAAGTCATCCGCGTAAGACGACGCCAAGCTCAATGCTTTGTCTATATTTTCCCTTGAACAACCTGCGGTTGGTCGCCACACCGGAATCCGATGCCCCCACCAAAGTTGACGGCTGATGCACCAGTCCTGAATGTTCGCCAGCCAGTGATCATACACCTTCGCCCACCGCTGCGGATGGAAACGCATCTTGGGGAGCGCACGCGGCCCGCGTGCCGTGTCGGGCGGCCCGCCCGACACTCGTCCGACCAACTCAAATTTGTTTGACGAGGATTCCGGCGAGCCGCCGGAATCAGCAGGCGGGCCGCCTGCGCTCCCCTCCTGCTCCACGCACGCCTTGGATTGCTCCACCGCCGGATACTTCAAAAACCATTGCTCGCTCAGCCGCGGCTCAATCGGCACATCCGCGCGCTGGCTGAATCCCACGTTGTTCTCGTACGGCTTGGTTTCCACCAACGCGCCCAGTTCCGTGAGTTTTTCCTCCGCGACTTTGCGTGCCTTGAACCGATCCAGCCCGCGCAAATCCACGCCCGCCAGATCGTTCATGCTGCCGTCGGCATTGATGACTTCCACAATCGCCAGCTTGTGGCGCTGACCGATTTCAAAGTCCGCCTTGTCGTGCGCCGGCGTCACCTTGAGCACGCCCGTGCCGAATTCAAAATCCACGTGCTCGTCGCCGATGATCGGTATGAGCTTCTGTTCGGGCGGCAATTCCGCCGGCAACGGTCGCGCGATGTGCTTGCCGATGAGATGCGCGTAACGCGGGTCTTTCGGATTCACCGCCACCGCCGTGTCGCCCGGAATGGTTTCCGGCCGCGTCGTCGCGATGGTGAGCCAGGTGGCTGCGACGCCCCCGTCGCCGGAGGTGGTCGCGACGCCCTCGTCGCGTTTTCCCCCAACCAGCGACGAAGGCGTCGCTGCCACTTGCCCATGCGACGAAGGCGTCGCATCTACCACCTCAACCTTGAAGTGATACATGAAGCCTTTCTGCGGTTTCATTTCCACCTCCTCGTCGGACAACGCGGTTTGCGACACTGGACACCAGTTCACCATGCGTTTGCCGCGATAGATGAGGCCCTTTTTGTAAAGCTCGACGAAGACCTTCTGCACGCAGCGCGAATACTCCGGGTCCATCGTGAACCGTTCACGCGTCCAATCGCACGAGCAACCGAGCTTCTTGAGTTGTTGAATGATTATGCCTCCGTGCTTTTCCTTCCATTGCCAGACGCGCTCGAGAAATTTTTCGCGCCCGAGATCGTATTTGGTCAGACGCTCTTCCTTCTTCAACGCCTTCTCCACCTGCACCTGCGTGGCGATGCCCGCGTGGTCCGTGCCCGGCAGCCAGAGGACTTCCTTGCCGTCCATGCGCGCCTTGCGGGCGAGGATGTCCTGGATGGTGTTGTTGAGCACGTGCCCCATGTGGAGCATGCCCGTGACGTTCGGCGGCGGAATGACGATGGAATACGCCGGGCGCTGGTCGCTCACGCGCGCCGGGTCAGCGGTGAAGCAACCCTGCTTCAGCCAGAAGTCATACCATTTGTCCTCGACGGACTGCGGTTCGTAGGCTTTGGGAATTTCAGACATAGGAGTTTAATCAAGCAAACGTTTCAGCCAGTAATTCGGCTTCCGCGCGTAATGGGCGACCGCGAGAATCCAGATCGTGTCTGGCCTTTCGGTTGTAGGAAAAAATGTGCATCCGTCGTTTTCGGGTGCCGGATCGGTGAGGTGTTCCGAGTGCAGGCTGGCGGGAAACGAACTTCTCAGTTTCGGTCAACTTGAACAAGAAGCGTGCGCCCACTCCGGCCTCATGCCACTCGTACCACTCCAGCGCTTCGGCCATTTCAAGCCGCGCGGCGGGATGATATTCGATGGGCTTTGATTTCATTGAGGCGACGCCGCATTACCGCGTGAACGCGGGCGGCGGGGATCGGCTTGACCTTGCCGGAATGTAATTCTTCCAGCCGCCGTTTGATTTCCTTTGCCCAAGCGCGTTCGATCTCCGGGTTGACAAAATCATCCACCCCAGCCATCAAAACCTCGGTAAACTCCACGCGTTGCTTGGGCGTGAGGTGTGCGGCAAGCTCACCAGCTTTCTTTTTGAGGGCTACGGTCATGGTGGAAAAAATGCCCCAATCAACGGTGGTTGGCAAACCTGTTCACTTCTTCAACAACGCGTATTCCAGCGAGTCCACCAGCGCCTGCAGGCTGGCTTCGATGATGTTCTCGCTGACACCGACCGTGCCCCACTCGTGCTTGCCGTCGCTGGAGATGATGAGCACGCGGGTCTTGGCGGCGGTGCCGGTGGTGCCGTTGATGATGCGGACCTTGTAGTCAGTGAGTTCGATGTTTTTCAACTTCGGGAAAAAGTTCACCAAGGCGCGCCGCAGCGCGCCGTCCAACGCATTCACCGGACCATCACCTTCCGCCACCGTATGCGCGATCTTGTCGCCGACGCGCACCCGCACCGTCGCCTCGCAGATGGATTCCTTTTTGTCGCGCCGCATGGAGACGTGATAGGTGTCCACGGTGAAGAGCAGTTCGGGATTGTGATCCAAAATGCCGCGGATCAGCAACGCCAGCGAGGCCTCGGCGGCTTCGTATTCGTAGCCTTGCGATTCGAGTTCCTTGACCTTCGAGGTGATCTCGCGCGTCTCCGGCGCTTCGGGCGCGAGCTTGAAACCCAACTCCTTCGCCTTCATCAGAATGTTGGTGCGGCCGGACATGTCGCTCACGAGCACGCGGCGAAAATTGCCGACCGCTTCGGGATTGATGTGCTCGTAACTGCGGCCCACCTTCTCGATGGCGTGAACATGCATGCCGCCCTTGTGCGCAAACGCGGTCTGGCCCACCCACGGCGCGCGGACATCGTGGCGGACGTTCGCCACTTCGTTCACGAACTCGGAAAGCTCCTTGAGTTTGGGCAGCGATTTGGCCGGCACGCCGCAAAGGCCCATCTTCAACTGCAATGCCGGGATCACGCTGATGAGATTGCAATTGCCCGTGCGTTCGCCGTAACCGTTGATTGTGCCCTGTACCTGGGTCGCGCCGGCTTCGATGCCGGCGATGGCGTTGGCGACCCCGAAGCCGCAATCATTGTGAGTGTGAATGCCGATGGGGCAATTCAACTTCGATTTTGCCAGTGCAGTGACTTTGGCGATTTCGCCCGGCAGGCGACCGCCGTTGGTGTCGCAAAGCACGATGCACTCCGCGCCGGCCTTCTCCGCCGCCTGCCAGGTGGCGAGTGCGTATTCGGGTTCGTCCGCGTAGCCGTCGAAGCTATGCTCCGCGTCATAGATCACGCGTTTGCCGTGATCCTTCAAGTAGCGGATCGTGTCGGCGATCATGGCGAGGTTCTCATCCGGCTTGGCGCGCAAAACTTCCGTGACGTGCAGCAACCATGTCTTGCCGACGATGGTCACAACGGGCGTCTTCGCTTCGAGGATCAAGTGCATCAAATCGTCGTTCTCCACCGCCACGCCTTTACGGCGCGTCATGCTGAACGCGGCAATCTGGGCGCTCTTCCATTTGCGTTTGGCGGCTTGCTTGAAGAACTCCATGTCCTTCGGATTGCTGCCCGGCCAGCCGCCTTCAATGTAGTGAACCCCGAAAGTATCGAGTTTCTCGGCAATGCGGAGCTTGTCCACCGCCGAGAAATTGATGCCTTCGCCCTGCGCACCGTCGCGCAGGGTCGTATCGTAGATTTCGACCTGGGGTTTCATAAATCGCCCGCCAAAGCGGACGCAATGAATACGGGAAATCCCCACTGCTGGCAAACTCTCAATCGGCCCGTGTCAATCGGGGGCGCATATCAATTTCTGCGGGGGTTGCCGTGAAGGATGTGGGGGAAGAGCAGATGCCAACGCTGGTTGCGCCAGAAGGTTTCCAGACACATCAAGCCTTCATCCCCAACGCAACTCCAGAACTGACCGGGGCGTTTG
>JACZKP010000185.1 GCA_014860005.1 Verrucomicrobiota bacterium | reverse complement strand
TCGACGGAGCCGCAACCCACTTCTCCAGTTGATGCTTCTGCTCGTCGGTTAAAGGAAGTGAATCGGCAGATTCCCACATGCCGCTGAGGTTGACATCTCTCAGCCGTATTGTAAAGCTTTAACTGTTACACTACACTAGCGAGAAGTCATTCCCAGCCGCATGGTTCAGTTATGGATACTCAAACTTTATTAATCATCGTGGTTGTGGTGCTATTGCTCGGCGGCGGCGGCTTCTTCTACAGCAGACGAGGCAGATAAGCCGGTGGAGAATCACGCGCGGATGCAAGACCATCGCGGGACGGGCAAGTGGTTGTTGGACGTGCCGGGCTAACGTTATCAAGCGCTGGTTTCCGGCCTGCTGGCGGCAACGCCCACCGCTGGCGTGCGCCGGAGGCAGTCTCATACATCCCTGCGTGGGGATGGCGCACTTAACCGCAGAGACGCGGAGGCGCGGAGGCGCAGAGTCAAAAGTCGTTCACCAAGCCCATGAACAAAATCATCTCGCTGCGCGCATCCACGATGGTGAACAAAAATGGCCGGTCCACGATCATCTGAAACGGTTTCGGGGGATTCACTTCTGCCATTCCACTTTGGGGAACTCCTATCGCCGTCACCGCTGCCGCTTCTGTTCCTTCCTCACCCACTTCCACGAACGCTTTTTGTCGAACTTCGGAAATATGATGAGGGTCGTTGAACATTCCTGAAAAATCCGCATCCGGTTGCGACTTCTGGTTGTTGAATGCCGTCTTCATCCCCAGCGCCTTGAGCGGCGCAATCAGATCCAGCGTATTTTCGAGTTTGAACCTGGGCATCACCACCCAGCCGTCGCGTTCGCTGAATCCCGGCATCGTCACCCGCCGCCAATTGTCGCCATTCATGATTTGCAGCAGCTTCGCCGGACTCGATCCGGGGTCGGGCAAAAAAACATACATTGCCAGATCGTAACCCAGGTAGGGCAATCGCACGGCCTGATAGCCAGAACCTTTGCGGTAGGTGAATTTCTTCGACATTTCCATCATCGGCAGATTCCTGGCCGCGCCAGTGGCGGGATGAAAAGCACGCGGCTTGGTGAGCTTCGCGTCAAACGGGTCGAGCCATTTGCCCTTGAAATAAATCGCGTTCGCCAGCACCAGATCCGTGTAGCGCGGATCAATCATGCCATTGGCGATGCCGGTGATGCGGCCGTGCGTCTGGTCGCTGGCCCACTGGTTGATCTCCGCCTCCGCCGCTGGTGCGTTGGCAAAGTCCAGCGCCTTGACCGTGGACGAGAAAAACTTCTGGTTCGCTTCAAGGAAGCCGGGCTTCACCGCCGCACCCTGCCGATACCAAAGCGCATTGGCCGTGGTCAGGATGATGTTGGTGTCTTTGGGATTGAGTAATTCCGCTGCGGCTTTGCTGGCAGCATTCAACGCCGCCGTCGGAAGGTCGGTCGTTCCCAAGACCTGCTCCATTTCAGTTTTGGTCTGGCCCGCCGCGCCGTTCGCGGCCATCTGCAACGCCGTTGCCGCGCTGTAAGGCGAAACAAAAACGCTCGCGCCCGGCTGCTCCGTGGCCAGTTGCTTCAGCAGTTTGAAAGCAAAGGTGTTGTTCGCTGCCGCGAGTTTGGACAAGTCGGACTCCGCCGCAACGCTGAGGTTAAGATTCGCCGTCCCGACAAGGGCTAACAGCAGGCAAAGGTTGGTTCTCACGCGGAGAATTTAAGCCACCGCATCGCCTATGGGAATCGGCAAGTATTGACCACCCGGCCTGCGGCCACCTTTTTCCTTACCGCGCACCGAGACGACCGTGCCGGGATTGGCTGGAGTGGTTTTATCCTTCAGCGCTGCTTCAAGGCGACGGCTTTGGCAAAATGTCCGGCCAGCGCTTGCGGGTCGGTCTTGGTGAGGTTCGATGCCAGCACCTGGCCAATCTTGGCGCGGGCTTTGGGGTCAATGGCTACGAGCAGTTGATTATGAATCGCGCCGCTGATCGCGATGGAGCAGCGTGTCACGTCGTCCGCCGCCAACAGTGCGTTGATTCTCCCGGCCAACTGACTGATGAGCCGGCGGCTTTGTTCGGCTTCCGAATTGAGGCTTTCGCCTGCCGAGAGATCACCGGAGATATTCGCAGCCCCACCGCCTCGGGGAAAACGGCCCGCCTGATCGGTCAATTGGTCGGACGGCTTTTGGTGGGCGCTCTCCAACTTCAATTCCTCGATCAGTTCCAGATGCGGTTGCCGGTCGGCCACGTTTTGGGTTTCGCGATAGGCCCGGAGCAGGCCGAGGTCAGCGACAATGATGAGTGCTTTGTTCATGATAATTTGCGCCTCGTGTTTAGTTATGGTTTTGGCTTCCGTTGCTCCACAAAGCATTCAGCTCCGTAGCCGCGTCAGCCGCCGCGCAACGATTTACGGCAGGCAAGATAGACCTCAGCCAACCTCTCCGCTGAAGCCGGGTCGTTGCGGGCAAGCAAGGTGATGAGGTTGTCCCGTTGCGTGAGCAGTGGCTTCAGCGCATCCTGCTGTGCCAAACTCAAAGCTGAGCCGCCCCCCAAGTCGAACTCCTCCCGCAGCTCGGTGAAAAATTGGCTGGCCGCCTGCCGGGCCAACTCATATTCGCCCCGTCGCGCATCGCCCGCCGCGGCGGCGGCCCAGACTTCGAATTGCAGCAACCTCACTTGACGCTGCGCGGAGTCGCGCTCACTCGCGTGGCGTCCGGCTTTCAGCCACATCGGCACCAAGCCCAGACCAAACGCGAGCGCGACGGCGATGACGCCCACCCACCAGCACCGGCTATGCGCCATCTCCTGAGAGGTCTCACGCTTGTCGGGAGGCTCGAGTTGCGCCGCACCTGTCTCCGGTCGGGCCTTCTTCACCTCGTTGAACTCATTCGGTTCCATGATCTCTTCCTTTCCGACCGAGCGTGCTATCGAGAGCGCTCTTTAATTTGTCAGCCGCGCCGTCGATGGCTTGGGCGATTGTCTCCGCCTCATCTGTGACCGCAATCGGTTGGTGACCTTCCAGGCGCGCTTCCATCATGCAACGCTTGTCACGGCCTCCGGTCTTCTCACCATTCTCGTCGCTAAGATGGACTTCTACGCGGGTGGCCCCGTCTTTGCCCGCGGCGTCCATCCCCTGCAAAATCAGCAGCACGGCATAGCGGTTGGACGCGTAGTGCAATCGCTGCAACGCGCTCAACGCCGTTACCTGGGATTCGAGGAGCTTGTGGTAATTCTTCTTCGATTTGTATATCCGCTTCACGCGCGTCGGCCACTTTTTGAGGTCAACTGGTTTACCTGCGGGAACGCGGAAATCTTTTGATTTGGTTTTCATGGTTGTGGCTTTGTTGGTTGCTTGTGCTTGGAGAGTGGAGCCATTTCAAGCGCTTTGGGCACCCGTGCCAGCCGGCTCTCAAACCGGGCCCGGTCGCGCGGAGACTTGATGGTGCGTTCGGCCAATTCGGCGATGCACTCCGCTTGTTCCCGAAGCACCCGCCGCCGACTCGGGCTGTCCGTCAGACTGGCGATGGTTTGCAGCGCGCCCAACATCCGTAACATGATGGCGACGTTGCCTTCGGCGCTACCTCGAATTTGATCGAACGATTCGGCCACCAGGCTGGCAAAGGTCTGCCCGATGGCGATCACCCGCAGTTCGCCGTGCTCATAGCGGCGCGAGGAAGGGATTTCCCGGGCGGCCAGTCGCGCCAGAATCGCCGTCAAATAATCCACACACATCACGGCCGTCGTGGTGTCGTTGATGCCGGGGGAGAGCGCGTGCAACGCCATATCCACGAGCTGGCGGATGCCGAACGCGCAGTCCTGTTTCACCGTGCGGTTCCGGTCGATGCTGTAAGCCGCCCGCAGGTCGGCCATAATTTCCTTGTCCGGCGGGTCGTCCAGAGCGAGCGAGGCGAGCGGGGTGTTCTGGACCACAAACTCGCCGATGCCGCGGTCCATCCGCACGATGGTCTGGTGCTCCCGCGCCAGGCGCAGAAGCGCCTCGTTATCCACGCCCTGGAGGTAGCCATTGCGACGGGCCATGACGGCCTGCCAGTTCCGCGCCGGCAGCGGGAGCAGGGACGGATCGGCTTCGTCCTCCATCGGCTCTCGTCCCAGCTTCTCCGGGAAAAGCCGATCCACCGCCTCCAAGGTTTCCTTCGTCACCGAGGCAATAATGCTCGAGGCCTGGATCGAAGTCGCGATGTGATGAATGAAGAAAATGAGGGTCATGATGCCGCCAATTGCCAGCACGACGCTGAAAGCCACCGACAGGCTCGGAACAAATGCGCCCTCGTCGCCGCCGCGAATGGTGCGCAACACGATGAGACAGTAAGTGAAAATGCCGGCGAAGATTCCGAGCACGACCTGCGTGACGCGGTCCCTCATGAAGTTCCGCAGAATGCGTGAAGTGTATTGGCTCGAAGCGAGCGCCAGGGTCACCAAGGTCATGGAGAACGTGACTCCCACCACGGTCATCATCGAGCCGGCAATGGTGGCCAGCATCCCGCGGGCCCCCGCCGCGCCGGCCCCGAAAAGGCGCGGCCAGTCGGCCATCCAGTCCCGGCTCCCGGAGGAATCCATGTCGATCAAACCCACGGCCAGGACCGTGCTGAACGCGACGATCAACAACGGCAGAAACCAAAAGCTCGCGCGCAGATTGCTCCAGAGGTGTTTGAGTTTATTCATGGTTCAACCTTCGATTAATCCGGTTATTTCATGGCTCAACTCCTAAGGGCTGGTCCGCACTGCCCGCTCAACCAGTGCCTCAAAGCCGGAGATCACGTCGAAAAGCTCGGCGTCAATTCCGCTCTGGCGCAAACGATGGAAGTTGCCGTTGAGGTCGGCCAGCAGTTCGTCAATGTTGCGATCCGCGCGTTCCATCGCGGCGAGACGACTGGCATTCTCGCTCGCGAGCGATTCAGCGCACGCTCGAAACAGCGAGACGAAAAGATATTCGCGGATGAGCGCCCTCAAGGTCGCGCTGCCACCCATGACCTCGGGCAGGGGCTTTGTCGGCCAGGGAAGCTCGGCCAGCTTGCGACGCCAGGTATCGTCCAGTGGGAGCAGTCGCTGATGAACGGGCGTGTAAACTGCGCCCGATGTCGGGCGGTTGTAGAAGAGGTGGAGTTCGGTGACTTCCCCCCGTCCGTGATGCGTCTCGTGCTCGACTAGAATCTGTCCGATGAGCGGCGTGATCGCCTGAACGGAATTCGGGACGGTTAACAATCCTATCGGCGGCAAGCCCTCATCCGTCAGCCGCGCGTGGACTCGCTCGCCAACGGCCCAGACTTTGGATTGGCCGGGCAGCGCAGCGAGGGTCTTCACGGTAAAATCGGCCACGACGTCGTTGAACTGCCCGACCAGTCCCTGGTCTGAACCGAAGACGACCGCGCCAATGGCATCCGCATTGGCGTGTCCTCTCCGTTCCATCACCAGGGCGGATTCACTGGCACGAAAGCACTCGCCCAACCCCAACTCCACCGTTCGATAGTAGTCACCCAATGCGCGCACGGATTTCTCATATTGCCCGATGCTCGAAGCGGCCAGGGCCTTCATCGTGCGGACGACGGATTGCAGATCGCCGGCGCTGCCGATCTTGCGGCGGAGGCTGGCCGTCGTGTCGCTCATGTCGCCTCCTTCTCGGACTTTTGGGCAGGCTCGTCGGGTTTGGCTTCCGGCTTGGGCTGGAACGGCGCAAGCGCCTGGCGGGCGAGTTCAATGATCCTCTTGCGATCCTCATCGCTCAGCTCTTTGGCGGTTTCAAATCGCGCGCCCACTTCCGCCGGGATTTTGGCCGCCGCCTCGATGACGGCTTTTTCCGCTTGGGTCATTTGATCCAGCGGCACGTTGTCGAAGAGGTCCGCCGTCAACGCCAGCAGCACGGCGATTTGTGAGGGCACGGATACCGGGGCGAACTCCGGCTGCTTGAGGCAGGCGCGGATGCGTCGTCCATGCTCGATGATCTTGCGCGTAGCTTCATCCAGGCGCGCACCGAAACGGGCGAAGGTTTCGAGTTCCTCGAACTGCGCGTAGGCGAGCTTGAGGTCGCCCGCGACCGCGCGGTAGGCCGCTCGTTGCGCCTTGCCCCCGACGCGCGAGACGGATTTGCCGACATCCACCGCCGGCAGCACGCCCAACGCGAACAGCGATGGCGACAGGTAGATTTGTCCGTCCGTGATGGAAATCAGGTTGGTCGGAATGTAGGCGGACATGTTCTGCGCCTCGGTCTCGATGATGGGGAGCGCAGTGAGCGAACCCCCGCCGCGTTCTTCGCTCAAATGGGTGGCGCGTTCCAGCAGGCGCGAGTGAATGTAGAAAATGTCGCCGGGGAAAGCTTCGCGTCCGGGCGGACGGCGGAGCAGCAGGGAAAGTTCGCGATAGGCGCGGGCGTGTTGGGTGAGGTCGTCATACACGATCAACACGTCGCGGCCTGCCTCCATGAAATGCTCCGCGATGCTGGTCGCGGCGTAAGGCGCGATGTAGGCGAGGCCGGGCGGATCGTTGCCCTCGGTCACGACCACGACGGTGTAGTCCAGCGCGCCCTGCTCGCGCAAGATGGCCACGGCCTTCGCCACCGAAGCCGCTCGCTGGCCGATGGCGCAATAGACGCACACGACGTCCTGGCCGCGCTGATTGAGAATAGTGTCGAGCGCGATGGCAGTTTTCCCCGTCTGCCGGTCGCCCAGAATCAATTCTCGCTGACCGCGTCCGACGGGGATGAGCGCATCCACGACTTTGAGACCAGTTTGCAGCGGCACAGTGACTGGCGAGCGATCCATGATGGCAGCGGCCGGGCGTTCAATGGGCAGGCGTTCGCTGGAGTCCACCGACCCGCGGCCATCGAGCGGCCGTCCGAGCGGGTCAATGACGCGGCCCAGCAATCCCTCGCCCACGGCGACGTCCATGACGCGGCCGGTGCGCTCGACCTCTTCGCCCGCGTGCAGATGCGAGTATTCGCCCAGCAGCACGACGCCGACTTCGTCTTCGTCCACGTTGAACGCGATGCCGAAGACGCCACCGGGAAACTTCACCAACTCCTCAAACCCCACGCCCGGCAAGCCGGAGACGCGGGCGATGCCGGTGGACACGTTTGTAATCGTGCCCACCTCGCGCGGCGTCAGTTGCGGCGTGAAGGCTTCCCGCGCCTGGCTGATTCCGGCAAACGCGCGGTCGAAGACGTTTGGGAGGTTCTCCGGCGCGGCGTTCATTGGACCTGACGGACTGGCTTGGCCTCTTCCGCCTTTGGCTTGACCTTCGCTTTGAGCAGTTCGCCGACACCCTTCTCCAGCGACGAGAGATAATCTGAGATGCTCCACGCCACTTTCTGGCCATTCGCGGAGAGTTCGATCCCGCTGACCAAATCCGGCTCGGTCTCGAATCGGACGCGGACTTCAGCCGAGAATGTTTCGTTGAGCGCATTCTGAATTGCCGTCCGTTGGTCGGCCGGCAGGTCAAAGGCGCTGCGCACGAGCGCTGGTTCAGACGCGGTCTTGAGGGCATCGGCGAGAACGTGCTTCGCCTCGTCGTTTAGCTCGCGCAAGCGACGGGTGAACACCTCGCCCATCCTCTCTTCCAGATTCGTCGTGGCGAGATCGGTGAGCGCCTTCCGTGCGATGGCAAACACTTCGTCCTGAGCCCGGCGCGTGATGGATTGGTTCAGGTTGCGCGCGTCGTTGGCCAGCGATTCCTGTCGCTTGGCGCTCAAGGCGTCAGCGGCCTTCCGGGCTTCGTCGAGGAGTCGTTCGCGCACGGCCTTCGCTTCGTCCGTCGTCTTGCTCATGAGCGAGGCGCGTTGCTCATCGAACGTTTCGTTCTTCTGTTGGAACTCGTCGCGCTCCTTCTTGGCCTCGGCCTTGGTTGCGTCGGCGTCGGCGATTTTCCTGGCGATCCGCTTTTCCCGCGCGTCAATGGCGTTGAGGATGGGCTTGTAGAGGAAACGCTTCATCAGCCACACGAGGATGAGGAAGTTCAGCACTTGCGCGCCGACGGTGAACCAGTCGATGAGCATGACCTATTTCCCCGCCGCTTCGGTTGCCCCGGCGATGACGTGATTCCAGAACGGGTTGGCAAAGATGAGGATCATCGAAACCACGAAACAGTAGATCGCCGTGGACTCGATCATCGCCAGACCGACGAAGAGCGTCCGGGTGATGGTGGCGGAGGCGTCCGGCTGTTGCGCCAATGAACTCAGCGCGCTCGAGACGGCCCTCCCTTCGCCCAGCGCCGGCCCGATGCAGCCGATGCCGGTGGTGAAGCCGGCGGTGACGATCGAGGCCAGCGCGATGATTGCCATGTTATCCATAATGTTTCCTTGGGTTGGTTCGCTGTCGTTTCAAGTGGTGGGCGCGGGCTCGGGCTTCGGCTCGCGCGTGCGTGTGGCGGCCGCGATGTAAACCGTGGCCAGGATGAAAAAGATGTAGGCCTGCACCATGCCGGTGAGCAGTCCGAGCGCGGTCATGACGACCGGGAAGACGAACGGCGTGATGGTCAGCAGAATCCCGATGATCATCGCCCCACTCATCATGTTGCCGAACAGGCGGACGGCCAGGGCCAGCGTGCGGGAGATTTCGCTGATGACATTAAACGGCAGCATGATGAACGTCGGCTGCACATAAGATTTGAGGTAGTTGCCCACGCCCTGCTCGGAGATGCCGAACAGCGGCACGGCCACCATCACGCACAACGCGAGCGCCGCAGTCGTGGAGAGTGAACCGGTCGGGGGTTCGTAGCCGGGAATGACGGTGCAAAGGCTTGCCGCGGCGACGAAAAGAAAAAGCGTGCCCAGAAAGCCGAGATATTTCTTCGGGTGCGGCAGGCCGACCTCCTCGATTTGTTTCGCGATCAGGGTGACGACGATCTCCAAAAGGTTCTGCCAGCGGGAGCGTGTATGATCCGTGGTGAGGTTGCGCGTGATGAGCTTTGCGCCGACCGCCAGCACGAGCATCAGTGCCCAGGTGAATACGATGGTGGCGTTGAGTTTGAAGAACCCGGATTGCCAGAAGATGATCTCGTCGGGGCTAAGGCGCATGACTGGCCTCCTTCGATGTGGCGCAACGCGACCTCACCTCGGACTCCCTCTCCCCGCCCGAGCGGGGAGAGGGTTGGGGAGAGGGGATTTGAGCCGGAAACGATTGTGCCTCCTCTCCCCGGCCCTCTCCTTTGGGGGAGGAGAGGGAGCAAATACGAGACTTGAGTGGGTGCGCTTCCTTTGCTGGGAAGTTGCCGTGTTCAACCCGCGTGCGGGTCAGCCGCATCACGAGGAAACGGGCGATGACAAATCCAAGCAGACACACAAGCAGCCGCTGCCATTGACCACCGCCGACAAAATAAAATCCCGCGAGGACAATGCCCGTCCGCAGCAGCATGCTACCGACGAACCAGAGCGCTGGGCGTGGTGACGAAACGCCCTGGCGCACCGTCCACCACAGGCCGCCGAAAAAAACTGCGCCAAGCACAAGGCCCACCGCGCCCGCCACGACCAGCATCAGGGGTTCATTCATCGTCGTCCTCCGGTTCGTCTCGCATGGCTTTGTCTTCCTTGGACACCCAAAACCACGCGTTGATACAGCCGATAGTCAACCCCGCCACCAAAAGCGCCAGCGTCCAGGAACGGCCGCCCGGATATTGTTTGTCCAACCAGATTCCGAGCGCCGCGCCGAGCAATGTCGGAATTGCCACCGACCAGCCGATCAATCCCATCATGCCCAGGCCGAACCAGACGCCGTGCGTGGAGTCGCGCCGCGCCTTGAGCTTGCGCGTCGCCTTAGCCCCGACTTGTCCGGCGAAGGTCGGCGCGTTCTTCGAGGGCGGCTTGGGCTGGTCACTCATTTTGAAATGTCGCGAAGCGACGGAGAAATCCGGTTTCCAGTTTTGCCATGACCGTGCGCGTGCTCTGCTCGTGTTCGTCCAAAGTCAGAAACTCCTGCTCCACCGCCTCGCGCAATTGATCGAGATCCGTTCCGCTGATCGCCCGCCGCACCGACACCAGCACGTCCGGTCCGGTCTTGACCAGCACCCCTTCGTCCACGGCCACGAACACTTCTCCATCCGCTTCGGTTTCGTAGCTCAGAATTCCCGGTGCGAGTGCCGCCACACAATCAAGCCGGTGCGGCAGGAGTCCAAACGAGCCGTCGGGCGTCTCCGCGACAATGCGCGTTACGCCGGTTTTCGCGGCGAAGATTTGGAACGGCAGGAGCACTTTAAGATTCATGAGTGGCGGATGGTTGGAAGGATTCTCGTAATATGCGAAATCACTTTTGTGTGGAGCGCGGTTGGGTCGAAGACCAGCCGCAGCGCATGGCCAGTCAGAAAGTCATCGAACTGCATAGCGTGCTGCGGCTGGTCTTCGACCCAGCCGCGCTCCGTTCGCTTCGTCCAGCCGCAATCCCCTTGGGATTCATAGTTGGAATCTGCGAAAGGCATTACGTGTTGTCCTTCGGTTGGCTTTCCGCAGGCTTTGGTTTCGGCACGGTCTGGGTATCCGTTTCGGCTCCACGATTTGTTTCAGGCTTATCGCCAACGGCAGGCTCTTGTTTCGCCGCTGCTTTGTCGGTCGGGCCTTTCTTTTTCGCTTCGTCAATCGTCCCGATCATGTAAAGCGCGCGCTCGGGGTAGTCTTTGAATTCGTCGTGGAGGATGCGTTCACAGCCATCGAGTGCCTCTTCGCGACTGACGAACTTGCCTTTCAGGCCGGTGAGTTGCTCGGTCGTGAAAAAGGGCTGGGTGAGAAACCGCTCCAAGCGACGCGCGCGGGCGACGACGTTGCGGTCCTCAGGTGAAAGCTGTTCCAGGCCGAGCATGGCGATGATGTCCTTGAGTTCGGAATACTGCGCGAGCGTGCGCCGGATTTCCCGCGCGAGTTCGTAATGCCGTTCTCCAACAACCCCGGGCGTCGTCATCTTGGAACTCGATTCGAGCGGATCAATGGCGGGATAAAGACCTTCGCTCGCCCGCTTTCGCGACAGCACAATAGACGCGGAGAGATGCGAGAACGTATGCACCGCCGCCGGATCAGTGAAATCGTCCGCCGGCACATACACCGCCTGAATGGAGGTGATCGCGCCGGTGTCGGTATTGGCGATGCGCTCCTGCAACGCCGACAACTCCGTGCCCATCGTGGGTTGATAGCCGAGTCGCGACGGCATTTGCCCCATCAAGCCGGACACTTCCGAGCCGGCCTGGATGAACCGGAAAATATTATCAATGAGCAGCAACACATCGCGATGTTCGTCGTCGCGGAAATACTCGGCCATCGTCAGCGCCGCGTGACCCACGCGGAAACGCGCGCCCGGCGGTTCGTTCATCTGACCGAAAAGCATCACCATGTTGGGCAACACGCCAGCTTCCTTCATCTCGCGATATAGCTCCTCGCCTTCGCGACAGCGTTCGCCAATGCCGCAAAAAATGCTTACGCCCTCCTGATGCCCGATCATGTTGTGGATCATTTCGGTGAGCAGAACGGTCTTGCCCACGCCCGCCCCGCCGAACAGCCCCGCCTTGCCGCCTTTCTCCAACGGCACGAGCACATCAATGACTTTGATGCCCGTTTCAAAGATCTCGGATGTGGTGGAACGTCGCACCAGCGGCGGCGGCGCGCGATGCACGGAACGCCATTGCACATCGGACAACTCCGGTTCGAGATCAATGGCGGTGCCGAATACGTCGAACATGCGTGAAAGAACGCCCTTGCCCACCGGGGCTTGCAACGGTCCGCCCGTGTCCGCCACCGCCATGCCGCGCGCCAGACCCTGGGTCGGCGTCAACGCAATGCCGCGCACATGCCGCGCATCCCTTTGCGCCAGCACTTCGATGACAATTTGTTGTTCATCCCCTGCGCGCAGCACCGAGTAAATCGGCGGCAACTGCGCATTGAA
Organism: Verrucomicrobiota bacterium; assembly: GCA_014860005.1. The sequence goes on along the minus strand of JACZKP010000185.1, from coordinate 39,928 downwards.
CCGCACGTCCACTACGCTGCCACGCACGGAGACGACCGTTCCGGGATTTGCCGGCACACCATCGCCTTCGGCCAACGACCGTGGACAATCATTTTCAGCAGTGTTCATTCAATTCACGGTTGAACCGCTGCGCTTCGCCCATTCAAAAAGACCGGGTCCTTCGCTCCACCGGGAAGCAGGCCCTGACCGAGTTCGTTGACGGAGGCTTTCACGGCGCGGGGGAACTTTTTGGAGTTTTGCTCTGGCGCCGCAGCGCGCTCGTAATCGCCCAGCCGCCGATCAGACCGGCCGCCAGCGCACCGAAGATGACCAACGCCAGCGACGTGGAGAACTTCCAGGCGAGAAATTTCACGTCCACGACGCCCGCGTTTTGCACACTGAAGACCAGCGCCACCAGCAAGAGGACGGCGCCCAGGATGAGTTTGAAGTGCATAGCGACTTATTGTGCCGGAACAGGCGGTGACGGTCGAGCTACCGTTTAACCAGTTGGCCCGCCGGCAGCGGCGGCACAACAGCAGAAACGTGAAGTGAAGATTAACGTCAATGCCGAGCAGTTTGCCGAGTTTAAGAAACCATTTCATAAAGGAACAAATTGCTTTTTGGTTGGCCGCTTCGATCCATGCACCGAGACGACCGTTCCCAAATTCTCTGTGCTGACCCTATCATTCATGATTCCTGAAGGCCGCTGGTTAAACGTCGAAGCCACGAGGCGAATGAACGCTTCGTGGTATCGTCCCGCTGACACGCTAGGCCGTGGGCTGGCCGTTGCCTATGGGGTGTTCACCCCACATCACGACCGACAAGCCCTGATTCGATGCATGCAAAATGACTACGCTTCGCTTAGGTAAGCGAGCCGGCGAAGTTCCTGCTCCACTTCCCTTTTCCTCGCTCGGTTTTGATCCACGGCTCGCCGGCAGGAGGAATAGATACCCGCCCAATGAGGCAATGAACTATGCGGCAAGCACCCCGACCTTGGCTTCCTCAATCAACAGGGGCTCGGAAAAGGCCAGCCAGGTGAGGAACAGGCTCACCGTGAAACCCACGACGATCGCACAGACGAGCAGCAACACGCCGCTGATCGTTTCACTGTAAATGAATCGCTCGACCGGAAGCAGCAACTGCCGGTTGAGGTGCGAGCCTTCGGCGCGAATCTCGCGCATCCCGCGGGTGCGCGGCGGGCCAGACGCTTTCGATGATTCGGGGCCGTTCACGAGGCGCTCGGGGTCGAATCAGATTTCGCCGGTGATTTTCGCGCCGGTTCTTCAGAGGAGGAACTGGCGGGAGCTTTTGGCAGAAGATTCTCCCCCTCGCGCAACGGTTGCGCCTGGCGGGCCTGTTCGTCCAGGACGCCCGCCTCGCTCTGCAACCCGCCTTCCGCTTTGGTGGACACGACATCCAGTTCTTCGGACGGCCCAGCGGCGGGAAGTGGTTTTTCTACCTGAGCGGCGGGCGGCCCCGCCGGCTTCCCGTCGAGCATGGTGATGGGGATGCCTTGCGGGAAAACCACCTCGCGAGCCTCGTCGGGCATCGAGATCCCGTGGTTTTGATAGGCGCGTTTTACCTGCCGGATCACCGAAGACCGCACCTTCGACCAACTGTGTTCGCGGCCATTGATCCAAAAATAAACCCGCAAATTGACGGTTGCCTTTCCCAGGCTATCAACCAGCACCAAAGGCTCGGGTGCGCTCAGCACCGCCGGATGGTCCGTCAGCACCTGGAGCGCGATCTCCTGCGCTTCGTTAATCGCATCGTCGTAACCGATGCCAACATCAAACTGGTCGCGCCGGTTGGCATTGGTCGTGAAGTTGCGAAGGTTGCTCTTGTAAACGCTGGCATTGGGAATCTGCACGAGGTTGCCATCCAGGGCCATCAGGATGGTCGTGCGCACATTCAACTGCTGCACGTATCCGGTCACGCCGGAAACCTCGACCAGGTCGCCCGTCTCGAACGGCCGCTGCATGCTCAGAAAAATGCTGGCCAGGAAATTCTCCGTGATGTCCCGGAAAGCGATGCCCACGGCCAGACCGACCAGACCAGTGCCTCCCACCACGGTCAACGCAAGTTGGGTCAGGCCGGAGACTCGGAGCACGATGTAGGTGCCCACCAGAACCACCAGCACGCCGATGCCACCCGCGATTACATTGCGCAGCAGTCGCGCTGGAATCCGGTGTCGCAGAATTGAACGCGTTTGCCGCGCGGCCAGCAGTCCGGCTCCCACTGACAGTCCCAAGATTAGCAGCCCAAGAAAAAGCAAGGGCAGGGAACGCAATATGTCGCGCCATAACCCCATCACTCCGCGCCATGCCGGACCCAAGTCCCAGATTGACGGTTGGGTTACTTCCATCCGATTGGCCACGGCCACGACGTCCTGGGTGTTGCGCGCCAGATCGCCCGCCCACTTCTTGAGTTCATCGGACGCCACGCGACCCGTGAGGAAAACGACTCCTTCCTCGACCCGGACTTCCGGCGCGGTGAACCAATCAGTCGCCTCCAGGACGCTTTGGAGGCGCTGGCGGATTTCTTCATCACGCGCGACGGGTTTGACGTCCACCTTCGCGGGAGCCAGCGAAAGTTCTTCCTTGGCAGTGGCCGGTGCTGGCGAAGCGCCAACCTTAAGGGGCGGTTCTTGCGCCGTGACCGTCACGAGCAGCACGCCATAAACAGCAGCGAGCCACGTCCCTCGGCACAGCAGGGAATAAAAGTCGCCGGCCGATTGCCGCACCTGGTCATGCCATTCCCTTGCCGGGAGGTTCGCCGTTCCAGAGTTCATCATGCGCGGTGATTGTTCAGAGTTCATCCCTCGGGGTGTTTTTCCGGATGATTGTTGGCGCTCCCCCGAACCTCCGCCTGCGCGGCGCAAAAGCAGATGCCGAATACGCCCACGCAGCTTGAGAGATAAAGCCACAACAGGAACGCCACGATGCCGCCCAGGCTGCCGTAGAGCACGTCGAAGTTCGCGAGGTTGGTCGCGTAAGCCAGGAACAGCCGTTCGCCCAGCCAGATCAACCCCGTCGCAGCCAGCGCTCCGAGCCAGACTTCGGAGAACCGCGTCTTCCGGCTGGGACCCAGCCTGTAAATCATGATCAATCCGTAGAACAAAACGAGACCCGGAATGAGATGAAACATCAGGGCAAACGCCCATTGGGGAAATTCGAGATGGGTAGTAAGCCAGTCGCGGACCAACCGCGCCACGCCAGGCAGGAAGATGCCGATCAACACGGCGCTGGCCGTGATGCCGAGCAAGCCGAGACTTTTCAACGGCAACCGCCACCAATTGTAAGTTTGCGCCTGCCAGATGCGGTTCGTGGTCCGAATCAGAGTGCGCAGATATTTCATCGCACCCCAAAGCAACAACGGCAGCGCCGCCAGACTGATCTTGCCGCGCGCGTTCAGCCAATCGCGAATGGTCGCCACGGTCTCGCGCTCCTGTTCGCCGGTCAGTGGCGTGTAGTGATTGACCAGCTTGACGACCGCTTGGGTCGCCACTTCGCGCTCGACGAAGAGTGACCCGGCGGCCACGAGCAGGAGGGTCAAAGGCAGGAGTGACAGCAGCAGGTAATAGGCAAAGGCGGCCGCGCGCTGGTCGCCATCCTCTTGCGCCCAACGCGCCCCGGCCAGCTTGATGGTTCGCCACCAGTTTGATTGTTTTAGATGCTGCAACGATGTTCGCCTCATTTTGGAAAACGGTCGTGACTGTCAGCGCCAAAATATGCGGTTATTGGTGGTGGTCTGGATTTTCATGGCTTTCATTTCCTGGCCTGGCCGGGACGCTTGGGGGGATGGGGATTGTAGGGCCCGGGTGAGGGATTGGGTGGCCCCGGTCGGCGGCGTGGCGCTTTTGGTCGCTTGGGTTTGGGTTTAGGTTTGGCTGGCATAATATTTAGACTGGCGGCGTTGCCCCACCCCAGAAGGATCCAGCATCGCTGGTGTTGGCAACGCTCGTTTTCATTTTTTGAGGTTTGGGTTTCGTTTTTTTCTCATCAGGGATTTAGAACTGCCAGCGCAGGCCGCCGCCCCAGCCGAATTGGGAATGCCATTGGCCGATCAGGGCAAAGTGCTTGGTCAGCAGGTAGCTGGTGCCCGCCCGGATTTCCCAATGTTCCTTGGTGTCATATTCGGCCTCCGAAAACACCGCGAGTCGCGGGGTAAGTTCCAGGTGTTTGCCGAGGGCGAATTGGAATTCACCGGCCGTGTCCACCCACACGCGGGACGTGATGTTAAGGGGCAACAGGTAACGCAGGCCGAAGACGCCTTCGTGCTTGTCGAAGTGATCGCTTGCGCCTTCGAGGTTAACCCCCGCGAAGACGCTGGCAAAACGGTTCAGGTAGTAATCGTAGGTGGGAGTGACTTCCCACTCCACGTCGTCCACGCGCTGCCATCCGGCCTGCCATTCAGCGGAAAATATGTGCCGGGTGTTGGCGTAAACCAACGCTCCCTGCGCCATCTGGGACAGCGCGTCCACCCGGCCATACAGGTGGAACGGGTCATGGTAGAGCTGCGGGCGGACCGCGGCGGTGGCCGGGTCGGGTGCGAATTCCTGATAATGCACCACGCGCGCCATGCCGCTCATCATGTGATAGAGGAGGTGGCAGTGGAAAAACCAGTCGCCGAATTCGTCCGCCGCGAACTCGATCACGGTGGTGCTCATGGGCGCGACATCCACGGTGTGCTTGAGCGGCGAGAATTCACCCTGGGCGTTGAGCACCCGGAAGAAATGCCCGTGCAGATGCATCGGGTGATGCATCATGGTGCGGTTGATCAAAATGAACCGCACGACCTCCCCACGTTTGATTTCAATGTCATCGGATTCGGACAGCGGCTTGTTGCTCAGAAACCAGACGTAACGCTCCATGTCGCCGTCGAGGGTGAGGCGGATTTCGCGGACCGGTTTTAAGGAATCGAAAGCGGTGGGTTGCAATGCGCGCAGCTTGTCGTAAGGCGGGCCGGGACGTTCGGGGCTCATGCCGTCGGCGGCCAGTGGGGATTTTGAACTCACGTCTGCGGCGAGCAACCCGAGCCAGGTGCTTTTGGGTGCGACGGGTTTCTCGTGGGAAACCATGGCGGATTCGGCGTGGCTCTTCGTGTCTGCGACCATGGGCATCTTCTCGTGCGCCATACCGCTCATGTCGTGGCCCGCATGGCCCATCGCGGGCGCGGAGGCCATCGCAGAATGATTCGTTTTACCGGCGTCCGGCGCCATGTCGCCATGCTCCATCCCTTTCATTTCGTCCATCTCTTTCATCCCGCTCATGCCGTTCATGCCCGGTTGATCGAACTTGCCGGCACGCACGGCACTGCCGGGCATGCCCATCGTTCCGCCCGGAGTTAATGCCAGCACGCGTTTGAGCGTGAGACCGCCCATGGTGACGTAGAGATTGGGGAACGGGATGTCGGGCGCGGCGTGCCGCATTCCGTCGCCAATCCACAACGACGCGCGCCCCGATCCATCATGAGCCGTCGCGCGAAACTCGTAGCTGCCCTCCGCCGGCACTGTGACGATCACGTCATACGTCTCGGCCACGCCGATCAGCAGGCGCTTTTCGTCGAAGGGCCGCACCGGCAGTCCGTCCGCCGCGATGACCTGCATCGGACCGCCCGCAAACTGCAAATAGAAGAACGTGGAGGCCGAACCCGCGATGACCCGGAGCCGAATCTTTTCGCCCGGCTTGGCGGCGAGGGACTGTTGCGGCGCGCCGTTGAGCAGAAAGCGATCATAATAAACATCGGCAAGATCCATGGGCGGCATGCGTTGAAGCTCCCTTGAGAAATACGCGCCCAACAGACCCAGTCGCGCCGCACCCAATACGCTTTGACCGCTGCCTTTCCGAATTGAATACCACTCACTGCCACGTTTGAGGGTGTGGAGCACCGAATGCGCGTCTTCGTCCGTCCAGTCGGACAACACCACGACGTGCTCGCGGAGCCCGTCAAATTCGCCGGCGGACTTCGGCGCGATGACCAGCGCTCCAAACAATCCCCGCTGTTCCTGGAGCATGGTGTGGCTGTGATACCAGTAAGTGCCGGATTGCCGGAGATCGAACTCGTAAGTGAACGTCTCGCCCGGCGCGATGGGCGGTTGGGTCAAATAGGGGACACCATCCATCGCATTGGGCAGCAGAATCCCATGCCAGTGAATCGAGGTCTCCACGTCCATCCGATTGTGGACACGAATCACGGCGTGGTCGCCCTCGGTGAAACGCAGGCTCGGCCCGGGCAGTTGGCCATTGATCGTCATCGCCTTGACGGGATGGCCGGTGATGTTCATCTCCTGCCGCGCAATGGTGAGGTCATATTCCACCGTCGCCGCCCACAACGCCGCCCCCGGCACCAACAGCGTCAGGCTGCTCAACAACGCCACCACCGGTTTTATCAGTTTTGCGATCGCCCGGCGCTGGGCGTTTTGAGAACAGGCATGAGTTTTCATTGCCTGGTCCAATCAGCCTGCCGCCGCCTCTTGCATGATCTTAACAATCGTATCTTCCACCTCCTGCGCCACGCCTCTCAGTTGCGGCGTGCTGAACAGCGCCAGCAGCGTGGTGGGCTTTAAGGTCGCCAGAATGGTATTACCGCCCTCCTCGTAAACGGAGATTCGGCACGGCAAGGCAGTGGAGACGCTCATGTTTTCATCGAGCACTTTCTTCGCCTGCTGCGGCTGACAGACCTCGAAGATCAGGCATTCGTGGGCGAACGAAATGCCCTTCTTGTTCATGGTGTCTTTAAGGTTGTGAACTTGCATGACGCCAAAGTGATTGGCTTGAACCGCGGTCTGCAAGGCCGTCGCCGCCGCACTCACGGTTTTGTTGGTGGATAATTTGATCAGCATGGGATTGCGAGTTGGTTTGGGGGGCGGGCTTCCGGTTAACGATCGGTCAACCGTCCGAGGGTGTGATCCAACGAACCCTTTAACTTGTCAGCCGCACCAGTGATGGCGCCATCAAGGCTGTCCGACTCATCTGTCACCGCGATCGGCTGGCGACCTTCAAGGCGCGCTTCCATCACGCAACGCTTGTCCCGGCCTCCGGTTTTTTCGCCGTTCTCATCGCTGAGGTGGACCTCGACGCGGGTAACGTGTTCTGCGAGGTGACCGAGCGCGTCGGTGATGGTGGTTTCGGCCTGCGCAACTAGAGTTTCGCGACCCGTGATGTGGTTATCGGTGTTGATCTGGATTTTCATGATTTTCATTTCCCGGCCCGGCCGGGACGCTTTGGTGGATGGGGATTGTATGGCCCGGGTGAGGGATTGGGTGGCCCCGGTCGGCGGCGCGGCGCTTTTGGTTGCTTGAGTTTGGGTCTCAGTTTGTTTGTTGTCCCACTCATACGCTAAGATCACGGAGGTGGAGTCAACCTGGCTATGGGGTGTTACCCTGACGGAGATTGCGAAGATGGCCGAAGCCAACCAGACGATGCCGCTTCTCATCCCAGAGGCGGAAGGCGAAGGATTTGAAGCTGCCGAACAGCGTTACGGGCGGCACGGTTTGAAATAACGGCTCCGCGTCGTGACACCGCTCCAGATTGTAATTGGGAATCCGCGGGCTTAAGTGATGAATGTGGTGAAACCCGATGTTGCCCGAAAACCACTGGAGGATTCTGGGCAGTTTGTAGAACGAACTGCCTTGCAACGCCGCCGTGAGATAGTCCCATTGGCCGTGGCGTTGCCAGTAAACTCCCTCGAACTGATGCTGCACGTAAAACAGCCAGACGCCGACCGAACCAGCCACCGCCATCGCGGTCAATTGGATCACGAGATACGCCTTTAGACCGAAAACCAGGCTCAAACCAGCGCCTAATCCAAGAATACCCAAGTTCGTCCAATACACGGATTGTCGCTCGCGCCGGCCAGCCTTGGCCTTGGGGAACCGATGCTTGATCAGAAACATGTAAAGCGGCGCAAGCACAAACAGCAGGCCCGGGTTGCGCACCAGCCGATACGCAAACCGTTTCCAGCGGGAGCTCTCCAGGTATTCCCGCACTGTCAAAGTCCATATATCGCCCATCCCCCGCCGATCCAGATTGCCGGAACTCGAATGGTGGACGGCATGTTCCCAACGCCAGTGCTGGTAGGGGGTGAAGGTCAAAACGCCGGTGATGAATCCCCAAACGTCATTCGCCCGGCGCGATTTGAAAAACGAGCCATGACCACAATCGTGGTGGATGATGAATATCCGCACCAGCAACCCTCCGGCCAAAATTGCCAGGGTCACCACCAGCCAATACGACACCGCCGCGCAGACATACATCAAATACCAGAGAGCCACATAAGGGACGAGCGTGTTGATGAGCTGCCAGACCGCACGCCACCGGGAAGGTTGCTGGTATCTGATGACGATCTGCTTCCAAGCCACCGTGCCGCTTGGGCGTTCACCAGTCATCAAGCCCGGGACGATTTCAGTTTGGTTTGAGTCAGCAGTTGGCATCATCAATTGCTCGTGGGCGTCTTCTCCAGGATGGAAAAGACCATTCATACAGCACAATAGGCGGAGAGGTGCGCAGAGGCTACGGGGTGTTTACCCCATGATTCGGTTGCTGAATTGCGCGGGCAACCGAAAACGCCCGCGTGCCGGAAGTGATCTGATCTGCACCCCGGTCAGATACGGCGTCAGGTAAATGTCCGCCGCGCCGATGAACTGCATCAATTTCTCCAGCGCAACGAAGCGATTGAAGAACACGACGTGTTCCTGCACGCCGAGATCCTTCGCCAGCCGCTCCAGGCTCAGACGGTCGGCCTCGCTCTCATTGCGGAGCAAAACTCGGGTGGGTCTGCCCCAACACAATGTAAACGATCTTGGGGAAATTCCGGATGATGTCCGCCAACGCACGCAACGCAAACTCGATGCGCTTGTTCGGTGAGAGCAATCCGAACGTGAGCAACACCTGCTTGCCCGACACGCCGAACTCGTCCTTGAAAACATCTAGCTCGGTGAACGGCAGGTGGGGAATGGCGTGAGGGATGAGATCAATCTTGGCCACCGGCGCCTGATAAACGTAACGCAGGAAATCCCGCCCCCTTTCGCTCATCACCACGATTCGCGTCCGAGAGCAGAATCAAGTCGCGCATCACGCGGCGCTGCACCGTGTTGGGGTCCCGGAGCATCGTGTGCAGCGCGGTGGCCATGGCGAACGCGAGATAGCACGGCGAACCGGGCTCCGCCAATGCGGCTTTATCTAAATGGCAGCCGCAGTTGCCGCGAGGAGCATTCCAGTACCTTTGCTATGCGCCACCACTTCACGGTTTCAATGAGGCGGTGAATTCGTTCCGCTCTTCAATCGCCCGTCCTCCATCTCATAAGTCCGATCGAAGACATCCAGGGAACGCTGGTCGTGCGTGACCACCATCACCGCCGCGCCGCGCTCGTGGGCGACCTTGCGGAACAACTCCATCACCTGCCGGCCCCGAACGCTGTCGAGCGCGGCGGTGGGTTCATCCGCGAGAATCAGGCTCGGCTCGTTGGCGAGCGCACGGGCAACGGCTACCCGTTGTTGCTGACCGCCGGAAAGGGCGTCGGGCAGGTTGCCGGCGCGGTCCGCCACGCCAAGGTATTCGAGCAATTCCAGCGCACGCTTCCGTGCCGCGCGGGGCGAGGCGTCGTTGATTTCCAGCGCTACTTGCACGTTCTCCACGGCGCTAAGGAACGGAATCAGGTTCGCCTTTTGGAACACAAAACCGAGATGTCGCCGGCGAAACGCGCGTAAGTCCACTTTGGCCTGATCCGCATTCATCACCCACGCGCCGCCGATGTGAATGCGGCCTGCGGTGGGCGGATTGATGAGGCCAATCGCCGTAAGCAGCGTGGATTTGCCCGCGCCACTCGGACCGAGCAGCGCAATGACTTCGCCCCGCGCCACGCGCAGCGACACGTCCTTCATGGCCACGACTTCGGTGTTGCCGCTGCCATAGATTTTCGTGAGGCCGGTGACTTCGACGGCGGGGGCGGTAGCAGTGGTGGCCGTGGTGGTCATGACAACACCTTGTTCGGTTCGACGCGCATCGCCTTCCAGATGCCGAGCAGGCTCGCCAAAACGGAAATGACCACCACCACCAGCGCCAGCCCCCACAAATCCTCGGCCCCGATGAGCACGCGCCGGGGAAATTTGGGGAAAACCCATTGCCCCAGCAAATACGCGATGCCGTAACCGATGAGCCCCAGCAACAGCGCCTGCTGGAGAATCAATCCCACAATCATGGAGTTGCGCGCGCCCATCAGCTTGAGCAGGGCGATGTCGTGAATCTTGTCGAGCGTCAGCGTGTAGAGGATCAGCGCCATGATGATGGTGGATATGATGACGAGCAGGACGCGGAAGAGCCCGATCTGCCGGCGCGCCTTGTCAATCATCCCATAGACCAGCAGCTCGCGTTGACCGGCCTGGGTATGCACGGAAACATCCGGCCAGGCCGAAATCGTTTCGGCCACCGCCAGCGGATCAATGCCTTCCGCCAGCCGAACCGTGATCGCGCTCACCATCGCCGGGCCGAGGGCCGGAATGGCCGAGGCCGGACCGCCGCCCCGCTCCAGCAACAGCGGTTGCACGCGCCCGACATCTTGAGCGGCGCCGCGGCGCACGCGGGCGGACCGTTCCATGCGGATCGCCTCGCCCGGAAGATCGAACTGAACGGCCTGCGCGTCGCGAACGGTGAAAAAGGCGATCCCGTCGCCGCCCGACGAAACCATCCCCTGGGCAATCCCGACGACGGCGTAAGTATCCTTGCCCAGCTTGAGTTGCTCGCCCAGGGCGAGTCCCAACGATTGGTCTGCGATCATTTCATAGTGGGCTTGGCCGAGCGGCCGACCCGCTGCCAGGGGCAACCACGCGCCATTATCCTCGGGCCAGGCCAGCCCTTGCACATTAATCCGCAGGGGCCGGCCATTGTGCTCGCGCTGGATGTTGTGGGAAACGAAACTCCGCGCGCTCACCACGCCCGGCACCGCCAGCAGCCGATGTTCGAGATTCGCGGGCACGCGCGAAATCTCTGCAAACGGCCCGCGCGTGCCGCGTTGCACCACCCACAGGTCGGCCCCGACCCGGTCCACCACCACCAGCGCATCGGCAATCATCCCGCGATAGATGCCGCTCATGCCGAGGATGATCATCAGGAGCAACCCGATGCCGAAGGCCGTGAGCGCAAAGCGGCCTAGATTGTGGCGGATGTCCTTGGTCGCAAGATTCATGGGCTTTTTGTGCCATCTTCGGCAAAGCAGGCGTTGGGCAAAACGGTTTTCAAGGCTCGGTCAACCTGGTCTGCCGCGAAAGGGCGCAAAGATTGTTCTTCTCACGCCGGAGCAAGCGAAGGAGGAAACCGCTGATTGACGCTGATGAACGCGGATTCATTTGGCGGCGGCTTGCACGAGGGCTTTTTCTTCCGGGGTCAGGCCGTAGAGCGCATACACCAACTCGTCTATCTCACGCTCCAACGCGCTCGTGTCCGCCTCGGCATCGCGCTGCTTCGCCCCGAGGATGCGCTCAACGAGAGCAACAAACCGCTTTTGCTCTGGTTCGCTCGCTTGTTTGATTCTCAGTAAGCTCACGGGCTTCGGGTAATACTCGTATCTGTAATCCATGAGCTTCGCGTAACTCTTGAAGTGATAATCGAGAAGCCGCGAGTTGAGCAGTGCCAAGAGATACTTGGTCTTGAACTTCCCTCGGAACTCGTCCTTCAGAATTACGAGCGTGATGTCTGCACTGCAATAGCGGCCATCCGTATCGAGGGCAAACGTGTTGCGTTCTGCCTTGAATCGGCAAATGAGCTTTTCATTGTCGAAGAAGCGTTTCTCCCGTGGCCATTGCAGGTCGAACCAGCGAATTCTTCCGTTCTTAACCTCTCGGCGATTTCTAAGCTTCTCGGAATGTTTCTTCAATCCATCATGAAACTTTGGGTAGTCAGAAATCTTGTCCAGATCATTTGCATAAACCAAAAACCGCTTTTTGACTGGCCGGATGGCGTAGCCGTGAACGTCTCCAACCTTAATCCACGGCTTTATCACCGAGTCTGGCAGTTCGGATACTGGCGATTTTGCTTCGAATACAAAAGCCCTGTCTCTGCCAGTGACAATTCCCTGTTTGCAGAAGGCGATGTCGTCGAGTGGCACTGAATCCTTTGTGATCTTCGACAGCAGGCTCGACCCTTCTGCCCCGACGAAAATCCAACGGTCGTCTATCGAGAGCAGCTTGGATTGCTTCACGAAACACACTTCCAATTTGTCAGCGCCAAGCCCTTCAAACTTCTTCCCAATGTAGGACAGAAATCTAAAGACATCGCGCGAATCTCTCGTCTTGGCGAGAGTGCTGATTGCCACCTTGATGCCTTGATCGAAGATCACCGCATTACTAAAGTCTAAAATTTCCCGGATGCCGTAGTGTCCCGAAACATACGTTCGCAGTTTTGCGGCGAATTCGGCTTCAAGCCAATATCGTGATGTGATGAATGACAGGTAACCTCCCGCATTGGCGAGGGTCATTCCCTTGAAGATGAAATAATAAAGCAGGTCGGCTTTGCCGTCGAAAATTTCCCGGTAAAGCTGCCTGTAGAGTTCCCGGTCCGCAGAAGAATAAGACTTAAAATTGAGGTAGGGCGGATTTCCGACCACGAGATCAAAGCCGCGTTTCTTGTGAAACACTTCCGAGAAATAGATTTCAAAATCGAATGCTTCTTTGCCATTCGTAAGCTCGTGAATGAGATCGTCAATCTGACGCCGGAGGGACGCCTTCTTTGTCGAGTCGGATTCGTCGAAATAAAGAGGCTTCAATTTTTCGAGCTGTTGGAAAAACTTCTCGTTGAAGAGCGTCTTTTCCACGCCGAGCAGTGAGTTTCCGACGACGATTTTGTAATCAAGGTTGGGCAGCGGTTTGATCTGCTTCACATCTTCCTCGTCCACGACGAGCGAAAGCCAGAGACGAAGTTTAGCGATCTCGACTGCGCCGAGATCAATGTCCACACCGTAAAGACTGTTTTGAATCGCATGCCTCTTGAAGTGATACGCAGTGCGGTCGTGAACGTCGTTGAAGTAAGGCGTTAAAGCGGAACGAGCGCGGACAATTTCAGTCATCATCCCCACCGGAAACGCGCCTGAACCCACGGCGGGATCGCAGATCAAAACTTCAGCCAGCTTTTCGTCAATCCGCCGTGCGTGCTGCTCGATGCTCTTGGGCATCTTGATCGTATACCGTGCCTCCACCGCCTCGTAATGAGAGATCTGATCGCCGAGGTAGATGAAGGTTTCGAGATCCTTGCGAGGAACGATTTCGTTGTCCGTGTTAAGCGCGGTGTCGAGGTAATTGATGAGGCTCTCCTGACACATGTAATGCACGACATCGCGGGGCGTGTAGAAAGACCCAAGACCTTTTCGGCGGTTTTCCTCGATGAGGTTTTCAAAGACTTTGCCGAGCATTTCCGGGTCAATAGCCACTTCCTTTTCAAGCGGTTCGGCTTCATTCACCGTGAAGTTGTAGCGGTCAAACACGTCGAGGATACCCGTGCCGATGTCGCCTGTTTTTTCGTCCCGGTCTGTGTTGGTGAAAAGCTTGTTCGGGAGGATGATGTCGGTCTTGCGCCAGTCGTAGTCGGCGAGCGGCTCGAACAATCCACCGTTGAGGAACGGGATGCGGCGTTTGAAACGGTTGCACCACGCTTCGTGTCCACGGTCGGTCGCCAGTGTGTCGTAAAAGAGCGGTTCGAGAGCGTCGTTGAAGAAATTCTCGTAAGCACCGTAGTCGCCACGAGCGAGCCGTCGGAGGAAATCATGCGGGCCAGTGCCCCAGTCCTGTCCCTTCGCCACCCCGAGCCAGCCCTTCTTTTGCAGGAAATAAAGGAACACGATCTGGCCCATGAGCTTCTTGGCGAAGTCCACGGTGCTGACGTTCTTCTCCTTGAACTCGCTACCGATGGTCTTGTCCTTGGCCGCGAGTTTCTGGAGTGCCGCGTCAATCTCGGCGAACAACACGGCGTATTGATTGAAGAACTCCCAAGTGACGGCCTCGACGCTGAAGGCTTCTTCGATTTGAGCCAGCGTGGGGTAATTCTCGGTGTCCTGGAGCAATGCGAGAAAGCGGGTTTGCGCGGTGTGGCAACTCTCGCCCTCGCCGACGATGTAGGAGTAACGGCGGGCGGGCGTCAGCCGCGTCTCGACGCCGACACGGCCAGCCTCGGTCTCGACGGCGGCATACTCCATCTTGACGTAGGAGAACCGCCATTGCTGTTCGGTGGGCGAGACGAACGCGACGAGGGCAGCGTCCTTTTCGTCGCGAGTCTTGAGATGGTCGGCGACAAAGTTGCGGATGGCAGTGCGGGCGCGCTCCAGTTTGGATTCGTTGGTCAGGTGGACAACCAGCACGTCGAGTTTTTCATCATCGGGCGAGGTGTAAGTGCCGAGCCGCTCGAAACGGGAGACATGAGGCTTGAAGGCGTCTTTGACGTAGGTGGCGTTCCACTGCGCCGCCTTGGACTCGTCAAACTTGTTCAGCAGGTTGCGGCTGAATTCGAGGAACTTGCCCTTGTGGAAGGGCTGCGGGAAGGTCTCGGCAACGCGGGCGCGGGCTTGTTGGGGATTCATGATTTGCGCCGGATTTTGTAAGCGACTTTGGATTCCGACAGGGTCATGGGAGCGGCTTCCTCCTTGGGCGCGATGGTGACGCGAATGGTCGCGCCGAGGATTTTCGCGGCGCGGCGCAGCATGGTCAAAGAGTGGCCCTCGTAAGACGGGGATTCAAGGCGGCTGATGTTTTGCTGGGAGGTCTTGAGTTTGCGGGCGAGGTCCTTCTGGGAAAGGCCGGCCTTCTCACGCAGGGCCGTCAGTTGCAGTGCCACATCCCACGCCTCGCCCGCCCTTTCAAACCGTTCGGCAAATTCGGGGTCTTTTAGTTGTTCTTCCAGATAAAGATCAAAGTTGGTCTTTTTCATTTTTCAAACCTTTCCTGCCAGTCGCGCATCCGATCCTGTGCGGTGTCGAGGTCGCGCACCGCAATCGCCTGGCCTTTGTTGCGGATACCGTGAACGGCAATGATGCGCCGGCCTTTCACAAAGAACCACAAGACGCGCGTGTTCAACTTGCCAACGTGGCGCAATTCAAACAGACCATCACCGAGCGCCTTGGTCAGCGGTTCGCGATGGTTTTGCCGGTCGCGCAATTTCGCCATACCTCGCATCACCGCCGCGTGGTCGCCGGGGTCGCTTTGCCTGAGTTCTTCGAGGAACTCCAGCACGGGCGAATTCCCGCCCAAACTTTCATAAAACTCTACGGTGAACTCCATAAATCAGCAACATCAACTTTGATGTTCAGTGGTCAGCCACGATGAAAGGATGACTTCGCGCGGCGCAAGCGCCTGGCTGGCGTGAGCGGCGGGACTGGCCTGGAAAAATTCGTATTTAACGTCGCGGCGAATGACGGCCAGGACCTTGAGCGGTTGCAGGCTCTCGGGCTTCTTCAAGGCGGCGGCAATCTTTTTGGCCGTGGCTTTCGGTAGCGAACCATCTTCCACCAAGCGGATGACTTTGCCGACAAATTCTTCGTCGTCCTCGGTGAACTGCTGGCAGCGGCGCACAGCCTTGTCCTTGAGCCGTTTCAGAATGTAGGCGTCGTTCGGGCTGCCGCGATGCGTGGACGCGGCTTGCTCGGCATCGGCGGTGGTGGCGGTGACGAACGCGCCTTTGTTCTTGTCGAGCAAATCATAGAACTCGCGCGGGATGGACTGGCGGGTTTCTTTGGGGTCGGCCGGTTTCAAGATTTTCGCGGCGGTCATGAAGTCCAGTTCGGCGGTCGGTTGATTGCCGGACGTGCCGAGGAAGAATTTGTCGAGCTTGCCCTGCCGGAAATAGGTGAGCAGCGCGGGGAAAGATTTAACCAACCCCTCTCCCTGTCCCTCTCCCCGCTCCTGCGTCGCGGGGCGAGGGGAAGAAACGGGAAGCGTCCGAGTGGAACGCGCCTTCTTGGGCAGGCGTTTGATGCGTTCGAATAAATCAGATTGCCGGTCGCGAACGGTCCGTATTTCGGTAAGGAATTTGAGTTCGGTTTCCTCGTTCTCGTCTTCGCCGGTGATGGTCTTCTTGGAATTCCATTTGGCGAACAGGTCGTGCGAGACGATTTCCTCGCCATCGGTCAACAGTCGGGCATCCGCACCGAGCATCTGGATGAAGGCGTGGATTTTCGCCTCGGCTGCTTCCTTGAGTTTAATGAGGTCGTTGCCCTCGTCGGTCGGGAAAAAGTTGTAGGTGTGAATCTTGTCGAATTTGGTGTCCACGCGGTTGACACGCCCGACGCGCTGGATGAGGCGCGTGGGATTCCACGGGATGTCGTAATTGATGACGACGTTGGAACGGTGGAGGTTCACGCCTTCGGAAAGAACTTCGGTGGCGACCAGGATGCGATAATCGTCCTTCGGGCGAAATGCCTTGGCGTCGAAGTTGGTGATGACTTCCTCGCGGACGCTTTTAAGCGACCCGCCGGTGAAGATCAGAGCTTTGGGTTCGACTTCGTTGCGGATTTTCCCGGCGAGATATTCGGCGGTTTCCTTCGATTCGGTGAAGATGATGAGCTTGCTGGTCTTGAGCAGCGGAGTTTTTTTCAGGATTTCCCGGAACGATTCCCACTTGGGATCGCGGGTGACTTTTTTCCACAGGTTGCGAATCTTCACCAGGGCTTTCAAATCGTTTTCGAGATCGCTGATGAACGTCGGCAGGAAATCCTTGGCAGAAAGTTTCTCGGCCTTTTCTTCTTCCAAGAGCCGGTCAATGCCCTCCGCATCATCCGATTCGAGCAGTTCAAAAACTTTGCCAATGTGCTTCTTGCTGATGAAGACGTGGCCCTTGTGAAACTCCGCGATGACGCGCTCATAGGTGTGGATGAAGCGTCCGAGCGTGGACAGGAACGCGGTGAAACTGCTTTCCAGCCGCTTCACCGTGAGAATTTTCATGAACTTGGCGAGGTTGCGCTGGCTCTGGACATCCTGCGCATCATGGTCGCCGGTGTAGTAGGCCAGCGGCGTGTAGCGGGCGTATTTGAAGTCGTGCGTCAGCGAACGGATCGTTTCGATGAAAACCTCGTTCTCAATCTGGTTGAACTTGTAGAAGAGCGGTTCGGGGTTGGCAACGTCGGGAAACTTCAAGCCCTGCCGTTTCAAATCCTCGCCGTAGTATTTATCAATCTCGGTGCGCGTGCGCCGGATCATCAGGAACTTGAGGATTTTCTCGCGCGTCTCCAGTGCGTTTTCGCGGACGATTTTGAAGTATTGCTCGCGGTCGCGCTGGCGATCCAAGCCCTTAAGCTTTTGCTGCATCTTCCCGAAAAAGGCTTCAAGATTGCGGACGTTCGGAATGGTGCTGTTCTTGCCCGGCTGGAAAAGTTTGATTTGGCTCAAAATATCTTGCGGCGTGTTGTTGAGCGGCGTAGCAGAAACCAAAACTACCCGCTTGCCTCGGCAAATCTGCGCGAGCATTTCGAAACTTTGCGTGTCTTCGGTGCGGAAGCGGTGCGACTCGTCAATGAAAACGGTTTTGAACTTCTCGAGGTCGCGTTCCAGCAGCGATTCCAGTTTACCAAGCGACTCGCACAAATGGCCGCGAACCCCGAACTCGCGGAAGACGTTCGGCCACGAGCCGGGATTATGTTCGTCCAGCAGATGCGGCGGGGCGATCACGAGGCAGGGTTCGTTGAGGTGCTGCGCCAGCAATGCGGACATGTAGGTTTTGCCCAAGCCCACCACGTCGGACAGAAACGCGCCGCCGTATTCATCGAGAACTTTGCGGGCGTTCAGCACGGCCTCTTCCTGATATTTCAATTTCTTGAAGCCTGCTGGCAGATACATGTCCTCGATCTCGTCGGGCAAGTTGAGTTCGCCCCGGAAATACTCGTAGAGGAATTTCAGATAAAGTTCGTTGGGCGTGAACTGTGCGAACGGGGATTTGACTTCGATGGTCGTGACGTAATCCTTGGTCACGTCCACCGACTTGGCCCAAAGCTCGTTGAACTTCTGGAGCGCGAACTCATAATCCGAGCGGTTTTTCAACTCGACGTTGAACTCCAGATTGTCCTGCAAGCCCGCCGCGGTGAAATTGCTCGACCCGGTGATGACGCGGCCCTTGTCACGGTCGGCCTCGTGGAACGTCATAATGTAGAGCTTGGCGTGAACGCGCTCGGACGGGTAGGCGCGCACTTCCAGTTTCCCGGACCTGATCCACTCCACGAACTTCCGGACGCCGTCTTCGATTTCGGCGCTGTCCCCGGACTTCTGGAACTCGGCCAGGATTTCGCCGGGGACGCGCTCCCGGACTTGGGCGTGGGATTCCAGAACAAACTCCTGCTGCGCCTTGGCGGTTTGGATCAATTCGTAAGTCGCTCCGTCCGTCTTGATGCCGATGAGAATGCGAACCTTCTCGGTCTTCGTCAGCGCGGGGTGAAGCCGGTGAAAACCGCTGATGAAAAAATAGCCGACGAGACAATCAAAGAGGCGCGTATCGTCACCGAGCAAGACGCCGAAGCGGTCGCCTAGATGCTGGCCCTGCTCGTTCGTGATGAATGTAAGATCAGAGGACATTGTTGACGAGTTTGCCTGCGATTCCATTTTAGTTCAACTCGATAGCCGCAAACCGTTCCTCCGCGCAGCGCGTCAATTTGTCGCCAGACTGCTTCGCACATCTGGATGAACGGCGGCCACAGCCGGCGCGAAGCGCCCCACATTGTGGCGAACGCCACGGACGGCGAGGTTCATTTCGACGTGATTCGTTGACCTTCTGTGAGCGGTTGCTTCTGACCTTCGTCGGGGCGGACGATTTGTTCGCCGGCAGAAAGTCCCTGGGTGACTTCCACTGTCTCGCGTCCGCGCAAGCCGAGGGTCACGTCGCGCCATATTGTTTTGCCTCCTTCCGCGACGAACACGCCGGGCTTGCCTGCGCGCCATTGTAGAAACCGTGGCGGCACCGTGAGCGCGTCGGCCTTGCGTCCGGTTTCAATGAACACCTCGGCCCGCTGGCCGAAGGTCCAGTTCGACGGCAATTCCTTCACGCTCACATCCACGACGAATTCGCGCGTTTCGCGGTCGGCCTCGCGCCCGAGCCGCGCGACTTCGCCGGTGTAACTCTTCGCGGGTTCGGAGCGGAAGACGACGCGCGCCGGTTGGCCTTCCTTCAATCCGGCCATCGCGGTTTCATCCACCCACGCGGACACCCAGATTTCGTTTGTGGCAACGACCTGGAGAATGGACGCGCCCGGCACGACGATTCCGCCGGGGTCGCGATCACGTCGCGTGACCAGTCCGTCGTAGGGGCTGCGAATTTCGGTGAACGCGAGATGTTCCTTCTGATAGAGCAGAGTCTTTTCGGCGGTGAACACCTGGCTCTGGGCTTCCACGATCACCGCCTGCGACCGCTTGAGATCGGCCTCGGCCACGCGGAGGGATTCGACCGCTTTGTCGAAGTCGGATTGGGCCGCGACCTGGGTCGCAATCAAATCCATCACCCGTTGGTGATCCAGTTGCGCTTGTTTAAGCACCGCTTGAGCACGGGCTTCATCGGATTTCACCCGCTCGACCGTGGCGCGAGCGGCGGCGAGACTGGCTTCCGCAATGGCGACCTGCTGTCTGGTTTCCGCGTCGTCCAGGCGCGCGAGCAATTGCCCGGACTTCACATAATCACCCTGATCCACGAGCACTTCGGCCAACCGTTCCTGAATGCGCGGACTGATGGTGGTTTTGACACGCGCCTCCAGCGTGCCCGTGCCCATCACTTCGCCGCGCACTTCGCCCGTCGCCACGGTGTGAGCCGTCACCGGTGTCGGACTGAACTTGAGGCGATACACGGCGAAAGCGACAATGGCGATGACGACCAGCCACGGCAGGAGTTTGCGGAACGCAATGCGTTTCCTGGCTGGCGGCGCTGGCTGGCTTGGTTGAGGAGCCTCGGCGGTTTTATCGGATGGCTTCGGAGTGTCTGCGGTTGTGCTCATGTTGCGGGTCAAGCATGCACGAGTATGGTGGAGGGTGTCTTGGCAATTTTTCAGGTGATCATGATGGCTGACTGGATTTGATCAAAGCATCGCCCCGAACAAAGCACCCACTCCGGCGGTCAGGGCCATGGCCAGCGCACCCCAAAACGTCACGCGCACGACGGATTTCCACACGGGTGAACCTCCCGCGCGGGCCGCCGTCGCGCCCAGCAGCGCGAGGAACAAAAGCGAGCCGCCGGAAACCGTCCAGACCAGGACGGATCGCGGCACGATGAGAACCAGCAGGAGCGGCAGCACGGCCCCGACGGTGAAACTGCCCGCCGATGCGAACGCGGCCTGCACCGGCCGCGCGCTCAAGGTGTCGGAGATGCCCAACTCATCGCGGGCGTGGGCTCCCAATGCGTCCTTGGCCATCAATTGCGTGGCGACTTGATTGGCGAGTTCCGTATCAAGTCCCCGGGCGACATAGGTGGCCGCGAGTTCGGCATGTTCATTTTCGCCGTCCGTGGCCAACTCGGCTCGCTCCCGCTCCAGATCCGCGCGCTCGGTGTCGGATTGGGAACTGACGGAAACATATTCCCCGGCGGCCATGGACATCGCCCCGGCCACCAGCCCGGCCACCCCGGCCACCAACACACTGCTGCGGCTGGCTTCGGCGGCGGCTACGCCGACGATCAAACTGGCGGTGGACACGATGCCGTCGTTGGCACCGAGCACGGCGGCTCGCAACCAGCCGACGCGGTGGGTGAAGTGCATTTCAGCGAGTCTTGCCATGGATGCTTGGGGTTAGGATGGCGTTGCCTCGATCCGTCATGTTCAAACGGCGATCACCGTGCCTAGGAGGTCCGCGTTCACGCACGGGTGGGCGGCGCAATAGCGCTTGAGGGCGTCAATGGCGTGCAACTCCAAGTCGCGGCGGTTGCGTCCATGTTTTTTCGGCACGCCTTGGGTGGTGACAAAGGCCGCCGTGTAAGTCTCAGCTCGCTTCAGTTCTTCGCTGCCGATGAAACACTGTTGGATGCGGGATCCGGCGGGATTCTCAAACTTCACATAGAGGGTGAGGCCGAGACACCGCTTCACATAGCCACCCATCTGCTGATATGGGTCCGCCGCGAGGGTGTGTTCGAGGTTGTCCTCGATCATGTCCCACATCTCCTGGCCCGTCAGTTCCACCGTGGACACCGGCGGATTGGGCGGCACGATATTCCAGAGGTCATTGACCGTCACCGGACCCGGCGGAATCGGCGCGCCATAGCGCCAGCCATTGGAAAACGCAATGCGGGTGTCAGCGGCTTCGGCGATCGCCTGGAGCAGGAAGTTGTCCATGGTGGATTCGAGAAAAGTATTCCGGTTGAGCGCCGTCTTGGTCTGTCCGACGACTTCGGCGAGCATCTGGCGATGCGGCGAAACGATGGCCTCGATCAGGCGTTCCATGTCGGCGTCGGCCGGGATCGCTTCGTCCACTGGGATCAACTGATGATGGATGGCTCCGACTTGTCCGCCGTCGAGTTCGACGTCCAAACGACCGACAAACGATCCGTGACAGCCCGATTGGATGATCGTTGCGCCATTTACGATTAAAGGTCGGTCCATCCGATTATGCGTGTGACCGCTGAGAAGAACATCAATGCCCGCGACTTCTGCCGCGAGTTTCACATCCTGTGGAAAGCCGAGGTGCGAGATCACGACGACGAGATCCACGCGCTCCCGTTCCCGCAAGCTTCGGATGTGTCCGGGCAATTCCTCATTGCCGAGCGTGAAACGAAGGCCCGTGCTGAAATGTTCGGGCATCGTCTTATCAATGATCGTAGCCGCGATGCCGATGACGCCCACGCGCACCCCGCTGCGTTCAATCACCGTGAAAGCCGGGTAGGCCAGTTCGCCGGTTGCTTTGACGTAGCAATTACATGCCAGCAGAGGATGGTTCAGTTTCGCGGCGAGTTCTCGCATCCGATCCGGGCCGTAGGCAAAATCCCAATGCACCGTCCAGGCATCAAGACCCAGCAAGTTCACCGGTTCGATGAGCGCTTCGCCTTCGGAATGAACCGCGTGAAACGTTCCATGAAAAGTGTCGCCGTTATCCAAGGCAATCACCGCCCCATTTTGCTCTCGACGCACCTGGTTGAAGATCGTGAGCAACCGCGCATAGCCGCCCGCGAGTCGGTATTCCGCCTTGTCACCGTGCCAGAATAATTCATGGTGGGTCTCCAGATAACCATGCGTGTCGTTGATCTGAAGGATCGTAAGCTTCGTAGTGTTCATAGTGGCGTGGTTCGGTTTCTTTCGTTCTTTCGGTCGAAGTTATGAAGCCCTTTTCCCGTCATTGGCCCCGAGCACGGCGGCGCGCAGCCAGCCAACGCGGTGGGTGAAGTGTATTTCAGTGAGTCGTGCCATGGATGCTTGGGGTGGGGATGGCGTTGCCTCGCTCAGTCATTCTCCGGTTCACTGGAGGGAGTTACGGCGAGCGGAGGCGGTAGAAACGACGGGGATGATTCGCCCACTCCGAATCGCTGAAGTAGGCCGAGCCGCCGGTGAGGGTGTGGGTGCCCGCCGGAAACCAGACCGGATTGGCCAGATTCGTGCAGGCTTCCACCACGACGATCAGGCCGCTGGTCCCGGTGATGTCGAAGCCAAACCGGTTCGTCCGCACGCCAAAGCTCGCCGCGCCGGTTTGCACCCGGGGATTCCACAGCCGGGCCGGACGACCCTCAAACGTTGCGCCCCAGCCCGCGGTTCCCGGCAAATAATAAATGATCGCATTGTCGGCATCGGTGAAGGGAGTCGAAGCAAAGCTGGGGGGCGTTACCTCGGAAATAGACTCCACGCAGACTGCTGCACCCAGAGAACGCATCGGGCCCGATGGTGGTGACGCTGTCAGGGATCGTGACGCTGGTCAGACTGCGGCACCCTGAGAACGCATAGGACCAGATGACGGTGACGCTGTCAGGGATCGTGACGTTGGTCAGACTGCTGCACTCGGAAAATGCACTATGCCAGATGGTGGTTACGCTATCAGGAATCGTGACGCTGGTCAGACTTCTGCACTCATAGAACGCCCGGTACTGGATGATGGTGACGCTATCAGGAATCGTGACGTCGGTCAGACTGCTGCAGCCAGAGAACGCATCGGACCTGATGTCAGTTACGCTGTTGGGGATTGTGACGCTGGTCAGACTGCTGCACTCGGAGAACGCATTATACCAGATGGTGGTTACGCTGTTGGGGATGGTGTAGCTTCCGGCTTTGCCCCCCGGATATTGGATGAGCCTGGTCTGGCTCTTATTGAACAACACGCCGTCCACACTGCTATAGACGGAGTTGAGCGGACTCACCGTGATTGCAACCAGACTGCTGCACCCAGAGAACGGATAGGACCCGATGAAAGTGACGCTGTTGGGAATCGTGACGCTGGTCAGACTGCGGCACCCAGAGAACGCAGCGTCCCAGATGGTGGTGACGCTGTCAGGGATCGTGACGCTGGTCAGACTGCTGCACCCAGAGAACGCACCGTCCCAGATGGTGGTGACGCTGTCAGGGATCGTGACGCTGGTCAGACTGCTGCACCCAGCGAACGTATAGCGCCGGATGGTGGTGACTCCGAAGGGGGTCATGACATTGGTCAGACTGGTGCATCCATAGAACGCAGAGGACCCGATGGTGGTGACGCTATCAGGGATTGTAACGCTGATCAGACTGCTGCACCCAGAGAACGCAGAGCTTCCGATGTCGGTGACGCTGTTGGGAATCGTGACGCCGGTCAGACTGCTGCACTCATAGAACGCCCAATCCCCGATGGTGGTGACGCTGTTGCCGATCATGACGTTGGTCAGACTGTGGCACCAAGAAAACGAATAGAGCCCGATGGAGGTGACGCTGTTGCCGATCATGACGCTGGTCAGACTGCTGCACCCAGCGAATGCATATTCCCCGATGCTCGTGACGCTGTCGGGGATGATAATGCTCACCAGGTTGGAACAGCCGTAAAACGCCCGGTTACCAATATTGGTGACGCTGCCGCCCATGATGACGCTGTCCAGGGCACCGCAACCGTTGAATGCATAACGCCCGATGCTCGTAGCTCCATTGCCGATAGTCACTTTGCTCAACCTCCAGCAGGAATCGAAAGCGTGGTCTCCGATGCTTCTCACGCTGTCGGGAATGCTGACATCCCTCATGCTGGCGCAGGCGTAGAACGCCCAAGCTCCGATATTCGTGACCGTCTCAGGGATCGTGATGCCGGTCATCTGGAAGCATTGGTAGAACGCATAATCTCCAATACTCGGCACATTCGCTGGCATCGTGACCCCGAAAAGCCAGATGCAGCCATAAAATGCCCTGGACCCAATGTGGGTGACGCTGTCGGGAATCACGACGCTGTTCAGGTTGGTCTGGTTCTGGAAAGCACCGTCCCCGATGGTGGCAACCGGCAGGCCATTGATCGTGCTGGGGATGGACACATCACCACCGGAGCCGGTGTAGCCGGTGATGGTGATCGTGCCGTCATTGGTCGTGAAATTGAATTGGGCCTGCACCGCGGCCGGCAGCAGGAACAGCAGCAGCAGCGGCAGCAACCGCGCATAGCCGCCCGCGAGTCGGTTTGCAGCCTTGTCACCTTGCCAGAATAATTCGGGGTGGGGCTCCAGATAGCCGTGGGTGTCATTAATCTGAAGGATCGTAAGCTTCGTAGTGTTCATAGGGGCGTGGTTTGGTTGCTTTCATTCATTCAGTCGCAGGCACGGAGACTTTGCGTGGTTCGTCGGAGTTGGGCGGCGGAGCGGGCGATGCGGACGCGAGTTGCTCGTAAGCCTCCTCAGTCGTGAGGAAGACCCTTTCGGAACCGAGTTGTTCGAAGAATTCCGTGTCGGCGAGCCGGTCCATCACCGGACCTTTGACTTCGGTGAGATAGAGTTCGATGCCCGCGTCTTGCATCCGGTTACGAAGATCGGTCAGCGTCTCAAGTGCGCTGGCATCAATGAAATTGACCGCGTTGCAGATCAGCACGAGATGCCGCAACTGCGGTCGCTCGGCGACGGCGCACAGCACGAAGTCTTCGATATACTTGGCGTTGGCGAAGTAGAGGCTCTCGTCAATCCGCAGCAGGAGGACGTGCGGGAGCGTTTGCACTTGGTGGCGCCGGACGTTGCGAAAGTGCTCGGTGTTGGGCACCCGTCCCACGACGGCCATGTGCGGTCGGCTCGTGCGCCAGAGATAAAGCAGGATCGTCGCACCCACACCGATGAGGATGCCTATCTCGACTCCGAGCGCGAGCACCGCGACGAACGTAAGGATCAACGCAGCGGCGTCCGCTTTGTTGTAGCGCCAGAGTCGGCGCGGCATGGCGAAGTCCATCAAGCCGGTGACCGCGATGATGATGATGGCGGCCAGCACGGCTTGGGGCAAATAGTGGAAAAGCGGCATCAGAAACAGCGCGGCCAGACCAACGACCGCCACCGTGATGAGCGAGGCGAGGCCGGTCTTGGCGCCGGCGGTGAAGTTGATCGTCGAGCGGGCGAAGGAGCCGCTGACCGGATAACCGCCGGTGACCCCGGCTGCGAGATTGGCCGCCCCCAGCGCGATGAATTCCTGGTTGGAATCCACTTTCTGCCGGCGTTTGGCCGCGAGCGATTTCGCGACGGAAATGTTTTCGAGAAAGCCAATGAAGCTGACCGCGAGGGCGAGCGGAATCAGCGGCAGAAACTCAGATGCGGCGAGCGCGGGAAGCGCGAACCTTGGCAATCCGCTGGGGATCTCTCCGATGATACTTATCCCGTTCTGCGCCCCGAGGTGGAAAGCGGCGACGATAGCCGTGCCGACGATCACCACGACGATCGGCCCGCTCTTCGACAGCGATTGCGCCAGGGCCGCCGGGAATGTTTTCCAGCGCGCGAGAAGCCGCGGTAGCAGGTATTTAAATGCGAGCAACAGCAAAACGCTCGCGCTGCTGATCGCGACCGTGGGCCAGCGCGTCTGCGGCAGCGCCCGCGCCAGTTCCGCCAGCAACTCGTGCAGATGGTCGGTCCGCGGAAGCGGCACGCCGAGCAGATGTTTCACCTGGCTCAACGCGATGTGAACCGCCGCGGCACTGGTAAAGCCGGAGAGCACCGGCTGGCTCAGGAAGTTCGTTAGCACCCCCAGCCGCGCGGCCCCCATCGCGATTTGCATGGCACCCGCGATGAGCGCGGTGGCCATGGCGAGTGCGAGGTAGCGTGACGAACCGGGCTCCGCCAATGCGCCGACCTGCGTCAGGATGAGCAGCGATAACAACGCTGATGGGCCGACCGACAAAAACCGGCTGCTGCCAAGCAACGCATAAACTGCGAGCGGCAACAGGCTGGCATACACTCCGACCTGTGGCGGCAAACCAGCGAGCAGCGCATAGGCCATGGCCTGGGGGATGAGCAGCGTCGCGACGATCACGCCCGCGAGAGCATCACCGGGCAGATGCTTGCGCTCATAATGCCGGAGCCAGTCCAGCGCCGGCACCAGCCGCGTCAGCCACGGTTTTTGGTCGCCGCAGTTTGCGATAGGCTGAGTGCTCATGTGAAGGCAATGCGGGTTCTGTCTCGCGGATCAGCCTTTGGGCTGCGACCGCGGGTTCACGTTTTGTCGCGGGCAGTGCGATGCCGTGGCCTCGTAGCGCAGGTTTCCAACCTGCTGTATCGCCGGTTTCCAACCGGCAGACCGTCGCAAACCCGGCGCGTTCGTGTGGGCGAGCGCGATGCAGGCTGGAAGCCCTGCGATACAGCAGACTGGAAGTCTGCGCTACGAAGGTGTGAATTATCCGGGTTACAGACCTCCCGAGGTGGGAGAGTCTCCGATGGCGCGGTGTTCATAGTGTAGGCGCGCGAGAATCGCGCTGAGGGTTGATTAAGTCCCCGCCGATTTCCCGGCGTCAGGACGTTCGGGGGGCTCGGCCACCGGTGAACTGACAGGCTTCGAGGCGGAGGGCTTTTCGTTTGGTTCGGGGGATTGATTCTTTGATTTCGAGAGTGCGCCGAAGATTAAACCGATGACGCCACCGTAAAGCGCGCCCCGCCACCACGTCGAGGTGAGCGGACAGGTGCCGGAGGTACATTGGCCGTAATATCCGAGCGCGGCACCGAGCGCCGCGCCAATCAGGACGGCCAGGAGGAGCGGCCTGGAGGTGTGAAGAAATGACATTTTCATGAGCGAGAATAGATTTGGGTTCTGGAATCAGCCCCCGCTTTTGATGTAGGCGTAGCCCGCTTCTTGTTTGCGGATCACTTCGCTGACGCCGGAATCAACGGTGGTTGCAAGGGGGACGAGTTGATCCTTGGTAATCTGCTTTCTTTTCATGGTGTTTTCACAAACGGAGAACACCACTCCGCTGGCGTGCAGTTTCTCAACCGTCGTCTTCATTTCCGGATTCGTTGCCGCAGTTGTGGTGAGGAGCATTCCAATGCCTTTGCCGTGGGCGACCACTTCAATTTTAGTGGTCTTTGCGCCGAGCGATTTCTGCACGTTCACCATGTTGCGCAAAGCCGCTTCCCATCGCTCCGCGCCGTCAATGGCGACTTCAAAGACGACATTGTGCATTTTATTGGTGGATTGTGTTACGGGTTCAGCAGTCATACCGGTCGGCGGCAGAGCGATGAGCGCCGCAATGGCCATTGTGCTCAGTAGCATTTTCATAAAGGGATTGGGTCACCGCACCTCCACCTCGATCGGCAGGAGGTGGTTCACGATGTAACTACGGCGGTCCTGATCGCGCTCCGTTGGTTGGGTGCGGCCTTCCGAATCCGTCGCGCGGGCGATGAGCGTGGCTTTCGCAGGTTTCGTCGGCACCTGCCAATCGTATTCCCACAGCCGCCAGGCGTTGCGGATCGGTTCTCCCAGCAGATGCGTGTCATGCCACGTCGCGCCGCCGTCGGTGCTGATCTCCACTTTCGTAATTTCAGCTTCGGTGGTCCACGCGGCCCCGCAAACCCGATACAACTCCCCAGCAGGCACGGCGTCGGCGAAACCGGGCTGCGCGATCTGGGCCTTCACCTGCATCTCGGTAATCGGGACCAGGGTCGGTGCGCTCGGTCCGCGTTCCCAATAGGCGTAATCAATGGTTTGATAATAACCGTGGAACGGCTGGGCGCTGACGATGATCCGGGTCAGCCATTTTACCGAGGCCATGCCATACCAGCCGGGCACGATGACCCGGAGCGGGGCGCCATGCGCGGGCGTCAGTTCCGCACCGTTCATTTTGAAAGCGAGCAGGACATCTTCGTTCGCCTTCGACACCGGCAGGCTGCGCGCGTAATGAATTTCCCCGGCCGGGCCCGGCGGCTCTTTGATTTCGCCCCGGTCCGCGCCCTCGAAAATGACTTCGCGCCCGGAGTTCTTCAGACCGGCGCGGCGCAGCACGTCGGTGAGCCGGACGCCGGTCCACTCCGCATTGCTGACCGCGCCGCGCTCCCATTGCGCACCGCTGGCAGCCGGCGTGAGGAAAGCGCGCCCATTGCCCGCGCATTCCATCGTCACGGCGACGGTGCGCGACCCCATCGCGCGCACTTGGTCGTAAGTCAGTTCCAACGGCGTCTCGACCTCGCCTTCGATTTTTAGCCGCCAGGTTTTCGCGTCAATCTGCGGAATCGCAAAGTGGCTGCGCACAAAAAAGCGGTCCACCGGAGTGAGGAATCCGGCGAGCGAGCCGAACGGCATTTCGAGATTCAACGGCTCCCGCTCGCGCACAATCATCCCTCCCGGCGAGAACATTTTGCCGCCCCGACTCGATGTTCTCCGGACCGTCATCGGGGAAACACCCTTTCCAATACAAATATTCCAACAGTTAGCAGCACCGCAAAAAGCACCACGAACACTCCGCGCGGGACGCGCAGCAAATCGGGCAGCAGAACTTTTCCGAGGTCGCCCCACTTCTCCACAGTTTTTTTCAGCGACGCGGAGAACTCGGCGAAAATCCACGAACCCGCGACCAATCCAGCCATGCCGAACAGCGCGTCCCAGCTTCCTTGACCCAGCGCCGCCGCGGCCGTGCCGGGGCAATAGCCCATCAGCGCGAAGCCCGCGCCAAAGAGGAGTCCGCCGATGATGTTCGCGCCGATGCGCGTCGGCTTGAGGTGCAGGTTCACCTTGGCGAAGTGGTGCAGCGCAAATACGCCAACCATGCCGACGACGATGGCGGTGAGCATGATCTTGGCGACGGTGAAGTCCTCGAGCAGCAACTGGCCGATGAGAATATTGAACTTTCCCACGCCGCCCTTCTGCAACAGGAAGCCAAACGCCAGGCCAAAGATCACACCAGCCAACAGCTTGGGCGCGGCGGCCACCGGCGGCGCGGGTTTTTCGGTGGATTGTTTAACTGCTTTGCCGGGATCAATCATGGTTGCTTAAAGTTTGAAGAGCGTCATGGCCACGGCGATGCCGCCGATGAAAAAGCAAATCACCGCGATCCACGAAGCGACGTTGAGTTGCATCGTGCCGCTGATGCCATGCCCGCTGGTGCAGCCTCCGGCGAGCCGCGCGCCAAAAGCCATGAGAACACCGCCTCCGAATGCGACTCCCGCACGCAGCGCAATGCTCTCACCAAAGCGGTCAATCCACATGGGCGGAAGCCATTCGTTGACGAACTCGCCGCCGGTGAGGGCAGCAATCGCGCCCCCCACGATGATGGAAAGGACAAAGACAAATCCCCAACTTACTTGCGGCGGATTGTCTTTGAAGTAGGCGAGCGACTTGGTATGACGCTTGGCAAGCAACTTGCCGATGAAGCCCGACACTTGGGCGTAGAACGACGATGCGCCGATGGGCTTGTCTGAAAAATAGAAGGTAAGCCACGAGAGCACGCCGATGCCTGCGCCGACGATATAAGGCGACCATGCCGGGCCGGGATAATCGAGTGAGTTCACCGCGTTTCCGGCTGCGAATGCGGTGTGCGTCGGTAGCAACGCGAGACATCCAAAGAGAAAAGAAACCTTCCTTGAAGTGAATCGGGCAACCGGGCTTATGCGTTTCGGTAATTCCAGCGATGAATCCCAACGGGATTCCGGCCCAAAGCCCAGGGTTGCGAGGAACGAGCTACCCTGGGTATGAGAGGTGGAAGAACACGACCCCAACGGGGTTGCGGCCGTGCGAGGCAAATGCGACGCAACCCCGTTGGGGTTGGTGTCTCCCGTCCCGCCAACCCAGGGTAGCTCGGTCCGAGCCGGACGGGCCAACCTCGCAACCCTGGGCTGAGCGACACAATCCCTTTGGGATTGCAGAAACCATCGGCCCTCTCGCTCTGCGGTACGGCCTTCTTCCAGTTGGAATATGCGAAAGGGATTAAGCAAAGGGGAGGCCTCTCCACGCGTCCTCATTTTCATTCCTCTGTCTTTTCGATCACGCCGTCCACGCGATAACCTGCATTCTTCCACGCCTGCCAGCTTCCGGGCACATTGCAGACGCAGCCAAATCCTTCCTGTTTCAAGATGCTGGTCGCGATGCTCGCCCGATAGCCGCTGTCGCAATACACCGCCGTGGGCTGGCTCTTATCCAGTTCACCGAGTTTTTCGCGCAGCTCGCCCAGGAAGAGATGGCGCGCATTCGGGATGTGACCGCCCTTCCATTCATCCGGTGAACGCACGTCGAGCAGTTGCAACTTTTTCCCGCGCGTTTTGATTTCGTGGAAGGTCATCTGCCCAACTTCTTCCAGCGGATACCCTGCATTGTTCCATGCCTTCATTCCGCCGACGAGATAGCCGGCAAACTTCGTGTAACCCGTGCGCAGAAAGAGCCGGACGACTTCGTTGAGCTTTTCGTCTGCCTCCAGCACGAGCAGGATCGGCTTGTCGGCGTCGAGCAACCAGCCCGCCCAAATGGAGAGCATGGACAAACCGCCGATGCTCAGCGCCCCTTTGATATGGCCTCCGCCAAACGCCAGCATCATGCGGGTATCAATCAGCACGTTGTCTTTATCCTCGGTTGCTTCCTTGAAATATTTGGGCGGAAGGCCGC
This sequence comes from Verrucomicrobiota bacterium, assembly GCA_014860005.1. The sequence goes on along the minus strand of JACZKP010000185.1, from coordinate 9,039 downwards.
GCACTGTCGGCAGGTTGCCGAGCACTTCCGGGCCTTTCGCGTTCAACTTTTTCATGCGCGGATAGTAAGTCGGGGCGGGCGGCGCGGTGGAGAGCGCGTAGTCGGTGAAGCTTTTCTCATCTTGAAACTGCAGAAAGGCATTGAAGCGCCGCTCGTAACCAATCGTGCTGCTGAGCCGGTCGCCGATGTCCGCGCCGCACGGTGATCCGTGCCCGTGTCCCGGATAAATGATCACGCCATCGGCGAGCTTCAGGTAATAATCGCGCAGGGTATGAAACTGTTGTCCCGCCAGTTTTTTCGCCTGGGCATTGCCGAGCAGATCCGGTCGTCCGGCGGAACTGACAAACAGCGAGTCCCCGGTGAGCACGCCCCAAGGCGCGTCGGGGTGGTCCTTTTCCGCCAGAGAATAAGAGACGTGCTCCGGCGTGTGGCCGGGGGTGTGCCGAACGGTAATTAAAACGTCACCGAGCTTAAACGTGTCTCCGGCTTTGATTTTCTCATGATCGAAGCCATAGTGCGCGCCGCCTTCGTGACTGACAAAAATTTTTGCAGTCCCAACCCGCGCACAGAGTTCGCGCGCGCCGCTGACCAGATCCGCATGAATGTGGGTTTCAAAAATGTGCGTGATGGAAAGCTTCTTCTCGCGGGCGAGTTCGAGGTAGCAATCCACGTCCGCCCGGGGATCAAACACCGCCGCGACGCCTTCGGAATCATCGCCGACCAAATAGGAAAGTTGGGCGATGCCGCCGGTGTGGATTCGTTCAAAAATCAGGGCCATAAAATGCTCCGTTCTGGCAAATGGTTTGTCGTTGAGGATGACGTTGTTCAACCAACGCACTCGCGAGGGTCAATGCGTGCAACACCAACAGAGCCGATAGTAAGCTGGGGAGCCATGCGGCGGTATTGGGTGTTTACCCCACCGGAATCCAATCGCGCGGAAGTGAGATTTGGTGCATTTGTCATGCGCTGTATTGCATTCGCCCGCCCGTCATCCCAACCAGCCGCCGGTAAATCCCGCCCGGCGCAGGCCGGTGACCATATACGGACATTGCCGCATCAGTGACCACAGGAAATCGGAGCGGTGGTTCTCGATCATCAACACAATCGGACCCTGATTGAGGCCGAAGTTGTACGGCGACACCCAGCCGTGTTCGTGTTTCGGCTGCACCGGAAAGGTGGGATTGAAGCTCGCTTTGTAGCCATACGCCCGGGCTGCCTCCAACTCCATGCGTTCATAATTCTGGATCGTGGGCAGGACAATCTCGGGCGCGAACGGCAACGACGCGACCACTGCCCACGGCGCCAGCGTGCCATCGTCGGGCCCGAAGGGCACGCCGCGCGCAATGTAGTCGTAGAACACGCGTTCGACTCCATCTACCAACAGTGTGTTCGGCCCCGGCCCGTCGCTGGCGGTGATCCCCCAGCAACATTCGTCGTAATGCGCGAACCCGCGGGGGTTGCGAATCGCGTATTGTTGCTGCACCAAGGTCGCGCGCCGGCTGTTTTCGAAATAATCCAGATCGTGCTCGCGCATGAACTCGTCGCGAATTTCGCGGAAGTCAATCCACACATGCGACAACTGATGAATGAACAACGGTCCGGCGTAGAGGAACTCAATGTCGTAAATTGTTTTCCATTTATACGTCGAAGCCCAGGCGTGGTAACTCTCGACCGGCAGCGGGTGCGTCGGCGAACCCAACCCGAACAGATAGATGATCAGCGCTTCGTCGTAGCCGTGCCAGCGGTAACGTAGAAAGCCCTTCTCGGGCGTCCAGCCGTGACTCACCGCCGCCGCCCCGTTCTGCATCCATCGCCAGTCGGCTTTACGGTATAGGGCGTCCGCGAGTCGGCGGATTTCGTCTTCCGCGGCCGTCTGCCGCTGGAAGTAGGCGGCGGCGGCCAACATGCCGGCGAGCAGGAACGCGCTGTCCACGCTGGATAGTTCACAGCCCCACGCGCGCCGCCCGCTTTTCATGTCGAGGAAGTGATAATAGAAACCTTTGTGTCCGGTGGCATCGGACTCGGGACCGTGCGGTGCGTGGGCAAAGAATCGGAGCGTCGCCAGCGTCCGTTGCACCGCGTCGCCGCGTGTCATGAAGCCGCATTCGACGCCCACCGGATAAGCCGCGAGGGCTAGGCCGATGGCGGCGATGCTCGCCGGCCAGCCTTCCCGCGATTTGTCCCGCACCAATCCGTTGGCGGGATTGGTCTGGTGGACAAAATAGCGGAACGAGTCCTGTTGCAGCGTTCGCAGCAGTTCGCTTTGTTCAGACGTCATCACTCGGGGTGTCTTAGCTTGCCAGGAACGTCTCGATGACGCGTTTGGTTTCCTCGGCATTTTTGACTTGAATGGATACCACGCCCGCTTCCTTGACCGGATAATCATTCCCGCCCGGGAACAAGGCATCGCCGGCGAAAAGCATTTCCTCCAGCTCGATGCCGAGAATCTCCCGGAGTTTTTTTATGCCATAGGCTTTGTCTATGCCCAGCTTGGTCACATCAATGGAGGTCGTGCCGCCCAGCCGCACGGTGAACTCGGGAATCAGTTCTTTCAGCACAGCTTTGATCTGTTTGCGCTTGGTGAAATCAGCGTCCCACTTTTCCTTTTGTTCGAGCGGCGCGCGCTGCCCCAAAGCCGAGAACGTGATCTGGCTGCCGCGATCTTCAATCTGCTCGCCCCAGATTTTCTTGATCCCAAAGTCCTCCGCTCCGACCGCCGCCTCCAACGACTGGATTATTTTCTCCTTCTCCGCCGTGGTGAAATCATCCGCATAAAGCTGCTGCCAACCGGAATCAAATTGATAGAACTTCGTGCCGCAGGTCGGCAGCAGCGAGAGCTGCTCGAGGTTGGCGTCCGGGGAAAGATTGGCGAGCAACTGCGATTCAAATTGCGGCCAATCACCGCCGGAAATCACCGCGACTTTCACCTGCCCAAGGAGTGTTTTTAGCAGCGCGGCCATCTCGGCATCGAGCGCGGCTTTGCTTTCGGCCAGCGTGCCATCGAGGTCGAAGACGAAGAGTTTCTTCCCCGCGCGGCACACTGCACTCATCCCGACGGGCTGTGGAGTCGGAACCGCGGGCATCTCGCCGCCTTCGTTTTCCCATCGTTCCAGCGCCCGCTGTTTCAAGGCGCTTCTTTCACCCACGCCGGCCTCAGTTGCCGGGACTAAAGATTCGGGCGCGACGGAGTTCCCCAAAGCGATGGCCGGCTGGTCGGTGCGCCCAGGTTCATATTCACCACGGCGCGCCGCCCGGTTGCACCGGGCGCGATGAAGCAGAGCTTGTTGCGCCGCTTTTACGTTCGCCTCCTGGCCGTGCCAAATTTCCAAAGCCGGTTGCTGGAGCGCGCGGCCAAACGAGAACGACAAGGACCACGGCACGCGCGACTTGAATCGGACATTCATGGCATTCAAACGGGCCGAAGCCAGTTCAGCGGATTGACCACCCGACAGGAACGCAATCCCCGGCACGGCAGCGGGAACATTTCGCAAGAGACACTGGACCGTCGCGTCGGCTACTGCTTCGTCCGATGCTTGCTGCGGGCAGGTCAAACCCGGCAGCACCATGTTCGGTTTGAGGATGATTCCTTCCAACATCACGCGCTGGCAGTTCAACTGGATGAAGACATTTCGCAGGGCTTCCTCCGTGACTTTGCGACACCGCTCCAAAGTGTGTTCTCCGTCCATGAGGACTTCCGGCTCGACGATGGGAACGAGTCCAGCTTCCTGGCACAACGCAGCATAGCGCGCCAGCGCGTGGGCGTTGGCTTCCAAGCCACTGCGGCTGGGAACGTCATCTTTCACGGTAATCACTGCGCGCCACTTGGCGAACCGCGCGCCCATTTGAAAATATTCCTTCAGCCGGTCGCGCAATCCATCCAGACCTTCGGTGATTTTCTCTCCGGGATGACCGGCCATGTCCTTCGCGCCGGCGTCCACTTTGATGCCGGGAATAATTCCCGCATCAGTGATGACTTTGATGAAGGAAGTGCCGTCCTTCTTTTGCTGACGAATCGTCTCGTCGAAAAGGATCACGCCACTGATGGATTCGTGAAGACCGGGCGTGGTAATGATCAATTCCCGATACGCGCGCCGGGCCTCCTCGGTCTGCGGAATATTCAGCTTCGCGAAGCGCTTGTTGCACGTCGGATGGCTTTCATCCATCGCCAACAGACCCTTGTCGTCGGCAACCATCGCCCTTGCGGTATCTATAAGCAGTTGCGTGTTCATTTGGGGTTACTCCATTTCCAGTTCCGAATTTCGGGCATGTCCTCGCCATTCTTCGCGATGTATTGCTTGTGCTCGATAAGCTTGTCGCGCAGGGCTTGCTTCACATAGGCCGCGCGCGGGCCAAGCTGGGGCACGCGGTCAATCACGTCGGAAACTAGATGGAAACGGTCGAGGTCGTTCATCACCACCATGTCGAACGGGGTCGAGGTCGTGCCTTCTTCCTTGAAGCCGCGCACATGGAGATTCTTGTGATTGGTGCGCCGATACGTGAGCCGGTGGATGAGCATCGGATAGCCGTGATGGGCGAAGATGATGGGTTTGTCTTTGGTGAAGAGCACATCGAAATCTTTGTCGCTCAGGCCGTGCGGATGTTCGCTCTGCGGCTGGAGTTTCATCAAATCCACCACGTTGATCACGCGGACTTTTAGTTTGGAAAAATAGTTCCGAAGCAATTTCATTGCGGCCAGGGTTTCGAGCGTCGGCACGTCGCCGCAGCACGCCATGACAACATCCGGCTCGCCACCCTGATCGTTGCTGGCCCACGGCCAGATGCCGATGCCGGCCGTGCAATGTTTGATGGCGGCGTCCATGTCGAGCCATTGCGGCGTGGGTTGTTTGCCAGCGACGATCACGTTTACGTAGTTCCGGCTGCGCAGACAGTGAGCCGTCACCGAAAGCAGCGTGTTCGCATCGGGCGGCAGATAGATGCGAACGACTTCCGCCTTCTTGTTCGCCACCACATCAATGAAGCCGGGATCTTGGTGACTGAAACCGTTGTGATCCTGCCGCCAGACGTGCGACGACAACAGGTAGTTCAGCGACGCAATGGGCCGCCGCCACGGAATCTCGCCGGCCACATCCAGCCACTTGGCGTGCTGGTTGAACATCGAGTCCACGATGTGAATGAATGCTTCGTAGCAGGAGAAGAATCCGTGCCGACCCGTGAGCAAATAGCCTTCGAGCCAGCCTTCGCATTGATGCTCGCTCAATATCTCCATGACCCGGCCAGTGGGCGCGACGTGATCGTCGCCGGGGAGAATTTCCGCCGTTGAGCAACGATCCGTCACCTCGAACACCGCGCCCCAGCGATTCGAGCTCGTTTCGTCCGGGCTGAAAACGCGGAAATTGGCGGGGTTGCGTTTGATCACGTCACGGATGAATTCCCCCTGCACGCGCGTGGCTTCGCCCAGCACGCCGCCGGGCTTTTGCACCTTCACCGCGTAGTCGCGGAAATCCGGCAGCCGCAAATCGTTTAACAACAAGCCGCCGTTGGCGTGCGGATTGGCGCTCATGCGGCGTTCGCCTTTCGGGGCGAGTTCGACGAGTTCGGAACGCAGCCTGCCAGTCTTATCGAACAACTCCTGCGGACGATAGCTCTTGAGCCACTTCTCCAAAATCTTCACATGGCCCGGATGACTCATGTCGCCCATTGGCACTTGATGCGAACGCCACGAGCCTTCGGTCTTTTTGCCGTCCACCATCTTTGGACCGGTCCAGCCTTTCGGTGAGCGGAGAATAATCATCGGCCAGCTCGGTCGTTTCTTGAAACCTTTCGCCCGCGCCTCGCGTTGAATGCGCCGGATGTCCGCCACGACCGCATCGAGCGTGGCGGCCATGAGCTGGTGCATCTTGTCCGGGTCGTCCCCTTCGACAAAATACGGCGTGTAACCGTAACCGCGAAAAAGCGCTTCCAATTCATCATGCGGAATACGCGCCAGCACGGTCGGGCCGGCGATCTTGAAATCGTTCAAATGCAGAATGGGCAGCACCGCGCCGTCATGCACCGGATTGAGAAACTTGTTCGAGTGCCAGCTTGTGGCCAGCGGGCCGGTCTCCGCTTCGCCATCGCCGATAACACACGCGACGAGCAGGTCGGGATTGTCGAACGCCGCCCCGAATGCGTGCGACAGCGAATAACCCAGCTCGCCGCCCTCGTGAATTGAACCCGGTATCTCCGGCGCCACATGGCTCGGAATGCCGCCGGGGAAGGAGAACTGTTTGAACAACCGCTGCATCCCGTCCGCGTCTTGCGCGATGTTGGGATAGACTTCGCTGTAGGTGCCTTCGAGATAAGCATTCGCCACCAGGCCCGGACCGCCATGGCCCGGCCCGGTGATGTAGATGGCGTTCAGGTCGTGTTCCTTGATGACGCGGTTCAGATGAGTGTAGATGAAGTTCAGCCCCGGCGTCGTGCCCCAGTGGCCGAGCAGGCGCGGTTTGATGTGCGCCAGTTTGAGCGGCTGTTTGAGCAGCGGGTTGTCGTAGAGATAAATCTGGCCGACCGAGAGGTAATTCGCCGCGCGCCAATACGCGTCAATCCGGCGGAGCAATTCCGCTGAAAGTGTTTTTGTTTTCATGGTTCGCAACTATTCAGGCTCGCTCAATCGGGCGACGGAGCGCGGCGTCCCGCCGCTTCGCCGTCCATTGCGGTGCGACGCAGCCAATGGTCAGCCCGCTTCCGATTCGAGAGTTGAAGCGGCGGGAACGCCGCGCCCCGCTCGCGTTCGGCAACAGCGCGTTTGAGAAGCAGTCGTCCCACGATCATCGCGGATGCCAATTCTCATTTTCCGCTGGCAGGATCGGCTTGGCTATGGGGTATTGACCCCACCCTGGAATTTGTGGGGACGACCCAGTTGATGCCGCAACGCGTGAGCAAAGGCGGAAACCACGGATTTCTTTTGCCGCAAGAGAACGCACAGAAAGGAAGATCATTCCAATACCCGCAAACTTCGCCGCACAAGTCTCGCCTCATTCTTGCGCGCAAGCTCGTGTTCCCAAATCCGCAACACTCGCCAGCCCGCCTTTCGCAATGTGCGATTCACAATTCCGTCGCGCTTCTTGTTCACAGAAAATTTGCGCCGCCAGAATGCCTTCCGACCGCTTGGCCTTGGTGAAAACGTTTTTTTAACCACGAAACACACGAACTACACGAAAATCATTTGCCACAAAAGAACACAAGGAGCGCGATGGATTTCTCCCTCTCCGCCTCGATCGCTGTCCCTCGCTCGCGGGACGGGAGAGGGTGGTCGCAGACCGGGTGAGGGTCGTCGGGAGAAAACAAACTCCTGCGGCGAGGGCCGGGGTGAGGTGTCGCTTCTTTTCCTATGCCGCTTCCCATGATCGCCAGCGAGCACAAGGTGCCGTTCCATTTCATCCGGCTCGTGCGTGTGCATCCGGTCGTAAAGCCCGCTCCATTGCGCGTCGCTCGGATACAATTCTTCGTCGGCCAGTTCGCCTGCATCCGCGCGACGCCACGCTTCAGCCGTAAAGCGTTTCAACGTGCGCGGCCAGCCACTGTCAGCGTCATTGTAACCGTCGGGACGCAGACCGGGAAACAGATACGCGACGGCTGACCACGCCCGAACGAATTCAAAGTTGCCAATTCGACAAGCGATGCACAACCTGGACCTCGCTCGCACGTTTTGAACTATGGCGGACAATTGGTCACACGAGGAAGTGGAAGCGACTGTCTCAGATTATTTCGAGATGCTCGCAATGGAACTTCGTGGCGAGCCGCTCAACAAAGCCGAACACAATCGCAATCTTCAGAGGCTACCTGCAAAAAGAACCAAAGGGGCGATTGAGAAGAAGCACCAGAACATCAGCGCCGTGCTGATCGAACTGGGATACCCATACATTGATGGATACAAGCCGCTGCGAAACTACCAGGAACTCCTCTGCGACGTCGTTGAAGAGCGCCTCCTCGGTGCTGCCGGTCTGCATGAGACGGCCGCAACCGCAGTCGAGCAGACAATAGAGAAACCTCCCGTCGTGAACAACCTGCTGGCGATGTTGGTCGCCCCACCTCGCAGAGAGAACGATAAACCCAAGCTTTATAATTCCGCGCTACGGACTCGTAAACCCGTCCGACGAAACTACCTCGAAATGGAATCACGGAATCAAACGCTGGGACTGGCGGGAGAAAAGCTGGTTCTGGAGTTTGAACACCAACGACTCTGGCAAGCGGGGAAGAAAGACTTGGCAGGCAGAATCGAACACGTCGCAAATACCACATGCGACCATCTCGGCTTTGACATTAAATCCTTTGAGACGAACGGCCGGGACAGGTTGATTGAAGTGAAGACGACACGGTTCGGTGCGCTAACTCCTTTCTTCGCGTCCAAGAATGAAGTGGGTGTTTCCGAAACGCGAGAAACCGAGTATCAACTTTATCATCTGTTCAATTTCACCCAGCAGCCAAAGCTATTTGTTTTGCCCGGCTCGCTTCGTAATACATGCTCCCTTGATCCGATTCAGTTTGCCGCACTATCTCGCTGAAAGTTATTTCAGCCAGTTGATTTTGATTTCCTTTTCCAGCGGCGTGAATTCGGTGTCGGCGGTGACGAGTTCGGCCTTTTTGCTTTTGGCAAGCGCGGCGGCGAAGGCATCGGCCAGGCCGAGGTCGTGTTCGTTTTTCAAATGCGCGGCGGCCTCGGCCAGTTCACGGTCGAGCGGCGCAACGTCCAGTGGCATCGTGTGCTCGAACCGGCGCGCGGTTTCCAAGCCTGCCTTGCCCTGTTTGCGCTCCATCCGGTAAAGCACTTCCGCTCAGTTCACGGCGCTGATCAGCGCGGGGTGGTCGGCTTCAGCCGCTTTGTGGAACAGGACGCGCATTTTCTCCATGCCCGGCTCGCCAAAAAACATCGCCAGCAACGCCGCCGCTGACAGTTGCAAATCCAAGTCGCTCAACAAATGGCTGAACCCTTGCTCGCTGGCGCCTTTGAGCGCGTGAAACGCGAACACGCTTTTCGGGGTGCGTTGGTCCGCCGCAGGCGTGGTGTCATCGCAGACCAGGAATCCATATCGCCAA
>JACZKP010000021.1 GCA_014860005.1 Verrucomicrobiota bacterium | reverse complement strand
ATGCCGGAACGGTACCCAAAAGTACAGTTACAATTGTGTTACAGAAAGCAAACAATCCGGTGGCGTCCTTTGGGATCGGCTTTCTGCCTCCAACTTCGCTCAACGCATCGCCCCGCCAAGTTTCAAAATGAGAACTGCTGCCTGTCCATGTCCAATCACGCGGTGATGCTTGCCCGAACCATCCTTCCCTCCCATTGCAGTCACAGCCAGGTTGACGCTGTCCGACCTCGACCCAGCTCACTTTCTCGTCAGGCAGTGCGTTTGAGACCCATGGCCTTGATGCGGGAGTTACGCGTGGACGGTTTCATGCCCAGCAAACTCGCCGCACCGCCGTCGCCATCCACCCGCCAACCGGCGGTCTTCAGCGCACGACGGATGTTCTACCGAGTCGGTCGGGAATTGGGAGCAGCCGCCGGCCGTGTCACTGAAACGCCCAGCACGTTCGCCACCGGGCGCTCGCGGCCATCAGTGGGCACATTCAGAATCTCAAAACCGTTGCGGGCGGCAGTGCGCACGGCCATCAAGGAACTGCCGCCGCCATCGAGATTTAGCGCCGAGTGACATCCGAGCCGGATCAACTCGGCGGCCAGTTCATCGTAATTCATACCGATGGCCACGCCGGGTTTGCGCCCGTCCACCACCAGCACGACAAGTTGCGTGGCATCCTGGTTCAGACCCACGGCCGTGCGCGGATGGCGGACCTTGTTCTCGTGCGGCACGGCAACCCCGTCGCGCACCAGCATCGTATTTCCCGCCACCACCTCCCAATCCTGCGGTTCGGGGCGCGCTAGCAGCTTGATCGCGCCCTTTCCCCTTCGGTCCACAACCAGACAGGGCCGGCGCTGGGAAGTGGCCGACCAGGTTGTTCCCTGGCTGACCGCCGGACCATTGACGGCACTCCATGAAAAGCCGCGCACCGCGTTGGTGCGCACCGGATCATCCATCGCCGGCACCCGATAGAAATCGCCGTTCACTACGAAGTCCAAACCGTCGCGCGCGGCGATTTCCGTGGGGCGCATCAGCGTGGTCTGCCACGGACCGGCACCGTCGGGATCAGGACCACCGCGCGACACACGCAGCCGCAAGCCCGGCTCCGTCAGATCAATGAACGCGACGAACAAGCGGGTCGGCGGATTGGTGCGTGTCTCCGAGAAGAGGGAGACGCCGGGCAGCGGACGATTGGTGGTGGAAACCTGACCATGCGAACACCAAAGTGACGCAAGCAAGAGGACAACCAACAATCGCAACGCAGCTTCAGCGGAAGCGCCAGTCAAGCGAAGTTGTATCAATGCGCGGTTTGAATTCATGCACACGCCAGATTAACTGCGATTGAACCACACCACCAGCCGACTTCCAGAAATCTCACAACGGAACTTGTTGTTAGTTTGTGTCCTCTCCGGATCGAAGCATCAGCATCGCCTTGCGAACCGAGAAACAATCCTCGCCGGAGAAAACCAGATACAGCGTTCGGCCATCGGCGCTGATCCATTTGGACGGGAACGAGGCCGAATCGCCCGGGCCCACATCCCATGCGTCCGTGTCGAACACCACGGACCATGGTCCCCACGGCTGCGGCGCTTCGCACACCGCCAGTCCGCCGTGGAAGCGAACGTCAATTCTTCCGGCACCGTCGCGGGAGCGCGCATTGGGACGCGGATGCACGAGCAGGAAGCGTTTAAGCGGCGCGTTGAAAGTGACGCTCGGGCGATAACAGTTCTTTGCGCGCGTCAAAACTCCCGCCCTTGACGTGAGATTCGTCGTCCACAAGCCCGATCCATCGCCGGCTGTTCCAGAAAAGAACTCATACGCTCCACGCTCGCGGATGCGCTCTACCGGCACTCGCGCGAGAACAAAGCGGTCGGCGACGCTGTAGGCGTCGTTGGCGTCGGGTGAATAGACATACACGTAGCCGTCCCGGTTGCCGTCGTAGTCGCGGCCAAAGTTCACAAACGTCGGACAACCGAAGCTCTTCGTGAATTTCCAGTCGGCCCACGTCCAAGTGCGCCCGTGGTCGGCGGACCAGGCGAGTTGCGAATTGCCGGCGTTTCGCGCCCAGAGATACAACCCGCCGTTTACACTGAGCAGGCCGCTGGCTTTCCTGCCGCCGCTGCCGTCACCGCGCGCCTCCAACGTGGGCGAGCGCAGATTCTCACCGCGAATATCATCGGGGCCGCCGGTAATGCGCACCAACCCGAGGCTCAATTTCTCGGGCACGAACGGTTCAAATCCGTGGCCATCGCCGTACGCACCGTAGAGCGCATCGTCGTCCGCCCAGGTGAGAGGCCAGTTGTCGCTGCCCTTGGCCGCGCGACGAATGGTTTCCACCGGCGCCCAGCGGATTTCCTTGATGGCTGGCCTTGACCCGGAGTTGTGAGGTTGATTGATCGCGGCAATGATCGGCTCGAAGAACGGACGCAACGGATCGTAATGCGCGCCACCCGATTTTCGCGGCCACGATTTCCCGGTCCGTGCCACCACCAGCTCAAGCGACGGCACCACGAGGATGACGCTGTCGTAAAGCCCCCACGACCAGTACGCGTCGCGCGGCACGGCAGCCAGCGTGCCGTCGGCATTGTTCCACCAGAGCAAACCATAATGCTTCGGCGCGTTCGGCCCCGACTCCTTCAGCGAATTGGCATGGACCGGAATATCCGCAAACTTCGCCACGGGCTGCGGTGCCATTTCCGCATACTCGCGCGGAATCAACTGCGCCTCGCGCCAGCGTCCGCCACGCAACATCAGCAGGCCGGTGCGCGCCATGGCGTCCACGTTGGCGCTGATGCCCGCGCCGAATTCGCGCCGCGCGATGCCGTCAATCAGCGCCGGACGATACTGATTCCTGCGCCACACGAGATCGGCGCGCCGGATGCCGAGCGGCGTGAAGACGCGTTCGAACATCAACTCGTCCACGTCGCGCCGATAAGCGAGCGTCAGACACTCGGCCAGCCAGTTCGGGCCGCTGTCGCTGTAATCCCACATTGTGCCCGGACGAAAAAGCTGTCGCGTGAAACCACCGGGCTTTTCGAAACCGGCGGTCTGCGTGGCCAAGTGAAGCAGCGTGATTTCGCCAAGCCAGCCGGTGTTGGTTTTTGCGTCCGGCGGCGTGCCGAGATTTGGATGCAGCGTCCGGGCGAAATCCTCCAAACGAACCTTGCCATCCTTCACTGCCAGGCCCAACGCGATGGACCCAAACGATTTTGTCGTGGATTTCAGATCGTACCGTTGCCGGGCATCGCCCCACGCCATTACAAGCCGCCCGTGGCGCGTGATGTAACCCGACCCGTCCGCCGACAACGCGTAATCGCGCGCCGCTTCCAGTTTCGCGCGATCCATGCCCGCTTCTGCGAGTGTCGCTTCGTTCCAAGCCGACTCCGGCCAGAATTCCTCCGCGGCCCGCAACAGTTGGGCAGGCACAATGGCCAGAGCAATGGCCGTCACGAGGCAGGGGATTCTTCCACCGGTCCACATCCGTCCAGGATCACGTTTCCGGTTCATGCCCGCATTGAGCCGCAACGCTGGAGCAGGCGCAAGCTTCCGAAAGCCACGCGGCTCGCTGCTCAACGCTAATTCTCGACGGCCTCCGACGGTGGTTCGCCATCCGTGCCAAAGTTCTGGTTCCACCCTGCCGCATTCCAACACGCAACCATTGCATTTCTGCGAGGACGCCAGTCACCCTCGCCGAGAAACGTCCCGGCGATTTCGCCCAAATCGGCCGACAGGCAATCCATCGCCGCCGCCTGCCCGGCATCGTCCTGGTGCGCGGCTTCGAGAAACGCACGGAATGCCCGGCCATCGCCCCGCTCCGTCAGCAGCTTGACCAACACCTCGGCCAGACTGTAACTGAGTTCGTTCGGATCGCCGGGTTCACAGAACGAGGTGCCGGCCCAGAACGATTGGATGCTTTCCACGGTCCAGAACGAGAAGTGCCGCTCCGCGAGTTCGTCCCACATGATCGGCGACTGCCAGTTGATCGCGGCTGCGAAGAGCGCGCTTTGATCACCCTGGCCAAGACCGCGCGCCGGCGGGGCGATGGCTTTTTGCAGCGTCACCGCCACGCCTTCGTTCAACCACAGCGGCAGCGGCAAATGGGCGAGGCAATCGTGACTCAGCTCGTGGACGATGGTATTGGCCGCCTCGAACTCGTCGTGCCACGGCAGGGCAATGTGGGTGTAGCCCCCGTGGATGCAAACGCCGCCGCTCGCGGCCTGTTCGCCGTCGGGTGAATGATGCGCGAGGTATTGGTAGTAATCGTCCTGGTCGGAGAAGACCAGAATCACGTCCTGGCCAAACGCGCCACGCCACGCCGTTTCGCCCAATTGCTCCTTGATCGTGGCGGCCGCCCGGCTGGCGTAATCGAGCAGCCAGCGGGCGGTTTCGCGGGGTTGATCGCAGAGGAGAATTGTCTGGTGCGATTGCAGCACAAAGTAACCGCCACCAGCATCGTCGCGCAATTTCGTCACCCACAGCAAAGCCGCTTCGTTCCACGCCACTTCGTGGTCAGGCGCACCCACGTTCGCTTCGATCCATTGGCCGATGCACTTCCAGTCGGCACGACGAAAACCCTCCGCGAAACGGAACGCGGCCTCCAGGGCTCCGGGTTGGATCAACTCCGGTGCGGGCAGTTCCGGCGGTGGTTCACGCACGGCGTCCGGAGCGGAAAGCGGCGGCAACTCGGTTCCGCACCGGCAGCAGCGCGTGGCGGTTGGCTCGTTCTGAATTCCACAGTAGCCGCAGTCAATCATGGAATCGCATTGGGTTCAGCCAGCAGCACCGATACCGCGTGGCGCAACTGCTCCGGCTCGCCTTGCCGGCTCATGATACCTGATCCAGCCCGCAAGCCCTGTGAGGGTGACGCGCGGTCGCCTCCGTGGCTGGTTTGCGGTTCAGCGCCGTCCGTCGCCGCGTTCAACTCCCCTTGATATCGTAGCAATAGATCAGATCCTGGTCGCGCAGGTAGAGCTTGCCGTTGCTGATCACGGGATGGGTCCAGATGCGGCCGGAAGAACTGCGGATTTTGGTTTGCGGTTTCAACGTGAAACGACCGTGTTCCTGCCAGCCCTTGGGGGACGCTTCCGCCAACACCAGCGTGCCGCTGCCTTCCTCGAGACAATAGAGCCTGCCGTCGGCATAGGCCATGGCCCCTTTGCGAAATTCCCGGTGGCCCCACACTTCCTCGCCGGTCTTGAAATCCTGGCAAACCCAGGCGTAGCCGTCCGAGTGACCGTACAGATGGTCGCCCACGAGAATCACGCCGCCGTGATGATTCTTCATCACCGTGTTCTCGTAAACCGTGGTCACCTTGTTGTCCGGTCCAATCGTCACCATTTTGCAGCCGGCGCCGTAACCGGCGGTGACATACACGTCGTTGCCCCGGATGATGGGCGTGGGAATCACCGCAGTCCGGCCTTTGGGGAAATCCGATTTCCAAAGCAGCTTGCCGTCCTGGGCGGAAATGCCCACAAAGTTCTTTTCCACCAACTGCACGTACTGCCGCGTGCCGTTGATTTCGGCCGGCATGATGGAGGAGTAATGCGCCCCGTCGGTGAATTCGGCGCTTTGCCAGATCAATTTGCCGGTGAGTTTGTCCAACGCCGCCAGCGCGCCCCGGGGCCCGCCGGGCGTGCAAACGACCCGATTCCCGTCCACCAACACGGATTCGCAATAGCCCCATCCGGGCACTTCCCCACCCAGCTCCGTCAGGTTGGTCTGCCACAGAATTTTGCCGTCCGCGACGTTGACACATACGAGGTCACCCGGACCGCTCAAGGCGTAAACCCGGTCGCCATCCACCGTCGGGGTGCCGCGCGGGCCATCCCCCCAGCGGTTCTTCAGAATACTACCGATCTTGGTGGCCCAAATCTCCTTGCCGGTGTTGGCATCGAGGACGAGCAGAATCTCGTTGCCGTCCCGCGTGCCGAGGGTGAAGAATTTGCCTTTGGCGATGGCTGGCCCGGAATAGCCATGGCCTGCGTTTTCAAAAAGCCATACCCGTTTGGGTCCGCCTTCGGGCCAGGATTTCAGCAGCCCGTTTTCCGGCGAAAGGTCCGTTCGATCCGCTCCCCGCCACTGCGGCCAATCGGCGGCGGCAGTGGTCAAAGCGGTCAGGGTGAGCAGCGTGGACAGAAGCGAGAGGGTCGTTCGTTGGTTCTTCATGGTGGCTAATAAGTTGTTGCCCGACTTCGGATCACGCCTTTGACGCAACCAGGAGCGTTCCTATTGAAACAAAATGCACGTTGGCGGCGGGTTGGCGCAAGCCCGGACAAATTGCCGCCAACGCTAGGGTCTCCGGTCTGTCCTTCGAGTGCCCCGCGCCAGCAGCCACCGAGAGATAAGGGTTGTTAAACGCTGCCGGGCTTTGGCCGGGCACAAGCGGCGGGGGCAAATGTTAGAATAATGCATGTCGAAAACGATTCTGACCCCAGCATTGCTGACCCAAAGTTTGGTTCAGATATTTCATGGTCATTTCGGGTTCAGGTTGAGGAGCAACTCCAGATTCGCCAGCCGGGTTTTTAACTCCGAATTTTCCGCTTCGAGTTTCTGCATTCGGTCTTCGGCCTTCTGACTTCGGACTTCAACTTTCTCATTGAGTCCCTGAATTGCCGCCAGCGCCACGCCGGCTTCGTCGAGCGGCGCGATGTGCTTTTCATCCGTGCCGAGGTTGAACGCAGCGTGAAAGTCCTGCGCCATCGGCCCAAGGTGTCGAGTGGCCGGATCCGTTTTGTAACTCCACTGGCTCAACGGCAGCGCAATGACGTGGTCGAGAATTTGGGACGGATTGATCGGTTCAATCGCTTGTTTGGCGTTGCGGTCGCTGTTGTTGTTGAACGTGCCCGTGACGGTTACGCTGGTCGTGCCCACCACCAGGCGGTCGGTGGTGGGGGCGGTGTTCACTCCGCCCGTGCCCAGCCCAATGTAGCCATAGCCAACCGAGATTCGTGAAGTAGCGCCCCCCGGATTGTTCACTCGATGTGCCCCGCCCGCGTCTGCGTAATAGTTGTAACCCAGGTGAACGCCATCGGCGAAACGCAGAAACGAACCGTAGAGAAAGCCATCCGAATTACCGCCGCCAATCCGCAAGTGCTGATAATCTCCGCTGCCCGTGCCAATCTGAACATCGCCGTCCAGTCGCACCCCGCCGGCGGCGCGCACGGAAAACTGGTTGTTGGCAGTCGTGGCAAAATCGGCGTTTTGAGAATCCGCCCAGACGAACGCACCTTGATGGTTGGCTTTGGCACGTTGGCCGGCGGCAAACGTATATGCGCCGGCGGCCAGATTCAGGTTGCCACCCGGTACGGTACTGTAATTCCCGCTGGCGATGTTCTGCGCGCCACCCCCCACCGTAGCGTAGCTGCCGCTGGCGGCGTTAACATAGCCGCCAGCCACCGTCGCATTGACGCCGCCGGCCGTGTTTGCCGTGCCGCCACCCACCGTTGCCTCGATTCCGCTGGCCGTGTTTCCCAAGCCACCCCCCACCGTCGCATTCGCGTTGTTGGCGGCATTCTGTGCGCCGCCGCCAATGGTGGCGTTGTTGGCGCTTACGGGAATCAAGTTGTTGCGTCCGCCGCCAATGGTCGCATCACCGCTGAGGTTCGTATTCCACGCACCGCCACCAATAAAGGCGTTGAAGGCATTCGAGCCGATGAATCCGCGTTCCCCACCGGCGATGACTCCTACCGCCCCTTGGACGATATTGCCAATGCCGCCGCCGATCGTGCTGAATTCACCACTCGCCCGTTGCGGAGAGGTCGGTCCCCACCAGTTGGTGCCGCCGCCGCCTGCAATCGTCGCGCCGCTGACCCCGGGAGCGACTTCGTTGTCCGCATGTCCACTGATGACGTTCGGGCTGGGCGAACCGACACCCAAGTGGTTGGTGTGGAATTCCAGGCGCAGGGCTCGTGCGCCATTGACCTTGAACTCCAGCGGTTGCTCGTCCCTCGTGCCCAGGAAATGCGTGCCGGGCATCGTCCCGGCGTTGCCGCCCAGCAACCAGACCTGATTCGTCCGCGCCACATTCTCACCCAACCGCGCGTCCGCCACCGTGCCACTGGCCAGTTCCGAGGCGTTGAGCGCGGTCAATCCCGCGCCGTCACCGGTGAAGCTGCTGGCCGCGTTGTCGAACGTGACCGCGCCGGAATATGTGCCGGAGAGATTCACCGAGGGAATGGCGCCGCTCAGTCGAAATGCCGGCAGCGTCCCGGAGAGGTTGCTGGCAGTAATGGCGTAAGGCGTGGGCGTGAGCGGTTGGCGCGGCGCGAGAGTGGTGAAGTTGCCGATGGTGGTGCGAACCTCCAACTGCAGCCAGCGATTCGCGCCGGGAAAGTTCGCGTCGAAATCCAGCGGCAGGATGAACAAGCCATTCGTGACTCCGACGACGACTTGCGCGGGCGCACTGGCGGCGATTTGACTGCCGCCACTGACCGCATCCCATAGCGTGGCTTGGAATTCGGCGGTGCCAGTATGAGGCGCGCCGCCACTTTCCAGCCGGCCTTGATAGGTAAAGGCCGTGCCTTGGGCGAAGGTCGAAGGTGAATGAAGGAGGATTGAGAGCGACAACAAGGCGGTCGCGATTCTGAGGGCCAGGTTGGTTTTCATGGATTTTAGTTTTTGTAGTGGAGGCTCATTGCTTATCAGTATGGTTGGGTGGCATCAGCGGGAGGAACCACGCAGGGCAATTGGGCAAAGCGTCGCTCCACGACGCGATTGCAGGCAACAGAACACCCATGAGGGCCGCTGAGGGATTTCATGAGTCAATCTTTCCGTCAGGAAGGGAGTCAGTCAAGCCGCCTATCAAGCTGAAACGAAATCATTGGGGAACAAACCGAACGGGCGTCATTGGAAATTCATTAAACCACGACGCCCGGTGTGCCGTAAGCACTGGAATTCAGAAACTCCCGCTGAAGCCAACCGGAACGAATCAGGATTGAGTTTCGGTTTTGCAGAATGATTTCCGCACACGGTCGAAAAGGTGCTTTGCTCTACGCGACCGTGAGCCGACCTCGTTTCAACTCAACACCTGAAGAGGACTGAAAGAACCGATTGGCTGATCATCTGAAAATCACCTTGGCCATGGAATCCTCCCGGTAATTCGCCTCGCGACCCGGCCGCCACTGGCCTTCCTTGAGGTGCTCTGTTTTGACGTGAAGGGTGCCATCGGGCCGCACTTCGGACGTGCCCCGTACTTCGGTGACGCCGCCGGCGCTGCCCGTGACCACTTCATGCGTCAGGATTTTGCTGTCCTGGAAGGTCATTGTCCCGGTCGTGTAGAAGCCCGCGGTGGTGAAGTAGTGATAGCCGACGGCCTGCTTCTTCTCGTCCCACATCACGATGGATTCGCCGCCGTAAGCGCCGTCGTTGATGGAATGTACTGCGCGAACCGCCTTCCCGTTCAAGGCCCGCTCCCAGCGAACCACGTCCACAACCGGCTGGTTCGTCGTGGAATTTGCGAATTCTCCGCGGTAGGTCTTCCCAAGCAAATGGCGCAACGGCTCCAATCGCGGATCAAGCGAAGGTTGATCGGCAGTCAACTGGCCGAAAGCCGTTCCCAAGGCAATCACCAGAGCGAGGAGACAGGACGATAAGTTCAGTAATCGAGTTTTCATGAGCGCATTGGTGCGACAGCAAGCTCGCCGACCGACGCGCCCGGCACAATCCTGAATTCGCCATCCGCCTGGCAGAGGCGCGTCTCTCAACTCCGCTCACGCACCCGGATGACGCCACGGGGCGCGGTACGGCCGGCGCAACAGCTTCGTGGCTTGGCGGTCGCCTACGACGACGCGCTTCTTCGGGTCGTAAATCACAGGCCGACCGGTTTCCATGGCGACATTCGCAAGAATGCAACTGGCGGTGGAAATGTGGCCATCTTCGATATCCGCAACCGGGCGTCCGCGCTTTTCGATGGCGTCCAGGAAATCTAGCATGTGCCGGCGCGTGGCGGGTGCGGCGTTCAGTTCGTTGTCTTTTTCCGTGACGTCTTCGGGATACTGTTCGCGTTCGTAATGACACTCGAAACGGATGGGCTTCGCATTCCGGTCGTGCGGGATGAAGTCCGCGCGCATGGTGCTGGCCTTGAGCGTGCCTTTCTCGCCGTAGATGAACCATGCCCACGGGTAATCCGGATCGGGTGATGTGCCCCAAGTGCGATGCTGCCACACGGCGTTGAAGTTATCGAATTCAAACGTGGCCGCCTGCGTGTCCGCGATGTTGGACTTGCCGGCCTTCTGCACGTAGATGCCGCCCGCCGACGTGATGCGTTTGGGCCAGCCGAGACCGAGCATCCAGCGCACCGTGTCGAGGGTATGCACGCACATGTCGCCCATGATGCCATTGCCGTATTCCATGAACGTGCGCCACCAACGCCGATGCGGCGAGCCATCGTAAGGCCGCAGCGGCGCCGGCCCGGTCCACATTTCGTAATCGAGATGATCCGGCACGGGCTCAAGCGGCGGATTGCCGTTCGCGCGCATGTGGAAATAGCAGCACATCTCCACGTGACCGATCTTGCCGAGGAGGCCCGCGTCAATGATCTGCTTCTTCGCGTCAATGAGATGCGGCGTGCTCTTGCGTTGCGTCCCAATCTGCACCACGCGCTTGTGTTTGCGCGCCGCGTCCAGCATCGCCTCGCCTTCGCGCACGTCCACGCTGATGGGCTTCTGGCAATAAACGTCCGCGCCGGCCTCGACCGCGGCAATCGCCTGCAAGGCGTGCCAGTGATCGGGTGAACCGATCACGACGATGTCGCACTGTTGTTGCTTGAGCAATTCGCGGTAATCGCTGTATGTCGGCGGACGCTTCTTCGATTTCTGGCGCTGGCTGGCGATCTCCACCGCCCCGGCCAGCATGTTCTTATCCGGATCGCAGATGCCCACGATTTCCACGGGCGCGACCTGCACGAGCCGCCAGAGATCGCTCTTGCCGTACCAGCCGGCGCCGATCAAGCCGACGCGCCGGGGCTTGCCATGGATGAGGTCAAGCCCACGGGCGCCCAGCGCGGACAACGCGAGCGTCGCGGACAGGCCTTGAAGAAAACGGCGGCGGCTCAGGTTGAAGCTCGCGCCGGACGAAAAAGTGGCAGGCGAAATTTTCATGGCGAGAGTATTAACCACTCGCCGCGCCCGGCGCAACCACTGCGTGCGCAGATTCGCCTGTTCTTTGCGCAAAGCCTGGACGGCGGACTTGTCCACTTCGTTGAAGGTTTTGAGCATCGCCATCGTTTGCTGCTCTTCAACCAATCGGCGCGCGAAGGTGCGGCGGAGCATCGTCATTCCGGCACTTCATTTGCCTTGGCAAAACACGCAGCCTTTGCACGGTCATAATTTCGACTGCCGGTAGTTGAGGGAACATTGAGATTGTGGGATTCTTCCCCCGGCAAACGATGCAACCACTCGCACCACCGGATTCGCACCACTTCAGCGCCGCCCTTGGGTGGCTGGGTCTGGGCTTGCGCGCGGATGCCCAGGCAGAACTGGATTTGATTGCCCCCGGGCAGCAGCGGCATCCCGACGTGCTCGAACTGCGTTGGGATATCCTTGCCACGGAACGGCGGTGGGACGCCGCGCTGGAGGTGGCGCGCAAATTGATCCAGCGCGCGCCGGAACGTGCGTCGGGCTGGCTGCACCAAGCCTACGCATTGCGCCGAGTGCCGGACGGTGGATTGGAAAAAGCGTGGAGCGCGCTCAAACCGGCGGCGGCGAAATTCCCGGAGGAGTCATTGATTCCATACAATCTTTCGTGTTACGCCTGCCAGTTGCGGCAACTGGACGAAGCCCGAGGGTGGCTTAAGCGCGCCATTCGTCTGGGCGGACGCGAACACATCAAGCGCCTGGCCCTGGATGACTCGGACTTGGAAGCTTTGTGGCCGGAAATTCGAGAGTTCTGATACGCCCGGGCCGCCGTTGGCTGAACCTGCCGGGCATTCTGACGGGTTGAGCACCATTCCATTACTCGGCAGTGGGGATTTTCGCCGCCCGCGCTTCAGGTTCTCCGCAATCTTGCGACGAACGCTCCATCCACGCCGTCGGTGAACGGCAGCAATTCACGCTGCCGCTCCAGTTTGAACGCGCCTTGTTCCTGGAGGAATTGGGTCACCACGCCGCCATTTTCCTCCGGCTCCAGACTGCAGGTGCTGTAAACCAGCACACCGCCGGGTTTCAACAGGGCGGCAGTCTGGTCAAGCAGCTTCCGTTGCGTGGCGCGGAGACGTTCGATCTCCTCGGGCCGGATGCGCCAGCGCAGGTCCACGCGCCGCCGCATGACGCCGGTATTGGAGCAGGGCGCGTCCAGGAGGATTTTGTCAAAGTGCAGATGTTTCGCCGGCCGGGCCGTTGGTGTCGGGGCTGCTTCTCCCGCAGGATGCGCCGCGGGGCCGATTTCATTCTCAAGCAGGACCGTTTCAACGCACGTGACGCCCAGTCGCGCGCAGTTTTCGTGAACCAGGTTCAACCGCTCCGCCGAAACGTCGGCTGCCACAATGTGGCCCTCGTTGCGTAACCGCTGCGCGAGGTAGGTGGTCTTGCCGCCGGGCGCGGCGCACGCGTCTAGAATCAATTCACCCGGCTGGGGATCGAGTTCCTGCACGGCGAGCAACGTGCCGGGGTCTTGAATATAAAATCCACCCTGCTGGAAGCTTGGCAAGCGCGTCAAGGGCGGATGTGACTTTAACGCGAAGGCCAGATTTTCTTCGCACCAGTCGCGGCGGATGAAGTCATAGTCCACATTTTCCGTGCGCCATTGCTCCACCAATTTACCGGCGTCAGTCTTGAGCGTGTTGACGCGGGCGCAGGTTGCCGGCGGGGAATTGTTCCACTCGAGCAATTGCCGCGTGCGCTCGTCATCCCACCGCTGCCGCCAACGCTCCACAAGCCATTCCGGGTGGGAATATCCCAGCGCCGGCTGAGTGGCTTTGAGTTCCGCCAGCAACCCTCTGGTGATCTCCAACTCGCGCAGGTAGCCGCGCAGAACCGCGTTCACGAATCCAGCTTGCGGGCCAAACCCAGCTTGCTTGGCCATCTCGACCGTCTCGTGAACGGCGGCGTGCTCCGGGATTCGGTCGAGCCAGAAAATCTGATAAAGACCGAGCCGCAATAAATCCTGCAAAGCAGCTTTCTGAGTGCGGCCCTGGGTCTTGCGGGCGATCAGCCAGTCGAGCGTGGCCTGCCAGCGGACGACCCCGTAGGTCAGCTCCTGGCACAAACCGCGGTCAGCGGAGCTAAACCTGACCCCAAGCGCGTTTTCCAGCAGATTTTCGATGAATTCGTGGCCGTTGCGCCGGCATTGCAGGACGCGTGCCGCAATTTGTCTTGGATTTTGACCGCTCACTGAGTTTAATCATGCCATGCTGCTGAATGGACGCGAGAATTAACGGATTTTTATGAGAGAAGAATTTGAGAAAATCGCGGTGGCCGGAAAGATCGAAGGCCGACACATCGAACCGTTGATTCATTTGACGACGAGCGGGTACTGCATGCATCGCAGTTGGGGCTTCGGCCGGATCAAGACGGTGGACACGGTGTTCGCGCGGTTCACCATTGATTTCCCCAACAAACCCGGCCACACGATGGACCTGGCATTTGCCGCCGAATCGCTCAGACCCATTCCCAAGGATCACGTGCTGGCGCGCAAAGCCGGCGATCTCGAGGGCTTGCGCCAGATGGCTGCGTTGAATCATCTCGATCTCATCAAGCTGGTGCTCAACAGCTATGGCGGCAGGGCGACGGCGGACCAGATTCAGCAGGTGCTGGTGCCGGATGTCATCCGCGACGACTGGAAGAAGTGGTGGGAAACCGCCAAGCGCGAGATGAAGAAGGACGGCCATTTCCAGGTTCCACTCAAGAAGACCGAACCCGTCCTGTATCAAGTGGAGGAAGTATCGTTGCAGGACCGGTTGCTGGGCGAATTCCGAGCGGCGAAAGGGCTGAAAGCACGGGTCGCGGTGGCCACCGAGGTGGTCAAGAACAGCGAGGACCTCGCCGATAAGCAAGCCGCCGCCAACGAAATCATCCCGGCGCTGAACGCCGAGATTGCCACCCATCAGCGCACGCAGCCGGCGGTGGCGTTGGAGGCAATTTTTGTCCGGGACGACCTGCGCACTGCGGCGGGTCTGCCGCCGGTCGAAGGTGAGATCACAGCCGCGATCCTCTGGTCGTCCGACGCCAAATTCGCGTCCTTGATGGAAATGCTGCCAGCAGCCAAACATCGGCGTGCGCTGGAATCTTTCAAGGCGGCGAATCCGGAGCACTGGACCGAGGCGGTGCGTGGGGCGCTCAATGCGGTTTCCGCCAAGCTGTGCCGGGAATTTGCCAACCTGCTGACGCAGGAGGGCAAGACCGCCGAACTCAAGGAAACGCTGGCCCGGTTGATCAGCCAGCACAGCGCCAGCAGCGATCTGCTGCTCTGGCTGGGCAAGGATCGGAGCGACGCCTTTGCCGATATTCTGGGCCCGGAAGTATTCCGCGCCATGCTCACTGCGATGGAGCGCGACCAGTTCAACGAGAAACGCTCCAACCGCCTGCGTGAATTCGTGGTGGACGATCAGGCACTGCTGGTTGACCTGACGGCGGCGGCTGACTTGGATGTCATCAAAGACCTGACTCGCACGCTGCAACTTTCCTCGGTGTTTGACGACATGGACAAGCGCTCACTGCTGGCACGTCTGGTCAAGAGTCATCCAGCCGTGCAGTCGCTCGTTACCGGCGAACAGACCAAGCAGGAAGCCACCCTCGTGGTGTCGTGGGACAGCCTGGAACGCCGGAACAGCGAATATCGCGAACTGGTGGACAAAAAAATCCCGGCCAATTCAAAGGAAATCGCCATCGCCCGCAGCTATGGCGACTTGAGCGAGAATCACGAGTTTAAGGCCGCCAAGGAAATGCAGGGCATCCTCAAGAAACGGAAGGCCGAACTGGAAGTTCTGCTCTCCCGGGCGCGCGGGAACGACTTTGCGAATGCACGCACCGACGTGGTGAGCATCGGCACGATTGTGACCGCCTTTGACCTGGAGGCCAACCAGGTCGAAACCTTCACCATTCTCGGCGCGTGGGACTTTGACGCGGACAAGAACATCATCAGTTATCTCACCCCCGTGGGTCAGGCGCTGCTCAACCGCAGTGTCGGCGAAGTGGTCGAGTTTGAACTGCACGGCGCGCAACACCGGCATCGCATTGACCGGATTGAACCCTACATAACGACCGCGCCGACGGCACCACCGCTGGTTGCGGAAACACCACCTCCAGAAACTGCGGCCCCTGATGCGCCAACCGCAGAGACACCGGTCACGGAGACGCCGCGGCCGGCCGAAGTCAACGGGGAGAATCCAGTCCAGGCTTGAGCACGGTTACCCACACAAGGTTGAAGCAAAGGAACAGGGAAAAGCGCTGGCCGGGCGACTTTTGCGGGAACCTCCGCGGCCATTGAGTTTATGGAGGTGGCCGGAAAATTGCCTGCGGGTTCGCCGCGCCGGTAGAATCCAAGTCCAACTGCGGTTACCTTTTTCCTCACAAATTCCCAACGCCGGAATCAAGATCAAATCTTGTCGTTGCAGGAATCCAGTCATGCCTTCCCGCCGAAGCTCACGAAATCATCAAGATCCAACAGGTCAAACCACGTGACGATATCTGTGCGCTCGGGTGCGACCTGCGAATGGACCTCGTTGAAATAGGCACGACCCTCTGGATTGTCCGGTGCGCGTTGTTCCTGCCACGCGGACCACGCCGCGATTTCAGACGCGGTGCGCTTGGGTTTGGCGTGCGCGGTGACCCAAGCGAGGATTTCGCTGTCGCTCTTGCCGGCGGCTAGTTGCTTTTTGAGCGCCTTGGGGTCAATGCCGGCGTATTCCAGGAAACGCTGGTCCATTGGACAGGCGTAGTTGTAATCGCCATTCTTGCCAGCCAGTGATGCACGGCCCTTGTCGAGCATGCGTGGCAGAATCACGTAACCGCCGAGCCGCACGCGTGCGCTGCGCGGAGGTTGTTTGGTCAAATCAGGTGTCTTGCTAGCCATAGAGTTTCTGTATTGATCCTGCTTCCCGCACATTCGCGCATGGTTCGGCAGTGCGCGAATCTTGCCCCAACAAGCAGATTCTTCAAGTCCCGGTTTGCACCGGCGGTTGCTTCATGACTTCCTTGGGTCCATGACACGACCGAGGAACAGCATGCTGCCAGTCTGGTTTTCCCGAATCAGGAACATGAACGGATGATCGGCGCGGAACACCTGCATAGGCGAAATGCTGGTGCGTTCCACGAATACCGCCGTGGCAGCCGCGGCTTCCGTGCCTTGCTCATTCACTTCCACCACGGCTTGGTGAGCAACTGCCGAGATCGCCAGGTCGCGCTTGCCGGTCATCCCCGAGAAATCGGCCCCGGCCCCAAACGCCGAGGCCATGCCCATTTCGGCAAGAGTCTTCTCCAGTGCGAAAAGGGACGAGAGCTTGAAACGCGGCAGAAACACCTGCGCCTTCGCCTCGCGTGACTGCGCAAGTTCGGCCAGCCAGCGATCCAGGTTCTCCTGCGTCAAACGACTTTCCAGTGCGCCCAGCCCATCCTTCGCCTTTGGTAACAACACAATCATGGACAGGGCGCCGCCCTGATATGGCAATTCAAACAAGCTTAGACCGTCCTTCAACTCCCGGCCTTTGAGGTTCAGCCTTTGATACATTAGCGGAACCTTCACGATTCGCTGATGCGCGGCATAAAAATCTGCTTCCTTGGTGGCGCTGGGATCGAATCGCCGCGCCCAGTCGCCTTTGAAATAGATTGCGTTGCAAAGCACGAGTCGGGTCATGGGAGACAGGACTCCCGGGGCCACAACTTCTGTGATCTTGTCGGCGGTTTTCCCGGCGACCCACGAATTGATCTGCCTGCGGGTGGATTCCGTCTGGCGCGCAAAATCCACCAGCGCAACCTCCGCACCGAAGTGACGACGGTTGAGGTTGAGGAACGATTCGGTGAAGCTGTAATCGCTCTGTGCCCACAAGGAGTTGGCCACTTTCAGGGCGACCTGTTTCTCGGAGCCGATTTCCGCCAACCGCCGGTCCAGGGCGCCAAAAGCTGCCGGGAGTTTCGAGGGCGGGAGATTGAAATGCAGCGTCTTCGCCATTTCTTCTTCGGTCTGGCCTCGCGCCCCGGTGTAGGTCATCGCGAGCGCGGCGGACAAGCTGTGAGGCGAAAAGAACAGGTTGCCTTCGGAAGCCTTGAGTTGCTGGTAGAGGTCGAGGGCGAAGGCAATGTTGCCGGCCATCAAGCTCGGTGGCGGGTTGGTCATCTCCGCGTTTGCAGGTGTGGCGATCACGACGGCAGCCAGCATGGTGGCTATTGCTGGGGCGCGCCAGCTTTTCTGCGGAGACGTCGTGGAGATATTTGTCAAAGGATGAGTCAGTTCGTTCATGGATGATTTAATTTTGGATGGAATTGTTTCAGTGAAAAAGGTGGCTGGTCACGCGCGGATCATTTCCCATACTCAATGTTCTTGCGGGCAGCCTGGGCGCGGATGGCTTGCGATACTTTTTCATCGAAGGAATCGCCCTTGCCCGCAGCGGCCAGCCTTTGGCGTTCCTTCGCGAGATAGGCGTCGCGGGCCTGACTGAGCTTCAAAATCTGCGCCTGCAATTCACGGCGCTCCTTCTGCTGCTGCTCGACTCTGGCCTTGAGTTCCGAGTCACTTAAATTCTGCCACTCGGCGGGGAGTTGATCCCTTTTAATTTCGGACAACTTGACCTTGCCGCTCGACAGGGAATCGAGCAGTTCGCCTTCACCCTGAACGGCTACGCCGTAACGCGCGTTGAACGTCAGCCGATCCGCCGACACCGCTGCGGGCGCGGCTTCCGCCGCCATTTGCTTGGCGGTCACCGAACGCCGCGCGGCCGCACTGCCATACGCAACGATGGTGGAGCCCAGTTTGCGATTCAACTCCGCCAGTTCCGCGTCCATTGGAGTGGCGATGGCCATCATGCCGCCGGATTGCGCGATGGCGACATAGCTGCCTTCGCTCAACCGCGCGATTTCCTTCCAAACGGGGATCGTCTCCGCCATTCCGCCGCATTGGACCGTGTTGATGATTAGATTTTTCTTCATCGCGTCCTGGCAGATCTCGGGATACTTGGGCGCGCTGTAATCCATGTGCGGTGGCGCATCGCCGACCAAGAATATGATTTTGAGAACGCTGCGGTCCTCACTCCAGTCCAGCTTGTGGACCGCCTCGTAGAGGGCTTCGTTCACGGACTCGGGCGTATCGCCGCCCCCACCGGCGCTTAAGCCACGTAGATTGGCGTACACCGCGTCAATGTCCTTGGTCAGGTCGAACGCCTTGACCACATAAGCATCACCCCGATCGCGATAAGCCACGAGGCCCATGCGAATTTCGGGCGTCGGCTTGGCGCTGACCATCTCATTGGCGATGGACCAGATTTTTTGTTTTGCGCCCTCAATCAGGCCGGACATCGAACCGGTGGTGTCGAGCACGAAGCAGACTTCGATGCGGGATTTGGCGGGTTTGTTGGCGGCTTCCTCACTTCGGAAAGGTTCGGCAAGCGCAGGAAAGGCCAGGGTGGCTAGGCCACCGGCTAGAAGAATCAGTGCGGTTGTTTTCATAGTGGTGCAACGCCGGAGTCATTCTCCGGCCATAAGTTCACACCACCATTTGACGAAAGCCGTGGCGATTTGCTCCCCGGCAACTGCAAAAAATAGATCGCGCGGCGAATGAGGGTTTCTATCCGCCGGCGCTGGCTGCCGGTTTGTGGCGGTTAAAGTCCGCGTGAATCAAGGTGAACGCCGAGCCGCGTTTCACCGGAAGTTCAGTTCAACGACCCTCTTTGGTGCTGCTTTCCTTAAGAATGCTGATGAATTGCCGCATTGCCGGTGAAAGCACCTTGTTCTTTTTGTAAATGACGGCGAGGGGACGATAGTAGTCGGCGCCATCAAAGTTCACCGCGGCGAGCGTTTGCTTCGAGACTTCCTGGAGAACCGTGGCCAACGGCACGATGGAGATACCGGCGTCAATCTCGACCGCGCGTTTCACGGTCTCGATGTTGTCGAACTCCATGACATTGTTCACTTCCACGCTATGTTCCTTGAGAATCCGATCGAGCGCACGACGGGTGGGAATGTCCGGCTCGAAGCCGATGAATTTCTGGCCGGCAATATTCTTGAGCTTGATGCCCTTCAATTTCGCAAACGGATGCTGCGGATGGCAGATGAGCACGAGCGGGTCTTTGCGCAAGGCCACGATCTCGAGTTTGGCGTCCTTGACGGGGTAGGCGACGAGTCCAAGGTCCACAACGTTGCCCAGCACTTCCTCGTACACCTGGTTAGACCGGCGGTATTCCACGTGGACATGCACGGTGGGATATTCCTTGAGGTAGCGCTTGATGTAAGGCGGCAGATCATGCAAGCCGATGCTGTAGATGGTGGCCACGCGAATGGTACCGGAGATGATGTCCTTGATCTCCATGAGTTTGCTATGCAGCGCCTCGTAAGTTTGGATAATCTGCTTGCTGTAATCGTAGAGCACCTGACCTTCGCGCGTGAGCCGGAACTTCTTCTTGCTGCGCTCAATGAGCAGCGATTTGAACTGACGTTCCAGTGAACTGATTTGCTGGCTGACGGCGGATTGGGTGACGCCGTTGATTTGGGCGGCCTTGGTGAAACTCTCGGTTTCGGCCAGATCGCAAAAGACTTTCAAACTCTCGATTTGCATAAGTGAATTGAATAGAAAACCTGTTGCTCAGTCAATCTCCGTTGTGGGTGAGGCCAGCACTTCTTTCACTCTCATCAAGAGCTCCTGGCTGGTGAAGGGCTTCTGCAAGTAGGCGGCATCCTCGTTGTGGCGCGTTGGGGACGCATAACCGCTGGTGCATAAGACACGGGTGGCGGGCGAAATCTGACGGACGTGCTCCACCAATTCCCGTCCGCTCATCAGCGGCATGACCAGGTCCGTGATCAGCAGGTCAATCGGTTTGTCGGTCCGGGAGATGAGTTCCAGGGCGGCGCGGCCGCCGTTGGCCGTCAGCACTGTGTAACCATAGCCCGACAGGATGGTTTCACCCATGGTCAGCAGCAATTCCTCATCGTCCACCATCAGGATGGTCTGGCTGCCTGTGAGGTTGTGCAGGAATTCGGTGTTATCCCTGACAATGGAGTTCTCCGCGGGCAGGTAAACGCGCACGGCGGTGCCCGCGCCAGGCTCACTGGACACCGCAACCCCGCCGCCATGATTGGTGACAATGCCGTAAACCCACGCCAGTCCCAGTCCGCGATGCGGCGGTTGCTTGGTCGTGAAGAACGGCTCAAAAATCCGTGACAACAATTCCGGCTCAATGCCGCAGCCGGTATCGGCAATCTCGGCGCAGACATAGGTGCCCGCCGCCAGCTTTAGGTTGCGGTCGTGGCCCGCCTCGGCCAGTTCCACGTTGCGGGTGTGGATAGTGACGTTCCCGTCCGCTCCCAACGCCTCGACGGCGTTCTCCAGAATCTTCAAGAATGCCTGCTGCATTTTGGCTTCGTCGAAACGGGCCGCGAACAACCGGCGTTCGAGGTGCAACCGCCAGCGGATGGTGCTGGAGGGTGAATTCTGCAACGTCTCCACGCAGCGCCGCAGTACCCCGTTCAAGTTGCCGGAGCTTTGCGTGTGGGTATTCCGCTCCTGACGACTGAAGCCGGCCAGGTCGTTGGCAATTTCCGCCGCCTTGCCGGCCGCTTTTTCCACCTCCAGCAACGCGCGGCGCCAGGGATGATCCGACTCCACCTTGCTCAAGATGAGGGAAGTGTAGCCCAGAATGCTGGTCAGCGCGTTGTTGAAATCCAATGACACGGAGCGAGCCAACTGCAACGCGCAGTCCAGTTTCTGTTTGTGGGCGCCAGCCTCCCCGGCCGCCGGCTTGGCCTCTGCACTTCGCGGCGGTTCGGGCAGCATTTGGAGGATGAAATACTTTTCCGTGTCCTTGGTGAAGGCGCAAAGCGCCGTCGAGTAGGTGGCCGCACCACCTCCTTTGACCAGGAACTTCAGGGGCATGGTCGTGGTCGGGGCGCGTTCCCATTGAGAGAGAAATTGCTCGGCGCTCACGCCGTTTTCCGGCGACCACACGGCGGAGAGAAGCGGAGACGCGCCCACGAGGGTCAGGCCAAAGGCCCTGACGGCCGCTGCGTTTGCACGCAGAATCGTGCTGGCGCCATCCACCAACAAAGCTGGCCAGTTGGCGTTTTCCAGCACAAATGCAACCTCAGACTTCATGTCCCACCACCAGACTTCCTCATCTTGTAAAGGCTACGAAGCAATAACGGTTTCTCAATCCCAATCTGGCGGCACTTCCACAAATGCGACCGGTAACAACTCCTGGACCAGAAACTCTCGAATCTCATTCAGCGCGCGACTGTCCGCGACCCAGACTTTGGCGTGCGGCGCGTATTCCGCCAGCAGTTGCCGGCAGGCGCCGCAGGGCATGGGGCCGTGCGGGGCACGGGCCACCACCGCTATTGCCACAAAATCCCGCTTGCCACTCGTCAATGCCTTGAACAAGGCCACCCGTTCGGCGCAACAGGTCAAACCATAGCTGGCGCTTTCCACGTTGGCGCCGGTGATGATCCCGCCGGCCTGGGTCAACAGCGCCGCGCCGACCTGGAATTTGGAATACGGCGCCACCGCGCGTTTGCGCGCCTGCGCCGCCGCCCGCACCAGGCGGACTTTATCGGCGGTTGGCTTGCTCCCCATACAATTGTGCGAACTTTTTCAGCAGAAGTGCTGCCAAAGGTTTCACCCGTTCACCTGTCTCCAGAACTTCCGCATGCGACAACGCGCTTCGGCTGATGCCCGCCGCCAGATTCGTGATGCAGGACAGCGCCGCCACGCGCAAACCGCACTGCCGGGCGACAATCGCTTCCGGCACCGTGCTCATTCCCACCGCGTCCGCGCCCAGCCGGGCAAACGCGCGAATCTCCGCGGGCGTCTCGTAGCTCGGTCCGCTCACTGCCAGATAGACTCCGCGGTGCAATTTTGCGCCGCTTGCGCGCCCAGCACGGTGCAGCAAGGCGCTCAGGTCGAGGTCGTAAGCCCGCGACAAATCCACGAAACGCTGCAATCCCACCAGGTTCGCGCCACGCAAGGGATTCACGCCCATGAAATTGATGTGGTCCGTCAACACCATGAAATCGCCCGCGCAAAAGCGTCGGTTGATGCCGCCCGCCGCATTGGTGAGGAGCAAATCGCGCACGCCCAGCGCGGCGAGCGTACGGACTGCGTGCGTCACGCGGTTCATATCGTGGCCCTCGTAAAAGTGCGCCCGCCCACTCATAACCGCAACCGGTGTACCGGTGAGATGCCCGAGGTAAAGTTCACCGGCGTGACCGCTCACGCTGACCGGCGGGAAGCCTGGCAGTCGGGCGTAGGAAATCTTCGCGGTCACCTCCAGATCCGCCAAGGTGTGACCAAAACCGCTGCCGAGCACCAGCGCCAGCGCCGGACGCAGGACCGAGAGCCTCTTGATTCTGGCAACGGTTCTTAAACTGGACGTGGACATCGGCAGAAAGCTTAAACGTCCCTCCCAAAGAGCCAAGCACCAACCCGTCATCACGGATTGTGACGGCTTGAGGCGATGAGTAGGGTGAGTGTACCCGTGACCGCCAGCCTCGTCGTTCAACTCAGAAAACTGTAATCGTACGGCGCCCGCATTTCGCGGGCGACGTGGAGATTGGCTTCCTTGGCCCCTCCGCCCGTGAACATTTCCCGGGCGGGATTCCACTGAAGCTTTTGCCCGAGCCGCAGGGCGATGACGATCAAATGACCTACGCTGGCCGAGCGATGGCCTTCCTCCGCAGGCGCGATGGGCACTTTCCGGCTGCGCACGCAGGCAAAAAAGTTGCCCATGTGATCGTTGCTGGCTTCGAGTCGGATGGCGTTGTCGGGCAGGGGCGTTTCGATGATTCCCTCGCGGCTGGCCCGCAGGTCGGAACGGTTTACCCACAACCATCCGTCCGTGCCCTCGAAGCGGATGCCATTGCGCTGGCCGTCCGGTTTGATGACGCCGCCGAACGGCGTGTCGTCTGGCGTGGTCTTCACGATCTGGCGCACGCCGTTGGCCCAAGTGAGCGTGGCCTCGAACTCGGGCGGCGTGGTGTAGCCGTTCGGAATCGGCTCGGTCACCACGCGCGCCTCGACCTCGGTCGGACCGTCCAGGCCGATGGCCCAACGGGCAATGTCGTTGTGGTGCGCGCCCCAGTCCGTAACCGGGCCGCCAGAATAATCCCACCACCAGCGGAAGGAGGAATGGCAACGCTCCTTCAGATAATCCACCCGCGGTGCCTGGCCGAGCCAGAAATCCCAGTCCAATCCGGGTGGCGGAGTTTGCGACGGGAACGGTCCGCCGCGAATGCCAGCCGGCACGTACACGGTTACTTGTTGCAGTTTGCCGAGACGGCCGTTGCGAATCAGTTCGCAGGCTAGGCGGAACTTCCGGTCGCTCCGTTGCTGCGTGCCGGTTTGCAGCACGATGCCGTAAGCGCGCACGGCGCTGACCAGCCGTTTGCCCTCGTCAATCGTATGCGTGAGCGGCTTCTCACCATAAACGTCCTTCTTCGCCCGCGCGGCGGCCAGATTGATGAGCGTGTGCCAATGGTCCGGCGCGGCCTGCACAATCACATGAATGTCGTCCCGCTCCATGACCTTGCGGAAATCACCAAACTTTGTGGGCGTCTTGCCGTCGGTGGAGAATTGTTTGGCTGCCGCCTCGACGTGGTTTTGATCCACGTCGCATACGGCGAGAACCTCTCCGAAGCGCCTCGCGTTCTGCGCGTCACCCCGGCCCATGCCGCCGCAACCAATCAACGCAATGCCGGGGCGGTCGTACCACCTTAGCGGCTTGGTGACGGCTTCGGCAGCAGCAAGTTCACGCTGGACGAACCAGCTTGGCAGACCAGTGGCGGCGGCAGTGGCGGCACAGGTGCTCAGAAAGCGGCGACGGGAAATCTGATATGGTTTCAACATGCCCCCAGCAAACGCCCGCCACCGGCTCAGGTCAAGTCCGGGCCAGTCGTATAAATTGACGACAACTTGTGGCACGGGTATCCCTGCCGTCTGTTGTTCGCTGTTCACCGATTGGCCGCAACCAGTGCGAACCCGGCCACGACGACCACCAACACGAACAACACGAGCAGGAGTATTTTCACCCAGCTCTTGGGATATCGGCCGGCGATTGCTCCCGTGAACCCGTTGATCACCACCTGAAACGCGCGCGGGCCGTAGTTGTAGGTGAGCAACCACACCGGCACCAGGATGTGTTTGAACGTCTGCCGCGAGTAATTCGTGTTCACGCTCAAGTTCCGATGCGTGTCGCCGGGTACTTGCGAGGCGCACATCGAAATCATCTTGCTGTTCATCACTTCGCGTGAGTGTTTCGCCGCGCTCACGAGATCAATCTGGTAACGCTCCACCACCCAGCCGGAGAGAAAGCCCGCGTTGTAGGGCGTCAGTTCCTTGGTCGGGAACGGTTCAACCTTGCGCAGCAAATCCGGTTGCACGCCGTGCGAGGCGGGCACGAGTTCGTCGTCGAAGAAATGATCCAGCGCGCCAGACGACCACTGCCAGCGAATCTTTCGCACCCGGCGCGTCTGGTGTTTGCCTTGCGCGTCCGTGTAGCTCTCGTTCACGAAATAGTAGTAGCCGGATTCCGCCGTCCAGTCCGCGTGAACCTGCGCGTCGAACGTCCAGTAGGGAATGTAGAGCCCCTTCACCGTGTCGGTGAGCGCGGCGTGCTTGAGCTTGTTCGGCGCAAACCAACGGCTGCCATACCAGCGGCGCACGCTCTCGCGCACCTGCGTTTCGCTGATGCGTTTGGGCAGCAAGCTTTCCGGACTGAACGCTTCCTTGATTTCCTCGTAGGGCACGAGCGCCGCCGAACCGCAGAAATCGCACCGTTGCCCGACGCGCTCGGGATCGAACACCGAGATGGCCTGGCAACTCTGGCATTTGACCGAAGTCTTCTTCGCCTGCCAGCCGCGCTTGTCATCGGGGATGCCGCGAATCGCCGCGGCCAGATCGTGCTCCTTGATGACCTGTTCGCCGACGGCGTTGAGTTCCATCTGAGCGGGCGAAGTCGTGCCGCAGAACGGGCAGACGAGCGATTGCTTGGCGGGATTCCATTCCGCCGCCGCGCCACACGCGGGGCAGGAGAATTTCTTTTGAGCTGTGGCTTCAGACATGGAGTCAATTCAAGCTACCGAAAGAACTTGCGAACAATTTCGCGCGGCGTGGCGATGACCGGCGCGGTCAAATCGAACGCGGCCAGTTCGAAACCCAGGCGCTGGAAATCAACTGCCCGCAAATGCTCGTCGCTGGTGAGCAGGATGAAGCAACCCAGTGCTGCGCTTTCGGCGAGAATCCGTGCGTCGTTGGCTTCCGTGGAAGGCAGCAGTGCCGCTTGGAGCAGGCGGTCGGCGACTTTTTCAACGTAAGCATCGCCCACCGGGATTGCGCGGATCAGTTCAAATCCCCAAGTCCGATGGTGGCGCAGGAATTTGCGGGCGTCGGTGCGTGTTTTCGATTCGTCGGCGTGGTCGGCCAGCCAGGCGAGTTCCTCAGACACGGTCGGCGGCACGAGCAGGGAGCAACCCGCCAACCGGGCGCGAATGGTGGCCAAGGCATCCAGGACCCAATCGTTCTCCTGGGCAAGATCCAGCGCGACGTTGGCGTCAGCGGCGAGGAGTTGGGGCGCTTTCGGATTCATGGCCAAAGGCAAGTTGCATGGCGCGATTCCGCAAGTGCTGACGTTCCGTTGGGGTGAGGCGGTTCAGGCGGGGACGGTATTTCTCAACGAGAAGCGTTCCCCGGGTCTTTCGCTCGGCAACGATGGCTTTGCTGGTCTTCACGGCCTGTTTATCGCACTTGCGTCGAATCGTGTCAAACTTTGGGCTTCTTCGCGAACCAGCGCCGAAGCGGCAGAACGGACAGACGAGCGATTGCTTGGCGGGATTCCATTCCGCCGCCTCTCCACACGCCGGGCAGGAGAATTTCTCTTGGGCAATGGCTCAGGCTTGGGGCGAATAAGGGCAGGGGCTCGGAGAGTCTCCAGCGTTAAGGCGTTTCTTGGAGAGTATTTCTCGTAAAGCCGGAGATAGTGACTATCAAAACGGATCGCAGTTATGGTTTTTGGTTTCCAACGTCCACCCGTTCTTACCCTATCCCATTGACCCGCCCCGTTAAAAGGATGTAGGCAAAGGCTGTCTTGACTCACTTCGATGACCGCACAATGAATGCGCCACCACTCCTTTTGGTTCTCGGTGAAAAGAATGCAGAAGCGATTGTTCCTGATGAACGAACGGAGAATTGAATGAATGTCAGTCAGTTCAACCGGAGGAAGGGCGCTGAGTCGAGCCAGCAAACCCGAGCGTTTCATCACCTGCTCCTTAAACGCCTGGAATTTTGACCGCTGGAGTGAAATCACCTTGTCCCTGCGCAAAATCCAGAAGCCATCCGGCTGCAACTCATCCGCACCTTTCAGAAGTAACCAATTTCTGGATGCAGCCAAAACGAATCCATCAATGCTGTCAACACCTTCAACCTTTCGGCAAACGTCGACCAGCATTCTCTCACGAATTGCTTTAGCTACCGAGATTCGCACGGAGTTCAATTAGTTTGAATTCAAGACTTCAAAAACTCATCCAGTGCCGTCCGTGTCACACGCCACGTTGAACCGATCTTCTTGCCCTTGAGTTCGCCACTTTCAAGTGTGGCCAGCACGTCAGCGTCGCTTACACCGAGAGCTTTCGCGACATCGCCTGTGCCGAGCAACTCAGGGATTCCGCCTGCTGCTGAAATGGGCGGTGGCACAGCCCCTGCCGGGGCGACAGCGGGTGTGGTTTGTTGCGCGCCCATTGCGGCCATCATCTGTTGGCCCATTGCCAGTCCAGCGCCCAATCCGGCTGCGGTGCTGGCCATGCCGCCCGCCTCACCGCCGCCCTTGGTCATCGCTTCGGCCATTTGGAATTTCACGTAGTCGTTCAGGTTGCCAATCGCCGCCATGCTGCTGCGCTTGTCAATCGCCTGTTCCACTTCCGGCGGGACAGACACGTTCTCGACGATGAAGCTCGTGATTTCGAGGCCGTATTTGCTGACCACTTCCGGATTGATGAGCGGCAGGAGCGCCGCGCCCAATTCCGAGTAACGCGCCGCCACGTCCAGCACGGGCACGTTGGCCGACGCGAGCGCGTTGGTGAACACGCTGACAATGCGCGAGCGCATCGTGTCCGCAAACTCATCCAGCCGGAATTGATGGTCCGTGCCCGCGACTTCCTTGAGGAACGTTTTTACGTCCACGACCTTGAAGTCATAGATGCCATAGGCGCGCGCGCGCACGATGCCAAAATCCTTGTCGCGCAACATGACCGGGTTGGCCGTGCCCCATTTGTTGCCGGTGAAGAGGCGCGTGGTGACGTAGTAAATGTCCGCCTTGAACGGCGATTCAAAGCCGTACTTCCAGCCTTTGATCGTGGAGAGAATCGGGATGTTGTCGGTGGTGAGCGAATGTTTGCCCGGGCCGAAGGTGTCGCCGAACTGGCCGAGGTAGATGAACTGCGCCACCTGCGATTCGCGCACGATGAGTTGCGCGCCGCGTTTGATTTCCTTGTCCTCGTCCGGAAAGCGCCACGAGAGCGTGTCGCGCGAATCGTCCTCCCATTGGATGATTTCCAGGAACTGCGTTTTCAGATAGTCTAAAAGTCCCATAGGTTGCCTTTCGTTTTGTTGCCGTATCTTTATCCAAAACCAGAAACAGGGAAGAATAATTTGCGGGGATTTGTGTAATCCCCATCCGGGTTAGCGCGACGGTGTTCATATCCTGCCTTGTCAGATCCCGACGCGCGAATGGATTCCTCCGGACGCTTGCACTCCAGAAAATTTCTGTTGCGGTCAGGCGTCTTTCTTCTGAGCCTTTGCCCCAATGAAGCCATTTCGCCTTTTGTTTGCCCTTGTTTTGTCGCTTGTCGCCGTGACGCCAATGCGGGTTGACGCCGCGGCGCTGGAACTGAAGCCTGGCGACCATGTTTGCCTCATCGGCAATGCCCTCGCCGACCGGATGCAGCATCACGGCTGGCTGGAAACGCTTATTCACGCGAAACACCCGCAATACGATCTCGTTTTCCGCAATCTCGCGGTGTCCGGCGATGAAGTCGCGTTCCGTCATCGCTCGGAGAATTTCGGGTCGCCAGACGATTGGCTCACGAAAACCAAGGCGGACGTCATCCTCGCCTTTTTCGGTTTCAATGAATCGTTCAAAGCTGACGCGGGCCTCGCGAAGTTCAAGCAAGACCTCGACAAATTCCTCAAGGACACCAAGGCAAAGAACTACAACGGCAAAGGGTCGCCACGCCTGGTGCTGTTCTCGCCGTTGGCCAACGAAAAGATCAACGACGCCAATCTCCCCGATCCTGCGGTCAACAACGAAAATCTGAAAAAGTATTCCGCCGCGATGGCGGAGATTGCCAAGGCCAATGGCGTGCCGTTCGTGGATTTGTTCACGATTTCACAGCGGCTTTATGCGCAAGCGGCACAACAAGGAAGACCACTCACGTTCAACGCGCTGCACCTCACCGAGGCGGGCGACCAGGCGCTGGCGTCGGAGATTTTTCGAGGGTTGTTCGGCGAAGCGGCGCCGCGCGGTGACTTTGAAAAACTCCGCGCGGCCGTGCTTGAAAAAAATCTCGAGTGGCACGCCCGTTATCGCACGGTGGACGGTTACAATGTTTATGGCGGGCGCTCCAAGCTCGAATTCCCCAAGGCCGGCGCGGGCAGCCCCAAGATCACCAATTACGACATCATGCAGCAGGAAATGTCGCAACGCGACGTGAAGACCGCCAACCGTGATCGCCGGGTCTGGGCGGTGGCCAAGGGCGGCGATCTCAAAGTGGATGATTCAAACCTGCCACCGCTTCAAACCATCCAATCGAACAAGCCGGATGTTCAGCCTTATCTCAACGCGGAGCAGGCCATCCAGCGCATGAAGCTGGCGGAAGGCTGCAAGGTGAATTTGTTTGCCAGCGAGGCTGAGTTTCCCGAACTAGTGAATCCTGTACAGATGGCCTTCGACACGCGGGGCCGGCTCTGGGTCGCGGTGTGGCCGAGTTATCCCGAACGCACTCCAACCAGCACCATCGGCGACAAACTCCTAGTGTTTGAAGACACGAATAACGACGGCAAGGCCGACAAGGTGACGACGTTCCTCGACGATCTGAACTGTCCGACGGGCTTTCAGTTCTTCAAGGACGGCGTGTTGGTGGTGCAAGCGCCTGATCTGTGGTTTGTGCGCGACACCAACGGCGACGGCAAAGCCGATTGGAAGGAGCGCGTGCTCATGGGCCTGGACTCGGCGGATTCGCATCACACGGCCAACTCCTTGGTCCTCGATCCCGGCGGAGCAACGTATCTCAGCGATGGCGTGTTCCATCGCACGCAGGTGGAAACGGCCATCGGGCCGGTGCGCAACAACGATGGCTGCATCTATCGTTACGAACCGCTCACCCACAAATTTGAACGCTACGTGCCCTACGGCTTCGCAAATCCGCATGGGCGCGTGTTCGATCGTTGGGGCAATGACCTCATCACCGACGCCACCGGCAACGAGAATTACTTTGGCCCGGCCTTCAGCGGTTATCTTGATTATCCGGCCAAACATCCGGCCATGCGCAAGTTTTGGAAACAGCCGTCGCGGCCCTGCGCCGGCACGGCCCTGCTTACCAGCCGGCATTTTCCGGAGGAGTTCCAGGGCAATTTCCTGAACTGCAACGTCATTGGCTTTCAGGGCATCTATCGCGTGAAAGTGAGCGAAGACGGTGCCGGCCTGAAAGGCGAAACGCTGACGGACCTGGTGAAATCCGATGATCCCAACTTTCGACCGGTGGGCGTAGGCGTTGCGCCGGACGGTTCGATCTATTTCCTCGACTGGGCGCAACAGTTGATCGGCCACATGCAACATCACATTCGCGATCCGCATCGCGACCACCAGCATGGCCGCATCTACCGCATCACTTACGAAGGCCGACCTTTGCTTAAACTGGCGAAGGTTCACGGCGAGCCGGTGGAAAAATTGCTGAACCTCCTCAAGGAACCGGAGGACGACGTCCGCACGCGCGCCAAAATCGAACTGAGCAAACACGACAGTGCCAAGGTCGTTGCTGCGCTGAAAAAATGGACTTCGTCGCTCGATAACAAGGACGCCAATTATGAACACCAGATGATGGAGGCGCTCTGGGTGCAGCAATGGCACAACGTCGTGAACGAGGATTTGCTCAAGCGGATGCTCCGCTCATCTGACTACCGCGCCCGCGCCGCCGCCACCCGTGTCCTCTGTTACTGGCGCGACCGGGTGAACGACCCGCTCGCGTTGCTGTCCGTCCAGGCGCGGGACGAGCATCCGCGTGTGCGGCTGGAAGCCGTCCGCGCGTGCAGCTTCTTCACCACCGCCCGCGCGGCGGAAGTCGCCCTCGAAGCCTTGGAAAAGGAAGCCGATCCCGAAAAGCCGGATTACTACATCAAGTACTGTCTTGATGAAACGATGAAGGCGCTGGACAAGTATTTGAAGTGATGTCGGGGTGATAAGCATGGCCCTGCCGAAGCGAAGGTGAAGCAGGTGGGGAGACTTTCTCGTTCCCGCTGCGGTGGGTCGCCGCGCTGGTTGCTGCGGCGAGTGTCCGCGGGCGCCCCCGCCCCCGCGCCACTGTCCAAGGTCTGGGTCATTACTCGAAATCCAATCGGGAGTCCGCGCTGGACGCGTTGTTGCGGGACGAATCGCGCAACGGAGTGCTGTTGGATGAAATCGCCGCGGGCCGCGTTGGCAAAGAGGACCTGGGTGAGAAACGAATTGAGCGGTCAAAGGGGTTAAAAGACGAGGCACTGGCTAATCGGGCCCGCACTTTGTTGGCGAAGTAAAAAGTTCGCTCAGGTCGAAAGGCATCAGACGCGATCAAACTTTCCGGCGCGCTTTGTCCCGCTCCAGGGCTGCGGCAATAAGTTCGGAGCGCACACCGGCCAGCGGCGAACGCTCCTTGTAGAATTCTTATGCCTAAATCGGATCATAAGACTCAAGCCCACGCGCTGCCGTGGGGTGGATTTCTTGAAGATGAACTCTGTCCTAATTCGCCTTAGCAAATCGTGTCTGTTCGACTTTTTCGGGAGATAAAGATAATGGCGACTACCCCAGCGGATGTCCAACCCCCACGCGTATTTTAAGGGCTGATGAAATCAACTTTTAATCGCATTCCTGCGTTCTGGTTTGACGACATCACACGGTTGCTTGCAAACTTCTGCCTTGCCATACTCGCACCGTCGTCAATGACCCGTCCCAATAATAAACGTGAATAGCCCCGCAAAATCCAAGCTCGCTGCCGCCACGAATGCGAAGGGTTTCCCCGGCTTTTTCCGAAAACCAGCCGACTGGGAAGCTGTAGCTGAAGTGCGTCCCTATCGTCAGCATCTTCAACGGGCGTGGGATGAATTCGGTCTCTGCGCCGTCCTGTGCGTGGAGGGGAAACCGACGATTTACTTTAAGAGCGTAGCGCGAGCAGACCTCCAACAGGAGGCCGAGTGGCACAAGATGCTCTGGAATCAGGGGACAGTGGCAATGCTTGTGGTGCAGGATTCCACGAAGACACGCATTTACTCCGCCTTGGCCCGTCCGGGACCAAAGCCCGCCCGCGACAATACCGATGCGCGGCTCGCCAGCAGTTCTCATTTTGAAACTTGGCGGGGCGATGCGTTGAGCGAAGTTGGAGGCAGAAAGCCGATCCCAAAGGACGCCACCGGATTGTTTGCTTTCTGTAACACAATTGTAACTGTACTTTTGGGTACCGTTCCGGCA
>JACZKP010000184.1 GCA_014860005.1 Verrucomicrobiota bacterium | reverse complement strand
TTTGGATTTGGCGACGTTGACGGGACATCCGGAGGCGTCGGGTGGTGGCAACGGGAGTGGTTCAGGGATTAACAGCAACGGCAAGGATGCCTACGTGTTGGTGGGCGACTTCGGTGGCAACACGGTCTGGGTGACGGTGCTTAATGCCGACGGGACGGTGCGTTGGTCAAGGAACGCAGCCGATGATAAGAGCCTCACTGGTTTCAATGGAACGAGTGCGGCCATTGATGAATTGGGCCAGGTGGTCGTAGTGTTCAGCGCGCGGCTTGATCCTACCATGAGTCAGGCGATCATGGGGCGGCGTTTTGACGCGGAGGGTAATGCTGTCGGAGGCACTTTCTACGTGGGGGAGACAGAAATCCCCAGCTTCGACTCGCCAGTGTTCTTCGACTCAGACAGTCCCAAGGTGGCATGGCGCGACGGAAGCGTTGCCGTTACGTGGTTTAGCAAGAACTACGTGGACGCAAGTCTTCAAGGCATAAGGACAATTGCCTACCGGCTTTTCCTCACCGGGACGCCGAGCGGGCCCAGTTTGTCTATCTCAACCAGTGGTGGCAACGTGACGATCTCGTGGCCGGCAGATGTGACTGGTTTCACCTTGGAGTCGTCGCCAGTTCTAGGCAGCGCTGCGGTCTGGACTACGGTGCCGGGCGTCGCAAACAACTCAGTGGTGGTGACCGCCACGGGAACCAGGTTCTACCGCCTGAAGCAATAAGCTTCAGGATGGCGTTTCGGCCTCCGTGGTTGAGGCCTAATTGAATCAATCCTCGGCCCGCCTCCGCTTTCAAGCGGTGCGGGCCGAAGAGTTCAAGTCCGGGAGTTGCTGAGTTTATTCAAATGCTCGACCAATTATGCGGTTGATTCATCTCCGATCAAAGTGGTGCTCCGTTCCTGCTCAATGCCGGAGCCGGGCATTTACCCTGATCGAACTGCTGGTGGTTATTGCGATCATCGCCATTCTGGCCGCCATGCTGTTGCCAGCCTTGTCGAAAGCGAAGGACAAAGCCCAACGCACCCGGTGTCTCAACAA
Source organism: Verrucomicrobiota bacterium (assembly GCA_014860005.1). Next base: position 37,607 of record JACZKP010000184.1, on the reverse strand, counting down.
CATCAAACAGCTTCAGCTTGGTTGGATGATGTACTGCGACGATAATGGCGACCTGATCCCGCCGAATAACCCTGGCGGCCAAAACGGGGTGCCAGGACAGGAAGCTTGGGTTTACGGAAATGTGCAGACTGACATAAGCACCACGAACATCCAACTCGGCGTGATGTATAAGTACTCTCCAGCCTTGCCCACTTACGTATGTCCCACGGACCGCTGGACCATCACCCGCCCTAGCGGCACCTACCCGACAACCCGGAGTTTTTCGATGGTTAGCGCGCTGGGTGGCTCGGGGAGAGTCAAGGCAATGAGCATCCGCGACCCGAACCCCTCCAAGGCCCTGGTATTTGTGGAGGAACAGGAAAACCGCACGGGCTCGGACAATTTCATCAACGATGGAAACATTGGATTGCGCCAATATCCTTCCACTGACTGGGGTGATTTGCCCGCCCAACGCCACGAAGGCGCGACCGTTTCCATGGTGGATGGCCACGCCGAGTTCTGGAAATGGAGAACCAAAATGGTGGTCGTGCGTGGCCGTGGGGCTCGGCCGGCCGAGTTGCCGGACCTTCGGCGAATTCAGCAAGGGCTCCCGGGTTATCCATACTAACCATGCTGCTGGCAAGTCGCGTCCCCGATGTCCGGCATGACCACGCTTTGTGCCACCCCAGTGACGCTCCAATAAAGCGCTGGCTTGCGGCTTCTGATTGACACAGCAAGGCCCGTTTCGGCGGGCCTTTCTTTTTACTTTGTTCTGCAGGTGAGCTTGGCAGGGAAGCGATGCAATTCGACCTCGCAGAAAAGACGTGACCGCAGGGGCTTGAGGCAATAACCATTGTTTGGCAATGATGCATCACTTCGTCACCACGTCTGCGTTTCCACCCTCCGCAGTAGGCCTGCTACGGAGGACGGGTCGGGGTTGGCCCCAGCCATGAAAACCTACCCCGTTTACCTGAATGGGGAATGGCTCGTTACGACGGATTCCGTTGGCATCGTGAACCCGGCAAGTGAGGATGTGATCGGGCGTATGTCCCAGGTGGAACGCCGCCACGTGGTCCAGGCGCTGGCAGACGCCCACAAGGCGTTCGCCGGTTGGCGTCAGATTACGGGCAAGGGACGGGCGGAGATTCTGGGAAGGATCGCAGATGAGGTTCATCGGCGCCGCGAAGAAATCGCCCGGATCATCACGCTGGAAAACGGTAAACCCATTGCCCAAAGCCAGGGCGAAGTCGCAATGGCCGAGGACCATTTGCGCTGGTTCGCCGAGGAGGCGCGGCGGGTTTACGGGCGCGTTGTGCCGCCGCAGACTGAAAGCAAACGACACCTGGTAATCAAGACGCCCGTGGGGGTGGTAGCTGCCATCAGTCCCTGGAATTTTCCCCTGGTACTCGCCGTGCGCAAGGTGGCCCCCGCTCTCGCCGCCGGTTGCCCCGTGATCCTCAAACCCGCGCACCAGACGCCGCTTTCGGCCGTGGCTTTCGCCGAATGTGTCCACGCGGCGGAACTGCCCAGCGGGGTGTTCCAACTGGTGGCCGGCAACGCCGCCGAGTTTGGCCAGGAATTTCTGGAGAATCCGCTCTGCCGCAAAATCACCTTCACTGGTTCCACTGAAGTTGGCAGAAAGCTGATTGAAGGCGCTGCGAAACAGATCAAACCCCTGTCGCTGGAATTGGGCGGCAACGCTCCGTTGCTGGTGTTCGACGATTGCTCGTTGGACGACGCGGTGAAGGGCACGCTGATGGCCAAGTTCCGGAACACCGGGCAATCCTGCATCGCCGCCAATCGCATCTACGTGCAGCGCGGTGTTTATCCGGCCTTCCTGCAATCGCTCACAGAAAAAGTCATCGCCCTGAGAGTCGGTGACGGCATAGAACCGCAGACGCAGATTGGACCGCTGATTGATCGTGCCGCGGTGGACAAGGCGGCCGAGCACGTGGACGATGCCGTCAACGGCGGCGCGAAGTTGCTGTGCGGTGGCCACCGGCTCAAACGCGAAGGCTTCTTCTTTGAGCCGACGGTGCTCGCCGACGTGGGCCGGAACAGTCTGTGCATGTTTGAAGAAACGTTTGCGCCGGTGGCCCCTGTGACGTGCTTCGATACGGAGCGCGAGGCGGTCACGCTCGCCAACAACTCCGATTACGGCCTGAGCGCCTATGTGTTCACGAACGACATCAAGCGAATCTTCCGGCTCGCCGATTCGCTGGAAGCGGGGATGATTGGGATTAACGACGGCCTGCCCACCACGTCGCAGTGCCCCTTTGGTGGCGTGAAGCAAAGCGGTTGGGGCCGTGAACTGGGCAGCGAGGGCATCGAGGCATTCCTCGACACCAAACATATCTCGGTGGAATTGGATTGAGTCCTCGCGCCCTCTCAGTGTTTGGGTCGGTCGGTTGCATCGTGCAAGGTGGCAGAGCTTCGGCAACGGGAAACGCAACGTAATTCACCGGCGGAACCTAGGGGGCTTATGAGCATTGACGCGAGTTCGCAGCTTGATCCATAGTCAGCTTGTGAGCGGCCTGTTTGAGTTGCAGCCTTCGAGGGAAGATCTGACGATTCCAGCGCCTCGGTATTTCCTGTGCGAACAACCGCAGCCAGGCGCAGTTCACAGTCACAAATCGTTACAATGAAATCCCATCATCCAGTTCTTTTCCCCGCCCGCTCGCCGGCTAACTGGCGATTCCGGAGGCCGCGCGGCAGCGGATTCACCTTGATCGAATTGCTCGTCGTCATTGCGATCATCGCGATCCTGGCTTCGATGCTTCTGCCGGCGTTGTCCCGCGCCAAGGACAAGGCTCAGCGCGCGAGTTGCGTCAACAATCTCCGCCAGCTTGCGCTCGGGGTCATGCTGTACGCGGACGTGAACCACGACCGCTTGCCTTCCACGCAGTGCGACCCGGAGCGCATTCCCGGCTCCCTGCCGTGGATGAGTTACGAATTGTTCGTGCCCGGACCGAACGGCCCGGTGCCGCCCAACCAGCCGGGGGTAAACCTCGGCCGGCTTTACAGCGAAAAACTCGTGACTGCGGGGAAGACCTTTTTTGACGGTGGCCTGCGGCACATGGACACCATCCCCATCAAATTTGAGATGAAATGGTATGAACCGTGGCCGACTTTCAACGGCGAGAGGGTTCGCGGAAACTACATCTGGTATCCGCAATCGCGGACGCGCTCATTCCAAAGCATCAGTGGCACGGACTGGTACACGGTCGCCCTTAAGAGCACCGAGTTGAGCGCCGACAAAGCGATGATTACCGACCTGATTTACACCTGGCGCACCATTCCCCATCGCAACGGCAATCAGCCAGCGGGTTTGAATGTGGCTTGGGGCGACGGGCACGTTTCGTTTAGCACCACCAAGGCCGCATTTGACCAGAACCGCTATTGGGACCGGGGCGATGACCATCTGAGCGCACTAAATCCCGGCAACCACATCATGAGATTCCGCAGCATTCTCTCGCTGCTGCGACCGTAGTTATGAGCATCCTACCTTTCCGTTCTTTCCGGCCAGACTCGCTGTTTCGCGTTGCGCCAAACCACAACGGTTTGCCGGCCAGCAGGCCCCCACACTTCCATAGGCGATTGCTTGCTTTGCGTCTCCTGCGATGCTGGTTTGCCATTTTGCCGCTCGCGTTTGCGTCGCTCCTCGGGGCTGCCCCCGTCGTGCCCCTTGCTTCAAATGACTTGCTGTTCGAGGAGCGGGACGGCTTGGTCGCCGTTGAAGCCGAACACTTCTTTCGGCAGGAACTCACCAACCGGCGCGCGTGGTTTCTCACCACGCGCGACTTCGCGCCGCAGGTTAAACCGGATGGTGACGCATCGCACATCGCGGGGGCCAGCGGCGGCGCGTATTTGGAAGCCTTGCCGGACACGCGGCGTACCCATGATGATTCGTTGATCAATGGGGAGAACTTTTTTCCAGAACCGGGCAAAGCCGCCGTGCTGAGTTACCGGATTCATTTCGGCAATCCGGGCCGTTATTATGTCTGGGTGCGCGCATATTCGACCGGCACGGAGGACAACGGGATTCACGTCGGCTTGAACGGTCAGTGGCCCGCTTCCGGCCAGCGCTGGCAGACTACGATCAAGGACCGCTGGGCGTGGGACAGCCGACAACGCACCGAACAGAATCACTTGGGCGAGCCGGGTCAGCTTTATCTCGATATCTCCAAACCCGGCGAACATGAGATTCAATTCTCCATGCGCGAGGACGGCTTCGAGTTCGACAAGTTCATCCTTGCCAGCCAGCGGGAATTCACGCCGCAGGGACTGGGACCGCAGCCGCTGGTGCGGCGCGGAACACTGCCACCCACTTTTCCCTTTGTGCCGGCGGCGGCCACGGTAGCAACTCCCCGGGCTGGACCGCCGATGATGCAACCACGTCAGTCCGACGGCAGCGGTGCGATTGCGGTCACCGGCGAGTTGAAACAATGGCACAAAGTCACCCTCACCCTTGATGGACCGTTTGCCCACGAACGCGACAACGAGCCGAATCCCTTCACTGATTACCGCTTCAACGTACGCTTCACGCATGAATCGGGTTCGCCGGATTATCTCGTGTCCGGCTACTTCGCTGCGGATGGCAATGCGGCGGAAACCTCCGCCGAATCTGGCGTAAAGTGGCGTGCGCATTTGTCTCCCGACAAACCGGGCAAATGGACTTACACGGTTTCATTCGTGAGAGGCAGACACGCGGCGATGGATAACGCAGTCGCGAGTGTGAAATTGCCTGCGTTCGATGGCCGAACGGGTACGTTCTCCATCGGGCCCACCGACAAAACAGGTCGCGATTTTCGCGCCAAGGGTCGTTTACAATATGTCGGCAGGCATCATCTGCAATTCGCCGGCAACAAGGAATACTTCCTCAAGGCCGGCGCGGACGCACCGGAGACATTGCTCGCGTACGGGGACTTCGATGGCACGCGCGCTCACAAGCCTGCCGGCACTCCCGCGCGCGCTGGGGAAGCCGCACCCACCGGCCTCAAAACGTGGTCGCCACACCTCCGTGACTGGCGCCCGGGCGATCCCGCTTGGAAAGGCGACAAGGGCAGGGGACTCATCGGTGCGTTGAATTACCTCGCCGGCAAAGGCTGCAACGCCTTCTCCTTCCTCACTTACAACGCCGGTGGCGACGGCGACAATGTCTGGCCGTTCATCGAGCGCGACGACAAGCGGCATTACGATTGTTCAAAGCTTGATCAGTGGGAGATCGTATTTGCGCACGCCCAGCGACTGGGCCTGTATTTGCATTTTAAGACCCAGGAAACCGAGAATGATGATCTCAATGGACCCGGCGCGGCGCAGTCATTGGACGGCGGCGATTTGGGTGCGGAGCGCAAACTGTATTACCGCGAACTGATCGCCCGTTTCGGTCATCATCTCGCGCTCAACTGGAATCTCGGCGAGGAAAACACCCAGACCACCGACCAGCAGCGGGCCATGGCGCGGTATTTTTACGATCACGATCCTTACCGGCATAACGTCGTGCTCCACACCTATCCCGACCGGCAGGAGCGCGTTTATGTGCCGTTGTTGGGCGAAGGCTCGCTGCTCACCGGGGCGTCGGTGCAGACGGAATGGAATCAAGTCCACCGCTGGACCCTGCGCTGGTTGGGCGAATCGGCAAAGGCCGGACGCCCCTGGGTCGTGGCCAACGACGAACAGGGCAACGCCAACATCGGCTTGCCGCCCGATCCCGGCTATCAAGCTTACGCCAATCGCACCCGCGACGACAAGGTGGTGAACCACGACTTGCATGACATTCGCAAGTTGACCTTGTGGGGTAATCTCATGGCGGGAGGTGCCGGCGTGGAATACTACTTCGGTTACGACCTGCCCGAGAACGATCTTGCCTGCCAGGACTGGCGCAGCCGCGACCAGTCTTGGGACTTCTGCCGGATCGCGCTGGAGTTTTTTCGCGAAGAACGGATTCCCTTCTGGGAGATGACGAACGCGAACTCTCTGATTGGTAATCCAACCAACAGCAACAGCAAGTTCTGTCTCGCCAAAACTGGCGAAGTCTATTTGGTGTATCTACCTGCCGGTGGGACGACCGCACTTGACCTTGGTGATTCCGAATTGAATTTCCGCATTGAATGGTTCAACCCACGCACCGGGGGGCGTATGCACTCAGGAAGCCCTGCGGAAGTAAAAGGACCGGGAATTGTGCAATTGGGCCAGCCACCCACCGAGCCGGATCAGGATTGGCTGGCGGTCCTCAGGCGTTAACCCGATCGCGTGCCATCAAACTATGTTATTCTGGCGACTGCCCACCCTGTGAAACTCCTGAGATGAACAAATCGTCGGCGCCGCTGGCATGGCGGTGTCGCTCCTTATCAACAATCACCAACCAACCTACTTGTTTATGAGAACCCACCTCCGACTCCACTTCCTGCTCGTTCTTTTCGCTGTCGCGGTGCCCGCTCCCAGCTTGGACGCGCAACCCAAACCCGCCGATGCCGATAATCTGCGCGCCGGCAAACATTTCATCCCTACCAAGATGTATTCGCGCGCGGAAGACACTCAGGTAATCGCGCTGTTCGCGGACTTGCGCGTGGCCGATGTGTGCGATGGAATGGACAAAGCTGGCTTGCACAACATCGGCCTCATGAGTCCCGAGATTCAGCCGCTCTGGAAAGACCCGAAGGAGTTCAAACACCGCATCGTCGGTGTGGCGGTCACTGCGCGGTACGTGCCCACGCAGAATCCGCCGGCTGGCCAGCGCGAGACAGCAGATTTTGATCAGTGGGTCGGCAAGTGGTATAACGAAAAGTCGAGCGAACCGTTCACGCCGTTGTTGCGCGAAGGGTCCGTGCTCGTCATCGAGGAACACGGCCACGATGTCGGCTCGATTGGCTCGAACAACATACTTTCGTGGAAACAGCGCGGCTGCGTCGGCGTGATTTCGAGCACGACGGCCCGCGACACGGATGAAATAATCACGCAGCAGATTCCGCTCTATTTTCAGCGGCCCGGACGCGGCATCCGGCCCGGGCGCAATGAAATCGAATCGGTCAACGCGCCCATCGTCTGCGGTGGCGCGCTGGTGATGCCGGGCGACGTGATCGTGGCCGACGGCGACGGCGTCATTGTCGTGCCGCGCGCCAAGGCCGCTGAAGTCGCGGCCTATGCCCGCGCGACTATTGAGTCGGACAAGGCTGCGCGCCGCAAGGCGTACGAGGCGCTGGGATTGCCGGAGGACAAGTCGGTGCGTTAAGGACGCCGCGTTGCGTCCGGCGTCGTCAATCGGTGCTGTTCAATCCATCGCGTTTGCCGCATCCTGCCCGAATGAAAAGTCGAAGACTCGCGAGGGGGTGTGTCGGTCTGGCGGTGGCGTTGAACCTGGGCGTGAGTGCCTGGGCGGCGGAAGGATCGAACGGATGGATTGCCCTGTTTGACGGCAAGACGCTGGACGGTTGGCGGGCGAGTGAGAACCCGGGCGGATTCAAGGTGGTGGACGGGACGATTGCCTTTGAGGGAGCGCGGTCGCACCTGTTTTACACCGGCCCGGTGCAGAACGCCGATTTCAAAAATTTTGAACTCCAGATTGAGGTGCTGGCCCGGCCATTTGCCAACTCCGGCGTTTATTTCCACACCGCGTATCAGGAGAAAGGTTTCCCTGGCAGAGGCTTCGAGGTGCAGGTGTCCAACACGCATCGGGGCGGCGGCGGTTACGTGGAAATGAAAAAGACCGGAAGCCTCTACGGCATTCGCAATCTCTACAAGCCGCTTGTAAAGGACGACGAATGGTTCAAGCTGCAGGTTGCGATCCGAAACGGGCACGTCCAGATCCACCTGAACGGACGACTGGTGGTGGATTATGTCGAGCCGGACAACCCGCCTTCCGATCCCAATCGTCCGCGCCGCCGGCTGTCCCGCGGCACGTTCGCCCTGCAAGGCCACGACCCTGAAAGCAAGGTCTTCTTTCGCAATATCCGCGTAAAGCCTCTCGCCGACGACCTGCCTTTTCATTCTGTGGCGCCGGTCCAGTTCGATTCGGTGGACGCCCAACTTGTGCGGCTTGGCGGAGCGAACTATCCCCTCGTGGATTTTCACACGCACCTCAAGGGCGGCCTCACGCTCGAAGGCGTCCGGCAACATACGTTCCGCACCGGCATCAACCACGGGATTGTCGTTAATGCCGGCCTGGGCTTCGCCATCACGAACGACGCGGGCGCGCTGGCGTTTCTGGAGTCCATGGCGGGGCAGCCGTTTTTCGTGGGCATGCAAGCCGAGGGCCGCGAATGGCCGACGCTCTTTTCGCCCGCCGTGATCGCCCGCTTCGATTACGTTTTCACCGACAGCATGACGATCTTCGATCACCGCGGCCAGCGTGCGCGGCTTTGGATCAAGGAGGAGGTGGAGATTCCCGACGCGCAGGTGTTCATGGAGCATCTCGTGGAAACCATCGTCAAGATGCTTGCCGAAGAGCCGGTGGATATTTACGCCAACCCGACCTTCCTGCCGGAGGTGATCGCGAGCGAATACGACGCGCTCTGGACGCGGGAGCGGATGCAACGCGTGATTGACGCCGCCAAGCGGAACGACGTGGCTATTGAACTGAACAGCCGTCTGCGTCTGCCCAGCCGCGCCTTCGTGCAACTGGCCAAAGACGCGGGACTGAAATTCACCCTCGGCTGCAACAACACCGACAGCGATTTGGGCCGGGCCGAATACGCGCTGGAACTGATCAACGACTGCAAGCTGGGCTACCAGGATTTCTGGATGCCGAAGCCCGACGGGCAAAAGCCGGTTCAGAAGCGGACGAAGCGGTGACACGCTGATCGTAAGGCACAGAGCTTTCCCGTTACCATACTCACCACCTGAAGAATCGGTACGGATCATCCCACTCCTCCGGTTGGTCGAGGTAGAAACCATTCAGCCAGCGGCCTGGTTCATTGTCCTTCACTGGCGAGGACCAACGCGTCAGCAAGGGTGTATCTCCACGCACGCCGAGGTTGGCCAGCAGCCGGGTGACAAGGAACGCAGTGCGGCGGTAGGTTCGTTTGAGGCCGTAGTTCTTCGCGTAGTCAGACTGCCAGGGTGCAAGCTGGCAGAAAATGACATTGGCATTCGTAGCAACCGCAAGCACGCCGTCGCCGACCACATTCGCGCCCGACGAAACGAGGAACAACGTGCGCGGATCGCGGCAATGAACGTCCGCGGGGCCGATACCCGCCAGGGGTGAGCCGCGGCCAGGGGGATCGAAGACGGCGTTGATGTGCTCTGCCGGGGTGAAGGACACCTTGAATGGCAGGAGCGCATCAGCGTCCGCTTGATTGAAACTCAATGCCAGGAGATGTCCGCGCGCTTTCAGGAACGCAGCGACGGCTTCACGCTGCGCGCCAAGTTTCTCTCCTCCACCCGGCCCGACGATGAGCACTTGATCTGGTTTGATCTCTCCGCCTGCGTAGTCGCCTGGTTCAAATCCAGCGGCTTGGAGGCCCGTGCGTCCCGCGGCATCGCCCGCGTAGAGTGCCGCGCGCTTCGGCGGTGGTTTCCAGTTTCCGATATATTCAATCAGGTTGGCGGCCAGCCGCTCCGCCGCTGGTTCGCGCCCGGTCCGACCGGTCACGTCCAACTGGCAGAAGATGACCAGTCCCATGCCCTCGCGATATTCAAGTAGCGGGCTGTATTGCAGGCTGAACGCGCCGTCCACGACCGGCAAGAAGTCGCCCCGCGCAGGTTTCTCGATGAGCACGGAAGCCACACTGCCCTCATTGCCGCAGCGCCAGGCGCGGGTCACGGGCATGCCGCACCATGTCACAGTGGGCGCACCGTTGAACTTGGGATTCAGTTCGTATTTCAAACGCGGCGAGAGCAGTGTCGCGGCGCCGCGCCAATCCCGCAGGTGTTCCGTACGCAGGCCCCCGAGGGCGGGGTGATCCGGCACACGGGGAAAGACGTTGCGCAGTCCGTATTCGGTGACGCGAAAGCCAAATCGCTTTTCCAGCACCTCCGAGGTTTGCTCGAAGACCAGTACCTTGACACCGTCGCGCACGCGGCGGATGTCCGGCGCCGGGCCGTCCACGGTCAACGCACTCTTGCCCACCACCAGCACGTCAAACGCGGCCAGTTCCGTCGTCGCATCCACAACCTCGAACCGGATGCCCAGCGTTCGTAGCAAGTCTCCAGTTTCGCCCTTTGGGTCAAACAAAGCGATGCGCGCTGCCACGCGCGGCGGTGGGCGTTGCGGCAAAATCTGAATCTTGAGCTCATCAGTCTGCGCCTCGCCGGTGGCGAACTCGACTTTGGCTGTGAGCTTGTATTCGCCCGGCGCGAGGTCGGCTGGCAAAATAAAGCCCAAAGGCAGACGCGCTTGCTGACCGGTTTCAACAACAAGATTGGTTTGGCCTGTGGTGGCCCGCGGCAAATCCAGCGACCAGGTAGCTTCGGCCCGTGCCGTCACGCGCGAGTTATTGATCACGATGAGTTGTTTCTCGACGGTTTCGCCCGCCAGAAACAGATGGTCCTTGCTGGTGAAGCGGGTTGGCTTGCCCGCGATCCACGCTAGCAGCGGACGGTTGTTTCGCATCAGCGCCTCACCGCCGCCGGTGGGCAGCCAGTCAGCGCGTTCGTACGCGAGGTCCATGCGTTCGTAACGCTCCGCAAGAAAGTCCGGGCTGAACCCGGGCCGCTGGAGCTTCGCCCAGTCCACGGGCAGCTCTTCGCGGCGATTGCGATTCATGCCGGGGCGCAGCTTGAACAGGATGTGATGCTCCCAAGGCGAGTTCGCCGAAAGTCCCCAGGTCCGGAATGCGCGCCAGTTCTCCGAGAAGTATTGCGCAAACACCGGCTCGCGTTCGGGAATATCGGTTGAACCCAACTGGTGCGGATAATCCCAGCGATGCCAGAGCCACCCTTCGCGGAACTGCCGCGCCTCCCAACGCAGATTGCGCTTTTCCATTTCGCTGATGTTGAAAGCGCGGTCGCCGAAGAACTGCGCGTTCCACTCGGCGAGGCAGAATTCCCAAGGCACGACGGCGCTGCCAAACTCGCGTTTGCCCTGATACCAGCCGCGATACATCGCCCAGTCCCAGGTGAAGGGCGCGCCGTATTCGCAAAGGAACATCGGCTTGATTCCGTTGGTCGCCCAGTGCTCAAACCAATCGGACATTTCCTGCACGGGCACAAAGTTTGGATAGAAGTTGCTCAAGTGCATCGGGCCGAGGTTGCCGGAGGCGTGGTGGTAAGTGATGCGGCTCGGGTCGAGCGATCGGATGATGTTCTCGGCGCGCAGGGCTTTCTTCACGTTGTTGCGGGCCCAGGTGTCGCGTGGATCGGAGCGGCCATCCATCAGGTCCGGGTTCATGTCCTCATTGTAGCCGGTGGCGTTGTGGCTGGTGGCATACATGACCACGGCGGGATGGTTGCCCGCGACGCGCGCGTAAAATTCCGCGTGCCGCGCGTAACCGTTGGTGGTGTCCGCATCCGGCGCGTTCCAGTCGTAATGACTGAAATGCGGTTGCGTCAGCGCGACCAACATGCCGAGGTCATCCGCGGCCCGCAGAATCTCGGTAAAGCTCAGGTGCGCGCCCGGCTGGCAGTCGTAGTTGTGGGTATAGACGAAGTTGATGCCGAAGGTGCGGAGGCGTTCGAGGCTTTCGCGCGCGGCTTCGTAAGTCGCCGCGGCCGCGCCGACCTGGGCATTGTCCAACGGCACGGCGGAGAGAAAGAGGCGCGAGCCGTTGAGATAGAAGTCGCGTCCCTCGATCCAGAATTCGCGGAAGCCGAAACGCGCGGGCGGGAGTACATCCAGCAGCGCATCACCCGCGCCGAGCAGCGACAGGTGCAAGTTGTATTGGTGCTGTGGCGTGTGGATGTCCCAGAGCTTCTCCGGTCGCCAGGGCTGCGTCACGGTCAGGCGGTCGTTTTCGAGTTCGCCCGCCCGGAATGGTGCGCTGCGAAATTCTTTAACGGTGCGGTTACCTTCCGTGATCCGCGCCGCCAGTGTGTACGACTTCGCCGGATCGAGGTTTTGCACGGCCGCCTTCAGACTCAATTCCCAGTGGCGGATTGATGTCGTTACTTGAACTTCTGCAAGGCGCGCTTTCACTGGTGTGCTGGTGAGGAAAACATCGCCGCAGAGTCCGCGCCGCGCCACGCTGCCTCTGACCTCGCGGGCCGAAGCGCTGTCGGAGTAGGAAAGCATCACCCCTTTGAGCGGCAGGGCAACGACCAGGAGCGCCACCCGGTATTGTCGGCCGGGCTGCAAGACCGCAGTGAGGTCAAGCTCGCCTGCCGGGAAATGCAGTTCGCCGACCTTCTGCCCGTCCACGAATACCGCGGCGAACGAGTTCAGGTATTCGGCGTTCAACGCGATGCGCCGACCGGTCCAGGCCTCGGGCACAGTGACCTCGCGCTCATACCAGGCCGCCGTCACGTCCCGCAGGCGTGTGCCCTTCCAACCCGGATGGACATGGACGGTCTGCGAGTCCTTCTGCATGTAATCAGTGATGCCCGGCCAGCTTCCGGGCACCTTGAAGTAACCCCAAGCCTGGGCGGGAACCGCGTTGGCGTCGGGTGTGGTGGGTTGCCAGCGCCACAGGCCGTTGAGGCAGATGCGTTCGCGGGTTGGCGTGGTTTCCCGGTAAGCTTCGGCGGCGTTCCAGACCGCGTCCACGCCCGGCGGCAACGACGCAGCAAACTCGTCAGCCGCGCGAGCCGGTCGCGCGGTCGAGGCCACGCTGAGGAGCGCGGCGAGAAAGAGACGCAAGCACATGGGCACTCCCATGAAACGCACGCTAGCAAGCCACGCACACCCGGTCAACGAATCCACCGCAAAGTTCGCGGGACGCTTGCATCAGATACAGCGAACGGGCTAGGCTTCGCGAAGAACGGAGACATTCGTTTATGAACCATAAACTTCTTCACTCGATTCTGGTGGCGGTCGGTTTGGTGTTGATTGGCCTTCCTTCCCTCGCGGCAGAAAAGATTCGCGTCATCCTCGATACCGACGCGAACAACGAACTGGATGACCAGCACGCCATCGCTTATCTGCTCTTCAACGGCCACGCGTTTGACGTCGAGGGCATCACCGTCAACCGCACCCGCGCGGGCGGCGATATTCATCAGCATTACGCTGAGGCCGTGCGCGTGGTGGAACTCTGCGGCCTGAAGGACCGGATCAAAGTGTATCGCGGCGCGGACGGTTCGTTCACCAACATCAAATCTCTGTCGGCGCGGACTGACTTCGATGGGGCCGAGGCGGTGAACTTCATCATTCAGCGGGCCAAGGCCGCGGACAACCGCCGGCTGGTGCTGCTACCGGTCGGCAAGTTGACCAACATCGCGCTGGCCCTGGCCAAGGACCCTGCCATTGCCTCGAAAGTTCGCATCGTTTGGCTCGGTTCCAATTACCCGGAGCCGGGCGAATACAATCAGGTCAACGACGAACCGTCCCTCAACTACATTCTCGACACCGGTGTTGATTTCGAGATCGCCCTCGTCCGATACGGCAAACCGTCCGGCACGGATGCCGTGCGGGCCACGCTAGAGGAAATCCGCCGCATCATGCCAGGCAAAGGGCCGCGCGTCACTTCGGCGGTCAAGGGCCGACACGGCGGCGAGTTCCACACGTTCGGCGATTACGCCGTGAGCTTGTTTGAAAACATCGAGCTTCATGGCAATCCGCCCTCGCGAGCGTTGTTCGACATGGCGGCCGTGGCCATCGTCAAGAACCCGGCGTGGGCCACCGCCGTCAAATTGCCCGCCCCAATTCTCAAGGACGCCAAATGGGTCGAGCGCCCGGACAATCCACGCCGGATCGTGCTCTGGGAGAACTTTGATCGCCCAGCCATCATGAAGGATTTCTACGATTCCATGACGAACTATCGGCTGGCCGGAAGCGGCCAGTAGCCGCGGCCAACTGATGCACTGCGCAATGCCTCCGCAAGCCCCGCCAGTATGATAACCACGCTTGTTCTATTGTCACGGCTCGCCGACGGCCAATGGCACCAACTGATTGCCGAGGCCGACCGTGCGGCCCGCACGCTGACCCTCTACGTGAACGGCGCGCTGGAATTCATGCGCGTCGCCCACGGCACACTCGCCGGTGCGGGCCGTGACGCCGGAGCATTGGAAAGTGGGGCCGGGCAGTGAGACCAATTTCGTTGAAGTCTGTGGCCGCGCTGTTGCTGTCGGTTGCCGGTCTGGTTTCGAATGCCGCACTGGCGAGCGACATTGAAGTGGCCGGTGCAGATTCCGCCGCTATCACCGCCGCGCTCCAGCGCAGTCAACGTGGCGACACCATCCGCCTTCCGTCGGGCACGATTGAACTTTCCGAGACGATTCAGCTCAAGTCGGGCGTCCGTCTCATCGGTGCCGGACAAGATAAAACACTGCTCATTTACAGCGGCGACAAGCCAGTGCCTTTCATCACTGTGTCCGGCTGCGAAGACGTGGAGATCGCGGATCTGGCGCTCGATGGACGCCTGCGTCCGCTGGGCCAGGACGGGATACGCGCGACGAATTCGCGACGGTTGCTCCTGCATCATTTGACCATTCGCAATCTTGCCAAAGGCGAGTCCTCCTTCATCCATGGCATCATGTTCTCCGGGCACAATCCGACGATGGAACGCGGCGTCACCGACAGCGTTATCCGCGATTGTCTCATCGAGAACATCGGTGTGGGCGCGGAATTCGGCGGCGGCATTCGCATGGCCTGGGGCAGTGTGCGCAATCGGGTTGAGCGCAATGGCATTCGCCACACCGGACGCGGCGGCATTTTTGGTGATCATTCGGCGGAACTGGTCATTCGCGAGAATCACGTTTCCGGTTCCGGCGGCGAAGGATTGGGCATCGAAATCTGGGGCGGTTGTCCGCGCTCGTTGATCGAGGACAATGTCATTGATCATTGGTTGAGCGTGGACCAGGGCACCCAGTCGGCGGTGCGGCGCAACGTCATCGGCACGGACGACGGCACGCTCAAAGGTTATGGCATCGAGATCATCGCTCGCGATGTCGTAGTGACGGATAACGTCGTGAAGCGCGGCGCGGCCATCGGCCTTTCGGTGTCCAACAAGCCGAAGAAGAACAATGTTTTCTGGGGCTACAATCGCATCGGTGACGCCGCGCAATGGGGTGCGCAATGGCAGGGCGAAGACGGCGGCATCGCGCATCACTATTTTTATCGCTGCGAGTTTGAGCGCACCATTCGCGGCGATCCACGGGCGCGCTATCCGCAGGCCAGCGGCCACGGCTTTCGCTTCAACGGCCACACGCGGGCGGTGGTGTTCGAGGAGTGCGCGTTTCGGGACAACGGAGGTTACGGGATTCAGTTCGGCGGGCCAGAGGTGGATTTCATTTCCTTCGTGCGCTGCGAGTTCACAAACAATCGTCAGGGGTTGGTCACAGGACTTTCTCCGACGAAGACCGTCGAGTTCACCGACTGCAAGACTGGTGGAGATCAAACCGGCGCGTGGCCGGCAGCCAAACAATTCCCGGCCTCAGCGCCCACGGCGGACTTTCGTCTCCCTCAAGTGATTCACGCCGGCGAAGCCGCGCAATTCGAGTGCGCGTCGAAAGCAGCGTCGGGCGAAATCGTCGAGCGGTTGTGGGATTTCAACCACGGCATTCCCGAAGTCGTCGCGAATCCCCGGCACACGTTTGAGCGTCCGGGACGGTATCGCGTGACGCTCATTGTCTGGGATGCCGCCGGGCGCGGTGCGCGGGTCGGGAAAACCATCGAAGTCTTGCCTGCAAAATCGTAATCCAAATCGAGTGCGCGATGAAATCCACTCTGATACCGCGCGGTCAGATCTCCAAAACTCGATGGAGGGAGGCGTTGCGCTCAAGCCGGGTGAGCCAGACACTACATGGCGACAGCCGGCGGAGTTGAGCCGGAGATTCATCACTCAGCGTCAAAGTCTTCTGACAAAGTGAATCTGCCGCGCGACTTCCACAAAGCCGCACGCCGGATACAGATGCTGACCGGCTTCGTTTTGCGCCATCGTTTCGATGATTGCGTAGGCCAGACCTTCGCGGCGGCAATAATCCAGCGCGTGCTCAATGAGCCGGCGTCCCAGGCCTTGACCGCGGAACTCCGCCGCCACGGCGAGGTTTGGAATCCGGCCCTTGCTGCTCTCGCGATCCACTCGCGTGGTGATGTAGCCGGCGATGCGGCCCTGGGCTTCGGCCACGAAAACACCGGCGGGATTTGCCGCGACGTCATCATCAATGTGACGCGCTTTACGCCAGCGCCAGTCGCGTCCGTGCAGGACGCCCAGCGCGGCCTCGACGTTTTGTTCGAGCGTCACGCCGGCAAACGCTTCGACCGTCAACTGTTTTATCCCGGCCAAATCGTCAGGCCGATAGGTGCGGATGTTGATGTCTTTCATGCTGAAGTTCTCCCGTTCTTCGATGTTTGTAATGGATAAGCGCATGGGATTTCAAAAGAAATGTCCGCTTGCTTCTCCCTCTCCCCTCAAAGGGGAGAGGGGCGGGGTGAGGGGTGAGAACTCGCGCAGACGTTCAAATGCGAATGAAATCCGGTTGGTACATCTCACCCCTCACCCTTAATCCCTCTCCCCTTTGAGGGGAGAGGGAAATCGCACCAGTCAGTTCTCCAGCGTTCTTGGAGTTAAAAAGCGTTCTGCCCATTAAAAGCGTCTCTCTCTCCCGGCTCCGGCCTCAGCGGCCTTGTACGTCGTGCGCATAGACCAGTTTTCCGCCAAGGTAAGTCCGCAGGACTTGCGTGCGTGGAATGGCATCCGCGGCGCAGGTCAACAGGTCCGTGTCGAGCACGATGAAGTCCGCCAGCTTGCCGGCTTCGAGCGAGCCGGTGTCTTTTTCGCGGAACAGCAGCCAGGCATTGTTCGCCGTGTAGAAGCGGATGGCCTGCTCGCGGGTCAACGCTTCCTCCGGATGCAACGCGCCGTCGAAGTCTTTGGCCTGGCGCGTGGTGGCAACCCATATTCCCAGGAACGGATCATAAGGATTGATGCCCCGTAGCGCCCCGATTTTCTGCATGTGGTCCGAGCCACCGCCGATGATGACGCCCGCCTCGAAGAGACTGTGCAACGGCTGGAACCAGCGCAACCGTTCGTCGCCGAACTGCTTCATCAACGTGCGCGTGTCCAGATAGAGCCAGGCCGGCTGCAAATCCGCCACCACCCCGAGCCGCGCCATTTGCTGTACCACCTCGCGGCTCATGAAGTTCGCGTGCGTGATGCAGGGCCGCGTCGGGCGAATCGGCCGGGATCGCGCCACGTCCTCGTAAGCATCGAGCAACGCCTGCACCGCACCGTCGCCGACCGAGTGCGCGGTGAATTGCAGCCCGTTCTCGACGGCGGCTTCGACGATGGGCCGCAGCCGTTCCTTGGGAATGAACAGCACGCCGCGATAATCCGGGTCGGTGATCGCATACGTCTCGCTCACGCCCCACGGCTGCCGCAAATAGGCGCTGCCCGTCAACATGCCGCCGTCCAGAAACGTCTTGATGCCGATGATGCGCAGCAGCGGATCCTTCTTGCGGAACAACCGATGCTCCGCCACGCGCCGGATGGCGGCTTGAATTTCAGGGAGCGGCCCCGCCGTATCAATGGCATGAGAGATCGCCACGCGCACGGTCAATCCGCCTTCCGCGCGCAACTGCTGGTAGAGCGTTAACACCTCGGGATTCGCGTTGCGGTCGCCGATGCTCGTGATGCCGGCCGAGTTGTAGTCTTTGAACAACTGCTTCAACCGCTCGGCTTTCTGGCTTGGGCTGGCCTTGGTCGCGTTGTTGTCCTCAGGCGTCTTCACGTATTTGGCGAAGTTCCGCAGGATGCCGGTCGGCTCACCCTGCGCGTCCTTCTCGATGCGGCCGGCCACGCCTTCGGGAATTTTGAAATCGCGGTCAATGCCGCTGAGCTTCAGCCCCAGGCTGTTGAATGAGGCGTCCGGGCCGGTGCGAAAAATCACCGGATGCTTCGGCGCGGTGATGTCGAGTTCCGCGCGCGTTGGGTAGCGTTGCTCACGCAAGCGGGTGATGAAGACCTGCTGCAAGACAATCCAGCCGCCTTCTGGAACGACCCGCGCCCGCGCGCGAATGTGAGCCAGCACGTCCGCGATGGATTCCATCGCCGGAATCTCGTGATCAAACTCCGTCAGCGCCGCGCCGAGCGGATGCGTGTGCGAGTCCATCAGGCCGGGCAAAACCATCGCGCCCGCCAAATCAATCAACTCGGTGCGTGGCCCTTTGAGCCGGAGGACTTCTTCGTCAGTGCCGACGCGCAGGATGAGGCCGTTCTTGATGGCCATCGCCTGCCGCACGGAAAAATCCCGATCCACGGTCACCACCTTGCCGTGATGCACAATCAAATCGGCCTCTTGCGCGAGCAAGGCCGTGGCAAGAGTCGTGAGGGTGAACAAAGCAGCGAGGAACCTGCAGCTTGCCTCGCGCTTCTCCTGCACTGGAAATCTCATTGAATTCATGGCAGCGGCTTCAGTTTGAAATTGCCGCCGCCGGTGCGCGCGACTACCCCAACGACAAAGCCAACGTCACCGGCGCGCTCCGGTCCTTTCCATCCTTTGGTGGTTAGGTGTCATAATTTATCCCGATGTGGCTGGTGATCTCGATTCCAGCGTACCAAAGCCGCATCGCTGGTGTCTTGGAAAAGAAATTTCAGCGTTGGTGATTCAACGTGGCCATCGCAAAAAACCACATTGGCTTTGCCATGATGGAGTGCAGATGCCCGGTGATCCAAATACTTGTGACGCAAAAAAATACTCCTCCGGAAAAGCTATCCCCGATTGCCATCATATCATTGGGGGCGAGGACTTCCGACTCCTTGATAGGTTCAAACAAAGCGGTAAACGAAACGAAATGTCCCATCAAGCCGAGCGCATTGGTGGGACTTCCAATCGCAAGACTACCATAAGCGTTGTAGCCGTAACTAACCGAGATTCCGCGGCTTTGCCGATCCGTTCTTAACTGCGCTGAGGGGCAGAGCCACACACCCTCGGAAAAGAAATTAGTCCTGGGTTTGGAAATATCGAAGCCTCCGCGTTGTAGTTGGCCAATCCACGATCCGGGATTATCGGTGTTCGTGCCCGCAATACCCGAAGGATAGGCGTGATTGTCGGCGACGAAGTTCTGTATGCCGATACCCAACTGGCGCAAATTCCCCATGCATTGAATCTGCTGGGCCTTTCTTTTGGAATTCGAAATCACCGGGAGTAATAATGCGGCCAGAATTCCGATGATGGCGAGCACGACCAGCAACTCGATTAACGTGAACGCGCTTGAACTTTGAGACAGACATTTCTTGTTTGAATCAATCTTCATTTGATGCACGCATGACACCTAACATTGATTATCCTAGCAGCGGTTGGTACATCAAAGGCCATGAGATCTCAAGAGGCAATCAACCGAACCCGTGAAGTCATCCGTTGCCAGCACAAAGCCCTCGCCACGGCGCGCTTCTTGTAATGCGAATCTCATTGAGTTCATGGCAGCGGCTCCAGTTTGAGATTGCCGCCGCCGGTGCGGTAGAGCGATCGAGTGCGCTCAAATGCCGTGGCCTGCGAGGTCGCGATGGTGAGCGGGCGTGGCGCGAGCAGGCCGAACGTTTCCGGCACATCGAGCACGCGTAGCACGTTCACGAAAATGGGGCCGTCGCGCGGCGAGCACATCGGTCAAGCGGCCAGAACCCACGGTCTGACCCAATAATGGGAGCGCGAATGTCCAAAACTCGTGGTTCGCCGGAAGTATTGGTAGAGATTAACGAATGTCGGCAGATTCACAGCGTCGGTTCGATGATTCAAGTGCTGCGCAACAGCGTTTCCTTTCGTTGTTCCTGCGGAGCGAGCGGGAGGTTTTTCGCTACGTGGCCGCCTTGGTGCCAAACGTATCGGATGCCGAGGATATCGTTCAGCAGACCGCGCTGGCGCTTTGGGAAAAGTTCGATGCGTATGATCCCGCCCAGCCGTTCACGCCGTGGGCCTGCCGATTTGCTTTGAACAAGGCTCGTCAGTGGATCGAGCGGCGTCAACGCTGGCAGGCGCTGCTGGATCATGGTCTGGCGGAAGAACTGGCGCAGCGGCGACAGGAATTGCAGCCGGAGTTTGAAAGGCGGCTGAGACACTTGGAGGCTTGCCTTGGGAAACTGCCTCCGAATCAGCGCACTCTCATCGAGGCCTATTACTACGAGCGCTCTGATGTCGAATCGCTGGCTGAACGCTCCGGCAGAACTGTGGCGGCAACCTACAAAATGCTGCAACGCATCCGGCAGGCGCTCCAACTGTGCGTGGAGCGCCACGCCAAACCGGAGGTCGCATGACGCTCGTGTTTCCATCTCCCGAGTTTGACGACGCTGTGGCTGCGGTTTGCCACGGCTCGGCGACGGAAGCTGAGATGCGTGCCTTGAACGAGTTGCTTCGGAGCGACTCGCGCGCCCGGGACGAGTATTTGCTCCGAGTCGAGTTGCACACCCGCTTGGCGTCTGATCGGGATCTCTTTACCAAACCACAGGATGAAGCCGCGAGTTTGTTGCCCGACATCAGCACCGGCAATCGGCGCAATACCCTCGCCTTCGAACCAGCGGTGCCGACGAGCAACAGGAGACGGGTGCAAGTAATGGCGCTGGCGGCCTGCTTTGTCCTCACCGCAGTTGGCGTTTGGAGCTTGTGGTTCAAGCAGTCCGCGACCCGGGACGGAGCCACCAGCGCCGCCGTGGCCATGTTGATCCGCACGGTAGATGCGCGGTGGGACCACAACACGGAAGCGGTGCGGGTGGGCAGTGCTTTGGAACCGGGCTGGCTACGATTGGAATCCGGTCTGGCGCAAGTGGTCTTTTACAGCGGAGCGCGGGTGGTGATCGAGGGGCCGGCGGAATTGCAGCTTGTTTCCCCAACCGAAGCCAATTGTCCAACGGGGCGGTTACTGGTGGAGGTGCCCGAGCCGGCCCGCGGCTTCCGTTTGAAAACAGATCAACTCGACGTCGTGGATCTCGGCACGGCGTTCGGGATCAACGCCACGCGCGGTCGGTCGGAAGTTCATGTCTTCAATGGCGAGGTGGAGTTGCTTTCTGGAAAAGCGCCGAAGCAGTCACTGAGCGAAGGACAGGCGGCCGTGGCGCAGGGAAGCACTCCTCCGCGGCTCATGGCTGCGAACACGGCGACCTTTACTTCGTTATTCGAGTTTCAAGAACGGTCACTGGCCGCGGAAGCTTTCCGCTATGAGCAATGGCAGTTCGCCAACGCGCGGCTCAACCAGGACCCGTCGCTGCTGGTGCATTTGGAGTTCCAGGACCTGGACACCACGGACTGGACGCTCCGCAATTCGGCCAAAGGCAATCGATCCGTGCCTGATGCAACCATTGTCGGCTGCCAGCGGGCCGAAGGCCGTTGGCGGGAAAAACAGGCGCTGGAGTTTCAAAGTGTCAACGACCGCGTGCGTCTGGCCGTGCCCGGAGACTTCGAGGCCTTGACCCTTTCGGCCTGGGTGTGCGTCAAGGGGCTGGACCGGCAGTTAAACTCGTTATTCATGTCTGATGGATTCGATCCCGGGACGATTCACTGGCTGATCCGCAACGATGGCGTTCTGGGCCTGACGGTTTTCGGCCCGGGCCCGGGGAAATTCCAGATTCTGGCCAGCCCCCCGGTCATCACGCTCAATCAATTCGGGAGGTGGAAGCATCTGGCCGTGGTGGTGGATGGCAAGGCCGGGCAAGTGGTCCATTACGTTGATGGCTCCCCCGTTGCCCGCCAGGCGTTGAAACTGGGTCCGCCTTTCCGTGTCGGCGCGGCCGAGTTGGGCAATTGGAATGCAGAAAGCGGCTCAAAGGCCGGTCCTGCCCTCATCCGCAACCTGAGCGGGGCGCTGGATGAATTTGAGTTGTTCAGCCGGGCTTTGAGTGACGCTGAAATTCGCGAGCTTTACAACAAAGGCAAGCCCGGCCTTTAACGCAGCCTCCATGAAATCCGACGATTGGATGTCCAAAATCCGTGCCTTGGCGGAAGTATTGGTACATGTGGCCTCCACCCGGAACTGACTGAGTATCAGCAAATGACCAGAACCAACTCAACACACAGACACTTCATGAAAAAGACAATCTCGATGCTCGCACTGGTTTCCTTGCTGTCAGGTCAGTTTGGTACGGCCCAAACCAACGAGCCGGTAGTGGAGGATTTCAAGCCCTCGTCGCTGAATCAGCGCGGCAAACAGTATCCACAGGTCAACTCTGAACGCCGTGTCCGCGCCCGTGTCGTCGCGCCGCAGGCCCAGAGCGTCACGTTCGATTTCTTGGGTGGCGCCAAATATCCCCTGACCAAGGGCGAGGACGGTGCCTGGGTCGGCGTCACGCGGCCCCAGGATGAAGGCTTCCACTACTACCAGCTAGTGATTGATGGAGCTGGAGTCCCGGACCCCGGCAGCTTGTACTTCTATGGCGGTAGCCGCTGGGGCAGCGGCGTGGAAATTCCGGCCAAGGATCAAGACTTTTACGCGCTCAAGAACGTGCCGCATGGTCAATTGCGGCAGGTGTTCTACCATTCCAAGAGCGCCAGCACCAACCTCCGCTGCTTCGTTTACACGCCTCCCGACTACGACAAGGATGTCTCCAAACGCTACCCGGTGCTCTACCTCCAACACGGCGGCGGCGAAGATGAGACCGGCTGGGGCAACCAGGGGCACACCGGTTTTATCATGGACAACTTGATCGCCGCCGGGAAAGCGAAGCCCTTCATCATCGTAATGGCGAACAGCTATGTCCCCGGCGCCAGCTTTGGTTTCGCTGCCACCAACCAACCTCCGCCGGGCGACAGTCCCTACTCTCGCAGCATCGGTGGTCCAGGCGGTCGTAACTACAACCCCGTGGCTTTCGCGCGCGTGCTCATCGAAGACCTGATCCCGCACATTGATGGAAACTTCCGCACGCTCGCCAACCAGCCCCATCGCGCCCTGGCCGGCCTTTCGATGGGTGGCATGCAGACTCGCTCCATCGCTCCGGCGAACCTCGACAAGTTTTCCCACATCGGCGTTTTCAGCGGCGGCAGCATCGCTGTCACGAATATTACCGACATGACGGCCTTCAAGGAGAAGGTCAAACTCGTGTTCGTGAGCTACGGCAGCCGCGAGAACGGTGCGACCGGCAAGGCAAACGTGGAGGCGCTCAAACAGGCCGGCATCAAGAGCGTTTTCTACGAATCTCCCGATACCGCCCACGAGTGGCAGACCTGGCGGCGCAGCCTGCATGAATTCGCACCGTTGTTGTTTAAGAATTAAAACGCGCGCAATCTTTGCTCCAACCAACCCATCACCCACAACCTACCTGAAATGAGAAAGCTCCTCACACTCCTGGCCTTGGCGGTTTGGCCGCTGTTTGTTTTCGCAGCCGATGTTACCGGCACTTGGAAATCCGAGTTCGACTCACAGATCGGCCTCCAGAAATATACGTTCACGGTCAAGCACGACGGCGCGAAGTTGACCGGGAAGGCCAACTCGGAAGTCGGCGACCGGAAGCGCGAAGCCGAACTGAATGAGGGCAAGGTGGATGGCGACGCGATCTCGTTCGTCGAGATGTTCAGCTTCCAGGATAACGAGATTCGCATCACCTACACCGGCAAGCTCTCGGCTAACGGCAACGAGATCAAGTTCACGCGCGAGGTCGGCGAATTCGCCAAAGAAGAGATCGTGGCCAAGCGCGAGCAGAGCGCACCGGCCGGTAAGATCGTCCGAATCAAAGCTGGAAAATCCGAACCGGTCAAAGACGCTGAAGGCAATGTGTGGCTGGCCGACCAAGGCTTCGAGGGCGGCCAAACCATTGAACGGCCCGACATCCAGATTGCCAACACTAAGAGTCCCGACCTCTACCGGGCGGAACGCTACAGCATGGACTCGTATTCGTGGCCGGTGCCCAACGGCAAGTACATGGTGAATCTGCATTTCGCCGAAACATTCGAGGGTATCACCGGGCCCGGTCAGCGCGTCTTCTCGTTCAGCGTCCAAGGCAAAGAGTTCAAGGACTTCGACCCGTGGGTCAAGGCCGGCGGGTTTTTGAAGGCCTACGTGGAGAAAGTCCCGGTCGAAGTCACCGACGGCAAGATCAAGGTGACCTTCACTCCCAAGGTCGAGAACCCCCAAATCTGCGCGATTGAAATCATCCCTCAATCCGGAGCCGAAACCAGCGCGGCGAACGCCGACGTCACGGGTACCTGGAAATCCGAATTCGACTCACAGATCGGCCTGCAGAAATACACCCTCACGTTCAAACAGGACGGCGCGAAGTTGACCGGAAAAGCCAACTCAGAGGCTGGCGACCGGAAGCGCGAAGCTGAACTCAAAGAAGGCAAGGTGGACGGAGACACGATTTCGTTCGTCGAGATGCTGAGTATCCAGGACCGGGAGATTCGGATCGCCTACACCGGCAAGCTCTCGGCTGACCGCAACGAAATCAAGTTCACGCGCGAGGTCGGCGAGTTCGGCAAAGCGGAGATCGTGGCCAGGCGCGAGACGGGTAACGTGCAACCTGCCGCTGGTGCTGAAGGCCAGCGGCCACGCGGGGGCGGTGGTCGGGGCGGATTCGGCGGACCGATTGAACTCAAGCCGGATGACAAACCGGCCTTTGATGATCCACCGGCTGGCATTGACCAGAAGCGCGACGGTATTGCGCGCGGCAAGTTGGAGATGATTGAATACGAATCCAAGACCGTGGTCACCACGCGCAAGATGCAGGTCTATACGCCGCCCGGTTATTCGAAGGACAAGAAGTATCCCGTGCTCTACCTCCTCCACGGCATCGGTGGAGACGAAACCGAGTGGCAGCGGTTTGCGACGCCGGACGTGCTGCTCGACAACCTCATCGCCGACGGCAAGGCCGTCCCGATGATCATCGTGATGCCGAATGGCCGTGCCCAAAAGGACGACCGCGCCGGCCCCAACGCCATGGCGACGGCACCCGCCTTTGCCGTCTTTGAGCGCGACCTGCTCAACGATGTGATTCCCGCCATCGAGTCGCGGTATTCGGTGCAAGCCGACCGCGAACACCGCGCGCTGGCCGGGTTGTCCATGGGTGGCGGTCAGTCGTTGAACTTCGGTTTGGGCAACCTCGATACTTTTGCGTGGGTGGGAGGTTTTTCATCGGCACCGAATACCAAACTGCCCGAAGAACTCGTGCCCGATCCCGCCGCCGCAACGCGAAAGCTGAAGCTGTTGTGGTTATCCTGCGGCAACAAAGATGGATTGATCCGGGTCAGCCAGGGCGTTCATGCTTATTTGAAGGAAAAGCAGGTGCCGCACGTCTGGCATGTGGATGGCAACGGTCACGACGCCACGCACTGGAGAAACAATCTGTGGCTGTTCTCGCAGCGCATCTTCAAATAGTCGGGAATTCTGGTCGCTGCCAGCACCGCAGCGCCGTAACCTGTCATTTATTTATGAAGCACAATCGTCTCCTGGTTCTCCTTGGACTCGTTGCGAGTTTAGCGATGACGCCGCAGCTCATGGCCGATTATCCCATCGCCTCACATCGTTATCTGGCGGACCCAACTACGCTGGTCACCAAGGACCGCGTGTACATCTACTGCTCCAACGATGACGAGAGCCCGGTCCAAGGCAGCTACAACATTCCCAATGTCATCTGCGTGTCGAGCAGCGACATGAAGAACTGGACCGATCACGGCTCGGTGTTCCGCGCGAGCGACAGCACCACCTGGGCGAAACGGACCTGGGCACCGGCGGCCATCGAGCGCGACGGCAAGTTCTTTCTCTACTTCGGCAACGGCGGCGCGAACATCGGAGTCGCCACGGCGCCCACGCCCATCGGTCCCTTCACCGATCCGCTGGGCAAGGCGTTTATCACCCACGGCACGCCCGGAGTGCAGCCCGCGCGGAACATGTGGCTCTTTGATCCGGGTGCGTTCATTGATGACGACGGCCAGGCGTATCTCTACTTCGGCGGCAACGGCGATGACAACGTGCGGGTGGCGAAGCTGAATCGCGACATGATCAGCATTGACGGTGAAGTCATCAAAATGAACGCCACGAACTTCTTCGAGGCGGCCTGGGTTTTCAAAATCAAAGACGTTTACTACTTCACCTACTCCACCACGCCGCGGGCGCAGATGCGCATTGATTACATGACCAGCAAGAACCCCACGAACGGATTCACGTACCGGGGCATCGTGGCGATGCAACCTCCCCTCAACTTCAACGACAACAATCATTCGGCACAGTTCAAGTTCAAGGACCGGTGGTATCACGTCTTTCACAACCGCATCGTTGCCCGGCAGGCGGGGATTCCCACTGGCTTCCGCCGCAACCTCGGCATCGAGGAGTTTGGTTTCAACGCGGACGGCGCCATCAAGAAGGTCGTTTATACGACCAACGGCGTGGCGCAGATCGGCCATTTGAATCCGTTCGCCCGCGTGGAAGGCGAGACGTTTCAAGCCCAGAGCGGCGTGGAAACCGAGCCGTGCAGCGAAGGCGGCATGAACCTGACCGATCTCCACAACGGCGACTGGGTGAAGGTCGCGGGCGTGGACTTCGGCGCTGCGGGCGCGAAGCGGTTTGTCGCTCGCGTCGCCAGCGTCGGCGAAGGCGGCAGCATCGAACTGCGCCTCGGCAGCCTGGACGGCAAGCTCATCGGCACCTGCAAGGTGAACAACACCGGTGGCTCGCAAACCTGGAAAGAAGCTGCTTGTGAAGTATCCGCAGCCACGAGTGTCCATGACCTGTATCTCAAGTTCACCGGGGGTGAAGCGCCACTGCTAAACTTGGACTACTGGCGCTTTGAATGATACGGGACGTGTGGAGGCCGATGATCCCCCGGTAACGGGTCGGTGCCGGCAACCAGATCCTGGCAGCCAAACGAAGTATTCGACAACAGCTCTCCTGAAAGGATGAAAGACGCGAAGCGAGATTGTGAAACCAAGTCGGTTGCCCCAAGGCGGCTCGTCGGACTCGCCGCGGTCGTGTTGCTTGCGGTTGTTTCTGCGGTTCATGCGCAGACGACCACCCTCACCATTCAGGCCGGCCAGCCGGGCAAACCCATCAGCCCGGATTTGATCGGCATCTTTTTTGAAGACTTGAATTACGCCGCCGACGGCGGGCTGTACGCCGAGTTGATCCAGAATCGTTCGTTCGAATACAGCCCGGTCGAGCAATCCTCCTGGGGGCCGTTGTCCTTCTGGGAATTGCAAAAACGCGGCGGCGGTGACGGCTCCCTGGGCGTGTCTGCGATGCGGCCGATTCACGAAAACAACCCGCACTACGCTCTTCTAACCGTGCGCACGCCCGGCGACGGCGTAGGTATGGCCAACAGCGGATTCGGCGGCATCCCGCTCAAAGCCGGCGAGACTTACGATGCTTCGTTCTGGGCTTATCAGCCGTACATGGGAGTCATGTGGGGCCGCGGCGACAACACCAAACCGATGCCCGTGACGCTGCGATTGGAAAGCAAGGACGGCGAGGTGCTGGCCGAGGAAAAGTTGGAGATCAAAGGCCGCGAGTGGCGGAAGGTGACGGTGAAATTCAAACCGACGCGGACAGTCAGCGACGCGAGGCTCGTGTTGCTGGCCCATGAACAAGGGGCGCTGTGCCTGGACATGGTTTCGCTGTTCCCGGAAAAAACCTTTCGCAATCGTCCGAACGGATTGCGGGCCGATCTCGCGCAAGCCATTGTCGATATGAAACCGAAATTCGTGCGCTTTCCGGGCGGCTGTCTGGTGCATGCGGCCGACATCCGGCGTTACTACAACTGGAAAGATACCATCGGTCCCGTGGAAACACGGCACGCCCGTCCCAATTATGCCTGGGGCTATCACCAGACGATGGGCCTCGGCTACTTCGAGTATTTTCAGTTCTGCGCGGACGTTGGGGCGATTCCGATTCCAGTCGTGAGCGCGGGTGTGTCCTGTCAGCACGCCGGTCATTCGCCGGGGCGCGGCCAGGAAGGTCTGCCGATCGAAGAGATGCCCGCTTTCATTCAAGACATCTTCGATCTGATCGAATGGGCCAATGGCCCGGCGACATCCAAGTGGGGGGCCAAGCGCGCCGCCGCCGGTCATCCGGAACCGTTTGGCCTGAAGTATCTCGGCGTTGGCAACGAAGACGAAATTACGCCGCTCTTCCGGGAACGCTTCAAGATGATCCATGACGCGGTCAAGGCGAAACATCCCGGAATTGTCATCATTGGCACGTCCGGGCCGTTCGCCAGCGGGCGCGATTACGACGAAGGCTGGAAGTTTGCCCGCGAACTCAAGCTGCCGATGGTGGACGAGCACTATTACGTCGCGCCGCAGTGGTTCTGGGACAATCTCCAGCGTTACGACAAGTATGATCGCAACAGCGCCCAAGTTTACGTGGGGGAATACGCGGCCCATGATCGCGACCGGCGCCGCAACACCTTGCGTTCGGCGATTGCCGAGGCGGCGGGCTTGACCAGCTTTGAGCGCAACGGCGACATCGTGCAGTTCGCCTCTTACGCACCGTTGCTCGCCCGGCGCAACCACACGCAATGGCATCCGGACCTGATTTACTTCACCGGGACGGACGTTTACCCCACCGCCAATTATTACGTGCAACAACTCTTCGGTCAGAATAGCGGCGACTCGTATCTGATCACCTCGTTCGACGCCAACAAGCCGGCGAAACTCGCGGCGTCCAGCGTGCGCGATTCCAAGTCCGGCGCTGTCATCGTGAAAATCGTCAATGGTGCCGATGCCTCCGCCGGGTTGAAGGTGGAACTCATCGGGCTGGCTGGCGCGGAACTCAAAGTCACCACAACCGTGCTGACCGGAGCGGATGCCGACGCCTTCAATGAAGATGGCAAAGCACCGGCGGTGAAGCCGGTGATCAGCGAAACCGCGCTGAAACCAGAGTTTGATTACGAAGCGCCGGCGCATTCGCTCACCGTGTTTCGTTTCCGCAGATAGCCATGACCCGCACCCGAATGAAGTTCCGCTGCGCCACCGCCTTACTCTCGGCGTTTTTCATTCACTCTGTTCTTGCCCTCACCATCCACGTTTCGCCGACCGGTTCTGACGATCAGCCGGGCACGGCAACCGCGCCGGTCAAAACCTTGGAGGCCGCACGAAAGCTCGCCCGGAGCCAGGCCGGCAAGGAACCCGTCACGATCATGGTGCAGGACGGAACTTACTACTTCGCCAAGCCGCTGGTGCTCACGAGCGAGGACTCCGGCACGGCTGCGGCACCGGTAGTGTATCGGGCCGCGAATGAGGGAAAGGCCATTCTGAGCGGGGGCGTGCCCCTGGCGTTGAAATGGGCGCCTTACAAGGACGGCATTCTCCAGGC
Source organism: Verrucomicrobiota bacterium (assembly GCA_014860005.1). The sequence continues at coordinate 8,380 of JACZKP010000184.1, read as the reverse complement.
GAAGACGCCGTCGGGGCTCAAATTCGACCAACTCTTCGTGGCTGGCGTGCGCCAGTTCATGGCGCGTTATCCGAACTACGACCCGTCCAAGAAGGCCGTGCCCTTCCGTGGTTCCGCGGCGGATGCCGTTTCCCGTGAACGCGCCGCGAAATGGGCGGATCCCTCCGGAGGCTACATCCACGCCATGCACAGCGCGCAGTGGGGCGGACTCATCTACGAGATCACCGGCAAGGACGCCGACGGCAATGTGACCTATATCGGCGGTTGGCAGAACAACCGCCCCTCCAAAATGCACGATCGGTTCCGCATGGTGGAAAACATCTTCGAGGAACTGGACGCTCCCGGCGAGTGGTTCCACGACCGCAAGACGGACACGCTTTATTTTTATCCGCCCGCCGGACTCGACCTGGCCAGGGCAACCGTCGAAGGCGTGCAACTAACGGCACTGGTCGAGCTTCGCGGGTCACCGGAAAAGCCCGTGCGCCACGTGACCTTCGACGGATTCACGATGCGGCACACCGCGCGCACGTTCATGGAAAACAAGGAACCGCTCCTGCGGTCGGATTGGACCATTTATCGCGGCGGCACCGTTTTCTTCGAGGGGACGGAGCACTGCGCTTTGCGGAATACGTTCATTGACCAAGCCGGCGCCAACGCCGTTTTCGTGAACAATTACAACCGCAGCCTCCACCTGGCTGGCCTCCACATTTTCGACTGCGGCGCCAGCGGAGTTGCGTTCGTCGGCGACCCCAAGGCGGTGCGCAATCCAGTGTTCCGTTACGGTAATCCTCACGACATCGCGAAGACGGATCGAACTCCAGGGCCGATCACCGACAACTACCCAATGGAGTGCGTCCTCGAAGACTCGCTGATCCACGAAGTCGGCACGGTCGAGAAGCAGGGTGCCGGCGTGCAAATCTCCATGTCCCGCCGTGTCACCGTGCGCCACTGCTCCATCTATGAAACGTCCCGCGCCGGCATCAACATCAGCGAAGGCACCTGGGGCGGCCATCTGATCGCGGGCTGTGATGTCTTCCGCACCGTGCAGGAAACCGGCGACCACGGGTCGTTTAATTCCTGGGGCCGCGACCGCTTCTGGGTTCCCCAGACCGCGGTGACCGCCCGGGAGGTTGCCAAACACCCGGACCTTCCGTTTCTGGATGCGATGGAGCCAACTGTCCTCCGCCACAACCGCTGGCGCTGCGATCACGGCTGGGACGTGGACCTCGACGACGGCTCCTCGAACTACATCATCACCGACAATCTCCTGCTCAACGGCGGTCTCAAGTTGCGGGAGGGCTATCGTCGGATTGTGACCAACAACATCATGGTCAACAACACTCTGCACCCGCACGTCTGGTATCCCGCCAGCGGCGACGTCTTCACCGGCAACATCGTCATGGCGGCCTACCAACCCGCCGTGATGTCGGCGACGGAGAAATGGGGGCAGGAGCTTGACCGCAATCTTTTCGCCAGCGGCCACATGGACCGGCTGCGCTTCGCGGTCAACGGGGCGGATGGGAATTCCATCGTTGGCGACCCGCAGTTCCCCGCCCCGGCCAAGGGAGACTTCACCGTGAAGAACGAGTCGCTCGCCCGGCAGATCGGCTTCAAGAATTTCTCAATGGATGAATTTGGCGTTCGCAAGCCCTCGCTCAAAGCCATCGCCGAAAGGCCCGAGATGCCGAAGGTGAACCTGAAAATTGACACGCGGCGCGTGACTCCCGAGCAGGCCGCGCCGCCTGTGGACTGGATGGGCGTGAAGCTTCGCCATCCGCGTGGCGAGGAAATGTCCGCCTACGGGGTCGCTTTCGACACGAAGGGACTCGCGGTCGAGGCCGTTGCTGGAAACTCCCCGCTGGGCGGCCCGCAGGGACTGCGAAAGGGCGACCTGATCCTGGAACTCAACAACATCCCAACCGCCGGCATCGGGGACCTCGGTGGGGCGATTGAGTCCGTAAAGGATGGCAGGATGCGGCTCAAGATTGTTCGCAACCAGAAAGCGACCACTTTGGATCTGACCGTGCAGGATGTGAAAAAACCTTGAACCAAGATGAAAACCGAACACCTGTCCCGCTTGCCAGCGCTAGTGCTGCTCTTGAACTTTTCGTGCCCTGCCTTTCTGGCAGGTGCCGATGTTTCCGCCCCCGCAACTCCCGCCACCATGCCTTCGCTGACGGCGGTGCGGTTGTTGGACGGTCCATTCGCGGACGCCCTCAAAGCGAATCAGAAGTATTTGCTCGCGCTGGAACCGGATCGGTTGCTCGCGCCGTTCTTCCGTGAAGCCGGACTGGAGGCGAAAGCCCGGCCCTACGGAAACTGGGAGAGCATCGGCCTGGATGGTCACACGGGTGGCCATTATCTCTCGGCGCTCGCAACCATGATTGCCTCGGGCGCCGACACGCCCAACGGCGAATTGAAACGCCGGCTCGATTACATGGTGTCCGAACTGGGCCGTTGCCAGCAGGCGGCCAGCGATGGCTACCTCGGCGGCGTCCCCGGCAGTCGCGAACTGTGGTCGGCCATCGCGGCCGGACGCGTGGACGTCATCAATCGGAAGTGGGTGCCGTGGTATAACCTGCATAAAACTTACGCCGGCCTGCGGGATGCGTACTGGCTTACTGGCAACCCGCAAGCCCGCGAAATCCTGGTGCGCTATGGGGACTGGTGCGAAAAGCTTACTTCCAAGATTTCCGACGAGCAGATGCAACGGATGCTCGGGCAGGAACACGGCGGCATGAACGAGGTGCTGGCGGACATCTATGCCATCACCGGCGATCAAAAGTATCTTCGCCTTGCGCAGCGTTTCAACCACAAGGCCGTTCTCGATCCGTTGCAGCGCCGCGACGACCGGCTCACCGGCCTGCATGCCAATACGCAGATTCCCAAGGTGGTGGGCCTCGCCCGCATCGCCACGCTCACGGGCGACCAAGCCGCGCACGGCGGCGCGCGATACTTTTGGGAGAATGTCACCGGCACGCGGAGTCTTGTCTTTGGCGGGAACAGCGTTTCGGAACACTTCAACGACCCGAAAAACTTCAGCGGCATGTTGGAGCATCGCGAAGGCCCAGAGACGTGCAACACCTACAACATGCTCCAGTTGACCAGGCAACTGTTCGTCTCGCGGCCAGAAGCCGCTTACGCCGACTATTACGAGCGTGCCCTGTACAATCACATCTTGGCCTCGATCAACGCCGAGCGGCCCGGCTTTGTGTATTTCACCCCGATCCGCCCGCAGCATTACCGCGTGTATTCGCAGCCGGACAAATGTTTCTGGTGTTGCGTCGGAACGGGCATCGAGAACCCGGGCCGGTTTGGCGAATTCATCTACGCCCAAGCGGCCAACGGGCTTTACGTCAATCTCTTCATCGCTTCCGAAATCACCGTGACCAATCTTGGGTTGACGTTGCGGCAGGAAACCACTTTTCCCGACGAGGCTCGGACCAAGCTGACGTTGAAACTCAAGCAGCCCGCCGAATTTGCCCTTCACATTCGGCATCCGCGTTGGGTGGCGGCGGGGTCGTTTTCAGTCAAGGTGAATGGCCAATCCGTGACCGTGGCTTCCGCGCCGTCAACGTACGCTGAACTGCGCCGCCAGTGGCGGGACGGGGATCGGGTGGAGGTCGAACTGCCGATGCAAACCACGGTGGAACGGCTGCCGGACGGGTCCGATTGGGTGGCGGTCTTGCGCGGCCCGATCGTGCTGGCGGCGCCGGCGGGCACCAATGATCTGCGCGGGCTTTACGCCGATGACAGTCGCATGGGCCAGGTGGCTGGCGGTCCGTTGGTGCCAATGGAGCAAGCGCCTGTGCTGTTCGCCAGTGCGAGCGATGTGCCCAGACACGTCAAACCAGACTTCGCCGCCGGCCCTCTGAACTTCCGCCTAACGGACGTGGTCGAGCCGCCGGCGTCCAAGGGGTTGCCGCTCGTTCCGTTCTTCCGTTTGCACAACGCGCGCTACCAGATGTATTGGCAGTTGACGACGAAGGAGCAACTCGCCGCCCGCAAGGAACAATTGGTGGTCGCAGAACGCGCGAAGGCCTTGCGCGACGCCAACACGCTGGATCGCGTTGCTCCCGGCGAACAGCAATCGGAAGTGGAGCATGACCTGGTTGGAGAAGGCATGGCGACGGGCATCTTTGAAGGCCGTCGCTGGCGGCACGGGCGCTCGTTTCAATACACGCTCGACACTCGCGGCGAGAAAGCCGTGGACCTCGCCGTCACTTACTGGGGTGGGGATCGAGATCGGAACTTTGACGTCCTCGCCAACGGCAAGCTGCTGGCAACCGAACGCCCTGACGGCTCCAGGCAGGGCCAGTTCTTTGAAAAGCGTTACCCGCTTCCTGCGGACGTGCTCGCCACAACGACGACTGGCCGCGTCACCATCAAGTTCACGGCGCCCTCTGGGCTTGCCGGCGGTGTCTTCGACGTGCGGCTGATGAAACCGGATTCGCCATGATGGAGAAATGTCAAACAGCCGGTTCGGCCAGGGAATTCATCTCTGCCAATGATCACCACGTGAAAAATCATTCCCGTATGACCCAATCGCTTCCGCTACTGGCAACGCTCTTCGTGAGCGCCGCCCTCCACGCCGCCGAGCCAGCGACACTGGCAAGGAATCCCATCATCCACGCCGATGTGCCCGACATCGCTATGATTCGCGTGGGCGACACCTATTACATGAGCAGCACGACCATGCACATGAGTCCTGGGTTGCCCATCATGAAATCCAAGGACCTGGTGAATTGGGAAATCGTCAGCTACGCCTACGACACGCTGGCGGACAACGACGCGCTGGCGCTGCAAAACGGGAGGAACGCCTACGGCGCGGGTTCATGGGCCAGCAGTTTGCGTTACCACAAGGGCACATTTTACGCGACGACGTTTTCGAGCACTTCTGGCAGAACGCACGTTTACCGGACCAAGGATATCGAGAAAGGACCGTGGATCGAAAACACGTTTCGTCCCTCGCTGCACGATCACTCGCTTTTCTTCGATGATGACGGGCGGGTTTACATGCTCTACGGCGGCGGCAATCTGCGGCTGGTCGAGTTGAACGAGGATTTGTCGGGCCTCAAGGAAGGCGGCTTCAATCAAGTGGTCATCACGAATGCACATTCGGTGGTTACCGGCAGCGTGGGTTTGGTGGCTGAAGGATCGCAACTAATCAAGCACAACGGGAAGTATTACCTGTTCAACATCTGCTGGCCGCGCGGCGGCATGCGCACCGTGGTGATTCATCGCGCGGACAAGCTCGCCGGGCCGTGGGAAGGCCGCCTGGGTTTGCAGGACAAAGGCGTGGCGCAGGGCAGCATCATTGATACGCCCCGCGGCGAGTGGTTCGCGTATCTGTTCCGGGATTTCGGCGCGGTCGGACGCATTCCGTATCTCGTGCCGATGAAATGGGAAGACGGCTGGCCGGTGATCGGCGTGGACGGCAAGGTGCCAGACGAACTTAATCTTCCGGCGAGCAGAGGGCTGATTCCCAACATCGTTGCTTCGGATGAATTCGACCGCAAATCTGGCGAACGGGCGCTGCCGCTCGTGTGGCAATGGAATCACAATCCCGACAACAAGCTCTGGTCGCTCACGGCGCGTCCGGGCTTTTTGCGGCTGACGACGGGCCGCGTAGATGAGCATTTTCTAGCGGCGCGAAACACCCTGACGCAGCGAACCATCGGCCCGGAATGTTCCGGCACGACCGCCGTGGACGTGAACAACTTGAAGGACGGCGACTTCGCGGGGCTGGCGTTGTTGCAGCGGCAATATGGTCTGGTGGGCGTGAAATCTGAGGGCGGCACGAACTTCGTGGTAATGGTCAGCGCCCAATCTAATTCGCCCGCCGAAGTCGAGCGTGTGCCGCTGAATCAGAAGACTGTTTTTCTGAAAGCCGAGTGCGACTTCAAAAACCGCACGGATCGCGCGCAGTTCTATTACAGTCTGGATGGCAAGGCTTGGACCGCCATCGGCAGCGAGCTGAAGATGAACTACACACTGCCGCATTTCATGGGCTACCGCTTTGGACTTTTCAATTACGCCACCAAGACCGCTGGCGGCTCCGCGGATTTCGATTACTTTCGAATCACTGAAAGAGTGACCGGTGCGAACTAGACCAATACTATTGTCAGCATAATGAAGACACACTTGACCGCCTTTATCGTCGGAACGCTCGCCTGCGGAATCCTCGCCAACGCGGGCGCTCAACCCGCATTGAAAGCCGTTTTCACAAACGACTTCCTCGTCGGTGCGGCGTTGAACCCGAGGCACTTTTCCGGCGACACCAATGACGAAGTCCTGATCGTTCAGAAACATTTCAACACCATCACGGCGGAGAACGCCATGAAGTGGATGCACCTCCAACCCCGGCAAGGTGAGTTTGCTTTCACTCAGGCGGACCGGTTTGTCGAGTTTGGCCAGAAGCATGGAATGACTATTATCGGCCACACGCTGGTGTGGCACTCGCAGACGCCGCGCTGGGTTTTCCAAAACCAAGATGGCGAACCGCTGACGCGCGAGGCCTTGCTGGAACGGATGCGCGAACACATCCACACCGTTGTCGGACGCTACAAAGGCAAGGTCCAGGGCTGGGACGTGGTGAACGAGGCGCTAAACGACGACGGAACGTTGCGCCAGTCGCCGTGGTTGAAAATCATCGGCGAGGATTATTTGGTGAAAGCTTTCCAGTTCGCGCACGAAGCCGATCCTGATGCGGAGCTTTACTACAACGACTACTCACTCGAAGGCGAACGGAAACGCGCCGGCGCGCTCAACCTCGTCAAGAAACTCCAGGCAGCGGGCGTGAAGCTGACCGGGGTCGGCTTGCAAGGGCATTATCACCTTGAGCGGCCCGCTGCCCGGCAGATTGACGAAACCATCGCCGCCTTCGCCGGCCTCGGCCTTAAAGTCATGATCACTGAACTGGACGTCAACGTCCTGCCCACGCCCGGTTCGGGTGGAGCGGATGTCTCCACGCGATTCAACGCGGACCCGAAACTGAATCCGTATGCAGACGGTTTGCCGGAAGAAATGCAGCAACGCCTCGCCCGGCGCTACGCGGAACTGTTCAACATCTTCCTCAAACACAGGCAGTCCGTCACGCGAGTCACGTTCTGGGGTGTCACCGACCGCGGCTCGTGGCTGAACCATTTTCCCGTTCGCGGGCGAACGAATTATCCGTTGCTTTTCGACCGGAACGGTCAGCCCAAACCCGCCTTCGATGCGGTCGTGGAGGTTCACCGTAAACTCTGATTCTGTCATGGCCCCCTGTGTGCGAACCCGTCAGCCTTGCCGTCCAGAAGACGTCTGGTTGCTGTTCACACCATGAAGACTGACTTCACGCGACGCGAGCTGCTAAAACTTTTGCTCGTCGCTGGACTTGGCGCGCCTCTTGGGAGTCGCGTCCTCGCCGCCGCGACGCCCGCTTCCGAGCCACCAAACATCATCCTCGACACGGACATGCTCACCGACTGCGACGACGCGGGAGCCTTGGCCATGCTCCACGCGCTGGCTGACAACGGCGAGGCGCGTATTCTCGGTGTCGTGCTCAACGGCCAGGACGTCCACGGCAGGCACGGCGCGGTGGTCAGCGCGATCAATCATTACTACGGTCGCGGTGATTTGCCGATCGGCGTCTGCAAACGTCCGAAGGGCAGTTCGCCACGCAAGGCGTCCAGCTACTCGCGGGCGGTCTTTGCCGAATTTCCCCACGACGGCCTGACGGATGCGGAGCGACCGAATGCGTTGAAGGTTTATCGCCGATTGCTGGCGGCGGCGGCGGATCGCAGCGTCACCATTGCCAGCATTGGTTTCCTAACCAACCTCGACAGCCTGCTGAAAAGCACGGGTGATGAACTCGATGCCCGCGACGGCCCGGCGCTGGTGCGCGCCAAGGTGAAACTGCTGTCGCTGATGGGCGGCAAATATCCCGCCGGCGCGGAGCACAACTTCAACCATGCCGGCGCGGTGGAGTCCACGCGCTTTGTCTGCGAGTCGTGGCCGGATGCAGCCGTGCCGATGGTTTTCAGCGGGTTTGAACTCGGCGGTCCGATCCTCACCGGCAAGGCGTATCAGCAATCGCCGCCCAGCCCGATGCGCCGTTGCTACGAACTGGCGTACGATTCCCTGCGCAAGGGTCGTTCGAGTTGGGACCAGACCACCGTCCTGCATGCGGTGCGCGGTCTGACGCACGGTGGTGTGACCTACTGGACTGAGATCGGCGGCGGCAGCAATCAGATTGATGCCAAGGGTGCCAACGCCTGGGTAACCTCCCCGGTGCGCCGGCAAACGTACCTGAAACGGGCACTGGATGATGCGGCAATGGCCGCGTTGCTGGACGATCTCATGACCCGCCCGCCAAAGCTTTCCCACCCGTGACACTCAG
>JACZKP010000183.1 GCA_014860005.1 Verrucomicrobiota bacterium | reverse complement strand
TCGACGGAGCCGCAACCCACTTCTCCAGTTGATGCTTCTGCTCGTCGGTTAAAGGAAGTGAATCGGCAGATTCCCACATGCCGCTGAGGTTGACATCTCTCAGCCGTATTGTAAAGCTTTAACTGTTACACTACACTAGCGTCATCGACTTTCTCTAGAAACTCTTGGGCAATAGTTCTGTGTTCGTCCGGTGTGACGCTCGGAACGACCGAGAAATCATTCATGGAGACTTGCTCATCAAGATCAACTCGGAGGTCTCCTGTAGACGGGTTGACAGCGAGCCGTCCTTCGGCTCCTGGCCGTTGGAAAACTTCCCAAGCAGTTGGCACTTTCGGAGGGGTTGCGGCAACTCGCGGCACGTCGCCTTCACCCACAAATTGGTAAATGTCATCACCACCGTGGTCACCGACGCGCACAACTCTACCTGCACAATTGGTTTGTATGAAACGCTTGAGTCCGGGGTATTCCGGGTTCCCACGCAGGGTTGGAAAAACTCGGATCACTTCGGCGCCTAGATGGGAGCCAAGAATCGTTGGTCGTTGCTGGGCGGTCTGAATAATGAACTCTGCAACTTTTGGATCGTTCATAAAAAGAACCCTGCCGGATTGCCCGGCAGGGTTCAACATTGAAATCAGGTGTTGTCGCCGCAACCTTTCGATCAAGGATGCTGGCAGAACAACCGTTTTTCATTGCCGCACATTGAACCTGTAGTCCAATTTGCTTGCTGGCAGCGTCAGGAAGAACCGATCTGCCCACGACGGCAATCAACATCGCTACAGCCGAAGCTGCTGCGAGTCCTCAAGATTCACAAGTCTTCTGCGAAGCTCGTGACCGTCGCCTGATAAATCCTTGCCCAAATCAGAGTTTTCATCAAGCCTCATTTTCAGTCTTTTCACGCTCGCGCACGAGCGTGCAACCGTCTCGCTTACAACCATTTTTTGATGGTAGTTCCGGCCTTACAGGCCGGGGAGATTATTGGGTTATGACTTGTTCATGGCACTTCAAACCAAATTGTCACATTACAGGCTCACAGCCCGACGAACAAAAAAACATCCCGGGCTGTGGCTCCTCAATCCAAAAGGACCAAAGCTCCACCATGTGGTAGTCCAAGGCTCACGCACCATTATTCGCCATCGCGACCGCCAGACCAACGCGATTGACCCCGGGCGGACTCGCTCCAATCAACGTTGCCCGTGACCACGGCCAGTTACGTCTGGCAGGATGGTTTCGACAAACTGGCGGCGGCGGGGCACAACGCGCGGGGAGAACTGCCCACCAGCCGTCAGTTGTATCGCGATGCCAACACCGCTTATTCGCTCTATTGCACGCCCGCGGAATACGGGCTGTTTCTGGCGGAAATGCTCAAGCTCGACCGCTCTGCGCCGCATTCGCTAAACGCAAAATCGCTTGCGGACATGCTCACGCGCACGACCAAAGTGTAGGGTCGCCCAGCCATCGTCCGCAGCGGCAAAAGCGCGGAAGACACTCACTACGGTCTGGGCTGGGCGATAGATTCCACGTCCTCGGGCGACCGCCTTCCCCAAAGCGGCTCGAACGGCACCGGCTTCCGCTGCTACTGCGCCTGTCCGGAGCAGGCCTATCTACCAGGCATGGGATGAAACATCCTGTGGGACAGCCGCCGTTGGATTGATAACGAGAATCATCCTGCCAGGAAAACAAACCCAAAACTCTCAACGCACTCCGCTGGGGATGCCCTCCGGTTTCGAGGCAATCGACGCCTTTTTGTTCAGCCACGTTTTCTAACAATACCCGGCGGTTTTTGTCGCCTAACCCGGCGCAAAAGCGACACGCACCTTCACAGTCCCGCAGCGGCGCGTTGCTCCAATCCAACGCGCCGGATCGGAGAGCGGCGCTCCGGTTTATGTAGCGCACGGGCGTGATATCCAGCTTCACCGGTCTCATCCGTCCAGTAGCGTTCGGTGTGCAACGTTCAGCGCAACCACGCCAGGCAAAGCATGCCAGGCATGCAGCGCGACGTGTTAAGCATGGGCTTCGTCATGCTGTCTGGCGTACTCATTCATCCTGACATACAGATTGCGCAACATGGAACCTCCCGTTGCGTCCAACTGGTCCTCCATACTCTGGAACAGCTTCGCCCGCCACAGCTGTGTCTCCATGTCCTCAAACTTCAGCCCCGCCCTGGCACGCAGGATCTGATACCTATCCACCTTGTCGCGCGGATATGGAAACCCCAAAATGGCCAGTGCTCGGTTCAGCGCCTCCGCGGCCTCTGGCAAATTCATTTGCCGCAAGGCCGCCTCCGCTTCTGGGGCGAGAACGCCTGTGTTGTTTAGGAAAAACTGCATGAGCCCTCCATTCTGGACCTCTGATAACAGCCAGTGAACGCACAGGAGGTCGCCCACCCACTCGGGGAACTGGCTCAGTCCTTCAGAAAGTGACTCGCCAGTAGTGTAGATATCGACTTCATCGAGAGCTTCCTCGATGCAGGACCAGTAGAACTCGTCAGTTTCTGTTGGGTCGGTGCTCATGGAGTGCTTAACAGCTAAGTGAACGCCCATGGGTGTTGGCGTTTGTCGGCATAATCGTCTAGCGGGAGATTTCTCCTTCAGCAGCCCATTGTCCAGCCACGTTTTCTAAAAATGCCCGGCGGTTTTTGTCGCCCACCCCGGCGCAAAAGCGACACACCCCTTCACTGTCCCGCAGCGGCGTCGCGCTCCAATCCAACGCGCCGGATCGGAGATCGGCGCTCCGGTTCATGGCAGTTGAATGATGCGATAGAACCGTTGCGGGCCGTTGATTTGATCCGTGTACGAGAGCGTCTTGTTGGTCGCGGTCAGGTCCGGCCCGAGGGCCGTCCAGTTCGTGGCGAAAAAGGAAGGGGCATATTCCACCCGATAGTCGCGCCCGGGCACCGCGCTCCAGGAAAGCGTCATCGCGCTCCCGTTGTCCATGACGACGCCCTGAATCTCGGGAGACACGGTGTTGGTGGCGGAGCGCAGGGTGCTGAAACCATTCACGCGTCCATAGCCATAAACAATGTCCCGGCCAGCGGCACCCAGATCATCCGCGTTGAACTTGAGCAAGGACACAATCTGCGTGTTGGAGAGCAAAGGATTGGCGGAGGCGACGAGCGCGGCGAGGCCCGCGACCACCGGGCTGGCGAACGACGTGCCGTACACCGGCCCATAGGGCGTGGACGCACTGCGCCGGGTGGTCCAGATGTTCGTGCCCGGCGCCGCGAGGGTGATGAAAGAACCATAACTGGAAAACGCCGCCCGGCGGTCATTGGCATCCGTCGCGGACACGGCGATCACGTTCTGACTGGCGGCGGGATAGCGGGGTTGTGTGTTGCCGTCGTTCCCGGCGGCGGCCACGATGACGACATTGCGGCTCCAGGCGTAATTGATTGCGTTTTGCAGGGTGCTGGAGGCGGAACTTCCGGCCAGGCTGATGTTGATCACCCGTGCGCCGTGGTCCGTGGCATAGGTGACCGCTTGCGCCATGCGCGAATACGTGGCGGCCGTGTTGGCACTGACGATTTTGAGCGGCATCACCCGGCAGCCAAACGCGACACCGGCGACGCCCAAACCGTTGTTGCCCACCGCTGCCACCGCGCCGGCAACGGCGGTGCCGTGGCCCGTGTCATCGTTCGGATTATTGTCGTTCGAGACAAAATCGTATCCGGGGAGCACGTTGTCCGCGAGGTCGGGGTGCGAAGCATCGAGGCCCGAATCAACCACCGCGATGATCACGTTCATCGTCCCCGTAGTGATGTCCCAGGCCGCGGGCATCTGGAGTTTCGCCAGATGCCATTGCGCGCCGGAAACAAAGTGCGGATCATCCGGCACCAGCGCCGGCCAGGCGTGATAATCGCGCTCGGCAAACTCAACCAGCGGACTTTGCCGGAGCGCCGCCAGCACGAACTCCGTTTGGTCCTCCGGGACAGACAACACGCGGACATCCAGCGCGCCAATTACCAACCGCTCCACGGCGCCATGAGCTTTCAGCAATGCAGCGAATTCGGAGTCCACGGAGGTGATGCTGGGTTTGACCAGGATTTGGCCGGGAACAAATTGCGCTGGCGGCGCGACCGTCGCCAGGAGGTTGAAGGCCATCAGAAAAATCAAAATCGTCCCGCCTGCAAGGCGGTGGCCGAGATTATTTTGCGTGGCGGTCAATGCGATTGAGTTTCGTCGCGCCTCGGGAAAACTGCAAATGAATCCAGCTCGCGAGAACAACTCAACAGGGCTTTGGAATACAGCGCCGTTTTTGAATCAGCAGTATCGCGCACCTGTCGTCAGTCAACGCCCGCCAGTTCCCAGTGTAACTGACAATCACAGCAAGCTGCCTTGCGGGGCTGGTTTAGCGGGCGGCGCCTGGCCGAGCATCTCGCGAAACTCTGCTTCATCCAGAATCCTCACGCCCAACTCTTGCGCCTTGTCGAGCTTGGAGCCGGCTTCTGCGCCGGCAAGAACGAAATTCGTTTTCTTGCTCACGCTGCCACTAGTCTTGCCGCCGGCGGCTTCAATCATGGCGGTGGCTTGTTCGCGCGTAAGGCTGGGCAACGCGCCGGTCAACACGACGGTTTTCCCGGCGAACGGACCCGAGCTTTCTGCCGACGTGGTGGGCAAATCGTTCTCGGGCTTGATGCCCAACTCACGGATGCGCGCCAATACTTTCTTTCCTGCTGTGGAAGCTAAGTAATTCAACACACTCGCGGCGGCGACCGGACCGACTTCCGGCAAACGCTGTTTCAATCCCCCCGCATCCAATCGGGCTTCAATGGCCGCGATCTCAACCTTGAGTTCGGCGTCGCGCAATTCGCGAGTGGCTTTTTCGGCGTTGGTCTTGGGGGGATTCTTGCGCGAGCGTGGACTGACGTCGGCACGCTCGGTTTCCTTCGTGCCGAGCGCGAGGATGTCACGCAGCACCGCGGAATCAGTCAGGTCCTCCAAGGATTGATGAGTAGCAGCCAGTTGCTTGGCGGTGGTTTCTCCCACGTCGGAAATGGCGAGGGCATGAATCCACCGATGCAACGGCGCGGTCTTGGCGCGTTGGAGCGCTTCGATGATTTTCGTCGCGTTCTTCTCGCCGAAGGTGCGCGGTTCTTCGTCCGTGCCGAGGTTCAGTTTGGCGAGTTGTTCCAGCTTGAGGTCGAACAAGTCGAGCGGTTCTTTCACCAAACCACGTTCAACTAGTTTTTCCGCCACAATGCCGCCGAGGGATTCGAGGTCCAGCGCCTTGCGCGCGGCGAAGTATTCGACGCGGCGCATCAGTTGCGCAGGACAGCCGGCCACATTCTGACAGCGCCACGCGACTTCCTCAGTAGTGGCACGGGCATCCTGCCCGTGCGATTCGGAACTCACGGGCGAGACGCCCGTGCCACTAAGTTTGTCCTTCGCAATCGGCCCACCGCACGCGGGACATTTGCCGGCGACGAAATGGAACAAATCAAACCTCTTCGCGCCGGGCGGGCGTTTGGACTTCAACACCTCCAGCACTTCGGGAATCACCATGCCTGCCTTGCGAATGACCACGGTGTCGCCAATGCGGATGTCTTTGCGGCGGATTTCGTCCTCGTTGTGCAACGTGGCGCGGGAGATCGTCGAGCCTTGCACGAAGACGGGTTCGAGTTCCGCCACGGGAGTGAGTACGCCGGTGCGGCCAACCTGCACGGTGATGGCGCGCAAGATCGTTTCCGCGGGCGTGATCCACGGGATGGGTTTGTGAACGATGGCGTAGCCGGGCGCGCGGGTCTTGCTCGGGATGCGCGCGCAATCTTCGTAGCGATTCACCTTCAGCACAAGGCCGTCAATTTCGTAGGGCAACTGTTTGCGTAGATCGCGGTCCTCGTCGTAATCGGCGACGATCTCCTTGCGGTAAATGCGCAGCGCCTCGGTGATGTCTTGGCAGAGCCACCATTTCTTTTGCGTGGGCAGGCCGAATTTGGCAAGAGCCTCCAGCATTTCGGCGTGGGAGGCGAATGGCGTAGCTGCGACGCCTCGTCGCAGTCGAGGTGAAGGCGACGCCTCGTCGCCTGTCAGTGAAAACGCGACGGGGGCGTCGCTGCCACCCTCCGGCGACGAGGCCTCGCCGCTACGGTACGCGCCGATGGCATAAAACACCGCGTTCACCGGGCGTTCGGCGACGATGCGGGGATCAAGTTGTTTAAGTGTTCCAGCGGTGGCGTTGCGCGCATTGGGCAACGTTTTTTCACCAGCGGCAGCGAGCTCTGCGTTGAGCGCGTCAAAATCCTTGTTCGCCATGTAGGCTTCACCGCGCACTTCTAGCAGTTCCGGTGGGTTCTTGAGATTCAACTCGAGCGGTATGGCGCGCACGGTGCGGAGATTGGCGGTGATGTCGTCGCCGAACGTGCCGTCCCCGCGCGTGACGCCCAGCGCGAGCTTGCCGTGCCGGTAATGCACGCTGATTGAAACGCCGTCCACCTTCGGCTCCATGATGTATTCCACGCGATCGCGCCGGAGTTGTTTGCAGATGGTGGTGTTAAAAGATTCCAGCGCGGCGAGGGTGTTTTCGTCCTGAAGGCGATTGCGTTTGTCGCGGTCAGGCTCTTCGTCTTTGGTCGGGTGTTCCGCGCCTTCAACTTTCTCTAGTGAAAGCATAGGCACAAGGTGTTCGACGCGAAGAAATTTCTCACTAGGCGCCCCTCCCACACGTTGTGTTGGCGAATCCGCGAGCGGCAGTTCAGGAACGCGCCGGCTGATGGGTTTCTTGGTTTCACGCCGATGCTCCATGTCCTCAAGGCGCTTAACCAACAGGTCAAACTCCCAATCCGAGATTTCGGGCTTCCCTTCAACGTAATAAAGCCGCGTATGATGCTCGATCTCTTGTCTCAGCTTTTTAATATCCTCAAGGCGAGGTTCACGCTTTCGCTTTAGGGATTGTTGTGCTGGCGAATCTGGTGTGATGAGCGAAGGGAATTCTCTCTCCAAATCCTGAAGTGCCTTGAAAAGCTGATCGTATTCGTAGTCGGTGATGTCGGGCTTGCCGACGACGTAATAAGCGTGGTCGTGGCGGCGGATTTCGGCGGCCAGTTGGGCGTGGCGTGCCTGCGCTTCTTTGAGTGTCATCGCGGGGAATTGTTTATCCGCCGCGAGTAGGTTGGACAGAACTTTTTACACCACTGTTACCAAATCCGTCCAAGCGCCTTTCTGAGCAGTGTAGCCGCCGACGTGAGGAGGCGGAATTGCATGGGATTATCAGTGGAAGAAATCCTTTCGTCGTCGGTCATGGTTTCTCGGACTTTTCAGACTGGCTCAATGGAGTTGCGCCCGCACGGGCTCCGCACTGGACAACCTGCGGGGACCGCCCCAAAGTTTGGTGCATGGCTTTGACACCATCCACCATGTTGCCGCTGGGCACGGTCTCACCGGAATTCCGGCTGCCGGACGCCAGCGGAAAAACCGTCGCGCTCGCGGACTTCCAGGGCAAGCCTGCGCTGCTCGTTATCTTCATGTGCAATCATTGCCCGTACGTGAAACACATCGCCGTGGGGCTGGCGCAACTGGCCCGGGATTATCTGCCGCGGGGCGCGGCCATCGTGGGCATCAACGCGAATGACGTGGCGAACTATCCCGACGACAGTCCCGCGAAGATGGCGCAGGAAGCGAAATCCGTGGGTTACATTTTTCCGTATCTCCACGACGAGTCGCAAGCCGTGGCCAGGGCGTATCGCGCGGCCTGCACGCCGGACATTTTCCTGTTCGACCGGGAGTGCCGGCTGGTCTATCGCGGCCAGTTTGATGACAGCCGTCCGGGCAACAACATTCCCGTCACGGGCAAGGATTTGCGCGCGGCCTTGGACGCGGTGCTCGCTGGCCAACCCGTTGCCGGCAACCAGAAGGCGAGCATTGGCTGCAACATCAAGTGGAAGCGTGACAACGAACCGGATTACTTCTGAAACCCGTACCGAATGTTCCTCGGCATCGAAATCGGCGGGACGAAGCTCCAACTCGTGACAGGCGATAACGCGGGCCGGATCACGGAGCGTTGCCGATTGAGCGTGGACACCGCGCATGGGGCCGCCGGCATTCGGGCCCAGATCGAAGCGGCGCTGCCGCAATTATGCCAACAACCCGCCATCACGGCGGTGGGCGTGGGTTTCGGTGGGCCAGTGAACTGGCGGACGGGACGCATTGCCTGCTCGCATCAGATCGAAGGCTGGTCGGAGTTTGATCTTGCCGACTGGCTGGGCAAACTCACGGGTGCTCCAGTGTTCGCGGACAACGACGCCAACGTGGCCGCGCTGGGCGAAGCGTGGCTGGGCGCGGGCGTGGGATTCAATCCAATGTTTTACACGACCCTGGGCAGCGGTGTAGGCGGGGGATTGGTGCTGGACGGAACGATTTATCACGGCGCCACACCGGGCGAATCCGAATTGGGCCACGTGCGATTGGATCGCACCGGTACGACCCTGGAGTCACGGTGCTCAGGCTGGGCGGTGGACGCGCGCATCCGGGAGTCCAACAGGCAGAATCCGCTGAGCCTTTTGTCCCGCCAGTGTGGCAACACCGTGGGCGGTGAGGCCCGGCATCTCGGCGCGGCGCTGGAGCAGGGCGATGCCGACGCGCGGCGCATCCTTGAGGAAGCGGCGGCGGACCTGGCTTACGGGCTTTCCCATGTCGTTCACCTATTTCATCCAGCAGTGATCATCCTTGGCGGGGGATTGTCTCACGTGGGAGAACCGCTGCGCGTGGCGGTGCAGACGGCCTTGACACTACAAGTCATGGAAGTCTTCCAGCCCGGTCCACCCATCCGGCTCGCAGCTCTGGGCGAGGACGCGGTTCCGGTGGGAGCGCTGCGACTGGCCGCGCTGGGGTGTTCCAAGTGAGCGGGTATTGTACTTGAAAAGAGGCGGCGCTTCAGGCGAAATGCCCCGACGGATCGGGTTATGGACTTAGTTGATATTCTGACAAAGGATCAAATCCTCACGGATTTGCAGGCCACCAATCGCTGGGAAGCCATTGACGAGTTGATCGGCAATCTCGTGGCGACCGGCAAAATCCAGCCCCAACATCGGGAGGCCATAGCCGCCGTGGTCAAGAAGCGCGAAACTTCCATGAGCACGGGCATCGGATTTGGCATCGGCATTCCGCACGCCTCCACGGACCTGATCACGGAAGTCGTCGGCGCGCTGGGCCGCTCGCGCAACGGGATGAATTTTGATGCGTTGGACAATCAACCCGTCAATCTCGTCATGCTGTTCCTCGTGCCGCAGGGCCAGTTCCAGAAACATCTGCACACGCTGGCCAACATCGCCAAGCTCCTGCACAAGGCGGAATTTCGCAAAGCCCTCGAACAGGCGCCCGACGCCGAGGCGATGCTGCGCGTCATCAAGGAACAAGGGAAGAAGTAGCCGCGGAAGCGTGGTTGCCCGGAGCGTGAAACGATTCCTTTCGCCGGATGGCTTTTCGCCTTAGCAATTCATCGCCCTGAAATCTTTTGCCGCATGTTGCCCCATCAACAAATTGAACTCCGTCTCCAAGAAGCCGTGCGCGCCGTGCTCCCCGATGCGGACCTTGCCGGCGTGCTGGTGCGGCCCTGCCCGGACCCGAAGTTCGGCGATTACCAATCGTCCGCGCTCATGGCGCTGGCCAAACCGCGCAAACTCAATCCCCGCCAACTGGCCACGGAAGTTCTGGCCCGCCTGGACGTGACGGATTGGTGCGAGCCGGTGCAGATTGCCGGCGCAGGCTTTCTAAATTTCCGGCTCAAGCTGCCGGTCCTCACCGCCGCACTGGAATCGGCGGCGCGCGGCGAACATCTGTTTTTTGCGCCGGCCACACATCCGCGGACGGTGGTCGTGGATTTCAGTTCGCCGAATGTGGCCAAGCCGATGCACGTCGGCCACATTCGTTCGACGATTCTGGGCGACAGCCTTGCGCGGCTGTTGCGGCTGTTGGGCCATCGCGTCATCACGGACAATCATATCGGCGACTGGGGTACGCAGTTTGGCATGTTGCTGGTCGGTTGGAAACGCGAACTCGATCGTGCGGCGCTCACGGCGGATGCCATCGCCGAGATGGAACGGCTTTACAAAAAAATCAGCGCCGAGTGCAAGGAGGACGCCGCCACGCTCGAAGCCGCGCGTCAGGAACTGGTGAAACTCCAGCGCGGTGACGAGGAAAACCTGAATATCTGGCGTGAAATGATCGCGCTCTCGCAGGTGCAGTTCGACGCCATTTACGCGAGACTCGGGGTGAAGTTCGATCACACGTTGGGCGAGAGTTTTTACAATCCGCGCCTGGCCGGACTCGTTGCGGAACTCATTGCCCAAGGCATTGCGCGCGAAAGCGAGGGCGCGAAGGCGGTGTTCTTTGACGACATTCCCCAGCTCAAAGAGGCGCCGGCACTCGTGCAGAAAAGCGACGGCGGGTTCAATTACACCACCACGGACCTGGCAACCTTGGCGCATCGCTTGGAAACCTGGCAGCCCGACGAAGTCATTTACGTGACGGACGGCCGCCAGCAACTGCACTTTCAGCAGGTGTTTGCCGCCTTCCGTCGCTGGCATCCTGAGGCAGCTCTGAAACTGGCGCACGTGTGGTTCGGTTCGATACTGGGGGAGGACGGTAAGCCCTTCAAAACCCGTTCCGGCGAGACGGTCAAACTGGCCGACTTGCTCGACGAGGCGGAGGAGCGCGCGTTCAAGGTTGTCTCGGAGAAGAACGCTGATTTATCCGAGGCCGCCCGGCGCGAGATTGCGCGCATTGTGGGGATTGGCGCCGTCAAGTATGCGGACCTGCTGCCCAACCGGCAGAGTGATTACGTGTTCAGTTGGGATAAGATGCTGGCCTTGAGCGGCAACACCGCGCCCTACCTGCAATACGCCTACGCCCGCATTCAAAGCATTTTTCGGAAAGCTGAAGGAACGCAAGCCAGCCAACCTCCGGCCGCCTCCATCCAATTGGATCAGCCGGAGGAAATCGCCCTCGCCAAACAACTACTCAATTTCGGCCTCACCCTCGAAGCCGTGGCCGTGGAGTATCGGCCGAATTTCCTCTGCAATTACTTGTATGACCTCGCGGGCCGTTACACAGCGTTCTATGAGAATTGTCCCGTGCTCAAAGCCGAGGCTGCGACACGCGCGAGCCGACTGGCCTTGTGCGACCTGACTGCGCGGGTGTTGAAACAGGGGCTGGTAGTGCTGGGGTTGGAAGTGCTGGATGCAATGTAACGCTTTGCCGGAAGCGGGGAGTCATTCCATTCGGCGGCGGGTGATGGAAGATGTCGCTGCCGCAGCAACGCAGTGTGTCGGTTACGCTTCAACAGACACAACTCAGACCGTTCACTGAAACTCATTCTTCGCCGTCATACAATTCTGTAGGCTGGATGCGCACGGGTTTCGCCAGGCCGGGAAGGCTGTGTTTGCGGCTGTCCGGATAATGTCGGACATCGGAAGGCGGATTATCGGCAATCACGTAGTAAATCAGGTCCACCGCGCCCGTATTGATCAACTGATGCGCTTCGCCGGGTGGATGCATCAGACAATCGCCCTTGCGCACTTCGCTCGTGCCGGCCGGTGTCCGGACCTGGCCGCGCCCGGAAACGATCATGTAGAACTCCCATTGCGCGGAGTGCGAGTGGTAGGGCCAGTTGGCGGCGCGCGGAGGCAGACGCACAAGTTCCACTTCAAACGGACAGGGTACGCCGCGCAGTTGCCCGCCATTACTTTGCCGTAGCGCTGCCGAAATGTCCTGGCGGAATTGTCGGAAACGGCCTTTTGGCGACCGGGATTCATCGGCCGCAACGGTGGAAAGATTTACTTTGTGCATGGTCAAAACAGATTACGCCCCAAGGTTGTTCGTCATGGCGGCCACGCCGCGTCCCTAAAGGCAACGTCTCCGCAGGCCGACTGCTCTGGCTGATGACAGGCTGGAGCGAAAATCAGTGAGTCGCCGCTAGGGCATGTCGTTCATCCGTGCCGCGAATGAAACTGCCAACG
Organism: Verrucomicrobiota bacterium; assembly: GCA_014860005.1. The sequence goes on along the minus strand of JACZKP010000183.1, from coordinate 31,623 downwards.
TAACGTTTCTGCGACACCCACTCGGCATGACCGTCCCCGAACACCACATTGCCGCCTTCCACGCCGTGATTGTCGCCCGGGTCGGGATAATCCTCGTTCTGGCGCGTGGGGTCCGTGGCCAGGCGGTCATCGGCGTCATAAATAACCCACACGTCCGCTGGGCCGGCCCTTTGGCCGACGAAATTGTACCGCGTGCCGCCCTGCAACGTGCGGTACATGCGTGAAGCCGCCGTTCGCTGCGTCTTGCGTTGGTTGACTTCCAACGGGCCGCCCGTGGCGGTGCCGTTTTGCCCGGCAAAGAAGCCGGCCACCTCGTAGCTGTGACCCACTACCCCGCTCTTGCCCGCGGCATTCTCAAACAGGTCCGGCAAATACTGCGAGTTGCCGTGCAGCCGCTCCTGGTAGAGCGTCGGCACGCCCGGAATGATGGTCGCGGACGGCCCCTGGCCCAACACATTGAACCGCAAATCCCGGATGTTATTCTTGGTGGAGGCGCACAGGAAGGACTTCACGTTGGCGATGTATTGGGGAAACAACCAGTTCAAATCGTCTTCCGAGTAATTCGCGACTCCGCTCAGCGCGTTCTGGTTGTCGTCGTCGCCGTACAACTGGCTGCCGATGCCCATTTGTTTCTGGTTGTTCAAACAACTGATCCGGTGGGCGCGGAGTTTGGCCTTGCTCAAGGCCGGCAGCAGCATCGCCGCGAGAATCGCAATGATGGCGATGACCACCAGCAGTTCAATGAGGGTGAAACCGCCGAACTTGCGGCGCGCAATTATATGGTGCTCAATTCTCATGGACAATCCGGCGCCATGGCCCGGTATTCTGGCAGTAGCTACCACGCTCACCCGCAACATGCAACGCGGTTTTTGGCGGGGCTTTGGGCGGATTGCGAACGGATTCCACTTGTCAAAGTGTTGCCGACGCGCGGTCGTAGGTGGGGGAATAGACTTCAACGCAAAGGGACGCCAAAGCCTTCGCAAAAGTCGCGAAGAGGCAACGACGCAAAGCAGGTTTGTATCTCCAGGTATTGAACGTTACTCTGAGTTTGGTTATGAAAACTTGGTCACGCAAGAAACGATGGCTTTTAGGGCTGGCTGTCAGCCTGGGTCTGCTATTGTTGACCGTAGTTGGGGCTTTCCTTGTCATTGGACACTTCAACCTTTTTGGCGCGCATCAGCATTGTAGCAAGGGCCTCGGGTTGTTATTGCGCCAATACGCCTCCAACCACGATGGCAACTATCCGGTCCACACCAATGGATTTGGGGACGCGTTGCTGCTCCTGATTACAGAAGACGATCACGCTAATCTCCGTCACCTTGTTGCCCCAGGAGACGACGGCAAAATGTTGTTGGAGTGTCTCGAGAAGAATTTGGACGTGCCAGAAGAAAAGTGCTCCCGCATCTACATCCAAGGGCTGTCTGAAACGAATGGCGACGACGGAGTAGCACTGGTCTTTGATGCGTATCCGACTCCGGGCGGCGATCACTTTCGCCGACCTTGGGGCAAGCCAATCCGAGACGTGGTCATGGCGAGCGGCTCCGTTGAGTTTATTCCCGAAATGCGTTGGCCCGCATTTGCACAAGATCAAATTGAGCGACTGGTACGACTCGGACGTGAGCGAAGGGAGTTGGAGAAACTGTTCGGTGTTAATTCTTCAGCAGATTCTAAAAAGTGAACATCGAAATCAGCCCTCAAATCCCGTCCCGCCAAGGTGCGCTTTCCACACCTTGTTTGCCCGAACTGCTGGCGCCCGCCGGTGACTGGGATTGTGCCAAGGCTGCGGTCGAGAACGGCACGGACGCCATTTATTTTGGGCTGGAAAAGTTCAACGCCCGGATGCGGGCAAATAATTTTACCGCCGCCGATTTGCCGAAGCTGATGGAATTCCTGCATCGGCGCGGCGTGAAGGGTTACGTCACCTTCAACACGCTGATCTTCGAGAATGAAATGGTGGATGCCGAAGCACATTTGCGGGCGATCATCACTGCCGGAGTGGACGCCGCCATTGTGCAGGACGTGGGCATCTGCCGGCTCATTCGCCGGCTCTCGCCGGATTTCCCCATTCACGCCTCGACGCAGATGACCGTGACAAGCGCGACGGGCGTGGAGTTCGCGCGCGATCTGGGCTGCAACCTCGTGGTGCTGGCCCGCGAGTGTTCGATCAAGGAAATCGAAAAGATGCAGGAGACGTGGCGGGTGCCGGACGACGATTGTCGCGAAGCCAGCCACATGAATGCGGGCATTCTCCCGTCACGCATCACGCATCACGCGTCACTTCCCCTCGAAGTCTTCGTCCATGGCGCGCTTTGTGTCGCGTACTCCGGCCAATGTCTGACCAGCGAAGCGCTGGGCGGACGCTCGGCTAATCGGGGGGAATGTGCGCAGGCCTGTCGCATGCCTTACGAGCTGATCTCCGATGGCAGTTCCGTTCCACTCGGCGACCGCAAGTATTTGTTGAGTCCGCAGGATTTGGCGGGACTGGAGGTTCTGCCTGAATTGGTCGGCGTCGGGGTGGCGTCGCTCAAGATCGAAGGCCGGCTCAAAACGCCGGAATACGTGGCGAACATCACGCGCATTTACCGCCAGGCCTTGGACGGACTCATGGCCCGGCGCGACGCGCCTACAACAAGTGACGCCGCCGTGAATGCTCACGCCGCACTTCGCACCCCGCGCTACGACATGGAGATGGCGTTTTCGCGCGGACTGTTCACCGGTTGGTTTGGCGGCGTCAACAATCAGGCACTGGTTCATGCGCGCTTCGGCAAGAAACGCGGCGTGTATCTCGGGGAAGTGAAGCGCGTGTTGCGCGAAGCGGTGATCCTCGAACTGGAAGGCCCGCTCAAGCCGGGAGATGGTGTGGTGTTTGATGCCGGCCGGCCGGAGGAAAAGGAAGAAGGAGGTCGGGTGTATGAAGTGCGAAATCCGAAATCCGAAACCCCAAATGGAACCGAACTCCGCTTCGGTCACGGCGACATTGATTTCACGCGGATTCACGTGGGCGACAAGTTGTGGAAGACGGATGACCCGGAGTTGAACCGGCGGTTGCGCCAAAGCTACGCGGGCGAAGCGCCAAAGTTCCAACGTGCAATTGACATGGAGGTTCACGGCCTGGCCGGAGGCTCGCTCACGCTCATCGCGCGGGATGAATTCGGACACCTCGTAAAAGTCGCATCGGCGATGCCGCTCGCGCAGGCTGAAAATCAGCCGCTGACAACGGACAGGTTGCGACAGCAATTGGGCCGGTTGGGCGGAACACCATTCAAACTGGGCGGACTGTCGAATGAAATCGTCGGCGAGGTCATGCTGCCGATGAGCGAGTTGAACCGACTGCGCCGCGAGGTGGTCGCCGAGCTAGAGCTTCAACGCGCGCGACCTAAGCGGTGGCGGCTGAACGTAGGACAGGCGTCGCGCCTGTCTCAAACATCACGTTTTCAAGCCACAGACATGCAGGACCCCTCTTCTAAGCTGATGGTTCTCATCCGCAACCTCGCTCAACTTGAAGCGGCGCTGAAGTGTGGCGTAACGACTGTCTATTGCGACTTCGAGAATCCCAAGAGGTACCGGGAAGCCGTGAGGATGTTTCACACGGCGCGCGGCTGTTCGCAGTCATCCGCAATCCTCGATCCACCATCCTTTCAACCCAGCATCTGGGTCGCTCCCCCGCGGGTTTTCAAGATGGGCGAGGAATGGACCTTGCAGCAGGTGCGCTCGTGCAATGCCGACGGCTACCTGATCAGGAACTACGATCATCTAAGGTTCTTCGCCAAGGACCGCCGGATCGGGGATTTCTCGCTGAACATCGCCAACCGCCTGGCGGCGGATTATTTCAAGAATCAGTTCGGGCTGGAGCGCGTGACCGCGAGTTATGATTTGAACTTCACGCAGCTTGAGGCGTTGCTGACCGCCGCGCCGCCGGAGTGGTTTGAGGTGACGATCCATCAGCACATCCCGATGTTTCACATGGAGCACTGCGTGTTTTGTGCGTTTCTTTCGAACGGTACGGATTACACGAACTGCGGCCGGCCCTGCGACGTGCATGACCTTAAGCTGCGCGACCGTGTGGGCGCGGAGCATCCCGTGAAGGCCGACGTTGGCTGCCGTAACACGGTTTTCAATGCGCTGGCTCAGACCGGCGCGGAGTATGTGACGCGAATGCAGGAACTGGGCGTGAAACACTTTCGCCTGGAGTTCTTGAACGAAACGCCGGAGCAAGTCGCGCAGACCATTGCGAAATATCGCCAACTCCTGCGCGGAGAAATCGCCGGTGCGCAGTTGTGGCGCGAGTTGAAGTTGATGAACCAACTGGGCGTCACGCGCGGGCAAATCGGAGGGCGTGAAGCGTGAGTTGTGAAGCGTGAGTTGTGAAGCGTGAGGCGTGAGTTGGTTCTGCAACGGATCACGCATTACGCGCCCGCTTGTTCGCCACCAACTGTTTTGCCAGCCGGATCGCGGCGCTCATGCTAGAAGGACTCGCAATGCCGCGACCTGCAATGTCATACGCGGTGCCGTGGTCGGGCGAGGTGCGGATAAACGGCAGACCGAGCGTCCAGTTTACACCGGTTTCAAACGCCACCAGCTTGAGCGGCGCAAGCCCCTGGTCGTGATACATCGCCACGACGGCGTCATAGTCGCCTTGGAATGCACGGTGAAACAACGTGTCCGCGCTCAACGGGCCGACGGCGTCGAGTTGGCGGCGTTGCGCGGCCAGGATGGCCGGACCGATGAGGGTCTGTTCTTCGTCGCCAAATTCACCGCCCTCGCCCGCGTGCGGATTCAAACCGCACACGCCAATCCGCGCGCGCGGCAGCCCAAGGTCGTGACACGCTTGCGCGGCCAGTTCAATGACCATTTCAATCTTGGCCTGCGACAGGCGTTCAGCAACGAGCTTCAACTGAACATGTGTCGTGGCCAGCGCCACGCGCAGCCAGCGCCCGCAGTCATCGTGGCCGAGCAGCATCATCGCGATGCGGTCGGTGCCCGCAAGCCGGGCAAAGAATTCCGTCTGGCCGATGAAGGCGTGTCCCGCGCGCACGATGGCTTCTTTGTTGACCGGTGCGGTGACCAGCGCGTCGAGTTCGTGCCGCAAACAACGTTTTGCGCCGTCGGCCAGCCAGGCGACCGCCGCGCTTGCCGCGACCGGCGAGCCGGACGCCAGCTCCAAGGGAAGCGGGTCGGACAGCGGATTGACGACACATACGCGGCTGGCTTTCTCCGTACCCTCGTACGATTGCAGGGGAAGATGCAGCGCCAGTTGTTCATTGATGCGACGCACATGGCCGGCGTCGCCAATCAGCAGGTAGCGCGTGTCATCGGCCGGTTCAGCCGCAATGGCTTTGAGGGCCACCTCCGGTCCGACGCCGGTAACATCGCCCAGAGTTATGCCAATTCTGCAATTCATGGGAACAGGCTGGGTGCTGCGGGAAGGAATTGTCGGGCGTGTCACGTGGTGGCTTACCCAGCGCGGCATCTCGCGTCAGAAATACCGGACGTAAGTCTTGGTCTTGAGGCGCTCAATCCATAGTCGCTGCAAGCGTTCGCGTTCCTTCGTGAGCATGGCGGCCTCGATTTCGTCACGCACTTCACTCAAGGGCCGGACGTTGGCGAGACGTTTATCTTCCACGAGCATGAGGTACACGGCTTCCGGGAGATCAATGACATCACTGAATTCGCCGGGCTTGAGCGAGAACGCCACCTCCGCCAGTTCCTGGCGCAGAACCGAGGCGCCATCCTCGTTGAATCTCTGCACCCATCCCCAATCACCGCCTTCGCGGCCCTGCCGGCCTTGGGAATAGATGGCGGCCATCTCGGTGAACGCGGCGCCCTCCTTGAGTTTCAAGGCGATTTCCCGGGCCAGTTCGCGCACTTGGTCTGCGTCCGCCGCGGACGGCTTGCCCAACATGATCATCCGTAATTTGACCCGCTCCTCGACCCGGAATTCGTCCTGATGCGCGAGGTAGTAGTTCTCAATCTTGCTGGGTGAAATGATGATTTCGCTGGAGACGTTCTTGTGACGCATCTGCTGGATGACGAATCGGTCCCGCACCCGCTGTCGGTATTTCTCCGTGGTCAGACCCTCCTCCTGCAAACTCTTGGTCAGCGTGACGCGGTCGCCGAACTCGGCGCGAATGCGTTCTTGGACATACTCTTCTACGAGACTCTCAGGCAGGTTGTAGCCTGCGGTGGCGAATTCATGCAGGATCAACCGATCCTCCACCAACCGCTCCAGTGCCTCCCCGCGCACTTCGGCAACTTTCTGATTGAGCACCTCCGGTTGTCTGGAATAGCGCCGCAAGGATTCCAGGATGGCATTTCTGGACAGTTGATCCACCTCCTCCCGGGTGATCACGGTATCGTGAACGATGGCCATTATGCCATTGGGCGGCAACTGGGCCGGCAGCGGGTGGCCAAAGATGCCCACGGCCACCGCCAGAAGGATTGCGCGATTAAATCTCATTTGAATCCACCCGCATACTAGGCAGTGGAGCATGGAGGGTCAAGCGCACCTCCTGGCAGGGCAGACGCATCTAGATGGCTTTTACACATTCGAGCCACTTTCCTAACCGGCGCCAAGCGGCTGCGGATCGCCCAACCATACCATTGGTCGAAATACCGCTCGGCCTGCTTTACCGTGTCGCACAACCAAAAACTCCGGAAGACCTCTTTGAGGGCCCAGGCGCGCGCGGTCTGCAGGTTCAGTTCCTTCACCTCCTCAAAGCGCTGGGCATCCTTGGCGGGCACATTCTCGATCCCATACAGCCACAACTGCCGGGTGTTCTTGAGCGTGTCATCCCCCGCGGCCAGCAGGCGCTTGTGCGCGCGCACCCGCACCTCATTGACCGCCTCATTCATGTGCTTCACCAAGTGAAACGGGTCATGCACGATCTTGGCTGCTGCCCCGGGCACGTGCGCCAGCGTCGACCGCACATAGGGCTCCCACATGTCCATGCCCACCGCCTCCACGCCAGCCATCTGCTCGACCGTGAGGCTTTCCCAAGAGGCATCCAGACTCTCCTGCTCCCGCTCCTCCCCCACGTATTCCACCGTGGTTCGCTCGCCACTGACGTTGGCCACGAGGGTCAGATAATTGTGGCCGTTGCCCATGCCTTTTTCATCCACGCACAGTCGTTCCATCACCTTGGGTTCCTTGCGCGCCAGGCCCCGCTTGACCGCACGCTGCTTGATCCCATCGGCTTCGTCCCAACTCACCTTCAAGATGTCGCAGGCTCCGCTGGGCGTGGGAATGACGGGCTGGGTGCGCTCGTCGCGGATGGCGCGAAGGCGGGCGGCAGGTCGAACACTTTGTCCCCGTAGTGCCAGAACTGCCGGAGGCGGTTCATGGCTGGGTGCCGTCGAGCGGTTCGCCCCGACGCAACAACTCCAGGTTGATCTGGGAAAGTTCCTCCAGCCGCTCCCAGTGGGCCTGATAACCGGCCACGCCACGCTGCACCGCCTGCTGCTGGCCGGGGGTCTTGAGGAGCGACTTGAGGATCCGCCCCACCCCCAGATTGGCCACCAGATAATAGAACGGCCCATGCTTCTTGCCTGCGGCACAGGCGCAGTTGGGTTTGCCACAGGCGGTGAAGCGTTCCACGAACGAGGCCCGCAAGAGGTCGGGCGGGAGCCCGGCCTGCCGCAGGAGCGCCGCCTTGCGCTGGCGGAGGGCCAGGGTGGCCGTGCGGCGGAGATGGTATATCTTAGCCACGTCTAGGGCGAAGTTAGCCTGGAACGCCCCCGTGACAAGCAAAAAGGAATCTCCCCGGAACAGGAATCTGCTCAAACCTGAAGCCCCGTCACGACTTCACTCAAAGTTTGCGGAACCACTGCCGCCCGGAAATGCTCCCAAGACCCTACCGGCCGGCGAAAAATTCCCGGCAACCGATTCAACCGCCGAGGCGCGACGGACGCAGAGAAAAGACTGCTTCCGCCAGGCACTGTGTTGATCGCAACTCTGCGATTATTCTTCTGGCCGTCCGTTTGGTTGCGGCGGGGCTACGCAGTTGGAGGCTTACCGAAACCAACGCTGCCGGGGATTCGACAACTCGTCAGCGCCCGAGCAGTTCGGAAACCTTGCCGCGTATGTCGTTATGTTTCATCAACGATTCGCCCACAAGGATGGCGTGGGCACCGGCGCGTTTGAGGCGCTCCACGTCCGCACGGTTGTGAATGCCACTTTCGGCGACGAGCAGTGAAGCCTGGGCGGTGGAGGATTGGGAAAGCTGCTTCGCCAACCGCTCGGTCGTGGCGAGGTCCACCTGGAACGTTTTCAGATTGCGATTGTTCACGCCGATCAATGTCGCTCCTGCGCCCAGCGCCCGGTCCAGTTCGGCTTCATCGTGAACCTCCACCAGCGCCGCCAGCCCGGCTTCCGCGGCGAGCGTGTGAAATTCGCGGAGTTGCGCGTCATCCAGAATCGCGACGATCAGCAGAATGGCATCCGCCCCCCATTCGACGGCCTCCAGAATCTGTCGCTCGTCTATGATGAAATCCTTGCGCAACAGAGGCAACTTCACCGCAGCGCGAATCTGGCGAAGATAATCGAGCGAACCTTGGAAGAATTTCTCGTCAGTCAGCACGGACAAACAACTCGCGCCCGCCGCTTCGTACTCCTTCGCGATGCGAATGGGATCAAAGTCCGGGCAAATCACCCCCGCTGAAGGTGAAGCCTTTTTGACTTCTGCGATCAAAGCGACGTCGCCCGTTTGCGGATTGCGTAATGCCGCAAGAAAATCCCTTTGCTCATCACGCCCGAGCATGGCATCTCGCAAATCGCCCGCAGCGATGCGCCGTTCCGGCAACAGCGCGATTTCACGACGCTTTTGATCAACAATGGTGTCGAGGATGTTCACGAATGTGGATATATCATTCCTCCTCATCCTTCACCCCCTGCATCCGTTTGAGCGGACAACCGGCGCGCAGCCAGCCGTGGACGAAAGCGTCAAGGTCGCCGTCCATCACCGCCTGCACGTTGCTGGTTTCGACACCGGTGCGCAGATCCTTGACCAGGCGGTAGGGCTGGAAGATGTAGCTGCGAATCTGGTTGCCCCACGAGACGCTGCCCTTCTCGCCGTAGAACCGTTCCATCTCGGCCTTCTGGGCGTCCACCCGCTGGGCATAAATGCGGGAGAGCAGGAGCGTCATCGCCGTGGCGCGGTTCTGATGTTGCGAACGCTGGGCTTGCGACGCCACAACCAATCCGGTCGGGATGTGTGTGATGCGCACGGCGGTTTCCACCTTGTTCACGTTCTGCCCGCCCTTGCCGCCGGAGCGGAAGGTGTCCACCTGAAACTCCGTGGGCGGGATCACGATTTCCGAGGACGCTTCCTCGATTTCGGCAATCGTGTCCACGCTGGCGAAACTGGTGTGCCGGCGCTTATTCGAATCGAACGGTGAAATGCGCACGAGCCGATGCACGCCGCGTTCGGCTTTGCAGAAGCCATAGGCGTTCTCGCCCTTGATGAGCAGCGTAACGCTCTTGATGCCCGCGCCTTCACCCGGCAGGGCGTCTTCCACCTCAACCTCCCAGCCGCGCGCTTCCGCCCAGCGTTGATACATGCGCAGGAGCATGCCCGCCCAATCGCAGGCTTCCGTGCCGCCGGCCCCGGCGTTGATGCTCAGAATGCAGTTGCTGCGGTCGTGTGGGCCATTGAGAAAGACCTTGAGTTCGAGCGCGTCGAGGTCCTTGAGGTATTTCGCAACGTCGCGTTCAAGTTCCTGCAAGACCTTGGGCTGGGCGCCCAGCGGTTCGGCCTGGCCCAACTCCACCATTACGCGGAAATCTTCCAGGTGCTTCTCGGCCTGGATCAGGGGTTCGATCCGGTTGCGGAGCGAATTGCCCTCATCAATCAGCTTCTGCGCCTGTTCGCGATTGTTCCAGAAATTGTCCGCCGCCATCAGGGCGTCGAGTTCGCTCAGGCGTTTTTGTGCGCGCGGCACGTCAAAGAAACCTCCGCAGGTGAATTAGCTTGTCCGCGGCGGTCGAGATTTCGGTGGCAATCGTTTCAAACATGGCCGGGAGGATAGCGGAACATCGCCGCAGGATGAAAGGCGGAAAATGGCCAGGCGCCGTCGGGCGCCGGTCGCAAGGGCGTTAGAACAAGACGCCACAGGGCGCTATTTCGATGGAATTTCTGATTGAAACTCCCATGGCAAGGTTTAGGATGACCGCAACCTAGTTATCACAGCAGAAGGACGTTGGCCAAATCAGCGCACCGGAAGATCAGGGCAACGTCGAAACCGATTAGTCAATAACCAACCAAGAAGTTCAGTCTATGAAAACAATCCTCCATAACAGTTTAATCAAGCCTTTGGTCATTGCGCTGGCCCTTGGCGTGGGCGCTTCCGTGGCGCTCGCCCGGCCTTACGCCACCAGCTTGACCAACAGTGGCGGCGTCATTTCGTTCCGCCTGAATGCGGACGCCGACAATGTCAAAATCATCTACAACGGCGGGGCGGTTACCAATGACCTGGGCGCACTGCCGAAAGGGTTAAACACAGTTAACTTGAGCATCACGGGCGATTACCAGATTCAAGTCACGAAAGCGAGCGGCCCGGGTTATCCGCAGGGAGTCGTGAATCAGATCAGCAACGACACGAATGTCTTTGTCAGATTTGCCAACCAACGCGGCCTGGCGATCAACAAGAGGCCGGGGAGCCCCTATTTTGGCCGGATCTATGTTTCCGTAAGTGCTGCCGGCACCTCGGGCGGTCGCGCCGTCAGTGATGGTATTTATCTGCTCAACGCGGACCAGACGGACGCGGTGGGTCAGGGCGACACGCCTCGTACAGGGGGGCTGTTGTTTGATATTGTAGCCGCCAACGCGGAAAGCCCCGGACGTCTCACCCTTGGACCGGACGACAGTCTTTATATTACTGACTGGTCCGACCCCCATGGCGGCTTGATGATGACCGACGCGAATGTGGCAACGAACGCCGCAGCGGCGCGAGTTTTGTTTGGCTACGGCGGGCCAACTCCGGCCACCAACAATCACGGCAGCATTTCCAGCGTTTGGGTGGAAGGTTCGCTCGCCGGCGGTGATCTGGTGGTTTACAGCCAGGATGAAGATTTGGCTACCGGCAACGAAGTTTATCGCTACGACATCGGCGCAGGTCCGTTGCCGTACAGTGATCCCGGAACACTGGCCTTTCGATTCGGCCTCGTGTTCAACGGCATCCTGACCAAAATCGTGCGCGGACCCGACGGCAAGTGGTATGGCTCCAACTATCGCGCGGACAATGCCACGGCTGCGGGCATCTTCGCGATGGACGAGTTTGGCTCACCGCTTTGGAATTCGTTGGCCGCTTGGCGGGAGTTATCCGACAACCCTGGTGCCTTTGACGTTTACTTCTCCAATATGCGCGGATTCGATGTGTCGCCCGATGGCAAATACTTGGCGGGACTGAAGGGCAATACCAATTCCGTCAACATCCTTCCCATGGCGGATGGCATCCCCAACATGACCAACCTGATCATCATGCCGACAACCCCAACCACCTCTATCGGACGCGAATTGACCTTCGATGCAGTAGGGAATATTTACACCGTCAGTTCCGGCCAGGGATTGTTGCGCATCTATTCACCCGGCGGTTTCAGCATTGTGACGACGGGTTCGGATGGCACGCTGGCCATTTACAGTCCGAGCACGGAAGTCAGCATCACGGCGGACACCAATGTGGTTTACGAAGAAGGGGCAACCGCAGCGCTGCTAACCATCCAACGGACGGGCGAGTTGAACGAAGCCCTGACCGTAGCGCTTACGACCGGAGGCGCCGCTGCTCGCGGAACTGACTATGTGCTTCGGACCAATTCTGTGGTGCTCACGGAAGATTCGGTGATCATCCCCGCGGGACAGGAGAGCGTCGTGGTCACGCTTGCCGCCATAAATGATACGGAGCCCGAATTGACTGAGACCGCCATTGTAAGCCTGGCGAGCGGCACGACCTACACAACCGCCGCACCCTCCAGCCAGACCGTGGCGATTGTGGACAATGAAACGCCTCAACTGCAGATCGTATCCCTTTCGACCAACATCTACGAACGGTTGGCCTACGACTACGCCAACCTGACCCTCCGCCGCCTGGGCGACACCAATGTGTTCCTGCAATTGGACGAAGCCAATCTGGTGCTTTCCGGGAGCGCCGTGTTGAACACCGACTATGCGCTGGCGAATCTGCCCGCCTACATTGATCCTGGGGTGGTCAACACCAGCATTCGGCTGATCTATCCCATTGACAATAACTTGGTGGACGGCGCACGCACCGTTACCGTGGGATTGCAGGCGGGCACGGGCTTTACCGCCGCCACCAACACGGCCACCACCACCATCACCGACGACGACCGTGCGCCTGAAACCGTGTTGTTTGGAGAAACCTTCACTTACGCGGATTCGATTACCAACTGGACGGTGTATTATGCCGACACGAACACCGTCGCGCCAGCCAACGATGCCAACATCATTTTCGGCTTCGATTATTACAGCTTTTTGAACGTTCCTCCCGCGCCCAATTCGGCCGGCGATACGTTCGGACTGCTCCTCCAAGTCAACAAACTGGACGGCATCCCGGGCGCCGCGGCGGTGAACGTGTATCCCCGCAACCAGTCATTCGCGGGCGACTATGCGCTCCGATTCGACATGTATATGATCGTCGGAACTTCGGCCACGACGGAGTACTCGCTTTTTGGCATCAACCACTCCGGCACGAGGACGAACTGGTTCCGCAACAGTGCTGGAGGTGTGCCCGCTGGGTGGACGTTTGATGGCCTTTTCTACGGGGTCGAGACGGATGCCGCCGCGTTGGGTGATTACGTGCTCTACAGCTCACCCACCACGGCCGGGAACAATCCGACCGCACTGACCCCCGGGCGCAATGCCTCGTCGCTGACCCAGGTGTTCAAAGCCCCGCCGTTCCGCTATGCCGGGGCACCCAGCAATCCCAACTTCAGCCTCGAGCCGAGTTGGGTGGACGTGGAAGTCAGTCAGGTGGGGCAGTTGGTCACGTTGAAGATGAACAATATCGTCATTCTCAGCTACACCAATACCACCCCCCACACCTCCGGGAATGTCATGCTGGGCTTCGTGGACGCCTACGACTCCATCGGCACGGATGTGGCCACGGCGGTAGTCTTCGACAATGTTCGCGTCGTGGACCTCACGCAACCTACCGTGACGATCACCGAAGTGAAGATTGTGGGCACCAATGTGGGAATTGATTTCACAGGGCCGGCGGCGGATGCAGCGTCCGCGTTTGTTCTGCAGGAGGCGACGACCGTTAACGGCACCTATGGCGACGTCAGTGCCACCGTCACCGGCAGCAACGGCAATTACAAAGCCGTTCGGGCCTTGGGCGGCAGCCAGCAGTTCTATCGCATCAAGCGGCAGTAACCGCAGCCTTGGAGTTTCACACGGAGGCATCCGCCGCTGGTGGATGCCTCCTTTTTGTTTCCAGTCTGTTCACGCGACGGGACAACCCGCTTGACCAACCAGATTCCCGCCTTATGCTGCCTGCGAAAATCGAATTCGCTGTCCCGGAATGATGCCACACATCGTGAATCATAAATCACCAACCAGCGCCCGGCCCTGCTGCAAGCCGTTACCCTTGTCGTTTCGCATGAACTCACCGTTTGTTTCCAATGCCCGCCGCGCTTTCCGTTTCGCGCGGACAAACACTTTCGTCCATCGTTTGATCTGCGGCGCGATTGGCCTGCTGCTCATAAACGTCTCGGGGTCTGTTCACGCGAACGTTTATGCCACGAACATCCGTTTTGCCGGAAGCACTTCCAGCAGTTCCACCAATGTCACCGTCTATGTGCCCTGCGAGCTGTCGTACATCAGTTATTTGTTAAATGAACCCGCCAGCGCCGGACTCACGCTGGAGATTCTGTCCGACACGACGGTGGTTCGCACAATCGAAATTCCTGGCGGCGCTCCCGGCACTTTGCAGGGATCGAACACCGTGGTTTGGGATGTGAAGAATGATGTCAACGACTTCGTGCCGTTGGGAGATTACCGTGTGCGCATCACCGCCAAGGCCCATGGCTACAGCGAATGGAGGCAGATTAGCGACGACTTCAATCCGGGTAATTACGTTTACCAGCCACGGGGCATCGCCGTGAACCAAAACACCAACAGCCCATACTATGGACGGATCTTCGTCGGCAACGGGCAACTTGGCTTGAACCCGGACTTCGAGCCCGGGGATCGCTTGGGTATGCTCAAGCTCAACGCAGATGGGAGCCCGGCGGAGGAAGGACTGTTTGCGGCAGGCGGCTGGCTTTGGGCGGGAAGCAGCACCAGTCCCTGGAAAATCGAGGTCTCCGACGATGATTATGTTTATATCAACGACTGGATTGCCGGCGGATTGGTGCTGCGCTTCGACCAGACCATTGCCGTCACTTCGCGCAGATTGGTCCTGCGTGATGACAACCGGCCCAATGGTGGCGCGGCGAATCTCAGCGGGCCGTACATCACCGGCACCGGGTCAACCACCCAAATCTGGATGGCCGATGTGACTCAGGACGGTGCAGGAATTCGCCGCTGGACCGTCACCGGCAACGGTAGTGTGGCAACCAATGACCTGGGCTTCACCATTGTCCCCGTCGGCACCAACTCCGACTTGAGCCTTTATCCGTTCGATCTGGCGTTGGATCGGAGCAATCACATTTACGCGATCCAGCAGGTCGAGGCCGCCGGTGATCCTGCCCCTCGGGTTCTGCGCTTTCTCGCGTATGACGACTCAGGCAGTGCGCTCACCAACTCCGACTGGCAAATTGGCGGCGGTGACAACAACATGCGCGGGGCTTCCGGTATCGCGGTGGACCCAAAAGGCCAGTACGTGGCGGTAGCCTTCAAGGGAACGGGCGCCGGCCTGGCCCGCACGGGGGGAGGCGTGCGCCTGTTCAGCACCGTGGATGGTTCGGACCTCCAAACGCTTACCCCCGCACCCTACCACGATCACACCGACGTGGCGTGGGACAAGGTCGGCAATCTTTATGTCTGCGACAATTGGGACAGTGTGTGGCGCGTGTATTCACCGCCTGGGCCTAATCAAGCTACGACCGTTTCCGTTAACACTTTGGAAGCGGGAGAACCTCCCATCAGGCCCCTGCTTCGGACCGTGGCATATACCAACGGACAGTTCATGTTCACCCTCCGCGGACGAACCAACATCTTCTACGTGATTGAAGGCTCAACCAACCTGCAATCATGGATTCCTGTGCTCACCAACCGGGACGACTGCGCCACCCGGCTGATAGTCGTAAACGCACCTGAAAGCTGGCGGTTCTATCGCGCCCTCGCTCCCTGAGTGACATGTTCAATGCTCGTTCCCGTAAGAAATAAGTCGGTAGAGCCGCACGCGCAATCGGTGCCACTGACTGAAAGCGCTACTTGGCAAGAACTCAATTCTCGCGCCTACATGCGTTGAAGTTTGCAACAACGCTGCACCACTCTACGGCATCAACGCACGGTAGAACCGCTGGGGCGACTCGACCGTAACCGGGTCGGTGAATTCAATCGTCCCGCCGGGATGCGCCAGGTTGGTGAGTGTCTCCCAAAACACCAGGTTGCTCGACCACTGAATCGTCAATGTTCCCGGCTCGCTGCTGATCAGTAGTTTCAATTCATCATTCTCGAGTAATGTCACCAACTCGAACTTCAGCGGTTGCGGGACCGTCACCGTGAGCAGCGCCGTGGAGCTCGCCACCGTGCCGGCCACGTTGGCGATGAGAACGGAGTAATAGCCGGCCTCCACTGTCTGAACATTGTTCATCGTGAAACTGCTCGCAGTGGCCCCCGGCAGATTCGTCCCGTTGAAGCGCCATTGATACGTCAGCGGCACTGTGCCGCCTGCGACCACGGTGAACGTCACATTCGTGCCCTCACGAACGTTCAAGTCTTGCGGCTGGCCGGTGATGTAAGGCGGCGCGTTGGTCACGAACCGTTCCACCCGCACGTTGTCCACCAAGCCAAAACTCAACGCTGCGTTATCGGACAGCGAATTGAACGAGTCCCAGTAGCCGATAAAAATGTTGTTGGCGGTGAACGTGGCGTTGTTGATGGTGGCAATCTTCAACCCGTCCAGAAACCATTCCACCGTGTTGCCCGTCTTGCTGATGATTACATCGCGCCAGGCGAAACCCGCCGTGCCCGCGGCGAGAGCACCGGTTTGCTGCGGATGATTGGCCTGTTGCAGCGCCGGCGCGGTCTGGCCGCCGGGAAGCGCGCCGTGATAGTAGGTGTTCCCATTGCCACGCGAATTGCTCGCAGTGCCCGCCGCGTACACACCGGAATCCGCGGTGTGATACGTCGTGCCGCTGAACGCACCGAAGTCATTCAATGCCGTCGTCGAAGTGTCCGAAGCCTGGCCTTCGCCATCCACGGCAAACCAGTGTCCGTCCGCCGTGCTGCCCGCGGCTGTCCATTGCACACGGTTGCCTGTCGTGCCCAGTCCCGCTGTCAGGTGCTCGGTCGAACCGTTTCCGCCCAGCGGGAAGGGACCATTGGCATTGAGCCATGCGTCGAATCGAAGCCGGTAATCGCCGGCGAAATTCTGGCCGACGGGCGAGACGTTGATCGCCGCCGCCGCGCCCGCTGTCAGGTTGGCTTCAAATTTCACCGCGCGCGTGGTGCCGCCAGTCGCGTGGGGCGCGGAGGGAATTCCGTCCGCCGCATGATTGTAGTTGAACGTGACGCGCGTGTCCGTGGTCGAGCGATTCGTGACCCAATTGGCCGCGGTGTTCACGTCGAAGCTGTCCGCGAACAACACCTCAATCGCGGGCGGCAGCGTGACGACCAGCGTGGCGACCTGACTGGTGATCGTGCCAAAGGCGTTGGACACCACGACCTGATAATGACCAGAGTGAACGGGCTGCGCGCTGTTCCGGTTGAGACTGCTGGCCGTAGCGCCCGCGAGGTCCGCGCCGTTGAAGTGCCATTGATAACTCAGCGGCGCGGTGCCGGCGGCCACCACCGTGAGCGTGGCGTTCGAGCCGATGACCACGTTCACACTTTGCGGCGGAGTCAGAATGGAGGGCGGGACATTCGTGGCCGTTGGCGTGCTCAGGAACGTGAGAATGTTTGCCATGTACTCACTCCGCCGCGTTGCGCTGGTGATGGTTTCGAAGGGGAAACCGAGGCAAACCACCCGCCCACCGCCGGCCGAACCGTCGTATTGAATTGCTGCCGCGCCGCCGGTGCCGCCGGAGTAATTCAGCGCCGCTCGCGTGCCCGCGCCGTTCGGCAGGAGCACATCCGGTGATGGCACCCAATAGATGCCGCCCGATCCGTTGTCCACCGTGGCGCTGGCGCGACCCGCGAAGATGCTCCCGCTCACCGGGGTGGCCGTGTAACTGGCCGAGTTGTCGTTCGCATACGCAACACGGAGTTGGTTGCGCAGAAAGTTGCGATCCGCCGTCGTGGGGCCGGAGGGACGGTCGAGATCATACGCGATGTCCGATCCGGACACGAACAAGCTTCCTCCGGCCGCCAGAAACATTGTCACGCGGATTTGCTCGGTGCTGTTAAAGGTCCGGTCCGTCGTTGACTCGTTGCCGCACGCCCAGATAGCGACCGGATAATCCGCCAGCGCCACCTGATTGTTGATGATGGCTTCGTTCTGGCAGGAGTCGAACGGATGTCCGCTTGATGCGAGCGTATTCGCGTATGTCACCACATAATCGAAGGCGTTGTTCCGGGCGGGTAGCACGCGTTCCATCGTGCCGCTGTTCGCATCGTGGCCGGCTGGTTTATAATTACGGGCGGCGGGCGTCTGCCGCAGGTTGGTGAAGCGTTCGAAACGATCAAACGCATTTACGACGAGAACTTTGGTCGTACCCGGATTGGCAGCAAACCGGCAAGCCACCGTTTCAGTGGGAAAGGATTCGCCACCGGCGTTGGTGGCCGCGATACGGAAGTAATACGTGGTGTCCGCCGCCAGGTTGCTGAATGTCAGCGACAGAGTCGCACCGCTCACGCCAATCGGGTTGCCGAAGCCGTAGCCGTTGGTGGATTGATATACTACATAGCCCGTCGCACTGCCGCTGCCGCTCTGGGCGATGGGGGCCGACCAGGAAACCACCACATTGCTGCCGGAAGCGATTGCGCGCGGGTTTTGCGGTGGCTCTGGTAGAAATGTCAGTGGCGCGCCGTCAAATTCATTCATGTAGCGCACCACGCCTTGATAAGTGGCGCGCGCCACCCAGTTCCGCACCTTGGGATCGCGCAACAACCGGGCGTCGCTGTCGTTGTCGTGAAACGCCACTTCCACAATGGTGGCATCCATTTCCCCGCCCAATGTATCGTTGCGAATCTCGCCGAACGCAAAATCCGTGCGGCGAAAGGTCACGTTCCCACCGCGGTTATTCCAAGCCACTTCGAGTGGGGGCACGCCGAAGGTTGACAAGTCGTTGTTGATCTCCGCGCCCAGAAGTTGCGCGAGGCGGAATTGATTCGGGGTGCCGGTGTTGGCGAAAAGGGCATTGTCATTCCACAACCCCACCACCCCGCGTCCGCCACCGGCGTTCGAGTGAAAGCTGATCAACAGCCGCTTGTAGATGCTCGAAATTACCCCTGTGGCGTTCATCTCCCGCGCCATGCGTGGCGGCGTGCCCACGTTGTCGTCGCCGTCATCCGTCGAGGCGCCGGGATAATCGGGATCGTAAAGTGTCGGCGACTGGCCCTGACCGAGACCGCGTTGCACCCAGTAACGGGCAGATTCCTCTTCACTTGGATAAGTGGACTTGCCAAAACCGCGATCGAAAACTCCCATGCCATTGCCGAAGCGAATGGCGTCCGCAATCACCACGCTTCCCACGCTGGGCGTGGGTTGCAGGTTGCTGATGAGCACCGCGCCGTTGAGGGGATTCGAGCCAGCGGCGAAATGATACGAGCCCAGATAAACCCAGCCGTTGCCAACCATGTGATGCGGAATGCGCACGTGCGATTCGCCGCCCGTGTGGCGGACCCGGTAGAGTTGGAAAGTGCGATTTGCGCCGTGCGCCACCCAGGTATAGACCGGGTAAAGGCCGGCGGCTGGCAGATTCGGCACGTACGTTGCCGTGGCCGTTTCGGTGGCGGCGAGCGCGGCGAACCGATAAGCCACGTCTCCCGGACTGCCATAATACAGCGGCGCGCTGCTGTTGCTCCACATCCCCGCGAATGTAACGCCGGGATCATCGTTATCCAGAACCACTTCGTTGGTTTGATTTCCAATCGGACGGAACGGCACCACCGTGGCGCCGGCATTGAAGCAATACGCCGCAAAGAAATTCATTTGATCCAGGTTGCCGTAGTCCTCGTTCATCTCCAGCAGCACCGGACGCTGCAACGACCAACTGCTCGCCCCCGCCGTCCAGCCGTGGCCGGCTGACAGGAAGATGATCCGCCCGCTCAACGCGCCGAGGGGCTGGCCCGTCGCCGGGACAATCGGCCCGACGGCGGCGGGAGTCGCTATCGGGTCATCGCGCGGTATCGCCGCCTCATCCACCTGATCCATCCACGAGTAATCACCCGATGGCTGGCCTTTCCCAGCGTGAGGATCGTCCGGCGTACACTCGCACAGGGTCGGCGCGATCGAAACAGCCAAGCTGCGGTTGCAAAGACCGGCCAGACAAAACCAGACAATGAACAGCAGGCATCCGGCACGACAGGAGCGACAAACAATGAACAGTTTGGCAAGGTAACGACGAGGCAATGAATACATTTACTTCAGAATATCAGAATGGTGGCAACTCTCGACTCTCTGGCCCATACCGTAACCAAAATCTCCGCTGAATCAAACGGCTTTTCCTGGACCAACGACAAATCAGAGCCGTTCTGCGGCCGGAAGGTCTTTTCGCTTTCCCCGTTTTTCGCGACCTGTTACAACCCCGCCATGGCAGCAAAGCTAACGCTTGGATTTCTCGGCACCGGCAGAATGGCCACCGCGCTGGCGAAAGGATTCATCCGCGCGGGACTGGTTACGCCGCGACAAGTCTTTGGCAGCGATGTGTCCTCGGCAGCCGGCAAAGCCTTCGGCAAGGAGACGGGGGCGCGGATTGTGACCGGGAACCTCAAGGTGGCGGAACTCGCCGGTGTGTTGATCCTCGCCGTGAAACCGGATCAGACCGCCGCCGTGCTGGCGGAAATCCGCGAGCAGTTTACGCCGCGGCATCTGCTGGTTTCCATTGCTGCCGGCGTGCCGATTGCAAAACTTGAAAGCGCGCTGCCGCCCCGGGCGCGCGTCGTCCGCGTCATGCCCAACACCCCCGCGCTGGTCGGCACTTCGGCCACCGGGTTTGCACTCGGCAAATCCGCGACCCGCGCCGATGGTGATTTGACCCAACGGCTGTTCTCGGCCGTAGGCGTGGCATTTCCGCTGAAAGAACCGCTACTTGATGCAGTCACCGGATTGAGCGGCAGTGGGCCGGCGTATGTTTATCTATTCATCGAAGGCTTGAGCGATGGCGGCGTGGCGGCCGGATTGCCACGCGACGTGGCGACGAAGCTCGCCGCGCAGACTGTGCTCGGTGCGGCGAAGATGGTGTTGGAAACCGGTCAGCATCCCGGCGCGCTCAAGGACATGGTTACCAGTCCGGGCGGCACAACAATTGAAGGTCTGCACGAACTTGAGAAAGGCAAACTGCGCGGCACGGTGATGAGCGCCGTGCGGGCGGCGACCAACAAGTCCACCAAATTGGGGCAGAACTAAAGCCGGTAATTCGGTCAATGATTACAAAGTGCCGCGGAAATTCCCATTGTCTGTCTGGCGGATTGCCGGAAGAATCAGCCGCAAGCTCCAATGAACTTTCCAGCTCCAACTGAGAAGCAAGCCCACCTGCTCTGGGCTGCCCTGACGGGTCTGTCCCTCGCCATCATCGTCGCCCTGGTCGTGGGCCTTGTTTGGGGTCTGGGGCGCGTGTTGAACGTGCTCGCGCCGGTGGTTTGGCCACTGGCCGTGGCGGGCGTGCTGGCGTATTTGCTGGATCCGGTGGTGGATTTCTTCGAGCGCCGCCGCGTGCCACGGACTCGGGCCGTCGCGCTGGTGTTTCTCATTGCATTGTTTCTGGTGCTTGGCTTGTTCAGCAGCATCGTGCCGCGAATCGTGGTGGAAACCCAGCAACTCGTGAGCAATGTACCCGTGCTGGTCGCCAAGCTGCAGAAGCGCACAACTGACTGGATGAACGAACCGTCCGCCCCGTTGCAGAGCTTGCTCCAACGCTTCGGCATCAGTTGGCCTCAGAAATTCGATCCTGTCCCGGCCATCACCAACGCGCCGGCGGATGCCACGGAAACGCCAACGACCGAACCGGCGGTTCCGAACGCGCCAACATCCTCAAGCCCTTCCCTGTTCGATCAAGTGGACTCACAAACCATTCAGAAGGCCAGCGAGTGGGTGGGGGCCGGGTTGAAGGCAGTCGGCGGGTGGCTGGCGCATCAGGCGTCGCGTCTGACCGGGTTGTTTGGCATCATCGCCGGCCTGGCGCTCATTCCGATTTACCTCTTTTACTTCCTGCTCGAAAAACGCGCGATCACCGACAACTGGACCACTTATCTGCCGCTGCGGGATTCCGGCCTCAAGGAGGAACTCGTGTTCGTGCTCCGCTCCATCAACGATTATCTGATCGCCTTTTTCCGCGGCCAGGTGTTGGTGGCGATTTGCGACGGCATCCTGTATGGCATCGGTTTTGCCCTCATCGGCCTGCCTTACGCGTTTCTCATCGGCGCCGTTGCGATGGTGCTAACCATCATTCCGTTCCTTGGCGCGATTGTAACCTGCGGCGCGGCGTTGTTGATCGCCCTGGTGACGTTTGGCGACTGGCAACATCCGTTGCTCGTGCTGGGGGTCTTCGCGGTGGTGCAGGGCATCGAAGGCTACGTGCTTCAGCCGAAGATTCTGGGCGACCGCGTGGGACTGCATCCCATGGTCATCATCGTCGCCATCATGGCCGGCACGACACTGCTGGGCGGCATTCTGGGCGGACTCCTCGCCATCCCGCTGGCCGCGGCACTGCGGGTGATGATGTTCCGTTACGTGTGGAAGAAGCGAACGGGTGAGACGTAATGGGCGAAGCGTATCTTCCGCATCACGCCGTCAACATCTCCCGCACATCCACCGCTTCCATGCCCGCCGCACGGATCGCCTGCATTCCCAGGTCCGTGTCCTCATAGGCGCGGCAGAATTGCGGTGGCACGCCAATGCGGCGGGCGGCTTCAAGAAAAATGTCCGGCGCGGGCTTCTGGCGCGTCACGTCCTCGCTGGTGACGAGGGTCTGAAAAAGATGCTGGATGCCCAAATGGTTTAGCACCTGCTCGATGATTTTGCGCGTCCCGCCGGTGGCCACGGCCATGGGAATTTTGCCGAAATTCTCGCGGGCAATGCCGACTACGGCGTTGATCGGTTCGACCTGTGCCACCAAGGGCAGATACTCAGCCTCCTTTTCGTGCGCCACCGCCAGGTGGTTCAGTGGCACGCCTTGCTCGCGGCTCAACATCTGGAGGATGTCGCGCGACGGCACGCCGCCCAGCGAGTAAAAGCGGTCTTCCGGAAAGTGAAACCGGTGCCGCGCGGCAATCACCTGCCAGGCGCGCCAGTGCAGGGGCATCGTGTCGGCAAGGGTGCCATCACAGTCAAAAATGAGGCCTTGGGGATTCATGCGTGTTTTCAAATCAGTTTTCGGGAAGTCCATTTCTCCGCGCGATCCGGCTGGTGCATTGCAAACCGGGCGAGCAATTCCGCGGGCGAGGCGGCAACGATCAATTGATCGAAATGCGCCGGCCGCACAAAGCCGCCCGCGACCGAGCCGCGCAGAAATTCCAGCAGCGCATTGAAATAGCCGTCCACATTCAGCAGTCCGCACGGACAGGCGTGCAGGTGTAATTGCTGCCAGGTGATGGCTTCAAAAATTTCCTCCAACGTACCAAAGCCGCCCGGCAGTGCGATAAAGCCCTCCGCCAGTTCCGCCATGAGTTGTTTGCGCGCGTGCATCGTGTCCACGAGATGCAGTTGCGTGAGCCTTCGGTGCGCGAGTTCCTTGTCCGCCATGAACCTCGGCAGCACCCCGGTGACTTTTCCGCCCTTGGCCAACACTGCGTCGGCCACCACGCCCATCAAGCCGACGTGCGAACCACCGAACACCAGTTCAATGCTTCGTGCGGCCAGCGCTTCGCCAAGCGCCTGGGCGGCAGCCGTGAAACTGTCGGAATTCCCCCGGCTCGAACCGCAAAAGACACACAGCCGTTTCATCAGCGTGCCGCCTGAAGCGCCGCCAGGCGCTGCTCCAGATCATCCGCCATCAGCGGTTCGATCACCGGATCAATGTCACCCTCGATCACCGCCGGCAGGTTGTAGAGCGTGAGTTCGATGCGATGATCGGTCACGCGGTTCTGGGGGAAATTATAGGTGCGGATGCGTTCGTTGCGTTCACCGGTGCCCACCTGCGCCTTGCGCTGTGCGGCATACTTGGCGTTTTCCTCGGCCACACGGGCGTCCAGCAGGCGGGCGCGCAGTACTTTCAAAGCCTTGGCCCGGTTCTTCAATTGCGAGCGCTCGTCCGAACATCGCACGATCAGCCCGGTTGGTTTGTGCAGAATCTGCACGGCGGAATCGGTGGTGTTGACGCCCTGCCCGCCCGGGCCGGACGCGCGGCAAACGGTGATGTCGAGTTCCTCTGGTTTGATTTCGATGTCCACTTCCTCGGCTTCGGGCAGCACGGCCACTGTGCAGGTGCTGGTGTGAATGCGGCCCTGGGCTTCGGTGGCCGGCACCCGCTGGACGCGATGCACCCCGCTCTCGTATTTCAGCCGCTTGAAAACGTCCCTCCCCGAAATCTGGAAAATCACCTCCTTGAAACCGCCGAGGTCCGACGGACTGGCATCCATGGTTTCCACCTTCCATCCACGCGCTTCAGCGTAGCGGGTGTACATTCGATGCAGGTCCGCCGCGAAGAGCGCCGATTCCTGGCCACCCGCGCCGGCGCGGATTTCCAGGATTGTATTGCGCGAATCATTGCGATCCGGAGGCACCAGACCGGACTGCACCGCCTGACCCAGCCGCCGTTCCGCCGTTTCCAGCCGCGCGATTTCGTCCTTGGCCATTTGCGCCAGTTCGGAGTCCGCCGGTTCGCTTTGCAGCAACCCGCGGTTTTCTTCGAGTTGCGCCAGGGTGTGCAGATAATTCTCCCCGGTCGCCACCAAGTCCTTGAGCTGGGCGTATTCCCGGGAAAGTTCCTGCGCCCGCTGCGGATTGTCGAAGAGCTTCGGGTCGCTCAACGTGGCTTCAACCTCGGCAAAGCGGCGGCGAAATCGCTCGATGTGGGGACGCAAATCCATGGGGTAAAAAAAGTCCGCCCGCCGTCCCGAAAAACGGGAGAGCGGGCGGAGGCAAAGGATCGGCTACTTCCGCTTCTTTTTGGTGGCGGCAAATGCCTGCTGGGCAGCCTGGGTCTTGGCGGCCCGTTGTTGGAATTTGTCCACGCGACCGGCGGTATCCACAAATTTTTGCTGGCCCGTGTAGAACGGATGGCAAGCGTTGCAGATGCCGACAATGATCACGGGCCGGGTGGAACGCGTTTTGATCACGTTGCCGCACGCGCAACGGATCTCTGATTCCACATACTTAGGATGAATGTCAGCTTTCATAAAAGGGGCGGAACAATAGCAGCCGGGCACGCCCTGACAAGCCTGAATTTTGGCCTGAATTTTGGGCGGTTTGGGGAACGTTGACGGAGCCGAACCGCCATGGCCCACACCTCACTGCCCGGCGTAAAAGGCATCCACCTTTTCCCCCACGTCGCGGTAGCTGGAGTCCACCTTGTAGATGAGCTTAAACTGTTCAATCGCATCCGCGCTCTTGCCCATGCTCTCCAGCACGCTGCCGAGGTTGTAGATCAACTCCTTCTTCTCGTCGTCAAATACGACCTTTTCCTTGATCGCGTCCTGCAAGGTGTCGGCGGCCAGGTCGAAGATTTTCCGGCGGGCGAAGCATTGCGCGAGATAGTTCAGGGCCGCAATACGCTTGTGTGGATTGCCCTGGGCGCGTTGAAACTCCTTGATCGCCTCGCTGATCTTGCCGGCCTGGAAGTAGAGCACGCCCAGTTCAAAGCGCATCGCCAGATCGGTGGGATACTTCTCCACGCGCTGCTGACATTCGGCGAGTTGAAAATCCAGTTTTGCGGCGTTGAGTTCCTCCACGCGGGCGGAGTAATCGGCGGCGTTCGGGTCCAGAGTTTCAATCTCGTGCTCGAACCGGCGCACCTTCGTTTCCGCGATGGCGCGGTCAAGGGAAGGATCGTTGCCCATCTCACTGGCTTTGATCTGCTCATAACCCTGGAGCGCGCGGTCAAACTGCTTCTTTTGGGTGTAAAGCTCCGCCAGTGACCGGATGAGCTTGAGGTTGTTCGGCTCGGTCTTGCTGCGGGTTTCGTATTCCTGAATCAGCCGTTCAGCGGTGTCCTCGGTCTTCTGCACGCGCTGTTCCTGTTCCAGCGCCACCGCCTCCGCCTCGTTCTTGAGAATGTCGCGATACGAACCTTCCCCATCGGCCAGCGTGTTGTAACCGCCCTCGTGCATCGTGCGTTTGGCCGCCACGTTCTTCAGCGCCTGGGCGAGTTCCATGTCGTTGGGCATCGAGCGCGCGAATTCCGACAACGTCATTTCTGCGCGTTGCACTTCGCCGATGCCAGCCAGCGCGTTGGCCAGTTGGATGGCGGTGTTTTTGTCCTTGGGATGATTGCGCGCCAGAAGTTCCAAAGACATTACCGCTGTGCGCGGCAGGTCCAGCGCCGTGGCGGCTTCCACCACCACCTTGTGCGCGCCGGAACTCGTTGGATCACTATTCAGCACATGCTCCGCGAGTTGGAGGGCCTCGGTGGGGTTCTTGCGCAAAGCCATCTGCGCCCGGGCAACGCCCGGCGAGGAACCGGCGCTGCTCATCACCTTCTTGAAGAAGCTGCGACCACTCCCCGCCTTGCCAAACTGCGCCTTGCGCAACGCCTTGCGACATTCATAAATGGCCGGCTCCCGGTCGAGCACCTGACTGAACAAGCTGATCGCATAGTCAAAATTCTCCCGCAGCAGCGCGTCATTCCCCTTGGTGAACAACGGTCGCACCTCGCGCGGGATTTCATTCACACTTTTTTCCGGCATGACGAAACCATCCTAGCCCTGATGCACCGGTAAAATCCACAGCAAATCTGAGGGCCACGCAGACTGCGGCTGCCCGTTCAAACCAACGCGCCGTGCCGCAGCACCGTGCGCCGGCCGACGCGGCGACTGCCCCGA
Organism: Verrucomicrobiota bacterium; assembly: GCA_014860005.1. The sequence continues at coordinate 5,368 of JACZKP010000183.1, read as the reverse complement.
ATGGCGCGCGTGATGTAAAGTTTGGCCAGTTGCACAGCCCGCAGTAGCTTGTGCCCGCGCGCCAACGCCGCCGTTATGGCCGCCGAATAAGTGCAGCCCGTGCCATGCGTCGAAACCCCGCGCACGCGTGACGCTGTCAGCACCTGGAACGCGCGCCCATCAAAAAAAACATCCATCGCCGCCGACCCGGTGCGAAGGTGTCCGCCTTTGACCAGCACCGCGCAGCCGTATTGCTCGTGCAGTTCCCGCGCCGCAGTTTTGAGGTCTTCCAGCGAGTGGAGGGCGCGCCCCGTGAGGAGTTGCGCTTCGTCCAGATTGGGCGTGATCAACGCCGCCAACGGGAGCAGGTGCTTTCTGAGATCACGAATAGCCGAGGGCTTGAGCAACACCGCGCCACTGGTGGCCACCATCACCGGATCCACCACCAGCGGCGGACGCTGGCCGTGCGATAAGAACTCGGCCACCGCGCGGATGATGTCCGCCGAGTAAAGCATCCCGGTCTTCACGGAGGCCGGGCGCAGTTCATCGAACACTGCTTCAATCTGCCGGCGGACCATGGCAGTGCGGACGGGCTGAATGCCGGTGACACCTTTGGGATTCTGCGCCGTGATGCAGGTGATGGCACTCGTCCCGTGAACGCCGAGCGCGGCAAAGGTTTTCAGGTCCGCTTGAATACCGGCGCCACCACCGCTGTCCGAACCGGCAATTGTGAGGGCAATGGGAAGGGTTTTCACTCGAATCGAATTCAATGCAGCTTCGTCCCCGCGGTAACGCCGGTTTTCCAACCGGCTTGGCTCGCCGACTGGAAAGCCGGTGTCACAAAACTCGATAGCAGAGTCATCAGCATCGCGACACCCGCATCAGAACTTAACCTCGAAGTGCGGCTCGTGATCAAAGTTCCAGCGCCGCCGGTTTAATTCATTGTCTTTTACCAGCTTCTCGTTCCGGTCCGTGATCACATGCCCGTCCGCAAAGGCGATGTTCGCGCCGCCGTTGTGCCTTTCCGGCGAGGGCACGCTGCTGATCGAAAGCAGGAAAGCGTAAATGTTCGTAAACCCTGGTTGCGGCATTGAGTCCGCCATCGCAATCATGTTCGCCGGGGCCACCACTTCGCTTTCCTTGCGGGCGGGCAGCGTCTGACTGGGATTCACCACCATTCCCAAGCCTAGATTGGCCGTCCAACTGGTGGCATTCGCCGAACCCACGCCAAAACCGTTGTAACCGTAACTGACGCCGGCCACCCGCCCGGGAGCAGTCGGGCCGCGATGATACGCGTTGCCAAACACCCAGACGATGGCCTGTTCAATGGGCCATTCACCCTTGAACGTCGGGCAGGTCATGATGTTGAAATTATTGCCGTAACCGGGGGCGAGGAAGTGGTACCACGTCTTTGATACGTTGGCATCCACAGTGTACGGATACACGCCGGCATCCGAGCCATACATCTGAAGCGCCAGGCCTAGTTGGCGGAGATTGTTTTTGCAGTAGGTATTCTTGCTCGCCACCTTGGCCCGTTGCAACGCCGGCAACAGCATCGCCGCCAGAATCGCGATGATGGCAATCACCACCAGCAGTTCGATGAGGGTAAAAGCCGCCCGTGGCCGCCGCCTCAAGGTTCGAGCCGGCTGCGGCTTCGCGAACTGGCGGCGCAGTTTCATTCCAGAGTCCCTTTTAGCACACGCACTCGAAATTGGCAAAAACCAAACCGGGTTACCAGCCTGGCCAGGAACCGATGGCAATCCTCGGCATCCCGAAAGATCGGCCTCCGTTGGTCGCCCCGGTTCATGACGTGATTCACGCCGTGAGATAAGTGGGCGTCCGCACGCTCAGGCGCTAACGTTGGAGGATTCGGGAGGTCCAATCAGGCAGTTGGTCCATCAACTCGCGGGGTAAACCGCGCCGGGATACTGCACTCGGAGTGTGCGCGCCATGCGGCCGATCCTCAGAGCGGAAGGGACGAATGCCAAGCCGAAATTCTACAATGGCCGGGACACCTTTCTGACACCTTTCCGATTCGCGCCAACGAACAACCAGGCTTGGTGCAACGCTCTGGAGGTGGGCTTTAGAAGCCGCACCGGGGCCAGCGTTTAATCTTCGTTGGCATCCTTTGTGCCTTAGTTGGCGTGTCGAGTTCATTATTCTGCGCCCTTCTTACGCAGGCTGTAATCAACGTCAGTTGACTGCGTGATTCTGCTCGCGGACTTGCCATAGCGCAAAACGGCGAACACATCTGCCGCTTTGGTGACCCCATTAGTCGTGCTGCTGCGAGTTTCCCTTTCATAGTACGAAGTGAAAGGTGCAACTCGAATCATTCCACTTTTAACGTCGTACGACCATTTACCCGTCCCACTGTGTACCAATTGCTGACCGGTGAAAAACTCATGACGGAAACTCCCATCCTGATTCAGGTCCAGCACCTCGCGAAAATTCTGCAGCGAACCCTCGTACACGCCTGGAACCGTCCTCTCCCACTCTTTGTCCGAAACGGCTAGAAAGCAGCCGCAGAGTGAGAGTGTTCCTACTGTTAATACAAGCATCAATCGATTGATATTGGGCTGGAGCCAGGGCATATGGATTCCTTCCAAGGTGTACACCCAGTGCGCGTTGTCCGCGTTCGTGAGGGCGGTGCGTTGGTTGGCGGCGTTATACGGATACGCGGAGAGGGACACAGGCGCGACGCCTGTGCTATTTTGAATGTCCGTCAGGCGGTTCAAGAAGTCATAGCTCCTGGTCGTGGTCATGCGCGTCACGCTGTTCGATCTGAACGCAATCTGGCTGCCGAGCGGCGCGTTGGCAAGATGCGTGTACGCGGCGCGGTAACTGCCATTGGTGATGCGCTGCAACCGTCCGGCGGGGTCGTAGCCGAACGGGGTGAGAACGCCCCGTAGCCAAGGCTCGCGTTTTGAACCCCTGAACCGTAGACGACGACGTGAGGAGGCGGAAAGTGCAGTTCAAAATGTCCGCCTCCTGACGTCGGCTACCAGCGGTAGGTTCCCGGGAAGCTCCGACCTCCAGCACTGGACGCGGGTCCCGGCCATGAACCACAACTTTGGAGCGCCGATCTCCGAATCGTTCAGTTTCTGGCAAGGTTGGTCAACAGGCCGAGGCGGTGCTCGGCACTCCGATTCAGGGAGCGTCGCGGTTTGGGTGTTGAGGGCCAGCGCGCTGAGGCGCAGGTGAGCGTCGTAGGCGTTGGCCACGGCCAGGCCGTTGAGCGCTCCGCCGGCATAGGTTTCATTGAAAAACTGGCTGGCATTATTGTAGGCCAGCATGGTGGTCACGCTGCGTGCCCACGCGCGGTATTTAAGGCGTGCGCGTGCCGCTGATCTGATCGCGATGTTGAACCAGTTCGTGGTCGTGACGTTACGGGCGTCGGTCATAAAGGGATCACCCGTCAGCGTGAACGGCCAAAAAGGAAATTAGATTTTCGTTAGCCAGCCTTTCTTTTCCTAACCCGGCATAGCCGGAACCAAGAGTTTGTGGTAAATCAGGCGGCATTTCTGAACCGACACCTGCTGCTGCCGAGACGCCGCAAGTCGAACTGTTGACTTAACGCTACGCCGACCAAATCGTCGGCATCCTTGGCTGCTGGGATCGCGTCATCATCACCGGCACGTTGACCGATGTCTGCCATGCCGGTGCCGTGTAAGGCTGGCTGGGGTGGGACAACATCCGCTGCTTTGATCTGAAGCTCTTCGCCGAACCGTTGCGCAATCAGGTGCGCGACCACGCGATCCTCACGGCGCGGGCCGCAAGGGACACTAACGTCTGCCCATGAGCGTTGCCACTGAGCAAAATGAACTTCTGAACCTGCCGAACGGCGAGCGAGCCAAATTGATTGATGTATTGTGGGATTTATTGTCCGAACCCGAGGTGAAGTGGCGCGACGCCGGGGATGTGTTTGCGGAGTTGGAAAAGAAGCTGAAAAGGTGAAGGCTCGTTTCACTTCCGTTGCGGAGTTGCCCCCTCAACATTTCACCGTCTTCCGTTTCTTCCCGATGGTCCCGCGCTGCTGAATCTTGCGGATGTAATCCGGGGCGAACGGAGTCTGACAATCATTGTTCCCAAGGTCGCACATCACCGGACCGATCTTTTCGCCAAGCTGTGTAGCAAGTGCGGTTAGCGATTGTACGTAGCAGCCCACCGAAATCACGAACGCGTTCATCTGGTAACGCACCACGTCCGGCGCGCTGTGGCTGGTCTTTTGCACTCGCAACAACAGTCGCTTCAGCTCTGGCAAATCGAGTTCGCTGTCGGGCTTGAGCGCCACCAGGCTACTGAACGTCGCCCAACCCGCCGATGCGACCCGAGCTTTCGGCGATTCAATCCACTTCAACGCCAGCGTCCAGCCGTGCGGACTCCCCGCCGCGACTGATGGCACGGTGGTACCTGGTAGCGAACCGGCATACGCGTTTTCCACCCAGCGTTGCAGGTCCGTCTTGGTCATGCGCGCATCGTCGGCAATCAATCCGGCCAGATACATCGCGTCATAATTGCCGGTGTCGTAAAGGTCGAGCGCCAGTTGGTAATCCATCTTGATGCGCTTCTGGAACTTCTTTAACTCGCCAATCGGCACGCCGAAACAAGGCTCCTTGACGCCGTAGTTGTTAAAGAGCACGCGCCGATAGCTCTCCCGGCCCAGCGGCTTCAGTTCGGCGAGGATGTCTTTTGCGGTCATAAAGTTTCTCTGCTCAATACTTCGTTGTCGGCCACGTTCGCAACCGATCCGATAGGATGAGGTCAGCGCAACGCCGGCGCAAAATTGTTCATGCCAAACGATCGGGAAACCGATCTGGGTCATCGCGGTTCAGGGCGTCTTCGTTGGCGGACCGCTGCCTGACTTTGGCTGGTTGGGGAACAACAGGGACGCACCGGCCAGAACGATGCCGGCCATTATCGCGCCCCATAGAAAATCCAGCCCGGGCACGAAGCGTTTCTCCTCGGTGACGACTTCCGCGCCGGTGATGCCGCCCAACGACGTCTCTGGCCCGCCTGTTTTCGTCCAACCTTGGTTCGCCCCGGAAAACAGCCAGAACGCAATGGCGCCGAGCGCCACGGTCAAGGCCGCCATCTGCAATACGCGTCGCATGTTCGTGGTTTGGTTGCGGTCAAAGCATACGGTGCGGGCGGGCGCAAGGCCAGCGCAACTCCGAGCCGGCGCCGGGTGTGATTAAAAGCGGGTGAAGAAGAGCGGGGGCGAGGGAGTGCCGCGCCCGCGGAACGCCGCCGTTAGCCCGACTTCCGCTATTCGACTGGGGAAACAGCGATTTTTCGGGGTCTTTGTTTCGTAAGTTGTTGCCCATGTGGCTGCGGATTTCTCAAATGTGCTGTAGTGCAGACCAACCCTCTTTTTCTTTGCGTGGGCCTG
>JACZKP010000182.1 GCA_014860005.1 Verrucomicrobiota bacterium | reverse complement strand
CATGCTATCCCGCGCCCAACAGATCCTCTTGAAGCGTGCCCAGCGCGAAGCCGCGCTGGACGATGCCGAATACCGCGACGCGCTGGCCACCGTCAGCGGATGCCGTTCAAGCAAGGACATGGAATTCACCGACCGGCATCTCGACGTGGCCCTGGCGTACTTTGAAGCCATTCACTGGCGCAAGGTGGACGCGGGCCAGTTGCAGCCGACCTGCAAAGCCGCTGCGGTGTTCCGGCAACGCGGCTACTGGGCGTCGAAGAATACATGCCAGGAAACCAGTCGCGACCGCTACACCGGCCAGAACGTCGCGCGCGAGATCACCGACCTGGAAATTGCCTTGCGCGAAATGGGCTTCGGTCACGGCTACTGCGAGACAATCCGCGCCAAAGTCACGCGCGGACGCACTGACGCCCACGCGCAACATCTTTACCGCGCGGCCTTGGAGCGGACGCTCCGGGCCAAGCGCAAACAACTTTGCGGGTCACAGACCCGCTGACGAAAAACCGAACATTTTCTTGCCCACCCGCCAAATGGGTGCGCAATTTGTGTGTGTACACGAATTTGGGAACTCGGAACTACATCAAAGCGCACAAAATCGCGGTGGGTTTACACCTTTGCCCAAAAATCAATGACGAACACGTCGGCCAGCACGGGGCCGACGAGCGCGCCAAATTTCTTGTGCTCCGGATGCACCAGGTACGCGTCGCGATCTTTTTCGCTCTTGAACGTGAGGATGAAGCCGTGCGTGAAGCCTTTATCGAGTTTTTCCGGGCTGTTGTTCGTGCCCCATTCGTAGGACACAATCTCCGAGATCTGGCCCTTCAAGGCGCGAAAGGCGTCTTCCACCTCCTTGATTTTTTCCTTGGTCACCGTGTCTTTGAACTTGAAGGCAACGACATGCCGCAGCTTCGCATCCTTGGCCGGGGCGTCGGCGGCGATCCCGGAGAGAGTGCAAACGAATCCGATGAGGACAATGAGGGTAAAGATTTTCATAATGTTGGAGTTGATTTGACGCTGAGGACGCTGATTTCTCAAGCACAAAGCTTGGCCCGGCCACGTCACAAATCGCCCGGGGCAATTGGTACGAACAAAAACGGTGTCGGCAAACAGGATGCGCCCGGGGGCGAGTAAACAATCTCGATCACGTCTGTTTGGCCGCGTGGGACGGGCGGGAATTTCTGAATCAACACCAGTTCATTGGTGCCGCCAAACGCCACGCGGTCGCTCGGAAGGTTTACGATGCCACCGGGCCAGCGGCCGGCATTGACCTGCACCGCCGCTGCCAGCGCGCCGCACCAGGGGCCACCGCCAGTCTTGGCCATGAGCAACGCCAGTCCGCGTCCATCGCTGCTGGCGCGGGTGAGCCGGACGCGATACACCGTGCCGTAGTTGCCCACATTGCGGGCCTCGCGGTTTTCAATGCTATCGCGACCTTTGATCCACGGATCACCCCGACCATCCGCGACGATGAGCTGCATCGGGCCGTGGCTCGTGTCGAGCACGACGCCCGGCGAGTTGGTGACGACAAAATCACTGGCCAGGAAGAGTCCTCGTCCGGCACCACTGCCGGAGTCCTTGCCGGGGATGACGGATGGCAGTTTTGGCAGCGTGTCAATGACTTCAACGCTTCGTTGTTGCGGATCCCGCTGAAACACAGTCACGCGGGCGGGTTGGGTGATCTCGAATTCATAAAACGCATGCACGAGCTGATCGCGCGTGGCCGTGGCGGCGTCCAGTTTGGGATCAAGCGCGGTGCGACCGCCAGGAGGAATCGTCCGCACGTTCGTTTCGGGAGTAGCGCCAAAGAACTCAGCGAGCGCCGTCTTGGCAATGGCGTGATAGTGGCCGCCGGGCGGTGGAAAAGCCCGGCGCACAAAACGCAGCGTCATCGGCTCAGCTCCCAGATTTTCGATGACGGCGGAAATGGTCTTCGCCGAGTTGGTCGGAGTAGGAACGTGATAAACGTAAAGCCGCACCACGCCAGGCTGCACCCCTTCCTGCAACGCAATGCCATTGCCGGTCAGAAAATACTCCGGCTTGTCGGAAAACAGAAACTGTGGTCCACCGGCTGCCACAATCGCCACCGGCAATCGCGGCAGTGTCGCGCGCCGTGCCGTCAAGTCTGGCATCTCGACCACGCCGCCCTGCTTCGCGCCACGTAGCGCTTCCTGATCGGCTGCTATCAACTCGGCGGCTGCGGATTCCATGTTGGCGGCGGCCAATGCAAGCAGCCCAACCAGAATCAACCGGCTGACCAGCGGCTCGCGCACGCGGAATTGTTCCTTTGAAACTGAAGGAATTCGGTTTTGCACCATGGATCAAATCTGGAGTCTCCGTCGTGCTGACTCAAGCCAACTTCACGCACTTCCGCCACACCAACACCTCGCCTGCTCAACGCTTGTATTGCGTGGTGACGCCTTGAACCAGCAACTTGGCACCCGAGTTGGCGGAGTAGCGGTCGAGATGGCCGCAGCGCGCAGTCCCAATCTGCCAATGTACTGAATGGCTTCAGGCCAGCCCCAGGTTCTGCAACACCCGCACGGTTGAACCGGCCCTGTTCAAGGTATAAAAGTGCAACCCGGGCACACCTGCCTGAAGCAATTCTTCGCATTGCCGGGTGGCGTATTCGATGCCGAACTCGACCGCCGCCGCGTCGTCGTGGGACAGTTCATCCAGCTTCGCGCCGAGGTTGGCAGGAATGCGGGCGCCGCACATTTGCGTGAATTTCTTGATCTGGGTCGCGCTTAAGATCGCGATGACTCCCGGCACCAGTGGCACCTTCACCTCAAGCTGGTTTGTGAGGTGGTCGCGAAATTCAAAAAAATCGGCGTTGTCAAAGAACAACTGGGTCAGGACGAAGTCCGCCCCGGCCTCGATCTTTTCCTTAAGATGCCGCCAGTCCGCCTGTTTGCCCGCCTGGCAGGCGACGTGGCCTTCGGGAAATCCCGCCACGCCAATGGAGAAATCACCGGCCTCACGGATGGCTTTCACCAGTTGCCAGGAGAACTCAAAGCCCCCCGGCGTGGCGACGAATTCCCCGCCACCGGGCGAATCGCCACGCAGCGCCAGGATGTTTTTGCACCCCAGCGAGTTGATTTTTTGGAGCAATGCGCTGACTTCATCCCGCGTGTGATTGACACACGTCAGGTGCGCGAGCGCGGTAAGGCCGTGATCGCGCTGGATGCGGTCCACGATCATCAAAGTTTTGTCCCGTGTGCTGCCGCCGGCGCCGTAGGTCACGGAGCAATAGTCGGGCTTGGTTTGCAGCAGGGCCGGAATGTGTTTCTCCAATAAAGCGCGGTCGCCTTCCGCGGTCTTGGGCGGAAAGAACTCAAAAGAAATGACCGGTCGCCCGGACGACGGTTTCGCTGTGTAAATGTCGCGGATCAATTGCATGAGCGGCGGAATATGCCGGAGCAGGCGGCGAAATCCAAGCCCGGCGTGCGCGGCGTGCGCGGCCCAACCGGCTGGTTTTTAGTTCACCACGTTCCGCGGTTTGCCGCCCAGAAAGGCCCGGAGGTTGTCCACCGCAATGCGCAGCAAGCGAGCGCGGGCGGCATGGGTGCCCCAAGCATTGTGCGGCGTGATGATGCAATTCTTCGCGCCGAGCAGGGGATTGTCCATGGGAGGTGGTTCAACGGAAAGCACATCCAAGCCGGCACCGGCGATTTTGCCGCGGTCGAGCGCGCCAGCCAAGGCCGTCTCGTCCACCAGCAGACCGCGGCTGGTGTTCAGCAGAAACGCGGAGGATTTCATCCACGAAAGCCGTTCGGCGCTGACCAGATGCTTCGTTTTTGGCGTGAGCGGGCAATGCAGGCTCACCACGTCGCTTTGACGGAACAGCGTTTCCAAGTCAACGAATTCCACGAAAGGGGGCGCAGGTCTTGCCGAGGCAGTATGCACCAGCACCTTCAGGCCGAAAGCGTGCGCCAAGCCAGCCACCGTCTGCCCGATCCGACCGAAGCCGACGAGGCCCATCGTCAAGCCGGCTAGTTCTATTAAAGGGAAATCCCAATAACAGAAATCCGGGCAACGCGTCCATTGGCCCTCGCGCACGGTCTGCGAGTGATGACCGATGCGGTGCGCCAATTCGAGCAGGAGCGCGAAGGTGGCTTGCGCGACGGAAGCAGTGCTGTAAGCCGGAACATTGGTGACCTGGATGAGGCGTTCGCGCGCAGCCGCGAGATCCACGACGTTCGTCCCCGTGGCGAGCACGCCGATGTACTTCAACTCGGGGAGCACCTGGAGGTGTTCGCGTGTGATGACCGTCTTGTTGGTCAGAACGATTTCCGCCCCGGCCGCACGGGCGCTGACCTGCGGCGGCGGGGTGCGGTCGTAAATCGCACAAGTCCCCAGCGCCTTGAGTTCGTTCCAACTCAGGTCGCCGGGGTTGAGAGTAAAACCATCCAGAACGACGATGTTCATGCGCATTCCAAAAATACTGATGTCGGGAGTTTACCCACGGCGGACGCCGGCGCAAGCGAGCGGCGGAGCTACCGTCACCGCGACAGTTCATCTGACGCTTGGCTTCCGGCCCCGCCGAAATAACATGACGGCATGACGCGACATTGCTGGAAGTGCGGGCGGGAATACCAACTGGCCGGCGCGCCCGGGCGCTCCGAAACCTGCGAGTGCGGGGCGGATTTGAAGGTCTGTTTGAATTGCGCGAGCTATGATCGCACCGTGGCGTATCAATGCCGCGACCGACGCGCGGACCCGGTGGAGGAGAAACACCTCAGCAATTACTGTGAGTACTTCGAAATGGCGCGCCGGGTATTCGTGCCCCGATTGGGCGATACCTCAAGGGAGGCGAAAGCGCGCCATCAGTTGAAGAAGCTGTTGGGTGATTGACGCCCGACGTGCCGCCCGCGGTACGGCCCAGGCAGGTAGCGCCGGCCTACATCCCGGCGGCGCTGGCAAGTTTTACAGAGTTGCCCAGGCGCTTGTTATCGGCGCGAATCCGGGCGGCGAGGGTCTTGACGGTGGCCAGCAGGAACGGGGCGGCGAGCGCAGGTTCTTCCTTGGCTAGGTTTTCAAAGGCCGCAGCCGTCATTCTTAACACGGTGCTGTCCACATTGGCCACGACGTCCGCAGAGCGCGGGCCATGATCGAAGAGTGACATGTCACCAAAGAATTCACCGGGACCGAGCGTGGAGAGAATCGTTTCCTTGTCACCCGCGATCAGGCGCACGCGCAATTCACCTTCCAGGATGAGATACATGGCGTCCCCGCGCTCCCCTTGTTTGACGATAACCTTCCATTGAGGGACGCGATGGAGTTCCATCACCTGGGCGAGACGTTCCAGTTGCGCATCGGTCAGCCCGGCCAGGATTTTGACCCGGCGCAGCGCTCCAGCCTGGATGCCAGCCGGCAAGGCAACTGCGGCAGGCGGCGTCCGGTTGCGGAAAAACATCTGGAGTTCGGGTAGGTCCGCCGCACGCCGCCAAGTCACGTCGCGCTCCACGAAGACCCAACTGTCTGCAAGCACTCGCTCGTCTTTGATCCAATCCACGAGGGTCGGCAGTTCAATCGGGCCGTAGGCCGATTGGTCAATCCCCCAAATAAAAAAACCGGCGCTGTCAGCTTGTGTGGCCATGGGGCGATGGTATAGCCCAAGCGCGAGCCAAAGGGAAGCTCATAATTGAAAGCGAAGAAACTTGTAACCGTGGTCCGGCTCAGGCTCGTAACCAACAAAAAGCCCCTCCCGCGAACGGGAGGGGCTATGAAACTTCAAGTCAGCTTAGAACTTGTAGATCAACTGCAACGCAACGAGCCAAGCATCCTTATCTCCGCCGCTGGAGGGTGCATTACTTTCCAGTGTGCCTCCGATGCCCCAAGCATCGCTATAATCATAATCATAGTCCCATTCACCAGATAGCATGGGGCCGCTGGGGCTGTCCGAAGCTTTGCCGCCGAACACCTTCTTGCTGCCAGGGCTGTCAGTGCATTTATCGTAGCGGACTTCCAAACGGCTGATCACGTTGGCCCACAGGTCATATTGCACGGTGCCGGTCAAGGCGAAGAGTTCGAGGTCATCGCCAGAGCCGGCATCCTGATTGTAGTATTCACCACGGCCGTGGAAGCTCAACTTCTCAGTGGCCTGATAGGAAGCATACAATGCCGCTGCCCACGCGTTATCGAGGTTGCTGGGAAGGTTGTGGACGTCAACGTAGTCAAATGACGCACCCAACTTCAGGCCGGTAACCGGCGTAGCCACCGTCGCCCCGACGTAATAGCTGGTCTGGTTCTCAGCTACACCGGAACTAAAGCCATTAACGATTCCAGCATACAGCGTCGAACCAGCCGCCCAACCCCAGTCGTCGGGAGCGGTCAGTGCAACTGAGCCAAGGAAGGTCTTGTACGACTCCGACTTGACTTCATTGCTGCTGTTTGGCCCTTGGGCGCGTTCGTTGATGGACGGGCCGAAGGTGTTGGCAACGCCACCGCTGAACGCGATGAAATCGTTCAACCGGTAGGTGGCCAAAACGCCCGTGTGTGTGGTCGGCTCAATCGTGAAGCCGTAGGAACGAGTGTAGTTCGGGTTATTACCGGACTCCAGCGACTCGTAACCAATGACGGTGTCAAACACACCGACCTTCCAGTCAATGCCGTTGCCCACCGGAGTGCGGAGCGCGACATACGCCTGACGGATGCCGAGATCGCCCGCACCAGAGGAGTTCACAGATTGTGATCCCAAGGTGTTCGCATCTGGGCCAAACCACAGATCCAGTTTGTAGCCGGAAGCCCACTCGGCTTCGTCCAGCGGTTGCGCGATGCTCAACTGAACCACGTTCAGGTTGAAGCCGTCGGCTTTGTCTGGGCCTTGGAAGCTCACGGGTGCAACACTCTGGTTGCCGCTGCCCGGGTTCCACTGCATTGAGGTATCTACATATCCGCTGATGGTCGTGGAAGACAGCGCGGTTTCCAACCGGCTCATCTTCTCCTCGGCCTTGGCAGCAGAAGCAAGGCTGACGACTCCGACGGCCGCCAAACCCACTGTCCATTTATTAAACTTCATCTGGTTCCTCCGATGTTCTTTGTTGTGTGTTGTACGTTTCTGGTACATTGCATTCTAGGGTAAATACAGTTTACCCCCGGCACCAACGTGGTGCATTTGCGTGAATAAATAGGGGAAACCACATAGTTTGACAACAAGTTTTTTTGCAAAGGTTTCCTGACATCGCTGGAATGCAACTGGTTTGGCGACAGATTGGTGCGAGGAATGCGGGCCTCCAGCATGGACTTACTGCCTGATTGTTGGGTGGCGATTTGGGTGATAGTTGGGCAGTAGAATCGCGGCTTACGGGGCTCTCGGCTTGAAACCAGTGCGGATGCAATTCACCGGCGACCGCAGGGTAGGATGATGGAACGGGTGTTGCTTGTCAGATTTTGCAGCTTTCATGATGCGTCGGCTAACCCGGCCTTGAAATTCTGCAACGCAGCGAGTTAGTATCAATACACTCAAATTATGCCGTCATTTGTTTATGTAGCGCGGGAAACGGGCAGTGGCCGCGAAATCCGCAGTTCGGTCGAAGCGGCCACCGAGCAGGCGGCCGTTGCAGCCCTGCTTAACCGCAATCTCCTGGTGGTTTCCATTCAGGAGAAAATTGGCAAGAAGGGCCGCACCAGTGGCGGTAAAGTGGCTCTCGCCGACCTGGTCATTTTCACCCGGCAACTGGCCACCATGATTGATGCCGGTCTGGCCATGGTACAATCCCTCCAGGCCCTTGCCGACCAAACGCCCAACAAGGTAATGCGGGACATCATCAAGGACGTCTGCACCCGCGTCGAAGGGGGCGACAGTTTCTCGGAAGCCCTACAGAAACACCCCAATGCCTTCAATCGGCTTTATGTTTCAATGGTCGGCGCCGGGGAAAAGGGCGGTTTGTTGGCGGAGATCCTCGCACGCCTGGCGGTTTACTTGGAAAACACGGCTCGGCTTCGCAAAAAGGTCAAATCCGCAATGATGTATCCTACGGTTGTCACGGTGGTCGCCATTGTGATCACGGTTTTTCTACTGGTGAAGGTAATCCCCGTGTTCGGCGACATTTACAAGGGTTTCGGGGCGGATCTCCCCGGCCCCACACAGTTCCTCATGAACCTCAGCGAAATCGTGAAGCAGTATTTCCTGCTGTTCATTCTGGGAGGGGGCGGACTGGTTTATGGCTGGCTGCATTTCATCAAGACAAAAGCAGGGCGGGAATTCTGGGATGCTCGACGGATAAAGCTGCCCATTTTCGGCTCGATTGCCCATAAAATCTGCCTGGCGCGCTTCACTCGCACGCTTGCCTCGCTCATTCGCAGCGGCGTACCCATTTTGGAAGTGCTCCAAATCGTTTCGCAGACAGTCGGGAATGTGGTCATGGAGAAGGCGATTAAAGTGGCTTCCTCGGACATCGAGCGTGGAGAAAGCATTTCGGCTGCTTTAAGCAAGCACCCGGTTTTCCCGAGCATGATCATCCGTATGATCACTGCCGGAGAACAAACCGGCAAGATTGACAGCATGCTGGAGCGTATCTCGGACTTCCTCGACGAGGAAATCGAGACAACCCTGGCCGGGCTTACCTCGCTCATTGAGCCGATCTTGATCGTGTTTCTGGGCGTGGTCATTGGCGGCATGGTCATTTGCATGTTCCTGCCGATATTCAAGATGGCAGAGATCGTTACGCCCAAGCGCTGACGCTGCTGGATCGCATTGGCCGGCTGAACCGCCCTTCCTTCGGGAACGGGCGGTTCATGCTTTGGCAGCGTTGAGGGTCACACGCAAACGAGCCACCCCCTCTTGGGGTTCGCAATTTTGGTTTTCTTTCACCCCGATGAATCCTACTATCAACGTGGGCTGGGGAAACCAGGCCTTTGATTACCTGAACTAGCAAACTTATGCCACTGACACACACACGAGAACTTTTCGCCAAGGCACTGAAGGGCAAATACGCGCTGGGCGCATTCAACGTCAACAACATGGAATTGCTCCAAGCCATTATCGAGGCTTGCGAGGAGGAGAAAGCCCCAGTCATGCTCCAGATTTCCAAGGGCGCCCGTCAATACGCCAATCCTGTCTATTTGAAAAAGTTGATAGAGGCGGCCGTCAGCCTCTCAAACATCCCCATCGCGGTTCACCTGGATCACGGTGATTCCTTTCAACTCTGCAAGGACTGCATAGACGAGGGCTTCACCAGCGTCATGATTGACGCCAGCCACGAGCCGTTCGAAAAGAACGTCGAAATGTGCAAGCAAGTCGTCGAATACGCCCACAAGCACAACTGTGTCGTTGAAGGTGAACTCGGCATGTTGGTCGGGGCGCAACACGACGACGGCGAGGAGGGCGGCGGCTATTCGAAGGGCGGTTGTTACACCCACCCCGATGAAGCCGTTGCGTTCGTGAAAGCCTCCGGCGTGGATTCGCTGGCGGTGGCCATCGGAAACTCACATGGGGCTTATAAATTCAAGGGTGAGCAACACCTCGACTTGGAGCGCCTCAAAGCCATCAAGAAAGCCCTCATGGATGCCGGGATGGGCGATTATCCGCTCGTGCTTCATGGGGCTTCCAGCGTGCCCAAGGAGCTTGTTGAAGAGATCAACAAGTACGGCGGCAAAATGGGCACGGACACGGCCGGTGTGCCGGAAGCCGACATCGAGGTTGCCCGCCGAGTCGGTTGCACCAAAGTGAACATTGACACAGACCTTCGCCTGGCAATGACAGCGGGTATCCGCAAAGCCTTCGCGGAGAACCCGAAGGAATTTGACCCGCGAAAATACCTCGGTCCCGCCCGGACAAAAGTAAAGGATCTGGTCCGCCACAAAGTCAAAAACGTTCTCTGCTGCGCGGGTCACGCGTTCGACTGAGCCTCGATTCATCCAAGGCGAGTAAAGCCCCAAGCTATCCCACTTGGGGCTTTTTGCTTCTTTATACGGGATTCCTTATTCCTTGGGAAATCCTACGGCTCTGCCGGGGTCGCTGACACCCCTGAAATTCCGTTCAATACCATGCGAAGTTAGGCGACCGCGCGGGGCCGGTCTCCAATTCTGCCGCCGAAGGCGGCGTTCCTCAGCCTCACCCGTTTCTAATCACACCGCCGGGGGCCAGACCAAGACACCCGGCGTCTGCCATCTTCGCTTGAGACGCTTGGCTCGACGGGAGCGGAGCGGGACAACCGTTTCCGAGTTCACAAATTCACTTCGGCACGGATTGGGGCTTGGCAGGGAGTGGAATTGTTTTTACGGTGACCCGGTGATCGGATTCCTGCGATTCGTGGGCATGCTGAACGCGGCCATCTGGTTGGGGGCGGCGGTGTTTTTTACGGTCGGCGCCATGCCCGCCCTGGTGGCTCGCGACGTTCACGCCATGCTGGGCGAGCGGTATTTCAACTACATTTCCGGGGGGATCGCCCAGGTGATGCTCACCCGCTATTTCTACTGGCACACGGCCTTTGCCATCATCGCCCTGTTGCACGTGCTCGCGGAATGGCTTTATCTGGGGCGGACTACTCCCCGGATCTGGCCGGGATTGCTGGCAGGGCTGCTCGCCCTGAGCCTGATCGGAGGATTCTGGCTGGCGCCCCGGCTCGCCCGCCTGCACCGCGTCCAGCACGCGCTCAACCTACAGCCGGTGAAACGTGATGCCGCCGCCCGGTCGTTTCGGACCTGGCAGGGCGTCTTTCAGGTTATCAATGTGCTGATGATTGGCGGCGTGGCGGTTTATTTCTGGCGGGTCGCTCATCCCCCGGATGCGCTGCGTTTTGTCAGCCCAACCAAATTCCGCAGTTGACAAAAGGCGCGGCTCGTCAAACTTTTGTTGTAAATTGGAACTGGCGCCACGGGCGTCGGCAGCGGGAACCGATATGATCTCAAATGAACGTCCATCGCCGTACGGGCATCGCCCGTTTGGCACCCCGAAACCTCCGGTCAATGAGGACACCCTCAAGACGGACAAGGTGCAGATCGAGCGCAAGACTTTTGTGTTCACCCTCAAGGAGAATCCACGCGGACGTTTCCTGCGGATTACCGAAGACGTGGGCGGCCGGCGCGACACGATCATCATCCCGGCGCCGGGCTTGGAGGATTTTCGCAATCTTCTGGATGCGATGGTGAAAGCTTCCGCGGAAATCCCCCCCAAAGAGATGTAACAATTGCGGGTGCGCCCGTGAATTGTTCAGTTTCCGGAAAGTGGCTTTCCTGCCTCCGGTTGGTAATAATCAGATTAACAGCTATTCCTTTAATGAGGCCCGCGGCTTGCGTGGTCGGACTACTGGTGCATCCCCCCACAGCCCCTCCAAGTCGTAGCGTGCCCGCACGTCCGCCCGCATGACGTGAACGATCACGTCAAAGAAATCCAGCACCACCCACGCGCCATGCACCGTACCGTCCACCGCCCGGGGACGGATCTCATGCTCCTCGCGCAGATTGTCCGTAATCTCTTCCAGGATCGCGCGCAGATGCGGCTCGCTTGTGCCGGAAGCAATGACAAAGAAATCCGTCACGCTCGAAAGCTTGCGCACATCGAGCACTAAAATATCTTCCGCCTTCCGATTGTCCGCGAACTCCCGGCATAATAGCGCCAGTTTTTTTGAATCCATTGAGGCGAAATCTGTGGGAGGCTGGCTCAAAGATAAAGCCCATTGTTACGAATCGCCTCCGTCACGGCGGGAGGCACCAGATTTGCGATGGTCTGCCCCCCCTGCACCCGCGCCCGAATTTGCGAGGACGACACCTCGAAGGGGAACCCGTGGAGCATCCGGCCCCGGAACGGTGGCGGGAAGGACACCGGCGGCTCGCCAGGCCGGGTAAGCGCCACGAATTCAGCGAGTCGCGCCAGTTCATCGGCCGCGCGCCATTTCGGCAACTGCGCCACGTTGTCCGCGCCGACCAGACAGAATAACGTCACCGTCGGAAACCGGCGCGCGTAATCGCGCA
Source organism: Verrucomicrobiota bacterium (assembly GCA_014860005.1). Next base: position 41,237 of record JACZKP010000182.1, on the reverse strand, counting down.
GCGTATCTATCGTGTAGGATATTCCACCGCGTCGGATTTCCTGATCATCCACCTCACAATCGGTTTTGCCCGCGAGCGCGAGCCGCAGCAACCGCAATCGCTCGGCGTCGGATGCTGGCTGACGGGTGGGCTTGAAAGGCGACTGCGCCGCCGGAACGAGGTAAAGCCGGTCGAGTTCCAGTTCCTCCAGTGCCGCCTGCGCCACGAGCAGGTGGCCAAGATGAACCGGATCAAACGAACCGCCAAAGATGCCAATGCGTTGCAGGTTCATTGATTGGGTCGAGTTTCGCGAGCGTTGAGTCTTCGCCGCCGGTTTTTCCTGCGATCGGGGCGCTGAAACGAGTCTTGGTTCATATGCTGGAACGGGCGGCGGTCACGTTTCTGTGCCGCGGCGGCAGCGGGGGCAGCATCGGTTCCAGCACACCCTTGACTTTGGACCAGAGCCGAACTGCCTCGATGATCATCCATACTTCAAGCGCAAGCACCAGCAACGCCACGCCCGCCAGCAAATACTGACCCTTGCTCCACCAATTTCCCAAGTCTGTGAGCATCGCCCACGCCGGCAGGCACAGCATGAAGACCATTGGCACCGCGGTGAATTTCACCGGCAAGCCACGCCGCCAGAGCCAGAACGTCACCACCAGGAAAGCCAACCCGGCCAGCAACTGATTAGTGGCGCCAAACAACGGCCAGAGAATCAATCCGCCCTTGCCAAGGGTTGCCCACGTCCATGGATCGCCCGGTTTCGGAAACAACGCCAGCGCGAAGGCGGTGCTCACCGCGAAGAACGTCGCCCCGTGGGAATTGGTCAACCAAACCAAGGGATTCAAAGAGAATCCCCGCCGCACCGGACTGCGGTTTGCCGCCACCGGCGCCCCCGAAATGGGCGAGGGCTTCGGCGCAAAGGTCGTGGCGAGTTCCTGGATCACGTAACGTTGCAAGCGCGTGGCCGTGTCGAGCGTGGTCCCGGCAAAGCTCGCCACCAGCACCCCCATCAGCGCGGTGGCCATGGCGTGATTGATTCCCATCGCTTCGAGAAAATTCGCCGACCCGACCACAAACGCACCGATGGCTGTGCCGCCGGTGACTGTGGACCAGTCGGCGTAAAGCTGATGCCATAACTCCGCACCGGCCAGGGTGCCGAACTTGGCCGACCACCCGAATCCGATCCCCGCGCCCACAGCGAGGATGACCAGGATTGCCAGGAATCCCTCCAACAACATGGAACCGTAGCCAACAAATTGAGCGTCCTGCTCATTCTTCAACTGCTTGCTGGTGGTGCCGCTGGAAACGAGGCAGTGAAATCCGCTGATCGCGCCGCAAGCGATCGTGACAAACAGAAACGGCAGGATGGGCGGCGCATTTTGCGGCGCGAGATTCAGCGCCGGAGCAACCAGTTCCAGCGGGAGTCGGGTTGCCTCGGGAGTCGGCGCAATGCCGCCCATGGCCGCCGCCACGCCCAGACCGATCAGGATCAACGCCAGCGAACTGATGAGTTGCAGGCTGTTGATGTAATCGCGCGGCTGGAGGAGCAGCCACACGGGCATCACACTTGCCGCGTAGCAGTAGGCAAGCAGTATCGCCACCCAAACCCATACCGGCCAGGCCGCCAGCACGGTGTTGAGTCTCTGAATGGTGTCCCCGATATGCCCCCCGGTCCATTCAACTCCCGGACAAGCCGCGCCAAACCACACGGTCACATACATCAATCCCAGCGCGATGATTGAGGGGAACAGGAGGTTCTTTCCGCGCCGATGAACCTTCACGCCAATCCAGATGGCGATGGGAATTTGCAGGAACACCGGCAGAATGGACTGCGGAAACATCGTGAACACACTGGCGATGACCCAGCCGAAAATCGCCAGCACCACCCACAGGGCAAAGAACAGAATGAACAGAAACAACAGCCGCGTGCGCGGATTGAGCACCCGTCCGGCGATTTCTCCGACCGTCATGCCGCGATTGCGCAAGCTGACCACCAACGTCCCCAAGTCATGCACTGCGCCGACAAAAACTGAGCCGATCAATACCCACAACAACGCCGGCACCCAGCCCCAAATGATCGCCAACGCCGGTCCCACTATCGGCCCGGTGCCGGCAATGGATGTGAAGTGATGGCCGAAGACGATACTTCTCGCGGTCGGCACATAATCCCGGTCGTCGTTGAGTTGGACGCTCGGCACCTCCGCATTCGGATCCAGGCGGAAAAGCTTCCGCGCCAGCCAGCGACCATAGGTGTGGTAGGCCACCACAAAACCAACCCCGGATAGCAGGGCAATCAACAAAACACTCATAACTTCAATCGTGACCAACCGGCCCGCAGGCGCAGGCGGAATGGTCCGGGACCTTCAGTTCGCAAATCAGTTCGTAACAGACGGCATTTGCCTCCACCTGTCCAGCCGAATGAATTCCCAGCAACCAGCTCGAAGCTCCCGCGAGTTGACTCAAAGACCGAGAACATCCGCAAAGCAAGAAGCTTGGAATTGTGAACCGCCCAAGGCGGCTGAGCCACAAATTCAGTAGCGCGCATGCCGGCCCCGCAATGGCCTGCAGTGAAAGAGATTCTCTGGCAGCAAGGGAAGGACGATAGCAACGCGGAAGCCAGCGCCGGTTCCTGCGGGGATGCATTTTACTCCGCGCGCCTCACGAATTGAAACACGGATTGACCGTGGTCTGAGCTTCAAGGGTGAGTGCGCCAGCGGGAACGGGGCGACGGAACTTCGCGCCGCACCCGTTGGCCGGAACTTTGGAGCGTGTACAGTTCAAAAGCAAAGGGCCGCTGGAGGTAAAGCCCGCTGGCCAACCGACGCAGGCGATGTTGCAGGATCAACAGAGGCTTGAGGGCACGCGCCCACGCGGGAGCGGTGGCGTTCAAGGCGCGGGCCTCTTCGCGGGCCTGCCCGCCAAGTCCCAGATTCGTCTCGCGCAAGGTGAAGACGGAAGTGAAGCGACGCAGCACCGCCATACGGGTGTCTCGTTTCAGCAGGCGCAATACCCAGTCGCCATCCCCTACGATGCGCAGGTTGGCATCGAAGTAGAGGCCCGCCTCGTGGATGAGTTGGCGGCGGAAGAACATGCCGCACGAAAAGGCCGGCAGGTGCGAAACCCATAAATGATGCTGGAGCGGCACCTGTACCTTGCGATGGAACAAATACTCGCCGCGTGCCTCCACCACCACGAAATCCGCGAACAGCACCTCAACCTCGGGATGACGCGAAAAGAACTCACCCACGGCGGCCAGCGCACCGGGCAGGTACTGTTCATCGCAGTTGAGATAGGCCAGAATGTCGCCGGTGGCGCGCCGTAATCCGCGGTTGATGGCATCATACATCCCGCGATCCGGCTCGACAAAGGCCCTGACCCGCCGGTCCTGAAGCAGCCAATCCAGCGTGCCGTCATCCGATTGCGCGTCCTGCACGATATGCTCCAAATCAACGCCCTGGTCGGCCACCGATGCCACGCACAGGCGCAGCCATTCCGAATTCCGGTGGCTGGGGGTGATGATGGAAAAGCGCATTGCTTAAGTTGGCGGCGTCAGGTTCATCGGCGGAGCACCAGCTCTGCTCCGCTGCGCGGCAGAATCTTTGCCCTCGGTGCTGGATGGGATCCGCGCGCCAAGTGGAATCCTATCGGTTCCCATCTGCCTTGACCCGTTGCTACCCTGCTTAACTCGTGTGCCGGCCAAACACGGGTCGCGGACGCGGCCAGACTTCAGGCAGGGCCTTGGTTTGAGACGTCTCTGGCTCTGGGGCCAATGCGGGTCGGGCCATGCCGCCATTCAGCGCCACACCCAATCCCAAGATGCCCGCGAAAAAAAGCATGTCGGTGGCAATCGCTCCCACGATGAACCAAAACATTGCGAGCTTACCGACCATGGCGGCCAGCAGCGCGGTATTGGCCACCCGCAACTCCGGGTCGCCATAGCGATAGTTGTAATAGAGCACGCGCACGCCAGCCGCCATGAACCAGATGCAAACCAGCATTCCCCAGATGCCAAAAGGAATGATGATCGAGAGGGGTCCGTTGTGATAATCTCCGACCATGGCGGCAGACCAATCCCTTTCGGAGATGGTCCGGGTTTGAAAGTAATGGTCCGTTGAGAAGGCCATGTCCTCGGGTGTTATCGCCAATCCTTTCCCCAGCAGCAGGTACTGCGGCACCTCCGGAAGCAATGCCCGCCACATCATCAGTCGCCATTCTGAGGAGCCTCGCGCACTTTCCCGCGCCATTGGGTCAATCGGAAGGGGAAGAAAGGCCATGGCGCGCTGCACGGTTGGCGGCAGTTTGGCGATAAAGGGCACGGTCAACGCGCCACCCAAGAGCAGGAGCGCGCCAAAAATCGGCAGCAATTTGGTGCGATGCAATCCTTCCAGGAAAAACTGCACCACAAAAATAGCAAGGAGGGAGAGCAGCATGGAACGAAAACCGCCATACAATCCCACCCCTGAAAAGAGGAGCAGCGCCAGGATCCGCAGCGGCTTTCCAGCCATGAAGATGTTCCGAATGCCGTACTTGGCCATCATGAAGCCAAAAACGCCGATTGAGGCCGCAGTAAGGCCGCTCAATCGGGCAGAGCCAAGCTGGATTTCGGTAGCCCGCATATCGTATGGCGGAATTAGATAGAACAAGAACGGTATTTTGGCGCCCAATACAGGAAACAAATCACCAATGAAACAACTCACGCCCCCTAGAAAGAACAGCCCCAGATACAATCCCGCGCGGTTGGCTGGAATGCGCTGGGTGGTGAGCGCAAAGTAGCCAAGGATCGCAAACCAGAGCAGGATGTAGCGGCGACCTCCAAAGACCTGCCCTCCCAGCGCCTGTACCCCGATGCCGCCCGTCAACTGGGCAGTAATCCCTGTTACCAGAACGATGGCGATCAGAGGCCAGGTCAGTTCAGGTACGCGGATGGGACGGAGTTCCTTGTCCAAAATGCGTTGGGTGAGCGCGATGAAGAAGCTAAGCGCAATGGTGGCCAACCAGATGTTGGGCCGGCCCGGCAGAAAAAAGAGGACCACCGTCGTGTTCCAACTCAACAGCATGATCGAGTAGTGATAGCGCAGCAGCAACGGCGCCGCCAGCACCCCAAGCAGCAACGTAACCGTGATGTACGTGCTGCGCTGCATTGGGTCGGACAACACGTAACCAAGAAATATCGCCACCGGTACGAGGACAGCGTATAGGACCAGCGCTTTGAATGCCTGAAGGTTGTTCATGGCCTGCGACAACTCACCGTCGCTCGGATAAGCCCATTGCAGCGCCCTGTTGCGGCACTGGGTGAAACCTCACGCGACCGGGAAATTTCATCGCCGAGGAGGTGGTGTAACCCCACGGAACGCCAGTCTGTGAACGGCTTTGCCTCTGGTTCCCGCCTAACACGGTTGGAAGGAATCGCTACACCCCGAACCGGACGCACGGCACCGATTGCTGTGCCGCCGCGTCTTGCCCCCACCGGGCCATCATTGCTGGCAATTGGATTGATCATTCAAAACCAAATTAGAATCAAAAACCCTCGCCCCCGCAAATCCTTTGTCGGAGAAATTCTCGAAGCCACGCCTTTTCTGATGCGTCGCTGCCACGAACGCCATTCCCAACCGAATGCTGCCGCTCGGCCGCTATTACCGGCGGGCGTTCCTCACCCGTCTGAGAAGCGAACGAGCCATTCGTCGCCAGCCGGTGGCCACTCGTTCAAACGCCACGAAATCGAACTCGCGCGCAAGCTGCTCCAAATCATCTGCGGTAGGCACTCCGCCTCCTATCCGCTGCGTCCCTTCGCGGAGCCAGGGTCGGTCCACGAAAGTTATCCGGTCAGGATAGTGGCTTTTCACATAGTGGCCGTAGGTTTCGTACTCGCTGAAAAGATTATCCCCGCTGACGGGCAACGAGCGCATGATTTTCCAAGCCCAGTTGCCCGTTCCGGGAATCTTTTGCTCAATCTTCTCCAGCATCTCGCGAACAACGGACTTTTGCACCAGGATATGCTGGGCAATGAAGGAGAATTCGCGGCGGGCATCTTCCCCGAACAACCGCCGATACGTTTCAAAGTACGGCGCGTGGTACTCCGTCGCCCGAGTTAGCAGCATCCGTCCTTGTGCATCGAAGAACCGCAGGGGCCGCAGGGGCACTGTATCCGCATCCCAAATCAAATAGTAATCATCCTCCGGGGACTCGAAAGCGAACTGGAGTTTGAGCAGTTGTTGAAAGTACCAGCCCGCCGCCTGGGGAAAACGAGGCACAGTGAGCGTCCGGAGCGCTTTCATCTGCATGCCAGGGATAAACTCGTTCTCGGAAATCACTCGCACGCCAGTGCCCAGGCGGGATTGAATCTGCGGGCAATCTGAATCCGGGACCACGACGTGCAACTCACGAAGTGGAACATTATCCGCCAGCCGTTGGGCCATGAGCTCCAAAATCGGCAGATCACGCGCCCGGCAGGCTGCCATGACCTGCAGCGGACGATCCATTAACCCGGAGGAATTCTGGATTACTCCTTGAGGACGGTTATCTTGAGCAGCCACGCGAATGACTCTGCCAACTGCAAGGAGTTCAGGCAAGCGGAACGGCCATGGTGATTTCTCCTTGACGCCTACTCGCGCCCGTCCGAGAGCCGCCACGCCAGTCGCGACGGCAAGAGACGCAGGAAGAACCCGCACACACGGGAGGGCAGGACGGCGGCGGCAATCTCCACCGGGCTGGCCCGCAGGCGCCACCAGTGAGAAGACTTTTTTCCGCCAACTTTACCGTTCTGCCAATCAGCGCGCACCGTGTCTCTTGGAGAATCATCGGCTTGGGGAAGTTGCAGGCAACAACGACAGTGGTGCTTTCGCCCTTGCTCAGGCCGAATGGTTCAGCCGAGTTGTAAAATGTTCAATTTCGCAAACTCACGTGAACAGTTTGAAATAGATGCGACGCAGCAAATGATACAACGGTTGACATCGTTGGCGCAGAAACAGTCCAAGGGAATCTAGTCGGCACTGATCCGTCAACATACTCATCCAACAACAGAGCCGGAATCGCCAGCCAAGCTGCGAAACAGCCTTCTCATTTACAAATACCACATCGCCCCAAGTGCTAGACTCTGACATATTAGTCCCAACAGGCGAGAAGCCGAGTGACTTCATCAAAGCTTCTACATCGCTAAACACTCGCTGACCAAGCCGCAGCGGGGATCGAGCAGTTTCCACATGGGCCGCGACCACCCGGTCTTTGACTCCAGCGATACTCTCAAGCACTCCGAACTCTGCGCCTTCGACGTCAATCCAGAGACCAAGGCGTTGAATACTTGAGTAATCCTTCAGTACGATTTCATCCAGCCGGCGAGTTTCCACCTCGACCACCTCTCTTATCTTCAGAGATTCATGCACGAGCAAGGAACTTGTACCCCGATTTTCCTGCGGGTTCTCATAGTCCACATCTACGACGTTAAACTGCGCGGTGCCAGTTCTGTTAGTAATTGCATACGGCAACACTTCTATACGGTTGGCGCGGATTGTCTCATTTGCAGCCATCTTCTGGTAATTGATGGGGTTGGCTTCAAAGGCCACAATTACCGCCTTCGGCAGGATTTGACGAAATAGCACGGAATCGTAACCGTCGCAGGAACCTACATCGAAAACGCCATCGGCCTGAAAGCGCCGCAAAAGAATCTTAAATACTAATCTCGTGTTCATCTTCATGATATTATGGTTTTCGGTCGGAAAGTGCATCAGGTTTTCATCGGGCGCAGTTCAACACATCGCGGTAAACCTTGAGGTGCTGGCGTGCAATCTCCATAGGATGATATCGTTGCCGCATTGCGTTTGCCACCATTCGTGCCCGTGGCGCACCGATTCTCAGCCAACGACTGAGCGAGCCCCTCAGCCCTGCCCAGTCACCATCGGAGAACGCTTCTACCCCTTCCACCCCAGCCACAATATCTGCCACACCGCCGGAATTGAAGCCGATGAATTTAAGATTACGGCATAGAGCCTCCGCCACTACGAGACCGAAAGACTCGATGGCCGAAACATGGACCAGTGCGGCTGCGCGGTCGTAGTGCGCGATCAGTTGCGGCACCGGCATGAAGCTGTGATACGAAGAAAACCCAAGACCTGGGAGACGGGCATGAAAGCGCTCCACATAGGGGTTGCCACGCGTAGCGGAACCTATGAAACCAATTTCAAACTCAAGCCCTTCTGCGTGCAACTGTTCGGCGATGTCCAACAATTCATTCTGCCGTTTGTAAGTGCAGACGGTGCCGACGTTTAGCAGCACCGGTGCGTGTAACGATGCCTTGGGATCCATGGGTGGGACTAGCGGACTGTCAAAGAATACCTCGCGCACTGCGTTCGGCACCACCCAGGTCCGGGGTGTGCGATGCTGCACTTTTTCCTGAGTGAACGTGGAATTGGCCAACACCCCCGCCGTGCGCCGCAGGCAGTGATTCTCCAGCAAGGCGGCGAACCAATAAAAACTGCCAGGTCGGGCCTTCAGTACTTTGGCCATCTCCCGCATGATGCCCAGCAAAGTGATGACGTTTGGGTAACCGGAATGGGCCGCGCAGATGGCCGATTCAAACTCGGTGCCGTGGCCGTGGACGATGTCCGGTTGGATGAGCCGCAACCGGCGGCGCACCGCGCAAATGCAACCGAGATAACCCGTACGCATCCAGCCGATCTTGGGCACATGCAGGCTGTGAAAATATACCTTCGGGCCGAGTCGCTCCGGTGACTTGAGCGGGTGACGGGTGCAGGAAACGATGTGAATTTCGACATCCGGTAGGGCCGCCAAGCCCGAGATCAATGCCTCGGGCGCCATTCCAAACGCAGGAGTCTCCTGGTGGAATTGCCGGTACAGCCAGCGATTGTCAGTGGTGAGCAACGCGATCTTCATTGCGTGACGACTGCTCCCTGTCGCACAAGCTCCATCCCGACGCGACGCATGCGGCAGGAATTGGAGACATGGAGAGCGGATGGCGAAAAACCAGAATCAAGTTTGAAGACCTGATCCGTTCGCGTCCACGCCCAGGGCGACTGCGCGACAGGATTGCCACCCGCCAATGCCTCACGAGAAGCTTCCGCAGAAGGGCTGCAGCACCGGATAGTTTTCATGTCGGCTGAAGAAGCAACGCTTTGATCCATCATCTATCTGGCCATGATGAAGCAGCGTGACGGGCTGGCGTGATCGCGATCCAAAACAGACATTTTATACCCCAGCGCGAGCAGAATCTCGGTCAGCGACAGCATCACACAAATATGATGCACCTCGACCAACAACAACGGCTTGTGCCGGGCTAGCATCTGCATTCCCCCCTTCAAGACGAGATGCTCGGCCCCCTCCACATCTAGCTTGATGATGTCCGGTGGTGGCTCGCCCTGCATTTGCACCAAAGTATCCATCGTCAACGCTGTCACAACGCATTCGTCAAACGCCGCATAAACTGCCGCTCCCAGCGGTGGGCTCGCGTCAGAAAGATGGCTGCCCGAACTCGCCCCGGTCCTGTCACTGCTCACCTTGAAAGAAACCTCGCCATCCCGGTCTGCCACCGCCACCGGGAGGACTTTGATGCGCTGCGCGACTTCTGGATTGTGATCCACGTGCAACTGCAGGCGTTCTACGTTGGCCTTGCCGGGTTCAAAAGCAACCACGTGTGCCCCTTGTGCGGCTAGCGCCAGAGTGTGATATCCAATGTTCGCGCCAATGTCCCAGCATCGCGCACCCTTGAGGGCGCGATGCCGGCCAATCGTCTCATAGAAGAACTGGTCGAAGGTGCCGTTGACCAATTCCGCAGTCCCCGAATCGAGTGGCGTCGGCAGCAGCATGCGTAGGCCCCGTGCTGGTCCGCCGGCGATTTCATGCCAGGCTTCTCCCGCGCGCAAGTTGCGGACGCGCCGTTGAAGGGCGCGGGTTAAAGAGGCGGGCGAACTATTCCAGATTCGCTCAAAAAAAGAAGGCATGGCCGCAAGAGGAAACCCAGCACCCCCCGTTACCGGGTATCTTCAGAGGTGCGCTTGAACCGAGTTTTATCATCTGCCCGCGACGCTAACAAACCACGCCGGAGGTTAGCAACCCCACGTTTCGTTAGGAAAGCAGCGACGGCGAGATTCTTCCAGGCTTGACCCTGGTCGTTGCCTCCCGGCAAGTTGGCATTCGCTTTGAAGTGATTGTGATCACAGCCTCCCAATCTCAATGGCTCGCCTGACGCCCACGATTCAACGGCTTGCGCAATCGGCCGTGGTCTGGTCGTGGGCCATGAACGGGCTGCGGCTGGCCTCCGGTGTGGTTGTGCTGCCGCTGCTGATCCATCACTTGTCCGGCCCGGATTTTGGGATGTACTTCGTGCTGTTGAGCCTCAGCGCGCTAGTGCCCATTCTGGACCTGGGATTTGCCACGAGCATTGGACGCGCAGTCAGTTACGCAATGGGCGGCGCCAAAGAGTTGCAGGCGCAGGGCTATGCGCCGGAAATCGGAGCGAACGGACCTAATTACGAATTGCTCGGACGGTTGTTGCCTACCGCCCGGCAGCTTTACCGCCTACTATCACTTGCCAGCCTCCTGTTGCTGGGAGCGACGGGCACCGTGATGGTCGCCGTGCGCGTCAACGAAACCAGCGCGCCGGCTGTCACTTGGATCGCATGGGGTGTTACTTTGGTGGCAGCGGTCTGGGAGATTTATGCCGGCTGGTGGAATGTGTTCCTGCGCGGCATGGACCAAGTGCGGCTCAGCACGCAACTGGGGGCGCTCGCCATGACCGTCAGGATTCTGCTCAGTTGCCTGCTGTTGATGGGCGGAGCAGGTTTGTTGAGCGTGCCGTTGGCCACACTGATTGGCAGCGTTCTGCAGCGGGAGCTTTCCCGGCGGGCTGTCCTGCGCGCACTCCCGAAAACTACAACGCCCGCAACTGCTGCAGATGTGAAACAACTCGTGGCCACGCTCTGGCCAAACAGTTGGCGCATCGGCCTCCAGTTCTCCAGTGGATATCTGGCCGGCCATGCTAACACGCTGGTTTGCCAGACGGTGTTTGGCCTGGCCGCCGCCGCCGAATACGGTTTCTCACTGCAACTCGTTATTATCGGCGTCACCATGGCGCAGGTGTGGACCCTGGTGAAGTGGCCGATGGTGGGCAAGCTGCGCATCAAGAGCGATCACCCCGCATTGCGGAAAACTCTCTGGCCCCGCGTCTGGCTGCAAACCCTCACCTATCTGGCAATGGCGCTGGGGGTGGTGCTGGTGGTGCCGGTGCTGCTGCGTTGGGCCGGTTCGGACAAGTCCACGCTGCCGGTGCTCTGGTTCAGCTTGCTCGCGCTCCAAGGCTTACTGGAAATGAACTATTCCTTCTGGGGGACGCTGATTTCGACCGAGAACCGGATGCCGTTCGTCTGGCCCATCATCATCTCCAATCTGGCCAGTTTCCTGGTGGTGTTGGTTCTGGTTAACACCACCCGCCTCGGCCTGGCGGCTTTCGTTATTTCACCCCTCGTCGTGGGTTGCCTCTACAACCATTGGAAATGGCCGCGCGAAGGGGCGCGCAGTATTGGCACCAACTGGTGGCGGTTCATGTCCCGGAAGTGGTAGCCGCAGTGGCTGGTGAACCCACCAAAAGGAAGACGACGTTGTCCGACAGAACCCACTTAACGCAAATGGTCAGCCAGATTGCCGGTGTTTCGGCGATTGCCACGGAATTTGGGCCAGGGCGTGGCCGCCAAAGGCGAAGTGCCGTGGATGGCCGTCAAGCTGCGGTTCACCGCTCCCGGCAAATAAATCGTTCCATGCTCACCAATGGCGGGCGAGACGCTGCCACAGGGATAGATGGAGTGCATCCAGCGATGACCACGGTCGTGGTCGTAGTTGATTACCTGTCCATCTCGGAAAACGAAGATCACCGAACCGTCCGCCGTGATGGCTGGCGTGCCGTCCATGTCCTCCTTGCCGCGATACCACTTCTGTTTGCCCTCGGGCGTGATCGCCCACAGGCCGTCGTGAGAACAGAGAAAGATCATGCCCCCCAATCCGATCACCGGCGAACCCTCGCGGAACGAGGTCGTGTGCAGTTTCCAACGCAGGCTGCCGTCGGAGTTGAGCGCGTAGAGAAAGCCGTCCACCGAGGTAAAAAAGACCCCGCCGTCTCGATCCAACGCCGGCGAGGAAATCACCGGACCAGCCGCGCTGAAATGCCTGAGCTTCTCCCCGTTGGACGACAAGGCGTAGAGCTTTCCGTCGTGAGAGCCAAAGTAAATGACGCCGTTTGTGCCGATGGCGGGTGAGGAAACCACGGGGCCGCCCGTGGCGAATTCCCAGAGTTTGTCGCCTTGTGAATTCAGTGCGTAAAGCTTCTTGTCCCACGAACCGAAGTAGATCGTTCCATCCGAACCCATGGCCGCGGAGGAATCCACCCAGGCGCCGGTTTTGAATTCCCAGCGCAATTTTCCCTCCGGCGTTAGAGCATAAAACTTCCGGTCACGGCTGCCAAAATAGATGTTTCCGTCCATGTCCACCGCAGGTGAGGATTTGATTTCGCGACCGGCTCGGAAGCTCCACTTTTGAGTTCCGTCTTTGTTTACCGCCCACAGCCGGCCGTCAAAGGTGCCGAAATAAATCGTGCCGTCAGGCGCAATCGCGGGAGTGGAGTCGCTATAACTGCCCACTCGCAACACCCATTCGTTGGTCGCTCGCGCGTCTGCGGCGCCGGCGGCGGGGAACACCAGTCCGCCCACGGACAGCAATGCCGCAGTGACGCCAAGCAAGCTTGGAATCCGACCAGATTTCCTGAGTATCCTCATGATCAAACTTGGCAACCTTCTGTTCGCTGCAAGCCCCTTCCGAAACGCAATCGTACTGCCATGTCGGCATTCGACAAGGTTTGCGGCGGGAACTCAATCCGAAATCCGCGCGCCGGGTTTGCGTGTCGCGAATTCGCCCGGTCACTCGAAGCAAATTCGTTGTGGCACGAATCAGTCACGCCGCAGACGATAGAAACGGAAAGGGGCATTCGACGCGCTGCTATCCATCACCACGTTGGGTTCGGATGCTGGCGGCACGGTGGCAAGCACACTCCAATCCGTGAAGTTTGTCGAAACCAACAAGCTCCAGGAAGCCGGGGAGGCCGGAATGACAAGTTTCAATCCCGTGCCTTCACCCAGCCATTGGACCTGCAACTCCGGCTGGCCAACCACGGTGAGCATGGCCGGGGCGCTGGTCACTGCTCCCCCAAGATTGCTGGCCACCAGCGAATACAAGCCGCTCTGCGCGTGCGTCAGTTCCGACATGAATAAAAACGTGTTGGTCGCCCCTGAAATCGGCGCTCCCTCGAACAACCACTGGTAACTCACCGGCGTGCTGCTGACCGCTGTCAACTGGAACGCCGCAGTCTCCCCTTCATGGCGAACCAGGCTCGCCGGCGAGTCCACAAACACCGGCAACTGCACCACCATTGCCGTCAACTCAAAATCAAAAGCCAGGTCCTCGACGTTCGTCGCCAGCACCGTCCGCAAATCCGACGTGCGGATGATTGTCCGTTCGCTTTCGGACAGCACCCGCCGGTATAAGAATACCTCGTCCGCCGCAAAACCGCCCCCCTCTCCCGCTCGTTTCAACGCCACCAGCGGGTTGCTTGTGGGCATGGGCGCTGACGCTGCCACACTATGCACGCTTCCATTGTCCACCTGGAGAAAGGCGTTCGTCCCGTCATACCACGCCACCACAAACCGCCACTGGCCGGAAATGGTCCCGCTGGTCTGGTCCTGCACTTCCACATCGCCGACGCGGAACCGGTAGCGATTCACCGCCGTCCCGGTGTAGTACAGGCGGAACTCGTCCGCTTTCTCCAAGCAGGTCGTAGCCGGATCATTCCCGCCTCCCATGCCAAAGGCAAACCAGCCCCCTGCGGTGAAGGGGCCGCTGTAACGCAACTCAGAACGGTCCGGCGTCTCGAGCCAACTGGTCGCTGCCCCGCTGTTGGTCACACAACCTTCCACCCGCCCCGGCTTGGCGACCACGTTTGTGCCTACTGCCTCAAAGTCGTGCCCGCCCACCAGATCCTGCCACGGTGATTCCGCCTCATCGAACATCCAAAACGCCACCGGACGGACATTGTCCGCGTACTGGTGGACCTCGACGGCGATGACGTTGGCGCCAGGATGCAATGTTTGAGAAGGCACATGGAACGTTATCCATGCGGCTTCATCCGCACCCTCCACGGGCGTCAGGGCCGACGTATGGAAGCCGATGTCCCCGGTCGGGAGGTTCTGGCGGAATACTTCAGCGCCGTTGACATAGACCACCGCCCCGTCGTCGGACCGCAAGCGAGCCGCCAACTGTCTGCCAGACAAAGCCGCCGGCGTTTCAAAGGCTTTTCGAAAATAGATCGTGTTGGGCTTTTCCTCCATGCCGTCTGCCAGAGCGGTGGCTTCGTCTCCGTTGCCGAAGCCCAAAGGGGACAGCCCGCTTGCCCAAGCTGAATCGTCATACCCCGGCTGCCGCCACGCGGTACCCAAGTCCAATCCGAGGTCGTGGTAGCGCCATTGGCTGCCTCCGGAAACCACCGACACCTCGGACGGATTCACCAACACGGTAAGTGTCGCCACCGAACTGGTCACAACCCCCATTGCGTTGCTCACAACTGCCGCATACTGGCCAGCCTGACCGGCATCGAGGTTAGTCAAAAGCAACGCGGGTTGCGTCGCATAGGGATGCTCCAACGGGTTGTCATTGAACATCCACTGGTATGTGAGTGCGTTGGTGCTCACGGACGTCACCGAAAAGACAGCATTGCCGCCAGCATAACGGGTCAGGCTGGCGGGACTGCTCACGATCTGTGGCGTGGTCTGCCAATAACCGGCCAACCGGGCGACGGCACTGGTCGCCACCCCGACTGAGTTGCTGGCCACGACAGTATAGTCTCCCACATCTGCCGTCCCCAAATTCGTCAGAGTCAAAGTCGGTCCCGTGACGCCGGGAATGTTCATGCCGTTCAGCCGCCACTGGAGAGCCGGCAGAGGCCAACCCAACCCTTCCGTCCGCAACACCACGCTTTCACTTGCGGCAGCAGCCCGGGAAACGGGCTCGCGTGCGAAGAACGGCAAACCATCCTCCAATGACTCGATAGCCAGCGCGAGCCGCTGCCGCGCGGCATAAACCACCTGCGGATCACGCTCGTAAATGCTGATTGAAGGAACCAGAGCCAGCGCCGCCTCGCGTGCGGCATAGCCTTCCAGCACGGCGGGGTGATCCGGTCCAAGTCGGCTGATGGCCCGGTCCAGCGTTGCCTTCAACAGCCAGAAATACTCGCGATCCTCCAAGGCCTCCCGCAACAACTCCCAGCGGAGCGAGTTGATGGGGCCAGCCAGGACGGGTTCGTTGGGAAGATTCTTGACCGGCGGATACAGCAACATCCCATCGCCGTTCCGCAGTTTGCTGCCGGTGGGAGCCGCACTCATCGCGTCTTCCCAGGGATTTCGTGGACCATTCGTCCCCGTGTACCAAGCAGTCTGCCAGTACAGTTCCCCGCCAACTCCATGCTTTTCGGCCATCCACCCTCGGATACGATGACTGAGGGCTGGATGATCAATGAAATTGCTTGCCTGTGGAGCGACGGGAAAAGAGGCCGTGTACCACCAAACCTCGTCCCCGTGCCGCAGCCGGTCCTCGATCTCGTCGGGGCGGTACATGCTTGGCGCCATGATCGGCGCCCAAGTGTCAACGTGATTGAACAGCTCGGGTCGAAGAGTATTGATGAGCGTCAGGAGGCGGCGTAGGCCCGGAGCGGCTTCCAAGTGCGCCTGCATCCCTTCGATGACGAAGGGAAAGAGATGGGCATCCGGCTCATCAATCCAATAGGCATAAGCCTTTTCCGCCCATCCTCGCTCCCGGAAATGCGCCATCATGGGCTGCAAAAGCTTGGCAAATAGCTGATTAAAGCCGGCGCTGAACCGAGGATGACCATTGAGCGTCCACGGTTCATCCATGAATTTGAAGGAGTTGAAATTGAACTCGTCCAGATAGCGTTCCATGGCGGCATCGAAAGCAATAAAATTATGGCGAAATGTCTCCGTATCGCTTGCGAATCCCCACCAAATCTGGGCGCGATAGTGCGGCATGTAGGGACTGATGCGATGTTTGCGGAAGTTTTGGAGGTACAGATCCCACACGTGATTCTTCTCCTCATCGGTGGTCAAGCCATGCCAGTTGTAATCGAGGGTCAGGCCGTAAGCCGTGCGGGTGTGGGTTACATCTGAAAGCGCAAAGTTGAACACGTGCAGCCGTACCGTAACATCAAAGGGCGGCAATCCATCCGCCGAGAATGTCACTGCGGCTTCGTAATCACCGGCGGGCGCTTCCTTGGGCACATACACGGTGAACCAGAATGGCTGGTTGGTGCCAGCCAGGGTCGTGACCGGTTCCGTCAGCGGCACGAGTGGGTCAGGCCACTCGCCCACCACCCCGAAGCTGTCGCTGGGCTCGGTCACCGGCACGTACTCAACCAGGCACACCTCGACATTGGTGGCGGCGATGGTAGCCCCCGGGCCGTTGCCTTGCCGCACAAAATCCGCAACCGACACCGTTAAATTGGTGAGCGTCGCCTCCGGCAGTAGTACAATCTGAAATGGCTCGTATTCACTCCGGGCCGCTTCGATCTCCACCGCTGCGCCGGTTGCCGACGGCAACGCGCGATGGCGGCCCACTTTGTAGGTGGCTTCGCACCACCAAACCGCCACTTCGGGCGGACTGGCAAGCCGGTATCCGAACGAGTCGTCAAGTATGGCGGGGACAGTTTGATTCAAGCCAATCAGCGGCCAAATGACCGCCCCGGCCATAAGGCTGGAAAGTCGCATTCTTATTCGTCTGGTTGTGGCTGCAATACCCATCATTCCTGGTTTCCTTGGCTTCCGTGCGGGGCGTTTAAGCCATAAGCGCCAACTCGACTCCTGCCATTCCCGATGGCCCTCCACGACAGAAGCGCTTGCAGTCACGCCAAGGCAGCACAGCCTTCACAGTGTGCCAATCCTCCAATTCAGGCAAGGAGGAAACGGCGCAGGTTCAGTGCCGGGCCACACTCGTCGCCCAGATCCGGCAGAGTTGTGGTCACTTTTGGTGGGCGGAGGCCACGCAGAGCAGGCTTTGTCCGAAGGGAGGGCGTGCCACTCGCGATTCCAAAAAGTTCACAACTGGAAAGATAAACCGATCGAACAGGCGTACCTGAGCGGGATTGAACTTCCGTTGCTTTAACAGTCGAAAACTGAACCACCAGGCGAAATAGCCGATGAAGTTGAAGTAATCAAGGCGGACGATTTCCAATCCCGCCACCCCAAGCTTGCGCTTCAATTCTCGCCGGGTGTACCGCCTGAAATGGCCAAAGTCAGCGTCTATGGGTGCATAAATTTCCGGTCGGGCCGGAACAAACAAGCAGAGCCGCCCGCCCGCCTCGCGGAGCAGGCTGGCGTATTCGGTCAGTTCCGCTTCGTCCTCCTGAATGTGTTCGAGAACATTAACGCTGATGATGGCGTTCCAGCCGCTCCGCTCCGTGCCGGGCAGGAGATTCACCGTGCCCTCCAAAAGCGGTTGATCCGGCAAGCTATGCCGAAACTCCCGGCACAACGCCGAATCTGGTTCAATGCAGAGCAGCCTTTCCACAGTTGTCAGGCCCCGAAGCAACTGGGTCATCTGGCCGATCCCAGCGCCAACCTCGATGACTCGCCCACGCAAGTGAGGACGGAATTCCCGGATGAGCGAATGGCGGTAATTATCCGCTGCCCGCAGAGCGTCGAATTCAAAGTTGGGAGCGGTTTCGGAATCTTGAGGAGGTTTCATTAGCGGTGGAAGAAATTGTATTTGAGGATGCACCGGAGCGCCCAAAGCCCGTCGCGCCACCCAATCTTTTTGCCCTCTTCATAGGTTCGCCCGTAATACGAAATGGCCACTTCGTAAATGGGTACTTTCAGCCTGGCCACTTTTGCGGTGATCTCCGGCTCGAAGCCAAACCGGTTTTCCTCGAGGGCAATGCGCTGCAACACCTCGCGCCGGAAAACCTTATAGCAGGTTTCCATGTCCGTGAGATTCAAATTGGTGGCCATGTTGGACAACATGGTGAGCAAGCGGTTGCCGACCGAATGCCAGTAATAAAGCACGCGGTGCGATCCGGAGCCCAGAAAGCGTGAGCCAAAGACCACATCCGCCTTTCCACTGAGAATGGGTTTGAGGACCAAGAAGTATTCTGCCGGGTCGTACTCAAAATCGGCGTCCTGGATGATGACAATCGGCGCGGTGGCGTGTTGGAAGCCGGTTCTCAAGGCGGCTCCTTTGCCTTGGTTGGTTTCATGGCGGATCAGGCGAACCCGGGGCGCAAGATCACTGAAAGGCTGCAGGACTGTCCAAGTGTTGTCCTTGGAAGCATCATCTACGATGATGACTTCCTGCACCGGTCGCTGATCAAGCACCCGGTGTATCAACTCGGCCACAGTGCGCTCTTCGTTATACACCGGCACGACCACCGAGAGACATGGGGCAATATCCGCGTTGGAGCGGGTTTCCTCTGCAAGCTGCAACTGAATCATCGCGCGCTTAAGTCATCGAAAAGCGGAGTTGGGCGCAAGCCTAATCCTGCTCGCAGGAATCTCAAACGCCCATCAAACTGCGGGAGTTCGCACCAGTTTCAGAGCTGTGGCCCTCTCGCCGCAAGATCGAACAAATACCATTCCTCCGGGCCTTTCTGGACCCGCAGCGTGATGGTGAACGAGCGTACCAGGCGGGCGTTCAACCTCTCCACCCAATCCTCAAGGGACTGGTCGAACGCCTGCATCGGGGTGTCTTCCCCGGCCAACACATAGCGGACTCCCCGGTCGCGTAAACTCTCCGCCGTGTCGGTGCGGCGAACATGAACGATTCGTCGTTCACCAAAGGGCCGCCACAAGGCAGCCTCTGGTTGGTCGAAGGTTACCATTCCCAGCACTTTCGCATCCGATGGAAGCTGCGAGACGACGGAGTTGAAAGCGGTCGCTCGATCCCCATAGACGCGATAAACCGACTCTGCGCGGGTTGCCAGTCTCTCCGGCAAACCCAACTTGCGCAAAACAGGCAGCGTGTGTTGTGGCAGCCAAAGCGGGCGCGCTGGATTGAGAACTACCAGTGCCGAGGCGGCAAGCAGAACGAGTGTGACGCCCATTCGCCACCACCATCGTTTCATCACCAGACTCTGCATGCGTGGGAATAAGAGCGGCGCAACAACCATCGCGTAATAGGGCGTCAACAACCGCGCCATGCTGTTTACCCAAATCGAACTCAACATGACGCATATCCCGATCATGCCGGTGCAAAAAACGAGCCATCCCAACCGCCGCCTAAAGGATGGCAATGCTCCCCGAAGTTTACTGCCGGCGGCGATGATCGAGATGCCAGCGGTCACAAGGAGGAACAGCGTCACACCCGAACCAAGTCCGGCGCCCTCCTCCGCTTCCAATTCCCCGACCGTCAGGCCGGGCTCACCGCTCAACACGCGTTGGTTGAATTCCTTGGCGACGGGAAAAACGGGCGGCAGCACATGACGTGCAGTCACTATGATCGCGTTCCGTTTCGCATGCCAAAGGCGTCCCTCGCTGAGATCAAGCCGCTCGGCCTGCGCTCCTGACCAGTGGCCTCCGTACCGCCAGTTCATCAAGCCGGTAGGGAGATAGGAGCCCGCGAGCGCCGCCACACAAATGAGCGCAGTCAAGATCGGCCGAACGCTCCACACCCTCCAGGTCGGCAACATTACCACCAGCCATGGTAATACGAGCGGCAGATTGCTGGCTTTGGTTGCCGTCATGACCGAAATCGCCAGTACGGAAAGCCAGACGTCCCTAGGGTTTCGCGAGACCCGGCCTCTCAGCGCGAAGACCATCGCCGCCAGCACAAACGTTGCTCCAAACAGGTCATTCCCCACACTTGCCGCCTGCAGCAAATAGCAGTAACCGGTTGGCAGCAGCCACATCCAGTGCCAGGCGACCCGCCGCCGCACTCCGAGATGGCACAACAGGCTGAAGAACAGTCCCGGCAACAGCAGAAAGCACCAGGCATTGATGACGAACAAGCCGCGGTCACTCTTGCCGAACAGGATCAATGGGGCGGAAACCCATTCCATCCCGCACCCCCGCGTGTTGAGCCGGTTGAATTCCGTGGGGATCCAGTGCCAGCCCTCCTCCGCCAGCCAATGGAGGATTCTCGGAATGCGATAAGCCAAGGCGTCATAATTCCCCGGCGCATGCAGCGCCCCGCCCAGGAGGGTCAGCAACGTCAGCACCGCAAACGCCATCGGCAACGGACGTCGGCAGCGTCGTCGCAGTTTGCGTATCTTCAATTCCGGCGCGACGGGCAGACCGGCACTGCTGCGCCACCACACCCACAGCCCGGCCCCCACCAGAAACACGACCGCATAACCGGTGCGGTTCAATTGTTCCATCGCTGAGAGCAGCCAGCCGCTGAGGTTGAGGTAGGCGCAAAGCAGCACCCAAAAAGTCAGCCACCCCGCATCTCCATTCGAGGGCTTGGGGATGTGCCCCGCCTTGCAGTTCCAAATCATCTTCTCCCCCCTTAGATCGAAACCACCTGTTGGTATTCCGGCACAACCACCTCCGCCTGCGGCTTGAGACCGCGCAACGTCTCGGCAAACGCCAGGCATTGCGACTCCTCGCCATGGATCACGCTGATCTTTTTGATGTCGCCGGACATTGACTCCACATAGCGCCGTAATTCGTGTTTGTCGGCGTGACCGGAGTAGGCGTCAATCGAAGCCACACGTGCCCGGACTTGATGCGGCTCCCCGAAAATGTTGACCGGACTGCGGCCTGCCATTATCTGCGCCCCCAAGGTGTGTTCCGCGCAGTAGCCGATGAACAGGATCAGATTCTTCGCATCGCCAATGTTATTCTTAAGATGATGGCGGATGCGGCCGGCTTCGGCCATGCCCGAGGCGCTGATGATGATGGCCGGTTCTTTCAAATCATTGAGCTTCATGGAATGCGCCACCTCGCGGATATAGGTGAGATTCTCCATGCCGAAGGGATTCGCCTTCTCCCTCAGAAACCGATAAATCTCGTCGTTGAAACATTCCGGGTGCAGGCGGAATACTTCGGTGGCATTAACGCTCAACGGGCTGTCCACGAAAATCGGCACGCGCGGCAGGCGGCCTGCGTCGGTCAGTTGATGCAGCGTATAAACAATCTGCTGCGTGCGGCCCACCGAAAAGGCCGGAATGATGACCTTGCCCTGCTTCTCCAGCGTGCCGCACACCAGTTGGCAGGCTTCCTCTTCGGCGTTCCGCTTGGGCGAATGCTCGCGCCCGCCGTATGTTGCCTCGACTTGGAGATAATCCACGTTCTCGACCGGATGCGGATCGCGCAGAATGTCGTCGTCGCCGCGACCAATGTCACCGCTGAACAAGTAACGGAACTTTCTGCCGTCCTCCTGAATGTCCAACACCACCTGCGCCGCGCCCAGAATGTGGCCCGCGTCGCGGAAGGTCACCGTCACTCCGTCCAACACGTGAAAGGGCCGGTCGTAATTCAGCGTCACGAACTGACGCAGGGCCTTTTCCGCGTCCGCCTCCGTGTAGAGTGGTTCAACGGGCGGCAGACCCTTTTTCGCGCGCTTCTTCGACACGAACTCCGCGTCGGCTTTCTGAATCCCGGCCGAGTCTTCCAGCATGATGCTCGCGAGGTCGCGCGTGGCGAACGTGCAGAAAATGTTGCCCTCAAAACCGTGACGGCAGAGATTCGGAAGATTGCCGCAGTGATCAATGTGCGCGTGGCTCAACACGACGGCGTCCACCTGTTTTGGATCGAAGGGGAAATTGCGGTTGCGTTCGATGGACTCCCCGCGGCGGCCCTGGAACAGGCCGCACTCAAGCAACAACCGTCGCCCGTTGATTTCCAAGAGAGACATTGACCCCGTGGTGGTGCGCGTGGCGCCGAAGAAATGAACTTGCATGGCGCAAGGATGCGAAGGTCGCCCGGCTTGTCGAGTTCGTTTGCTGCGAAAACGGTCAACACGATGCTTTCTCCTCGACAGGGTCGCCGTGGCTTCGGAACTCTTCTGCGTGCGCACCTGCGTCATTTTCAACCCCGCCGCCAAAGGCCAGAAGGCTGATCGCTTCCGTCGCTGCCTCGATCGTATCGGTGCCGAGTGCGTGCTGAAAACCACCAGTGCGCCGGGCGATGCACGCAGGCTGGCGGCGGCGGCGATTCACGAAGGCTTCGACACGTTGATCGCCGCGGGCGGCGACGGCACGCTCAACGAAGTGCTCAACGGTCTGGGCGATGCGCCGGATGGATTCAAGCGCGCACGCCTCGGGATTCTGCCCTTGGGCACGGTGAACGTCTTCGCCCGCGAGCTTGGTATTCCCCTCCAACCGGATGCTGCATGGGATGTCTTGCGTCGCGCCCGCGAGGAGCGGATTGATCTGGCGTGGGCTGAATACGGCAAGCCCGACGCCGTGAAGCGACATTACTTCGCGCAAATGGCCGGCGCGGGTCTTGATGCCCGCGCCATTGCATTGGTGAACTGGCCGCTCAAGAAAAAGCTCGGCCCGCTGGCCTACGTCATTTCCGGGCTGAGGGCCTTATTGGGCAAACCGGCGGACATCACCATTTCGACCGATGGGAAAACGTTCACGGGCCAGCTTGTGTTGATCGGCAACGGGCGGTTGTACGGCGGGTCTTTCCGTTTTTTTCCCCAAGCCGAGCCGCGCGACGGACTGCTGGATGTGTGCGTGTTTCCGCGCGCGAACTGGCTCACGCTGCTTTGGTGCGGCCCGACGTTGTTGCTGACGCAACGCCTTCCCGAAGGCGCCGTGAATCGTTTCCGCGCCGAGTCGTTTCGGTTGTCGAGCACGCTCCCGGCTCAATTTGAGGTGGAGGGTGAGCTTATCGGGCATCTGCCGGCGGTGTTCTCGCTAAGCCCCGTCGGATTGCGCGTGCTGGTGCCGCCGGTGGCGTAAGTTTTACCTGAGCGGTTCTGGCCAGTTTTTGCTTGCACTATCAGGGTTTGATGGTTAATTACGCGGTGTCAATAATACTGGCCAAAGGCCGGCAAGCTTGAAGCAAAACGTAATGATTATGCCACAACCGATGAGGGTGTCTTGAGTCGCCCTTTCCCGTCACGCAAATCTTCCTTTTCCGGTTCATTCACCAGGGTCAACGGGAAAATTCGTGCCCGCGAAGTTCGAGTGATCGGCTTCGACGGCAACCAACTGGGGATTCTTTCGCTGAACGAAGCTCTGTCCCTCGCCCGAACCCATGGGGTGGATCTTGTGGAAATTGCCGCCACGGCCAACCCGCCGGTCTGCCGGATCGTGGACTACGGCAAATATCGCTACGAGCAGGCCAAGAAGGACAAGGAATCCAAGAAGCATCAGCACGCGACGACGGTTAAGGAGGTCCAGCTTAGCCCGCGCATTGACCCGCACGATCTCGGAGTGAAACTCACCCACGCAATTGAGTTCCTCTGCGAGGACATGAAGGTCAAGGTCGTCCTGAAATTCCGTGGTCGCGAAATGGCCCACACCGAAGTCGGCTTTCAGGTAATCAACAAGTTCATTGCTGACATCGCCGGATACGGCAGTCCCGATTTCCAGCCGAAACTCGTAGGCCGCAGCATCACGCTGATGATCAGTCCGCTGCCCCGCAACAAGCGCGCGAAGCCTCCGGGCGAGGGCGAGAACCCGACCGGGCCGGAACCAGTATCCGGAGCAACTGCCCGCCCGGTGAAGGTTCCGGTGGCGCAGTCACCCCGGTCCTCGCCGGTGGTAGCCGCCAAGCAGCTCGATTCGGGTTTCAACAACAACCCCTTTGCCAAGCTGGACGTGGCGTCACGGCAGGATTCCCAAGGGTGATCGGTGCGTGAGGTGCGTTCGTCCGTGCCGCTGCTGCCGCCGGACCTTCCGATTATTCGAAGTGAAACCCGTTGGCGGGCGACTCGAAGACTTCGCTAATTCAACACCAACCGGTTTCGAGCGCGTTCGGCTTCCAGTTGCCGGCGCGTCAACTGAATCTTGGCTTTGATCAACTCACGATTCTCCTCGCCCTTGACGTTGAGTGCTTTTTCCAGATCGGCGATCCGATTCTCGTAGGCTCGCAGTCGCTCCTGCAACGGCGCCTGCAATTCATTCAAACGTCGTTCCAGTTCCGCCATCTCCGCCGCGGCGGAGTTTTGCGCGTCCAACAATTGTCCGCGCTGCGACACAAGCCCGCGCACCAGTTTCTCGCGCAACAACTTGCCCAAGTGCTTCAACAAGCCGGCCCGGATGGCGGTGCGGTGCTGCCACGACTCATCGTCCGGGTCTCGCACCAGCGAATCGTCGCCCACCACGTTGCCTGCAATCTTTGCCGGCAACAGCGTGACGGGGCGGCGGCGGCGCGACAGCCACACGAATGCCGTGATTGAACCGAGCGTCACGAGCGCCAGACCGGCGGCAAGCCATTGGCTGAGTTGCCGAATTTGTGCGCCTTGGGCCTGCTCGCGAGCGATCTGATGCTGCAATCGGCTGGCGGCGGTTCGTTCGTGAAGTTCCTGCAAGGCGGCCAGAAGTTTTCCATCCACCACCTGTCCCGCACTGGCAATCACCTGTCCTGCCTCGTAGTTATCTGTGATCTTCAGCGACTCCGTCCGCCGGGCGCGATCCTGGCGGGTCGCTTCAACGTCCGCGTAACAATTCGGCCGCAGCCAGATGGCAACGAACCTGGCCAATGCCTGTTCTTCGTCGGGAAACAACTCTTCGAAACTGGCGCGCACGTCACTTAGAGGAATCAGGTCCGCGCGCGGGCGATGGACGCCGCGCTCGTCAGAAATTTCCAGTGTGAGTGCTTCGTCGCTGTTGGTCATGGTCACCATGCGCACGGTATAGCTTAACTTCAAGTTGTCGGGCCAGGCCACCGGGCGAACTGGCCGTTCCATGACCTCGCGAACACGGGCGAAGAGCGGCGCCAGTTCCACCAGACCAGAATCGCCACGCGCCCAGACTGTTGCCAACTCGTTGTTGAGCGGCAACGTCTGGTATTTTCGGTTGAACGCGTCCACCACGCTTTGAAATTCGGGCAAGGCGACCGATGCTTCGCTCAATCTGCGCTGGCCGAAGGACGCTTCGACGGTGTTCAGAAAGTTGCTCCGATTATACGCGAACACCTCGCGCAACTCCTTTTCCGCCTTGTCCACCGCTGTGGGATCGAAACGGACGATGATTGGCACCCGCACCGATTCCTTGAGTTTCAGCGCCTCGGTGGCGTCCGGGTTCACCACCGTTAGCGCAACGGGTGTGACAATGTCCTCCGCCAGCGTGTCGTCCAGACGATACTCGCCGGGTTCTTTGGCGGTGAGTGGCTCTGCCAGCCGCAGCGCAAGCCCGCCAATCAGCGCGAATCGAAACAAGCCCTTCACCATAGAAACGATTTCTGCTCCGCCACCAGACGGTCGCCATCCCACAACCCGACCCGCCAGGCCGTGACTTCGCCAAAATCCTTGTATTCCTCGCCGCCGAGCGTGAGCGAACTCCAGCGGCCCAGCGTGCCAGTCTTGACCTCCGCTTCCAGTGTCACCTCACGCGGCAGATTGCCCTGGGCTGTGCCGCGCAATTCAACGCGCAACTTGAGCGTCGGCGGGCGGGTGGCCTTGGCTTTCCAATGCACATCGAACCGCAAGGCGGAGCGTTGCGCCGGATTCTGGCGCAGTTGGGCCTGATAGGCGTCGCGGTCGTAGAGACTGGGTGAAAGCGCATGGCGCCCTTGTTGATCCAGAAAATGCGGCAGCACCTTCATCACGCGTGTTGTCGCGGCGGACGCAGACCACGTCGCCAGGAGGAGTATTGTTGACAAGATGATGAGCGACCAACGGCGCATGACTCGACGATAACGGACACCTCCGCAAACTCAACAGGAAATCTCAATCCCCGTTGGCCGCTTCTGCTCGTACTGCTCCCTCGCAGTGGGGCGAAACGGAGAGTGCCGCACTCGATGCCGCGGTGCGAAGTGCGGCATCACCCGAATGTTCAGGGCGACTGTCGAACGCGATAGAACCTGCGCTCGACGCCACCAATCACATTGGTGTCCCCCACCACGGCATCGTCGCCGGTGCCGGGAAATACACCCGCCGGCAGTTCGGTCCAAAGACTGAGGTTGAGGTTGGTCGAGTACTCGACCGCGTACTGCCGTCCACTGAACGCGCGGAAGCGCAGGAGAATATCTTGTTCGCGCTTCTCAATGCCGATGATTTCAAGTTCCGCCGTAATTGCCATGCTGCGGCCGTCCTTTGCCGCGATGGCCACCACGTTGGTCAAGCCGGACGGCACGTTGGTCTGGCCATAGGTGTTGTCGCCCCACCCGATCACCGTTCCGTCTCGTCGGAGTGCCAGACTGTGGGTCCAGCCGGCGGCAATGGCGATGACGTTGGTCAGTCCCGACGGCACATTTGTCTGTCCGTGATAGTTCTTTCCCCAAGCCACCACGGTGCCGTTGCTCCGGAGTGCGAGGTTGTGAAATGATCCCGCCGCGATAGCGATTGCATCGTGTAGGCCGCTCGGCGCGTTGGTCTGGCCAAAGGAATTGTCACCCCATCCAACCACTCGACCGTCGTTCTGGAGCGCCAGGCTGTGAACTTCGCCCGCGGCGAGGGCTGCCGCAGGGGTCAGTTCCGGGGGTACAAGCGACTGGCCGAATTGTGGGAAGGGACCCGAATTCGTCAGGCCAGCGCCCCAGGCGAACACTTGGCCATCGCTTCGGAGCGCGAGACTGTGCGCGTACCCGGCGGCGACGGCCACAACATTGCTCAATCCAGCGGGGGCCTCCGTTTGGCCCATTGAGTTGTCTCCCCAAACGAGCAGGGTGCCATCACGCTTGAGCGCCAAGTTGTGACGCTCTCCCGTCGCGACGCTCACGATTCCACTTAATTCGGCGGACGCGTCTGGCTGACCCGAGTAGGCGTATTCCCGAACCATCACAGAACCGTCGCGTTTGAGACCAAGCGTGGTGACTGCCCCGAGGCTCAATCCCACCATGTCACCCGCGGCAGAAAGCGAAGTCGCCTGATCCGCGGCTTCGTTGCCCCAGGCGATCAGAGTGCCATCGCTCTTAAGCGCTAGGCTGTAATAAGCCCCCGCCGCAATGGCCGTGACACCGGTCAAACCGGCCGGTCCATCGGTCTGGCCAAATTCATTGTTGCCCCACGCGATGACCGTTCCCTCGCTTCTGAGCGCAAGACTGTGTCCAACATCCCCTTCACCTCCCGCTGCAATCGCGACGATATCCCCCAGCGCTAGCGGAACGTTCGTCTGCCCGTCATAGTTGCAACCCCAGGCGACTACCGTGCCATCGTTCTTCAGCGCCAGATTATGGTTCGCCCCGGAAGCGATGGCGATCACGTTGCTTAACCCTGATGGAGGCAACGACTGGCGATAATTCGGATACGAGTTTGCATTGGTCTTGCCCGCACCCCAAGCCACCACAGTGCCGTCACTTATGAGTGCCAGGTTATGGTGGCCGTTCGCCGCAATGGCCGCGACGTTGGTCAACCCCGCGGGCACACTGGTCTGGCCGTAGGCGTTTTGGCCCCAAGCGGCCACCGTGCTGTCGGCTTTGAGGGCGAGGCTGTGAGCGCGTCCGGCTGCGATGCTGACCACGTTGCTCAAGCCTGCCGGCACCTTGGTTTGGCCATAATTCGTCACGCCCCATCCAACCACGATTCCATTAGCCTGAAGCGCCAGGTTATGTCCCCCGCTTCCCGCAGCAACGGCCACCACGTTGGTCAAATCGGCGGGCACCGCACACTGGCCGGAGAAATTATTTCCCCAGGCGAGCACCGTGCCTTTGTCCGTGAGCGCAAGACTATGGCCGAAAGCGGCGGCCATGTTGGTGACGACCGTTCCGGGCGGGACATAGGGCAAAGTCCTCGCACCCCAACTCACGAGTTGACCCGGCGGCGTGCCGGCCCAAAGCAACGGATTGGACATCGCCACGCAAAACGACAGGATCCGCAAACGCAGACGCATTTGCGTCGTGCGGTCCTCCATTCGCGAAGAATTCAGGGTAGGCATGGCGGGCTGGGTTGGTGGACTGCTTCAGGGGCGTGCCTGCAATAAACCCCACCTCGCCAGCGCCAAGCGCAAGCTTGGGGTGAAATCCTTCGGATTCTGGTAGAAGAAAGCGAGCCGGGAGGAAGGCGACCAACTGTGCAGGAAATACATCTGCTCAAACGGTATCCATTGGACCGAACCGTCCACGAACGCCTGGTTGCCTCCCTCCGGGAACAAGGAGTCTGACGTGTGGTGCGGAGGCATGTTTTGATAAACAAGCTCACGCCCCGTTTCGACCGCGCCCCAAACGTTGTTGACCTTGATCACGGCATCCGCCGCCAGCACCCAATGGGGACCTGCGTGAGCAAGATTGGTTGGACTGGAGGAGGGGAACGACCCGACGGGGTTGCGCCAGGTGGTAATGCCCCCGAAGTATTGATACCCGATCACCCACTGGGGAAAGGCAGGCTCGAAGATCGGCAAACCGGGTCGGTTGGGACATGTCCATGCGGTTGAATTGGAGTTCACGGCCAATCCAACCGTGCCGGCTGCCGTGGCGTCCGGTAGATTCAGCACATTCTGCACTGATGTACCAGCCACGGTCCGGGCACTGATGATCCTGCCCCCATTGTTTCCGGCATAGAGGGTCATCCCGATGGCGAGTTGACGAAGGTTGTTCTGACACGCGGCGCGTTTGCTTCTTTCCGCCGTACCGGCCAGCACCGGTAAGACCATCAGGGCGAGCAGCGCGATAACGACGATGACCACCAGCAGTTCCGTGAAAGTGAAAGCATGATCGCTTGAGCGAGAATTCGCCCTGGTCGCAGAGATGTCATTCATATCGCCCCCGGGAGCTAACGCCAACCAACTTCTTGCGACTTTCCTAGCACCATCTTCACATCAGTTCCAGAGTTAATTCCAAGAATCTGCACCACCCGATTCGCTCGGAGGCATCGGGGGATAAACCGAATTCCGCCCCGGCACAACTCACGGGATTGGGCTGCCAGCCGCTCCATGCCTTCAACCGGGCAAACCGCTGATGTTGATCAGATACATCTGCCGCCCGCCGTTATGCGGGGAATCAAGGCATACCCACTTGCCGTCGCGGCTGGTGCGCGGGTGCAGGTCGCAACGCCATTCGCCGGTGTAGGCCGCCGGACTCAGGAAATGGCCCAGCGGCACTTTCCGGCGCGTGGGCAGGTGATATAGATACGGATGCTGAAGCCGTTTCGCGTCCGGATACGTGTCATTGAGCACCCACTGATGGTTTGTGCCTGGCACGTAGGTGTTGTGGCCATTGCGCGTCATTCCCTCCGGGCCGACAACTTCAACCTCGGTGGTGCGATCCTTGTAGAGGTAAAACTTCTCGCCGTGCGACGGATGCCACGCCCATGCCATGATATGCTGCGGGTCGCGCCAGATGAAATGCGACGTGCCACCGTGTGGATCGAGACAGAACAAGTTCTTCCCGTCGCGATCGGCGGTGAACGCCCGCGTGCGAAATCCGCTCTTGGGCGTGTTGCGCCAACGATGCAGAAAGAAGAACCGCGAGCCATCCGTGTTGAACAGCAGATGATTGAACCAATGCTTCGCGCCCGCAGTGAAGGCTGCTTCGGGCTTGCCCGTGAACGGAATCTTCGCCGCGTCCGCGAGGCTGAACAGCAATTCCGGCCGCCCGCTTTCCATGTCCATGCGCCAGATGCCCGCATCCGCCGGCGTGTTCACATCGCGATTCGGATCGGGGATGCCGGTGTAACCGTAACCGGGCCGACAATCATTGAGCCGGCGGAAATCCGGCGCGATGGCGGTTTTGCCATCGGGACTCAGATTGTAAATCGGATGCGGCAGGGTGCGTTTGCGGCGGGTCTTCACGTCGAGAATGTGAGTGACGAACCGGTCGCCCTCGCGGTCGTTCCACACAATCTCGCGGTCGCTGCCGGGCAACCACTGGAGCATGCAACCCTGCTGCCAGTTCCAAGCGCGCGTGGTGCCCAGTTCAATCCACCGGTCGCCGTCCTGCAAATCCAACATGCCCACGCGGATCACATCATCCGCCGTGGGCGAGCGATGCTCGAAGTCCACTTCGTTCCCGAGCACAAACCGGTTGTCCGGCGAGAACTGGAACTTGTCGTAATAGCCGAACCAGTGGAAACGCGGACCTTGAGTGATCTGCCGGATGGGCGGCAGCTTTTCGTCTGGCGTGCTCTCCGCCGCCCGGAGCAGCCGCGGCGCGAGCCAGCCAAGCGCGGGCGTGGTTAACGCGAGGGAGCGGAGGAAGGTTCGGCGAGAGGTTATGGTTGGATTCTGTTTCATCCGAAACTCAATTACGCCGAACTTTAGTCAGAACCGGGCGTTTGCGACAACCATAGTTTGCCAGTAGATCCGATAAAGTCGTGCCGCCCTGTAATCTCGCCGCCGCCCGCCGGTGAGGCCCCGCGGCCGGCAGCAGTTGATGAAATCGTCGGGCACGAACGCGTGCCGCAGTTCAAGCAAAGCCGCCGTGCCGGTTGCCGGAGGATCTGAATTCATGCCGCCGAGCGTATCGCTGGAAAGCCAACTCATCAGTGGCAATGCCCAACCCCGCAATTTTTCCTCTCCGCTGTTTTCAGTGGAGCCGTTGGGTAGTCTTTGAGCATCACGCCTGAAAGAATGTTTCATGAATTGCTGGGATTGGGATTGAACTGGGCCGTGACTGAGAGTCGTGTTGATCGGAAGAGCGGCACGGTGCTTTTGGAGATTCGGGAGACAGCCGGGCTTTGGGAATCGGTTCGTTATCCCAAAAGACCCCGGCCTGGCGACCTGCTACGACCACACGGGAGTCCTGACGCGGAGACATCTCAACATCTTCCAACACCGTCGCGAAATCACCTGCCGGTTGCCGCGCGGCAAATGAGTAACCCTCCTGAGTGATTTCATGCTGCCTCCTAAGTTAGGCGTTATCAAAAATACTGCGGCGGCCAGGTCCGACAGGCGGCGAGGCGGGTGGGGAGAACAAATTCCCTGGGCCGTTGTATAAGAAGCGGTTGGCTGACCGCCTTTCTGGCGATATTGACAACCGGCGGCTCTGCCGGATAGCGTTTTGGCCATGGCAACTGCCTCAATAGATCGCAGCACCTTCCAACTTGGCAAGGTGGTTGTAATCTTCTTGAGCGACTCCGCCCCGGAGCGATCGGCCAGCACGATGAACTGACTGGAGGGGCAGCTTTTCCTGGGATTCACGACACGGCTGGCCGCAAAAGAATCCCGCCGGATTTAATCTTCCCAACTTTTATGCAATTACGTTCCCCAAACCACAAACCCAGGACCCGTCCCCGTCGTCGGCGCGCGGAACTGCCGCCCGTGGAAATCCGCGAAATGGAATTGGAGGACTTGCCGGCTGTGTTCGCGCTCGGGCAGAAGCTTTTCACCGCCGTAGCATTGCCCACTCTTTATCGTTGCTGGGATGAAGATGAGGTCCTGAAGATTTTCAGTGCCGATGCGGAAACCTGCCTCGTGGCTGAAGCTCACGAGCGCGTAGTCGGATTCGCCCTCGGCAGTCTGATGGAGAAGCGCGGCAGCGCCTGGCGCTACGGCTGGCTGGAATGGCTGGGTGTGGACCCGGTGTTCGGCCGGCACGGGATTGCCACGCGGCTGCTCAAACAACTTACCAGCCTGTTCATCCGGCGCGACGCCCGCATCATCCTGGTGGACACCGACGAGGCCAACGAATCAGCGCTGGCGTTCTTCCGCCAGCACGGATTTGGCCAGGAATTGCGTCACGTTTATCTGTCGCAGAATCTGGACACCCACCCGGAAACGATTGAGCGCCGGGAAACCCTCACCGAGGACGAGGAAGAGTGATCGAAAGCAAAACGTGCCACCCTCACAGGCCGTTCAATACGTCCACCAATTGCCGCAGCCGGACAAGGCATGGATTTCGCGAGTCTTGACAGGACCATCCCCACGCGGGTGGGGAGAACGCACGAACCTCCCCATCGCTGGCGTCACCGGGCGGACCATCCCCACGCGGGTGGGGAGAACTGAGGTCCAGCCCGGCGTGGTTACCAACATGGCGGACCATCCCCACGCGGGTGGGGAGAACGAGACCGTCGAGGACTTTGGTTTGGAATTCTGCGGACCATCCCCACGCGGGTGGGGAGAACCTGGCCGAGCCGACGCCCAGCCAATTCGTGAGCGGACCATCCCCACGCGGGTGGGGAGAACATCAGAACACACTCCATGGGTCGGCTGCTGGTCGGACCATCCCCACGCGGGTGGGGAGAACAGAAGAATCGTGTGGCCGATCTGGCGCTCGTGCGGACCATCCCCACGCGGGTGGGGAGAACTCTTGCGCGAACAGGATGCGGCCGGTTTCATCCGGACCATCCCCACGCGGGTGGGGAGAACGTTGAGGGTGTCACTCAACCATTCGCAGTCGTCGGACCATCCCCACGCGGGTGGGGAGAACGCGCGTGGCGGGTTGTGTCGGCTGGCGGACCACGGACCATCCCCACGCGGGTGGGGAGAACGCCGCCCGCGGGCAACCCCAGGCCGTCGAACCCGGACCATCCCCACGCGGGTGGGGAGAACGCGGCAACGCCGGACTCCTGTTCGTGACACACTGGACCATCCCCACGCGGGTGGGGAGAACTGAAATACCAGCAGGTTACGACGACGCTTTCGAGCTTTTTCCGGGATTCAGAAGGGTTGATTTTCAGGGTCCGCCCACTCCTCAGCCACCAGCCACAGACCGCTGAGATGGATGTCGCGCCGGTCGGGCTCGCCCCAGCGTTCAATCTTGAAGCCCTGACAATTCGGTTCGCTGGTGAGGATCAGCAGGCTCATGGCTTCGGCATTCCGTTTCACGTAGTCCAGAATCTTGTCGCGCGTGCGGCGGTTCACCGTGCCGACAAAGACGTTGGGCTTCGGCTCGACGAACCAACGCTTGAGCATGCCCCGGATGGCGGGCGGCGTGTCGTTGGCAACCAGAACAGTCATTTCATTTACGATTGATGATTGACGATTGACGATTTGAGCATGTCACAACGCGGAGGGTGGGCGGGCACCGGCTTGAACGGGCGCGGCTTCGGCGGTTTGGAATAAAGCGGCGAGGTCCTTGGGCATGCGTTGCAAAATCCTTTCCTCCTCGACGCGCTGTTTGAAAAGTTTGCGGACGAGTTCGCCGTCGTCCTTGGGATCCTGGCGCGTGGCCAGGAACGCGGCGGGGATGCTGGTCAGGTGTTTGTAAAGGTCGGCGACGTCATAGACAAAGGGCAACGTGCCCGAGTCATGCACAAAGCCGAGGCTGGGCACATAACCGAGCGAGCAGACGACGGCGGCGCACAGGGCGTAAAGGCTGGCATTGGCGGAGGAGAGAGCCTGGTTGATGCCGTCGGACATTTCCCAGTTTTGGCGGTCGTAGTTGCGACCCTTCCAAGTGACGCCGTGCTGGAGGCCGAATTGGGCGTAAAGCGTCCGCACCCGCAGGCCCTCCATGCCGCGCAATTCTTTCACGGATTTGTCCGCCACGTTCACATCGGGAAAGCGCATCAGGAACATGGCGCGGGCGATCTGGGTGCGGCGGCGTTTATCCGCCCAAGCCTCGGCGTGGAGGCGGGGCATGTCGTTGGTGTGATTGGGCGCCAGGCCGAACGCGTAAAAGCGGAGCGAATCCGCGCCGGTCCAACAGACGGGCGTGTTGCTCTCGGCACAAGCTTTCATGGCGGCGTGCGTGACGGTGGTGCCGGGGCCGAGGATGAGCGCGGAAACCGTCGCCACGGGAATGCGGCAGAGCAAGCCGTCGGCCCCGATCCACTTCACGCTGGAATCGTCCACTTCCAAGCGGCCATGTTCGAGGTAAAGAGGCGTCCAGCGGTCCTTGGCGGAGGCCAGCGTTTCGAGGGGCGGACGTTCGAAGAGAGCCATCGGGATTTACGATTTCGGATTTGCGATTGGCGATTTGGAATAGTTGACCTACATGCGGGGCGGGGGGAGTTACCGCTGCACTCTGAACTCAACAATTCGCCTGCGAACGAAGGCGCGGTGATGGTTTTGGGGACCGAAGCAAACCGGCTGGTCGTTCCACGAATCAGAATGTGCGGACAATCCTGACGCGGTTTGGAGAGGAGGCGCGGACGCGTCTGCGTCCAGTTCAACGCAACGGTCGAAGGCCACTATCGGTTGTTCAGCAAGCCCAGCGGCGGTCAGAAGGTCGCGCCAGGCCTCATTGAAGTCTGTCCGCAACTTGGCGCCGGTCGGGAGCACGGGAGCCGCAGGCAAACAGGCTTTGCGGCCGAACCACACGCCCCAGTGTGGATTGTTGAGTTTCTCAACACACGGTTCCAGAATTTCTGCCGAGCCGATCAGAATGACACCGAAGCGGGCGTCCTCAAGGTAGTGGCGGTGGGTGACGTCAGGGTTGGAACGTGGCGCGCGGCTGCCAGCTTTGGCCGGAACACGCAGGCGATCATCGGGGTTTCGCTTCAAGTCGTAAGCGCCGACGGTGTGATAATCGTTCAGCAAACCCAATGGCAGCGCCTCGCCTCGTATCTGGCGCGGAAACCGAACAGCGGTCATGCGAGTCCCGGCCAGCGATTTCACCGCCTCTTTGTGCGCATCAGCCAGCTTGTCGAATCCTCGCGCTGCCGCGAGAAGGCCGATGATGCCACTCTTGGTCGGCCATAGGGCGGTGTGGCGATGATTGAAATAGCTATCATGGCCCCACGCCATGAGCGGACCGTCAAGCCACAACGCGAGATGGGATTCAGTGGACATGGCTGACAAGAGCATCAATGAACTTCGACTCCAGCAGCGGTTTCGGCTCCCCGTGGCTTGCTGGCGGAACCGGACAGAAACAGGCCATCTTGGCATCGTTGATTTCCCAAGCCGCGAACATCTTCTTGCGGAAATCTTCGAGTTGCAAAATGGATGGATCGAGCAAGCCGGTTTCCTTCTGCCCCTGAACGGGCTTCTCGAAGGCATTGACGAGTTGCAGCGGCTGTCCTTCCCGCACGACGCCCAAGGCGTAAGCGACGCTGGTATGCGAATTCATCGTCGTCTGGCGACCACTGGGCACGGCGCGTAGGACCGCCTCGGTGAAGGCTCGGATGATGTCTTGTCTGGTTTTCTGATCCGTTTCACCCCCAAAGCACGCAAGGTTGGCAGGCGGCAGACCGTTGCGATGTTGGTAGAAAAGCAAGTCAAGGTTGACGGCGATGTAGCGGTAATAAGTGGCCGAGACGAACTCAAGCTGGCCCATCATGTCGGCTCCGGTCTCGTCCTTCGCTCGGTCATCCACCGCGGTGTAGAAGTCGGGTTCCGGCTCCGCGTGATGGGTGGAGATGGCATGGCTGAACATGGCGGCGGCTTCGACAGTGAGGCTCGGATGGCTGGCGACCATGCGACCAAACAGGGCGATGTCGGCGGCATCGGAAACAAGCGCAGGATCTTTCGTCGCGTCCAGTGCGGCAACCAACGGCTGCTTCAAGAGCTTGGAAATACCATCCTCCTTCTCTTTGCCTTTGCCCTTGGCCGTCTCGTCGCTTCCGACGCTGTCGGAAGTTCCTTCAGAATCTTTCTTCTTGGCTGCCTTGGCGACTTCCTTCCCGACTGCTTCGACGACCTTTTTGCGAGTTGCTTCCTCCAGTTCCGAGAGGGCCTTCGCGATTGCGTCATATTGACCGGTGCTGAAAAACATGGAAGTCGTCACCCTCTCCACATCCTTCTGCCAATTGATTTTCGCGAGAACGTGAGCCGCGCCTTGGGCAAGGCGCAAATCCGCTTCCGTCGCCTTGTTTGGAACCTCGCCACGTTGCTTCGCCAGTCTTGGGGCAATTTCGTCCACCAACCGCTTCGTTCGAATGCCGCGGAAGTGCTCGTGCCATTTCGGATGATCGCGCAGGAAGAGCCGAATGGCGCGCTTGTGGCACTGGCTGCTGATACGGGCGCGTTTGACGCCGCCGAAGACGCAACTCTTCGGGCGGCCCAGATCGTCGCGGTTGCCGTTGAAAACGGCGTGCGAATGGAGCAGATGGAATTCGAGCAGGTTCATAATGTGTCAGCCTTGGTTTTGTGTTTGAGATGGATGGAAAGGAAGCAGCACGAGCAGGCCGAAACCGAGGCTCTTGGCCGAGCCAATGCCGTAGGCGAAGGCGCGAGCAAAGTCATCCGGTCTTGCTACCGTGAGCACGCCCTCGAAAAGTACGGAGTGAATTGCAACTTGCGGATTCGGATTGGAAATCTTGGCCGCAGTTGGCCCGCCTCCCGGCGGACGCACTTCAGGAATCGTCAAGCGGTCATGCGGCTCTTTGGTAATCGAAAGGGACTGCGGGTTGTCGGCTGACTGCATGATCGCAAAACCGTTCTTGTCGCCCTGGCGGGAAATCCAGGACCGCAGACCTGACCGAATCTGCCCATCGGGAAGCTTTTCGTCCTCGACACGCGTGATGGCTCGACGTTTGCCTTGAACGCTCCGCCGCCCGTCTGCGTCTCGGGGGGTATCCTTCCTTGTGGGATTCGCCCGCAGACTGAAGACGAATTGGCGACCTTCCTCGAATTTGAAACCGACTGGTTTCGGTGGACGCCAATGGCCCCACGGCGGAATGACCGGCTCCGCCGGTGAGAGCACCCAGGCACGAAAGCCGTGTTCGATTCGGTCCACGCGCCAGAGGAATACGCGCTCCTGCTGGGCCTCAGGCAGCGCCTTCCGGGCTTCCAACGAAGCGTGAAAGCAATCCTCGCTCAACTGTTGGTGCCAGCGGTAGGCGTCCTTCAGACCGAGTTTTCGAGCCGTGTGGAAGTCCACACGGACTTCACTCAGAAACAACTTGGGCGGTTTCATTGGTCGGTTCGGGTTCAAAGGCAGCCAGGTGGAAGCCGCAGGCCCATCGGAGTTTGACGGGATGTTGACCTTTCCTTGGTTCGATCTCGCCGAACCATTCGCGCAGGTCCCACCAAAGTTGGTCGTAGTCAATCGGGACGCCCGAACCGGTGTTCCTGGAGAAGCGGACAATTCCCAAGAGATGGTCTGCAATCTCCGCAGCATCACATGCGATCAGCCGTCGGAACCGGAGTTGTTCGGGATCGGTTGGTTCCTGTTGCTTTCGATTTCGGCGCTCATTATAGACGTTCCGCCACGTTGCTCCGATGTTTCCGGCCTTGGCGTGCATCGGGTGCTCCGCGAAAAGTGCAGCGGTGAGAACGCTGGGTTCATCGTCCGGTTCGATGCCCAGCTGAGCCAAGTAAGGCCAAGCGAGATGGCGCGTGGTTTCGCTCAGGCCACGACGCAGATTGGCCAGCGCGCCACGGTCTGGCTGTCCGTCGCGGCGCGTGGTGAGCGCGAGCAGTGGGTAAATGTTCGGTTTCATTTCTTACGGGATTTCTAGGGCAGCGGAAAAAGCACCGCCAGTCCAGCAGCGTGCGCGAGAATCTGCTGAGGATTGAGCGAAGGACAGGTTTGGGTGAACGCCATTCGCGCCCCGTCACGGACGACTTGGCCCCAAGGATTATCTGCTGCCGCGAAGTCGTTCTTGCCCTGGTCAAGCAGTGCAAGCAAGCAAGCAGATTGCATATCGAGGCTGGTCCAGAATGCACGCGTCGCCGCTCTCTTGAGATCACGAGCGAAGTCCTTACCGAGTTTGGCTAACGCTGCGATGTAAGCCGCCACAGCTTTCGTGATTCTATCTTCCAGATGTTCTGCGTATTTGAGGCCAGCCGCGTAGTCGTTGAAGGTTGTGCTGAGCCACAGCAACCCCGCTCGGAACTCAAAGACGCTTTCTACGAATTCTTCAAACTTGGCCTTTTTCGTGAGTGCGGCAACCGCGAGCAGCCGAACTCGCCTTGCACTGTTTTCCATTTCTCCAGGCTGGGATTTGAGGTCATCCACATTGGTTCGCCAAACTGGAAGCCGCACTGCTTCCGTTTGGCTAAGAAAGGCCGCGAGATGAAGTTGCCGCCAAAGCGCCTTCCCTGATTCTCCGCCAAGGAATACATCCTGCGGCATACCTTTGATCTTCACCTGTTGCAGTGCCGTGGATGGAAGGCGGGCGCCAATTTGTCTGCCTTTGCCATCTGGCCCCGGAAGAAACGAACTGTAACCAACGCCGTTGGTGAGAACGACCAACCGACAATCGACGAGCCGTGAAAACCGGCTCATGGGCACCAGCCATTCGAGCAAACCGGGACGGAGTTCGTCATTGATTTCAAGGTCAGCAGCAGCGTTTTGCTGTTGCAACCAGTCGGTCGTCATCTCCCATGCGGGCAAGCCAAGCCGCGCGTTCCCAAATCCGAAACGGGCCATTTCTCTGACAAGGACGAGATTCAGGTGAATCGTCTCAGCAAGACATTGACCGAGGGCAAATGTGTGAAGAGCCCCACCGCTCACGCACGGCGCATCGCTCGTGTAGCATCTCTCTTTCGCTGGCTCTCCTCCAGCGCTTCGAGCCACTTTTCCGTTCAGCAGAGCAACGCCCTCAATCCCTGACGCGAAGTTCAAGTAGCAGAGCAGCGCCAACGCGAGACGCCCAGGATCAAGTTCCCGGAACGTGCCGTCGCTCTGGCTGCCGCCACTCTGGTCGAAAAGCGTTGAGGTGTTGTTTCGGGCAAAGCAAATGTCGAGCAGGTCGGCGCGTTTTTCGGCGTTCACCTCATCGCCATCCTCATCCGACGGTTCCTCGATTTTCTTCCTTTTCTGCTTCTTTGCCTTCGGTGCTGGTTGAAGTCCCGCCAGTTGGAGAAATGGGCGCTTGGGATCGAAAAGCCAAAACTCAGGGTGGTGCTGGCCGAGATACCGCACCGCAGCATCGCGCATCGGCTGGTATTCGTTCGCTGCCAGTGCCCGCCATTTTTTGAAACTGGCGAGGCTCGGCTGGTGAGGATCAGAGGAGTTGCTGAACGCGGCTTGAACGACGCATTGAAGCAACCGAAGGAGCGCAACGCGTTCGTGCGGTCGGCAACTAAGGTCGAATATCTCGTGACCGCGCTCGAAGGTTTCCCGCAGGCCAATGCGCGCTTTGCCACGAGCGCTGCCACGCCACGTCACAGGAATCCACGGCTCAGTCGTCAAATTGAAATCGGTCGTCATCGAGATATTCCCGCTTTGGAGTCGGAACTCGTTCCAAGACTACGCCTTCGTGCGGATGATAGGCCAGCCGCAATTCGGCGGGCATCCCGCCAGGAAAAGTCAATTTTTCGAGATCACCCGAGTTTTCTCGCGGCTGCCGTACGGCCAAGTTCCAAAGTCCATAGAAATGTTGATTCAGGGCCGGAAGCGAAGGCTTGGGAACATCAGCCAGCCAACAGGCAGGAAGCTTGACCACGTTACGATGGATCGCGCGGGATGCGGCCAAAGCATCGGCGCGGTTGATCGCAAAGTGGCGTTCAAACAAAGTCACCGGCGTGCCGTCGAGGAGCACCAATTTCAGAGGCCGTTCGGAAACGACAGCACCGGCCAGCAACAACTCGGCAGTGGGCAGAGTTTGAAGGCGGGTGTGGGCGCGATCCTCGTCATCTTCGCGAGGGTTGTGCATTTCAATGTTGGCCGCGTTCAAGGCGAGGGCTCCGAGAGCTTTTCGCTTGGCGAGGTAGCGGTCGTGAAGGTTGGACCATTGAGAATCGGCGACAGAATCAAAGCCGGTGTAGGTGGCTTCCAGCCAGGAACGGATGTCGTCCGGCACTGTCACTTCTGGTTGCCCGCGCCACTGCCGCCACGAGCGGGCGAGGACAAAGGGATCGTAAACCCGCGCCCATTTCCCCAACGCTGTTCGCGAACCCTCTGAATCAAAGCCTGTGAGATCGGGTGAGAGGATCACTGCCTCCGGCTCTGCGGCGGAGCCTCGCTGTTTCAACCTGCGAAACCGCTTCCATCGGCGAAACTCGTGGCGCCAAAGCCTTCCAAGTCGCTGGAAAAGCATGTCAGTGGGAGCCAGTTCTGTGACGAGGAAGTCGGCGTCAATATCCACGCTCTGCTCGACAACCTGGGTCGAAACCAGGACACATCCCTGTGGCCTGAACGGATTTGGTGTTTTCGGCTCGTCCTTGCCCTTTCCAAGCCTGCGGAGCCATTTGATTTCCAATTGCTGCCGCCGATGCCAGGGAAACCGCGAATGGAGCAGGCCAATGGGCGGACGCTTCACTTCATCCCGATCCTGCCATTCACATAGCAGGCGTTTCCGCGTCAGGATCGCGGAGTCCACCGTGTTGCAAATCCAGAGAACGCATTGGCCTGCGGCGGCGCGTTCCAAGCATTCCGCAACGACACGATCCCCCGGCGGCGATTCAAATCGGAGTTTGATTGGCTTCGATTTCAACCCCGAGTCGCAAGCTGTGCGCCGCACACCCGCCCGTTGCGTTGAGGCGGTCAGCCACGCAAGCCTATCATCGCGAGCTTCGACCGCCTGATCTTCTGGCAAGAGCGCCTGGCGATGTCGCTTCGTCAACGTTGCCGAGAGGATGATGACCGTGCATTGCAGTTCACGCAGCCGCCGCACGAGCAAAGCCAACAGCCCGCCAGTGTAGGCATCATAGGAGTGAACTTCATCCAAAACCACGACCTTCCCGGCCAGCGCGAATTGTCGAACGAAGAAAAACTTCACCGCGATGATTCCAAGCAACGCTTGGTCAATCGTGCCCACGCCGTAGGGCGCGACCAACGCCTTGCGCCCCGAGGCGAACCAACGCCGCCGCTGGATGCGTTCCCACTCCGTCTCGCCCGGATAAGCGACGCCCGAGTCAGGCAGGTGCCCGCCCACGAGCCAACTGCCGCTGTGAATGAGCCGAGCTTCCGGTCGCTCGCACCCAGTCCGCCGGAGGAATCGTTCGACGCGTTCGTGGATTCGGTTGCTCGTGACTTGAGTCGGGAGGGCAAAGAAGAGGCCGCTCGCCAGTCCGCGAGAAATCAGTTGGTATGCTGCAAACAGCGCCGCCTCTGTCTTGCCCGCCCCCATCGGTGCTTCGACAACATAAACGCCTGGCTCGTCCACCCAGTTCACGAGGTCTTTTTGGAATGGGTAAGGTTTGAATCCCCAAGCATCTTCAAACGAGAGTCCTGGCTCGAATTTGCTCTTGCCGATCAATGCGAGAGTAGCCAGTGCATTCTCAACACAACGTCGTTGCTCCGCTAGCCCGACTTCCGCTATTCGACTGGGGAAACAGCGATTTTTCGGGGTCTTTGTTTCGTAAGTTGTTGCCCATGTGGCTGCGGATTTCTCAAATGTGCTGTAGTGCAGACCAACCCTCTTTTTCTTTGCGTGGGCCTGTG
>JACZKP010000181.1 GCA_014860005.1 Verrucomicrobiota bacterium | reverse complement strand
CTCCCGCCAGACCATGCGCGAGAAGCTGACCCATTTCGGTCTGCGCACTCCCTGAGGAAGCGCATCACTCCTCGATGCGTAAGACTTTTGATGATGGTTGGAGCGTTACTCCGTCAATCCGGTGTTCGGGGAGTTGCACAGAGTAAAGGCGCACGCTGCCGACTTGGTTGCGTTGACGCTGCATGGACACGTACAGCCAATACTGCTGCGTCACAGCGTCGCTTTTGCCTTTGTCGTAACCGGTGGCGCAAGCCTTCTCGGACTGTTTCCTCGCGGCGTAGTGGAACGTTTCGATCACGATGACTCCGCCAGCCGCACCGGCGGCGGTGGCGAGCGGGTCGCCGTTGGAAAGTTCTTGGTCGGGATATGCCCCGCCCGCGCCGAGCGCCACGTCGCTGACCGGACGTGTGGCGGCGCAGCCGGCGAACATTTCGCGCGAAGCGTTGAGCCACAGTTTGCGCCACGCCTCCGCCGCGCACGTCAAGATCGCGCTGGGTTCGGAGAACGGGTCGGTGCGGATCGAGATCAAAGATGACGGCTGCGCCTACGATCCGGCGAAGCTGCCGGGCAACGGGATGGGCCTTGTGAACATGTCCGTTCGCGCACGGCAGGCGAGCGGCGAACTGGGGGTGGAAACAGCGCCCGGCTCGGACACCCAAGTCGTGGTCCAAGGACCCGCCAAGGAAACCGCGGTGACGGACTTGAGCATCGGTAAGGATCACGCGTGAGCCTGCCCGCAAAGCCCCGCGTGTTTATCGTGGACGACCATCCCGTGGTGCGCGGCGGACTGCGGATCATCGCCGAGGTGGACACCACCTTGGAAATCATCGGCGAAGCTGCCAATGCCGCCGAAGCACTCCTGGCAACGCGTGAACTCAAGCCCGACGTGGTGCTGCTGGACGTACGGTCACCCGACCGTAGCGGACTGGAAGTCTGACGCGACTTGAAGTCGCAATCCCAGCCGCCACGCGTGCTGTTTCTCACTTCGTTCGCCGATGACGCGCTCGTGCTCGACGCCATG
The DNA here is from genome assembly GCA_014860005.1 of Verrucomicrobiota bacterium. The sequence continues at coordinate 11,066 of JACZKP010000181.1, read as the reverse complement.
GAAGCCGGCGGCGACGGTTATTGGCTCGAGGACATCGAGCCGCACCAGATTGCCGCGGCCATCCGCACGGTGTTGCGCGGAGGCGCGGTGTTTGATGCGGTCGCCACGCGCCAGATGGTCGAGGAATTGAAGAACGGCCACCGGCGCGGGCGCAAACCGCTGAAGCGATTGTCTGCGCAGGAACTACGCGTACTCGCCGCAGTGGCTGAGGGCAAGTCCGACAAGGAAGTGGCTTCGGCGCTCAATCTTCAGGCGAAGACCGTCCGCCATCATCTCGACAGCGCATTTGAGAAACTTCGAGTCAACACCCGCACGCAGGCCGCAGTCATTTCCGTGCAATGCCAACCCGATTCCGGGGCGATAACCCATCAAATCCGCCGCCGCCCATGATTATCGGGCCATCCCGTTTCCTGTTCAAGCAGACAACCCGGCGGATGAAGCTCTGAGTCCTGCCGCCCGCCGCAACAAATTGGCTGATGCGTTATAGGCATGGGAACTGTCCCACAACCCGGCGAGGTTTGGTTTGTTGACCTTGGGATGGTTGGTAAACCGCGTCATGCACTCGTGCTGGCGGCTCGAACCGATGCTCGACTGGCACTGGCAGTGTGGTTTTGATTACCACACAGTTTGAGGACACACCTTACGAGGTCACCTTGCCCCGTGTGCCGTGGTTGCAGGAGCAAAGCTATATCAAAGTTCAGAGCATCCAGCCGGTAAAGTTCACCCAAAGTCCCCGGAAAATTTAATGCGCATGTCGTTAGCGACGTGGAAGCCGCGCTCAAACGCTGGTTGAAGCTCTAGCACCCTCACCAATCGTCGGGTTTGCCTTTCCGAAACTGGTTCGTGCTGCGGCGCAAGTGGTTGGCAAATGTAAGGTGCAGTCAGAACTGAATTCCACGTATGTTGCGGATTTTCATCATGTCCGCCAGATTCGAATGGACTTCTGAAAAACTCGCGTCCACTTCTGAAAACTCGCATCGACTGTTGAAAACCACAGTCAGGTCTGTTTGCTTTCTCTGTTGAGGGCGGCTTCATTGCCGCGCTGTTTCCTAATCCGCAACCGCCGACAGTTTTCCGCGATCATTCGCGCTGCGCTTTCCGTCGCTCGAAAGCAGATGCTTGCGGGGCGGATCCGTCGTCTGACGGGTGCCAACCACTCCCCAGCCGCCCCGTATTTGACTTGAATATGAACGGCATCGGTGGGGCAGTTTCTGCTTGCTCGTTTGGCCGCTTCGGTATCTGCTCTACGGAGAGTTGCAGGCTGGCAAAAGACCAGGCTCCCGCGAGTAATGAGCGATTCAGTGCGCATTTTAGTGGTGGACGACGATGCTGGGATCCGTGAGATGTTTTGCACCGCCCTGCGCACTCAAGGTTATGAGGTCTGGCAGGCAGCGACCGCCCAGGCGGCTCTCCAGACCGCCCGGCAGGAACGACCGGAACTGGTGCTGTTGGACGTCCAGCTTCCCGACCTCAACGGGATGGAGGTGTGCCGACAGATCAAATCGGACCCTTCGCTGGTGGACGTTTTTGTCGTGCTGATCTCCGGGCAGGCGGAGTCGCCGCCGCACAAGGTTGAAGGTCTCGCCGCGGGAGGCGATGATTACCTCTCCAAACCGATCGCTTTGGTCGAACTGCTCGCGCGCGTGCGGACCATGTTGCGTTTGCGGCAGGTGACCACTTCCCTGCGCGCTAGTGATCAACACTATCGGCAGTTGCTGGAGGTTCTTCCTGACGCCTTTGGCCTGGTGGATCCGCAAGGACGGTTGCTGGCAGTCAATCCCCAGGCAGCGGCCATGCTGGGCTACACCCAGGGGGAAGAACTGCTGGGAAGAAGTGTCTTTGATTTTGTTCCGCCTTCAAATCACCTCCAGATCAAGGCTGATCTGGCCCGCACGTTGGAGAGCGGCCACGTGCATCACGGCGAGTACCGCATCCTCAAACAGTGCGGCGGTTCTCTCGCGGTGGAGGTAAGCGCGTCCGTGAAGAAAGATGTGCATGGCCGATCCGAGGGCGTGGTGTGCGTGGTGCGGGATGTTAGCGGGCGTAAACAGGCCGAGGAAATGCTGCGGGCAAGCCAGGAACGCTATCGCGAACTGGCAGAATCATCGCCCGATGCCATTTACATTCTGGACCGGGAGGCGAAGCTCCGCTACGTGAATCAAACGGCCGCGCGTTGGTTCAACGTGGCGGCTGCGGACATGCTGGGACGCTCTCAAGAAGAACTGTTCCCGCCGAAGCTCGCCCGCCGCCACAAGGAGACTGTGCGCTGGATGTTTGAGTCGGGCGAAGCGGTGCTGCAGGAGCGGTGGATTTCGTATCTGGGCCGCCGGCGGTGGACTGAAAACCGGCTTCTGCCGTTGCGCGATCAGGAGGGCCAAGTGACGGCGGTAATGGGCATTTCGCGTGACCTTACCGATCGTAGGAAACTTGAAGAGGAAGCACGGGGGCTGGCCGACGCCGTGCAGAGCACCGGGGATTTGATCTGCATCACCGATGCCGGGAATCGCTTCACCTTTGCCAACCAGGCCTTCCTGGCGGCCTACGGTTATCCACTCGCGGAAATCGTTGGACGGACTCCGGATTTTCTCCACTCGGTAAAAAACCCACCCGGCCTCTGCGAGCGGGTTCATCACGAGACCCTCCAGGGAGGCTGGCAGGGGGAGATTCTGAATTGCCGAAAAGACGGAACCGAATTCCCGATCTCGCTCAGCACCGCGCCCATCCGAAACAATGAGGGGAAGACCCTGGGTCTCGTCGGTGTGGCCCGGGACATTACGGAGCAAAAGCGGGTGGCCAGGCAGAGGGACGCCTTTGAGCAGTTGGGTTATCGGCTTAACTCCGCCATTGACGCCGAAGAAGCCGCCCGGGTCATTCTCGATATTGCATCCGGCTTGTTTGGTTGGGATGCAGGCTACGTCCACATGTATTCCCCGCAGGATGACAAGATCATACCGATCCTGACTTTGGATACCCTGAACGGGCAGCGGCAAATCGTGCAGCTCTCCAATCTCGAACGAGATCCCAGCCCGCTCATGCGATCGATCCTGGCCAGGGGGGCACGCCTGACGAACCTGAAGCCTGACGCTGCGACTGCCGTGGACTATCATCCCTTTGGTGACATCCATCGGTGCTCGGAGTGCATGATGCATGTTCCGATCTGTTCCGATGGCAAGGCCATCGGCGTTCTGTCCATCCAAAGCTATTCGCCCAATGCCTATTCCGAGGCGGACTTGCGGTTGCTGCAGACCCTCGCGAACCATTGCAGCGAGGCCCTCCTCCGGGTCGAAGTCACCCATGCGTTGCGGGACGCCGAGGCCAAATATCGCAGCATCTTTGAAAACGCCGTGGAGGGAATTTATCAGTCCACGCCGGAAGGTCGTTACCTCAGCGTTAATCCCGCCATGGCGCGCATCCTCGGCTATGAATCGCCCGCGGAAGTGATCGCGAGCATTACCGACATTGCGCGGCAGGTGTTTGTGGAGCCGGCCCGGCGGGAGGAATTCAAGCGCATCGTGGAACGTCAAGGCTTGGTCGAACGGTTTGAATCCGAACACCGCCGGAAGGACGGCAGCCACTTCTGGATGAGCGTCAATGCGCGGGTGGTGCGCGACCCCAACGGGCGCGTGCTCTTTTATGAAGGCACGGCCGTGGACACCACGGAGCTTAAGTGGGCCGAAAAAGTGCGCCAGCTCCAGCGCGACTTCGGCATCTTCTTGAGTTCCGCCAGCGAATTGAAAGCGGTGACGGAACAATTGCTGATCCTTGCCCTGCGCCACCCCGGCATTGACTGCGGCGCCGTGTATCTGGTGGACGCCACGGCCACGGCCTTGGAGCTGGTCACCCACCAGGGTTTCTCCGCGCACTTCGCCAACCGGGCCCGGCGCCAGCCTCCGCAGGTCAGCCTGACCCCGTCCCAACAGCCCGACACCACCATGGTCGGCTTGGTGGAGCAGTTGGCGCAGGAAGGGTTGCGAGACCGGGAGGTGCTCCCGCTGCAACACAAAGGACGAGTGGTGGCCGTGCTGTGCCTGGGCTCGCACGCGGTCGAGAATATTCCCGTACAATCCCTGCACGCCATTGATGCTGTCGCGGCCATGGCGGGCGGCGCCATCGCCCGCATTCGCGCCGAGCAGTCGTTTGAAGCGAGCCAGCGATTGATCGAGAAAACCCTGCACAGCCTCCGCTCCGCGGTTTTCATCCTCGAGGCCGAACCGGTTGCCATCCTGTACAGCAATCCGGCCGCCACCCGGATTTTTGGTTACCCGCGCGACGAGTTGGTTGGGCGCTCGCTCGATTTTCTGCTGCTGGATGAAGCGGGTGCGCAGCAGTTCCGGGCGCATCTCCGCGAGGCCGTCTTGGAAAAGGGGGGGATGAGTGACTTCGAGTATCCGATGAAGCGCAAGGACGGCACGGTGTTTCCGGCCGAACACAATGTCGTCCCCATCAAGGACCCAACGGGGCGGGTGGTGAACTGGGTCGCCGCCATCCGCGATCTGACCGTGACCAAACAGACCGAGGACGAATTGCGCAGCGTGTCCCGGCGCATCATTGAGGCCCAGGAAACCGAGCGCTTGCGCGTGGCCCGGGAACTTCACGATGGCGTCAACCAAGTCCTTGCGTCCGCCAAGATGAGGCTGCGCAGCGTGGAAACCGGCGTGGCCGCGCAATTCCCCGCCGCCCGGGAAATCCTCGCCCGTTGCGGTCGCCTGCTCGTCCAGGCGTTGGAGGAAAACCGCCGCATTGCCCACAATCTGCGTCCCTCGGACCTGGACCAACTGGGCCTGGCCGCCGCCAGCCGGAATTTTTGCAAGGAGCTCCAGGCCCGGACCGGTCTGGCCGTGAAATGCCGGATCGGTCGTGACCTTGCGCGGCTGCCTCCCGCCATGGAACTGAACCTCTTCCGCATCCTGCAGGAGGCCCTGACCAATGTGGAGAAACACGCCCGGGCCAAATCCGCCCATCTGCAACTGGCGCTTAAGGACGGCGCCGTCGTCCTCAGAATCCAGGATGACGGGCGCGGCTTCAATCCCCGGCGGCTCAAAGTCGCCAGAGGCAGGCGTGGCGGAGTGGGACTTGCCAACCTGCGCGAGCGGGCGGCGTTATTGCAGGGAACATGTGAAATTGAGTCCAAGCCCGGGCACGGGACCATTATCACCATCCGTGTCCCCTGGCCGGAGGGCGACGAACCTGAGCCCCGCCTGGTGGAATCCTGAGTTGAATTTGTCCGCGTGCCTGACCCAAGCGAGAGTTTGCAGCGGCGGTTCTGCGGGTGGGCAAGGGGAAGCGAGAGTCCCCTCTGGCCGGTGCTCGGAATGGGGCAGGCGCGCCAGCTTCTTCGAGCGTCAGAATCTCACACGCCCGACTCCACCCAGCAAACCGCGTAACGAATCAGCGCATTGGCACTCGGCAAAGACAGTTTCTTTTGAATCCGCGTGGCGTGGGCGACCACCTGCGCAACGGTCAACTTCAGTTGCCGGGCGATGTCCTGATTGGTCCGGCCCCGACCGAGGCTTTCCAGGATTTCCAATTCGCGATCCGTCAGTTGATCCAGCGCCCCGATTTCCACCTTGCGCGAGCCTTTGGGATGAGGCTTCGCAGTGACGGCAAAGACCTCTTCGCTGACGTAAATATGGCCCTTCAAGACATCCCGGATGGCGTGGACGATCTCTTCCGGATCCTCCTGCTTCATGATGTAGCCATCGCCGCCCGCCCGCAGCACCCGGTCGGCATAGAGGGCCTCATCATGCATGGAGATCACCAGCAGCTTCACCGTCTTATCCTTGACCCGGATTTCCTTGATCAATTCCAGTCCGCTCTTGCCCGGTAATCCGATGTCCACCAACACCAGGTCCGGTTGGAGCTTGGAAATCGCCTTCCGCGCCTGCGTGGCGTTGCCTGCCGCGCCGCAGACGGCCAGCCCCGCCTCCCGATTGAGAATCTGCGTCAAACCCTCACGAAAGACCGGATGGTCCTCGACAATGAAAATCCGTTTGGTTGATGCAACGGGCGCACCCGTCAAATCTTTTGCCATACTTTGTTGTTCTCTTGCCAGTGTTCACCGAAATTGTTTACGGCTCCGCAGAGCCACTCCCGAAGGCATGCACCTCACGCCTTCGCTTCTCTCTGCGCACCCATTGCTGCCCACGGGACAACCCCTTGGTCCCTGCAACTAATCATTGGTGCGTACCACCCACCCACTTTTGCGGATTGACCGCAACCAAGCTCTGAATCTCAGGTGGCGTATTCAGATGAGGCAAATTAGCTCTGCCGCCCATGAAGTCAATCCGACGCTGGCCTCCCCACAAAAGATCACGCTTGGCGTGGCGGCGATGATCGCTCCAAGCCTCGAAATCGGTTGATTTTCCGGGGCTGACCACGGCGAGGCGTGACGTGTTTGCGTCATGCGCAGCTAGCACATCCGCAATGCCTCTGGAGATAAAAACACCCTGCGGACGCCCGCAAGGATTTGGCAAGAACAGGACGTGGCCTGAACCGGGAGCCGTGACGCCAGTATTCCGGGAGGAAAATCGCGTCGGCTGGAACCCGGCACTATGTCAACCGATTCACACAGGGGCGCGAGGCCACTTGAACCCGCTGACCGCTCGCTCAATCTGGATCCGGCGGCACCAACAGAACCCGGTAAAACCGGTGCGTCGCATCCCCCACCACATTCGTGCCGCTGGCTGTGGGGCCGGTGGCCGGCACATCCGGCGTCTCGTCCAGCCACGAGGCATCGGCCAATTCGCCCTTATACTGAAGGCGGTAGTTCAGCCCGGCCATGGCCTTCCAGGTGATCACCGCCCAACCGTTGGTCAACTCAACCCCGGTAATCGCGGGCACCGGCGGATTGGTGATCGTCAGCGTGCCATTGACCCGATGCAGCGCATAGTCCTGCGCCTCCCCACCCGTCACCGCAATGACGTAATCACCCGGCGGACTGGCACTCGTGGCCGTCGTGCTCGCCGTTGGCAGACTGTCCAGGTCGCCGGCATCGTCCTCGTTGACAAACCCGTCATAGCTCAGGGTGAAGACCGGATCAGCCTGACCGTAAGCCCGGCTCTGGTTGTCCGCCGTCACGGTCAGCGGGGACGGGTCCACGGCGAGCGTGCCCTCATTGAAAGTGATGTTGTAATTCAGGTCCGCCGCGCCCCCGGCGGTAATTGGATAATTGCCCACCGGACTTTCCACCGTGGCGGACGTGCTCAACACCGGTGGCGAATCCAGGTCCGCTGCCATGTCGTCATTGACCAGGCCGTCGTAAAGCGGGGTGAACACCGGCAGCACTGCGCCATACAGCTTGTTCGTGTTCTGCGCCTTGATCGTCAACGCCGCGGGCGTCACCGACAGCGTGCCCGCCTCGTACTGAATGGAATAATTCGCGCTACCAGCGCCGCTGGGTGTGATGGAATAATTGCCCACCGGACTGGCGGCGGTGGCGGTGGTTTCCAGCACCGGCGGCGGGGTCAGACCCTCCGGACCGTCCTCACCCACGAACCCGCTATAAATGGCGATCAACTCCGGCAACGGCGCGCCATACACCTTGTTGGTGGACTGGGCACTGATGGTCAGCACGGGCAGATGGACGGGAGTGAACGATTGAAAAATCCCCTGGCTGGCGTTGTAATAACTGCCACTGCCGCTCACCTCCAGCTTGACCGCCCGCACCATATAGACATTCGTGCCCACCTCGAAATCAATGTAGTTCGTGTCCGTGATCAATGAACCGTTGAGCCGCGTGAACGGCCCGGCGGCATTGGTTGAGCGATAAACGTGATATCCGAGCACCGTGTCCGTTGAAGGATTCCACGTCAGCTTCACCCCACCCGGATCGCTTTGCGCCGCCAGCCCGGACGGCGGCCCCACCACATGCATGCGCAGGGTGGGATCGCCCATGAGGGCGATGTGAACCATCCTCGGAAACCCGTTTGCCGAGTAAAGGCTACCATCGTTATTCTGGCTCAACCGCGTGCTAAAACCGATCGTCTCGCCCAGCCCCATGTGATGAAAATGCCAATAAGGACGGCAGACCCACGCACTGGTGAGGGTGTAGTTGGTTGTGGCGATTGCGGCCCGCAGCAGGTTGTTCGGCGAATCCCAGTCGCCAAAATAGCTGCCAAAGAGCATGGTGAACACGATCCGTGGGTCGCCGCTGCCGAGTTGTGCCGTGGTCGCCACGCCCGAACAACTGGTATAAGTCCCCGCCCCACAACCGTAGCCCCATAAGTAAATCTGGGAGCTGGGCACTGTCAACCAATCTGCCGCGACCACGTTGGACGCGCCAAAGAAAGCCGCAAAATCTCGCCACCCATTCATGGCTGGCGCCTCCCCGGTGAAGTAGCCCAAATTGTCATCTACCAGCCCTCGCCGGTCGGGAGTAAAGACCTTGTGGCGAAACCGATGCGCCTTATCCAGATACCTCCGTAGGAGTTCCACTTCACTCTCGGGGTAGGCGGGGAGGTTCGCAAAGTCCACACGCCCCACCTGAAGCTCCAGTCCCCGCTGGTTGCTTGCGTTGGACGGCCAAATCGTCGCATCAAATTTACCGTCTCCCGGGGCATTCCGGTTGCGCGGGTCGCTGGCGGACGTGCGGTTTACTGTGCTATCTGTCCACGCTCCATCCATGTCGCCGTAGTACCCATCGGCAGGCCAGGCACCTCTGTGATCGGTGTGGTAATCCGGATACAGGTCGCCGGAATACGGAACTGGCACGCGGCCGAATAGGACGACCGCCTTGACATTGACCGGGTCAGCGTCGTAGTCCGCTTTGATGAGAGCTTTGACGCTGGCCAGTTCGTTTGAACGCGCGGCCCAGACATCAGAACTGGTGTTCGCCGGATCTACGCTCATGCGCGGCACGTCATGCCGCAACACCGTCCAACCGTCTCCTGCGAGGTCTTGCTCGAACCGCGCCAGCTCCGTCGCCAATGAGGAGGCGTGGGGGGCTTCGACGATCAAGACAACCTTGCCACGAGATTCCGTGAGCGGCGCTTCGATTCCCACGTAGATGTATCCCTCGCCCCCGAAATACCCACTCGCGGTCCACTTGGAAAGCCAGTACTCATACGTTTGTCCTGCCGAAACGTCCGTATCCACGTGCGTCCCTGCGTTCAGCCCCAATTCCACCGGGTCGCCCCAGGTGACTGCATCGCGCTGTTTCCGAAAGACGTAGTAAATCACGTCGCGGGAATCCGCCGGCCACACCAGTTGAATGCGCGGCGGCGACGTTTGCACGACCGCGCTTACGCGCACCGCCACGTCCGCCGGAGATTGTGCCTTGACCGGAATCAGCCAACAGGACCAGATGATCACCAGTCCGAAAAGCAGACCTCTATACAACCGTCTCATGCAGGTCAAAGTTTGCCGACCACAATATCGTGATGATTCGACGCCTCGCAAAAACGCAAACACCGGGTCAGCCCTTAAGCCAGCCCGATGTAGCGTTGATAGACTGTGGCTTCTCGCCAGCTAGGCTACGACACTGCTAGCGGTTCCGACGCCATGCGCGCAGCGTGCTCAAACCGAACGGCAGGAGCAACAAGGCTCCAGCAAGTATCGTCGTTGGCTCTGGGACCGCCGCACTCTCCAGGCCCACCAAGCTTTGCACGTCACCATATCCCGTGCTCTGTTGCTCCGCCCACCAGGTCAGGTTGTAACCAGACCAGCCCGCCTCCTCACCAGCCTCAAGCCAAGAGTTCGCGAGTTGTGCTACGGTGGTTGTCCCGCTGACAATCGCGTTAAGCCCACTGCCGGTCGCTTGAAAACTCCGGCCAATCGTGGACTTAGCTGTCACATCAAATGTTCCGCTACCCTCGTACAGGCTCTCCCAGATGGCGATGGCCAAGGCGCTTCGTGTCGCGGCTGTGGTGGCGAGGGTGTACTTGGTATTGTACAACCAAGCTGCCCGCTGACCAGATAGGTTATTGGCCCAGTTTGGATCGGGTGGCGTCCCACTTACTTCCGGGTTGGGACTGAATGCACCCGTGTTGAACCCACGAGCCTCGTACGAATAAGTACCATTCGGCATCACATTGCCGATATCCGTGCAGAAGGCTAGAAACGTGTCGCCTACGTCGTATTCAGGTGAATACGTTGCCCCGCTTATTATCGTGGCATTCCACGCGCCAGACCATGTGGACTGTGCTTGAATGCCACCAACCGTAATCACGGCGTTGTCATCGTAGGCGCTACTCGTGATCGAGTTGACGCCATTGATCGAACTCACTTTTATCTGGGTGAGCGCCGCCCAACTGGAGTTCACCGCCATGAGACTGCAGCCGAGGGCTGCAGCCAATTTTGTCATTGTTCTTACTCTCATACTTCTGACCTTTCGTTCTTTATTGATGTAATTGCGCAATTGTCCGAACTCGATCAGTTAAGCGCATTGCAGGGCGCGGTATCTATCCCATGTTGGGACATCTTCGTTCACTTTTGGGACATGAACGGAAAGGGGGCGAGAGGCTGAACGCTTCAGGGGGAGGCTTGAAATCAGAACGCGGCCAAAACAAGCGTTGGAACTCCAAAAAGCAGCCCCGTGAAATGGGGGGAAGACCTCACGGGCCGAGGAAAGTAAGAAACGGAAGGTGAAATCGGGGCAGCCACCGCAGGCGTGATGACGGGGGACTGGCGCGAAATGAGTGGCAGAAGCACCATCTTCCTCCATGAACCGCCCTTCGGAGCGCGGACAGCTTTGTCCGCGCGAACTCACCGGAAGAAACTCGCGGACAAAGCTGTCCGCGCTCCTGCGGTTCACGGCCCCGCTGCGCGTCCGTTCTCGGAGGTCGAAGTTCCCATGAGTCGGAGCGCCGGTCTCCAGACCCGGCGTGTTGGTTGGCAACCGCAGATTCGCGCCGGGTCGGAGACCGGCGCTCCGCTGCCCCGGCGGTTCATGGTCACAATATGCGATTTCAGATCGTCGAAGCTCCGCATGAACCGGTCGGTAGTAGGGCAGACATTCTTGTCTGCCGGTTCGGGCGACATTCCTGTCGCCCGTCGGGATACCGGACTGGAAAGTCCGGTGCATCGGCAGGCTGGAAAGCCTGCCCCACGGTTCATGGCCCCGCTGCGCG
>JACZKP010000180.1 GCA_014860005.1 Verrucomicrobiota bacterium | reverse complement strand
TTGAGCCGCCACTCCATGAAGGCAATGTCGCGACTGTAGAAGTTCCACACATCATTGGCACTCCGGCCCACCGCCCCCAGTCCCACTTTGTTCGTTTCAAGGCCCGGACTCAAATGAGCCCCAAAATTCACGTTGATCAGCATATTGGTAACGCTACCGGGCGGTTCTCCTGTGGGACCATTGATTTGAACCGCCACTCCTGTGGAATTGAATCGAAACGGGCTGTCAGCGCCCCGCCCAACCACGAAGTCAATTGAATGTCCCAAAGCAAGGTCCACCAGCAGGTTGAACGTCGGCCCGCTGCCCGCGCCGTATCCGTTGACAAATCCGTAGAAAGTCACTCCATTGACGAGAACATATACGGAGCTGGCCGTGCCAAGGGGGTCCACTCCAGAGAAGGTGCCTGATACTTGATACTCACCGTTGTCAGGCGCGGTGAAACGAATAACACAGAATTCGCCATTGGGCCCGGGATACGATGTGAGTCCGCCCGGGCCGTGGACCGCGGCGCCGGCACTGTTGGTTACAGTTAATTTGGCCGGGTTGTGGTAAACACCCGGAACCCCCAGCAAAACCGGACTACGCCAGTAGTTAAGGCCAGCCCAATTGCCGCTATCGGGAAACTGTGTCACCGAACCGCCAAGCGTTGTACTATAACCATAACTCCACGCACCATTTGGATTGCTGTTGGTGGCGAAGTCTGCGGCGGCGTCAAACGTAGCTCCGGTTCCGGAAAGGGAGACGAAGTGGCAACCGAGGACGCCAGCGACCAGATAAGCGAACCGAGTGAAGGAATAGCTTGGATTCATATGAAACCTCCTAGAATTCTACATCATTAGCGTTTCCGTAAGTTAATCGATTTCTACAGCAAGTGAAGCAGACATTCAAGGAGATTATTGCCCAATTTTCAGCCCTCCACTCGCATGCGTAGATGGGGTACTCGATGAAATCTGCCGGGCTGGAACTGCTCAAAAAGCAAGTGCCACCGAACGGCAATACAGTCAGAGAGCCAACAAGCTCTCAGGTTGTGGTCAAGGCTTTCGCCCCAACAGCAGGGCACAGTTCCATGCAAGCAATTCCCGGATTCCTGGAAGGGACATCAAAAAAGCGAACTCCGTGTAGTATCGAGGTGCCGCCTTCAATAGCTGCAAACGTGGATTCGTTCTTATCATTCGCAGGGTCTGTCCGATGTAGGTTGGAAACAGATTTTCAAATGGGGTATGCAGTCGCCTTCGCTTCGAGAACTTGTCGTAAATCAAATGCCCCCTTTGGGCGCCCAAATAATGAAAAGGTGAAAACTCATGGCCGCCCCAGGGTGACAGCCAGTTCGTCCAACTCAGATATAACTTCCCATTTGGAGTCAGGATTCGATGTACAGAACTCAAAAACCCTCTCGGATTAGCCAAGTGCTCGAAGACATTTGAACACACCACAAGATCGTACTCGCCAACAATGGAAATGTCATCGTGGTCAAGGTCAATTCTTTTGAATGGTGCGTCCGCCAAGTGCGGAGGCGTGGACCTGCGTTCGTCGGCAAAAGTTACCTGACATCCACGCTTCTGAAGTTCTTCGCCGAAGATGCCGTGCCCACAGCCCAGATCCAGAACTGTGACGCCTGATCCGACTTCGGCTCCGGCTTGCCGAATCCACTGGATGGCAGCCTGAGCTTGCAGAGTGTAGAAGCCAGCATCGTCGCGATGCTTAAGGTGTCGAGCGATAAGTTTATGTATGATCATTCCAAATCGTGCTACCCGTCCAATGGGGCTACAATCTCAATTCAAGCGGGGCTTCGGTTCGGCGGTGGTCGCCGATCTCAATATCCGAAGTCCGCAAAGCTGCCTTCTAGCTGCTATGGACTAAGGATCCAAGCAGATTCTCAACTGGTTCGAAAAACGAGTATTCCTTTGGGACTTGGCGAACTAGCGAATAACAGTCACCCTCACTCCGATGCGCTTCTTGATGCTGAACTGGCGCGACCCGAAGAACCCGCTGGCCGGCGGTGCGGAGCGGGTCACGCAGGCTTATCTGGCCGCGCTCGCCCAACTCGGGCATGAGGTCTATTGGTTCACCTACGAGTTCCCGGGGGCGCCCGCCACGGAAATCATTGACGGCATTCAAATCGTCCGCGGCGGCGGCAAAGGCACTTCCATTCTCAAGGCCATCCAATGGTATCGCCGGCAGAAACCTTTTGATTTGGTGATGGACCAACATCATGGGCTGGCTTGGTATGCGCCGTGGTGGTGCCGGACCAATTGCGTGGCCTACCTCCACGAAGTGCTGGGACCGATCTGGGATACGTTCTATTCGTGGCCGTTGGGCGCCATTGGACGTGGTCAGGACCGCGCCGCACACTGGCTCTATCAGCATGTGCCGTTCTGGACCGCATGCGAATCCACCCGCGATGATCTGCACCGGCGCGGCGTCCGCAACGTTACGATCATCCGTTACGGGGTTTACACCCGTGCGCTACCCGAACTCGATGCCAAGCCGCTGACGCAACCGCTCAGGCTGGCGGTGGTCGTACGGCTCGCGCCCAACAAGCGCGTCGGGCACTGCCTGCAAACGCTTGCCGTGCTGCGCCAGCGGGGCGTTGCGGCGCACATGACCATCGTGGGCGGCGGCGAGCGGGAAGCTTCACTCAAGCGCGAGGCAGTTGAACTACAATTGGGAAATTCAGTGCGCTTTGCCGGGCGGTTGCCCGAAGAGGAGAAGGACGCGATCCTGCGCGACGCGCATCTGCTGTTACACACTTCCTTGCGTGAAGGCTGGGGCTTGAACGTGATCGAAGCAAACGCCCACGGCACTCCGGGGGTCGTTTATCCCGTGGCCGGGCTGCGCGAATCCACGTTGCACGACCAGACCGGTCTCGTTGCGGAACAGGAAACACCAGCCGCTCTGGCGGATCAGATCGTCCGCCTCCTCAGTGATGACGCCCGCTATCAGCGCTACCGTCACGCCGCTTGGGAGCGCGCCAAGACCATGCACTGGGACCGCATCCTGCCGGTGGCCTGCGACTGGTTGGAAGCCAGGGCGCGCGGAGAAAAGGCCGTTCCGCAGGTGATTCCGTAGCGAAGCTTTGCTCGCGCGCAGATTGCTGGTCAGGGAAAACATCGCCGGTAATCAGTCCCAATTGCTTGCCGGGTGTTAAACTTCACCGCTGGGCGCGTCGCACTCGCTCGCGCCAATACTCCAGAACGTCCTTTAGAGTTTCCTCGAAGGAGATGGTAGGCGTCCAACCGGTGGCCGCGTGAACTTTGGCCGCGCTGCCGACCAAATTCGGCACGTCGGACGGGCGCAAGCGCGAGGCATCTTCGCGAACTTCAATTCCGCGCACGGCGGAACTCGCCAGGAAGAAATCCAGGATTTCCTGGATGGCATGGGAATGTCCGGAGCACAGATTATACACTTCGCCCGGGGCGCCTTTTTCCAGGAGCAACCAGTAGCCGCGCACGATGTCACGGACGTCGGTGTAATCGCGGCGCGCCTTGAGATTGCCCACCAGAATCACCGGCTCGCTCGCGCCAGCCTCGATCTCGGCCACCTGCCGCGCAAATGCCGAGGTCACGAATACCTCACCCCGGCGCGGACCGTCGTGATTGAACGCCCGCGCGCGGACACAGGGAATTCCGTAGCTACGGAAATACTGGTGAGCCAGCAGGTCCTGCGCGACCTTGCTCACGGCGTATGGCGAGAGCGGCCGGAGTAGTTGCTCCTCGGTGACCGGCAATTCGTGCTCCTGAACCAGTCCATATTCCTCGCTCGAACCAACCACCAGCACGCGCGGAAAATCTCCGCCGCGATGGCGGATCGCTTCCAGCAAATGCACCTGGCCAATGACGTTCGTCTGCAAGGTTTCCACCGGCGCCTGCCACGAGGTCATTACCTGACTTTGGCCAGCCAGGTGAAAAATGAAGTCGGGCTTTGTGGCCGCCAACATTTCCTGCACCGACGATTGATCCCGCAGATCCGCCTCCACCAGATGCAACTTGGAACGCAGCGGTTCGATATTCTCGGTGTTGCTGCGCCAGCGACAGGCCCCGAAGACTTCCGCTCCTTGCGCCAGGGCGTACTCGGCCATGTGGCTGCCCACAAACCCCGTGATCCCGGTAATCAGCACTCGCATGGGCGGAGTATCCGGCTGCCGGTGAGGTTGTCAAAGCCGTTCCTGATGAGCAGCGAATTCTGCCTGCGCGAATTCCCGCGCAGAACAGCGTTCTCCTTGACCACCCCGCCCGCCGTGCCGCAGCATCCCGCTGCATATCGTGGGTTCTCAGCGCATCATCATCATCGGCGGTGGAATCGTCGGTCTCGCCACCGCCTTTAAGCTGGGTCGGAAACTGCCCGGTGCCCAAATCACCGTTTTGGAAAAGGAGGCTGGCGTTTGCCGGCATCAATCGGGTCACAACAGCGGCGTACTGCACGCCGGCCTTTACTACAAGCCCGGCTCGGTCAAGGCACGGATGGCGGTCAACGGGATTCAGGAGTTAATCGCGTTTTGCCGCGAAAACGAAGTGCCTCACGAGATTTGCGGAAAACTGGTCGTGGCGGTGGACGAAACGGAGTTGCCGCGCCTGCACGCCTTGCACGAACGCGGACAGCAAAACGGTTTGCAGGACCTGCGCCTTTTGAACCGCGAGCAGATGCGGGAAATCGAGCCGCATCTCGGCGGCATCGCCGCCCTGCACGTTCCGCAGGAGGGCATCGTGGATTACCTGAAAGTCTGCGAGGTGTTGCAGCGCAAAATCTCTGAGCAAGGCGGTCGCGTGGTCACGCAAGCCCGCGTCACCGGGCTGCACTCGCGGGCTGACGGCTGGCAGGTGCAATCCACCGCCGGCGATCATGAAGCAAGCCTCCTGGTCAACTGCGCCGGGCTGCACTGCGACCGTGTTGGTGAACTGGCAGGAGAAACGCGCGCGGTGCGCATCGTTCCCTTTCGCGGCGAGTACTACAAAATCAAGGCCGCACGGCAGCATCTGGTGCGCAATCTCATTTATCCCGTGCCGGATCCCCAGTTTCCATTTCTGGGCGTCCATTTCACCCGCTTGATTCACGGCGGGATCGAGGCCGGCCCGAACGCGGTGCTCGCCTTCGCGCGCGAGGGTTATCGCAAGTCTGATGTCAACTTGGCGGATCTTTTTGACGCGCTGACGTTCGCCGGTTTGTGGCGTTTTCTCGGCCAGCACAAACGCATGAGTTGGGATGAGTTGAAACGGTCCTTCAGCAAGCGGCTCTTCTGCGAATCTTTGCAGCGGCTGGTACCGGACATCCGGCTGGAGGACCTCGAACCCGGCGGCGCGGGCGTTCGCGCCCAGGCAATGTCGCCCGACGGCGCATTGGTCCAGGATTTCTGCTTTCAGCAATCGCGAAAGGCGTTGCACGTGCTCAACGCGCCCAGTCCCGCCGCCACAGCTTCGCTGACGATTGGCGAGGAAATCGCCCGGCTGGCCGCGAGTCAGCTATGATGCACTCGTCCGCTATATTGCCCCAACGAAAGCCCGATTTAGTATTGGTTTGCGATTCTGCAGCAAAACTGAAATTCTTCATACGCTGGCTGCCCACGGCAACTGGCGCGGACACCGGAAACCCGCTTTAGAGGGCAAGGGAAACTTTATAGCGGAGGAGTCTTGACCACCGACAGGAAACGAGATCGAAATGACAGGCAACAAGATACGACGAATTGACGACCTGGCAGAAGCACTGGCCACGCTCCGGGCGGACGGAAAGCGCGTCGTGCATTGTCACGGCGTTTTTGACCTGCTGCACATCGGGCACATCAAGCACCTGGAGGCGGCGCGCAAGCACGGCGACGTGCTGGTGGTGACGCTGACGCCTGACCGGTTCGTGAACAAAGGCCCGCACCGGCCCGCCTTCCCCGAACGGCTGCGCGCCGAAGCGTTGGCCTCACTGGCGTGCGTGGATTTTGTGGCGATCAACGAATGGCCCACCGCGGTGGAAACCATCGAACGGCTACGCCCGAATTGTTATGTTAAAGGCTTGGTGCGCGAGTCCGGCAAACGCGATCACACCGATGCGATTGATCGGGAGGCTGAGGCGGTCAAGGCGTGCGGCGGTGAATTGGTTTTGACGGATGAGGAAACCTTCAGCGCCTCGACCTTGATCAACCGCTTCATTGATGTGTTCTCGCCGGAGACGAAGGCATTTCTGGAACAGTTCCGCGCGCGGCACACCCCGGAAGAAATCGTCGGTCACTTGCAGGCCATCCGCAAAATGAAGGTGCTGATCATCGGGGAAAGCATCATTGACGAATACCAGTTTTGCTCTGTGATGGGAAAATCCGGCAAGGAACCAGTGCTGGCGGCGTTGCACCACCGAACCGAGCAATATATCGGCGGTGCGCTGGCGATTGCCAACCACGTCGCCAATTTTTGCGATCACGTCAGCTTGCTCAGTGCGGTTGGCACCGTGGATTCCTTCGAGGAGTTTATTGCCGCGAAACTCCACCGCAACGTCGCAACCCATTTTATTCGCCTTCCGGGCGCACCCACGATCCTCAAGCGCCGCTTCCTCGAGGAGTATCAGGCGGTCAAGCTGTTCGAGGTGTATGTCATGCGCAATGACGCCACCCTGGCCGAAAAGGAGGCGGAGTTCTGCCGGGAACTGGAAAGTTTGTTACCTCAGTACGATGTCGTCATTGTGGCTGACTATGGCCACGGCTTGATGGGCGACCGGGCGGTGCGGCTCGTTTGCGAGGGCGCACGCTTCCTCGCGGTGAACACCCAGACGAACGCGGGCAATCGGGGGCTGAACACCATTTCCAAGTATCCGCGCGCCGACTATGTTTCAATTGGCGAACCGGAGGTCCGCCTCGACACACGCCGGGCCGTTGGGGACATCCGCGATCTGGCCAAAGGTCTGGCGGAGAAGATTGCGACCCGGAATTTTGTGGTCACGCGCGGCAGCGCCGGTTGTGTTATTCATGATCGTAAGGCGGGTTTGTTCCACGTTCCGGCCTTTGCCATCCGCGTGGTGGACCGGGTGGGTGCCGGCGACGCCGTTTTGGGGCTGACCGCGCCGTGCGTCGCCTCGGGCGTTTCCCCCGAGGTGCTGGGATTCATTGCCAATGTTGTCGGGGCGGAAGCCTGCACGATCATGGGCCACCGAAGTTTCATCGAACCCGCAAGCCTCTTTCGCCACATTACCTCCCTCATGAAGTAAGCGGCCATCAGCCAGCCAAAAAACTTGTATGCGGCAAGCGGTTCTCTAAAGTATCGGCGCTTTAAGCGGCAAATTCATGAGCAGTCAAAATCCCAACGGATTCAAAACAATTCTGGTCACTGGTGGCGGCGGTTACGTGGGCAGTGCCTTGGTGCCTTCGCTGCTGAAGCAGGGCTATCGCCTCAAGGTGGTGGATGTGTTCTGGTATGGTCGCGACGTTTTTGACGACTGTAATCAGCATCCCCAACTGGAACGTATCGAACTGGACATCCGTGACAGCGCCAAGCTCAAGCAGGCCCTGGACGGAGTGGACGCGGTGATCCATCTGGCCTGCATCTCCAACGACCCCAGTTTCGAACTCGACCCTGCGCTCGGCAAGTCCATCAACTACGACGCGTTCGCCGGCTTGTTACAGGGTGCAATTGACCAGGGTGTGAAGCGGTTCATCTATGCC
This sequence comes from Verrucomicrobiota bacterium, assembly GCA_014860005.1. The sequence continues at coordinate 27,424 of JACZKP010000180.1, read as the reverse complement.
AGTTCCTCCTCCATCTACGGCGTGAAGGAAACCCCCGACGTGCGGGAAGATGCCGAACCACTGCCACTCACGGATTATTCGCGGTTCAAACTCGATTGCGAACGCGACCTGCTGGCCCATCCCCGGGTAAACGGCATGGAACGCGTCATCCTGCGCCCCTCAACCTTGTGCGGCTATGCGCCGCGATTGCGCCTGGACCTCACGGTCAACATCCTCACCATCCACGCGCTGGTGAACCACAAGATCAGAATCTTCGGCGGCAAACAGCTCCGGCCCAATCTCCACATTCAGGACATGGTTCGCGCCTATCATCTCTTCCTCGAAGCCCCCGGCGCCAAGATTGACCGCGAAGCCTTCAACGTCGGCTTCCAAAACCGTTCCGTGGAGGACATTGCCATGCTGGTGCGCGATACGCTGGGCGATCCCACGATCGAGCTGGAATACACGCCGTCAAACGACAACCGGTCGTACCACGTGAACTCGGACAAGGTCCGGCGGGTGCTGGGATTTGAAACCCGTTTCACCATCGAGGATGCCGTTCGAGACATCGCCGCCGCGTATCGCGCCGGCAAGCTTTCCGACCCGCTGCACAACACGCGGCTGTCCAACATCAAGCGGATGCAGGAACTCCGGGTCAAGTGAGGTTGAAGGAAATGGCCGCCTCACCGAAGCCTTCCAGCAATCCGTCCCTCGCGCACGGAACGAATGTTCCCCCCGGCCTCAAACGCCTGCACCTGGAGATGCTGCGCATTCGCGTCATTGAACGACGCATCGCGGAACGCTATCGGGAACAGGAGATGCGCTGTCCGGTGCATTTAAGCATCGGGCAGGAAGCCGTGGCCGTGGGAGTGTGTGCGCATTTGCAGCCCGCCGACAAGGTAATGAGCGCGCATCGTTCGCATGGCCATTATCTTGCCAAGGGCGGCAATGTCCGCGCGATGATTGCGGAGTTGTATGGCCGGGCGGATGGCTGTTGCGGCGGGCGGGGCGGCTCGATGCATTTGATGGATCGCGATTCGGGATTCTGGGGGGCGGTGCCGATTGTCGGCAGCACGCTGCCCATCGCACTGGGGCTGGCCTTCGCGGACCAGCGGCGCGGTGGTAACGAGCAGACGGTTGCCTTCTTTGGCGAAGGGGCCACGGAAGAGGGCGTCTTCACGGAAACCCTCAATCTCGCCTGCGTGCTGCGCGTGCCGATGTTGTTCATCTGCGAAAACAACGGATTCTCGGTTTACACTCCGCTTGCGCCGCGGCGGCCGCCCGACTTCCGATTCGCCGATTACGTGCGCAGTCATGGCAGCCTTAATTTCTCCGGCGACGGCAACGACGTGGAGGAGGTGTACCGCGTGACGGGCGAGGCGCTGGCCGCGATGCGCGCCGACCCGGGCCGGCCCTGCGTGGTGGAATTCGCCACCTGGCGCTACTACGAGCATTGCGGCCCCGCGCAGGACGATCATCTGAACTACCGCAATCAGGCGGAGATCGAGCATTGGTCCAAACGCGATCCACTGACAATTTCCCGTGCGCGCTTGATCGCTGCCCATCCCGCACTGGAAGCGGAACTGAACGCAGCCGAAGAGCGTCAGGTGCAGGACATTGACGCGGTAATCGAAGCCGTGCGCGCTGGCGTCCGCCCGGCACCCGAGACTCTGCAACGAGGAGTTTTCGCGCCATGAACGGGCAGCCACAAACTCGGGACATGTCATTCGCGGAAGCCATCCGCGATGCCACCGCCGTCTGTCTGCAACGCGACTCACGGGTCTTCGTCATCGGTCTGGGAGTGCCCGATCCCAAGGGAATTTTCGGCACCACCACCGGTCTGGCGGCGGAGTTCGGTGCCGACCGCGTGCTGGATGCGCCGTTGTCCGAGAACGCGCTGACTGGTTTGGTAATTGGTGCCGCGCTCGGTGGGATGCGCCCGATTCTGACGCATCAGCGAGTGGATTTTGCGTTGTTGAGCCTGGAACAAATTGTGAACCAGGCTGCCAAGTGGTTTTACATGTTCGATGGCCGCGGCGGGACGGTGCCGATTGTCATCCGCATGATCATTGGCCGCGGCTGGGGGCAGGGACCCCAACACGCGCAAAGTCTGAGTTCGTGCTTCGCGCAGATTCCCGGCCTCAAGGTCGTCGCCCCGGCTACCCCCGCCGACGCCAAGGGCCTGTTCATCGCCAGCGTCGAGGATGAGAATCCCGTGATCTTTCTCGAACACCGCTGGCTGCACGGGATGCGCGGCCCGGTGCCGACCGGGTATCATCACACGCCACTGGGAAAATGCCGCGTGGCTCGAACGGGCGGCGATGTGACCGTGGTGGCCAGCGCCCATTCATTGATCGAAGCCATGCGGGCGGCGGACTTCGCCTCCACCCACGCCGGCATCGAATTCGAGGTCGTGGATGTGCGTTGCCTAAACCCGCTGGATTTCGAAACGATCGCCGCCTCCGTGCGCAAGACGAAGAGGTTGGTGGTGGTGGATGACAACTCGCGACATTGCGGCTTTGCGGGGGAGGTGGTCGCGCGCGTGTGCGAGGCGGGGCTTCCGCTGATTGCGCCGCCTGTGCGCGTCACTTGGCCGGATTGTCCCTCGCCGAGTTCGGCCGCGCTGGCCGAGGTTTTCTATCCGTCGGATCGCGACGTGTTTGTGGCCGCCGGCAAACTGGTGGGGCGTGGCGTGGAACACGCCGCGCATTTCCCCAAGCGGCCCTGCCCGGTGGACGTGCCCAATTTGGATTTTCCCGGACCGTTTTGATTCCATGAGCACGCGGATTCCTTATGTCAACCTGGCCGGGCAACACCAGCCGTTGCGCGAGGAAATCCTCAATGCCGTCGGCAGCGTCCTTGACTCGGGGCAATTCATTCTCGGCGAAGAAACCGGGCGCTTCGAACAGGAGTTTGCCGCGCTCTGCGGTGTCAAATACGCCATCGGGGTCAATTCCGGTACTGACGCGTTGGTGCTGGCGTTGAAGTGCCTTGGTATTGGACCGGGCGACGAAGTCATCACGGCGCCCAATTCCTACCTGGCCAGCGCCAGTTGCATTGCGCTGGCGGGGGCAACGCCGAAATTCGCCGACGTGCGGCCCGACATGAATCTCGATCCTGCCGCCGTCGCCCGCGCCATCACGCCGCGCACCCGCGCAATCATTCCCGTGCATCTGACCGGCAAGCCCGCTGCGATGCCGGAGTTGCTGGCAGTTGCGCAGCAACACGGTTTGGAAGTGATCGAGGATGCAGCTCAAGCCGTAGGGGCAAAGCTGGAGGGACGTCCGGTGGGCGGCTGGGGGCGGATCGGTTGCTTCAGCCTGCATCCGTTGAAGAATCTCAATGCGTGCGGCGACGGGGGCGTGCTGGTGACCAACGAAGAAGCGATTTGCCAGCGCGTGAAACTGCTGCGCAACCACGGCCAGCCCAACCGCAATGACTGTTTGGAATTCAGCCTGGTTTCCCGGCTGGACTCTGTGCAGGCGGCGATATTGCGCGTCAAGCTGCGGCATCTCGAGGAATTGACGGCGCGGCGGCGGGCCAACGCGGAACATTACCGGCGGCGGCTGGCGGGCTGCGCGCGGCTTCAGTGCCCGGCGGAGGCGCCCGGTGAGTTTTGCGTTTATCACACCTTCATCGTCCAAGCGGACAAACGGGACGAGCTGGTCCGTTACCTGGAGGCGCGTGGCATCGGAACGGCCATTCATTACCCGACACCGATCCACCTCATGACCGTGGGGCGAAAGCTTGGGCATCAGCCCGGTGATTTTCCGGAAACCGAGCGCCAAGCCGGACGGATTCTGAGCTTGCCGGTCTATCCGGAACTAACCCCCGCGCAACTCGACGAGGTGGCCGACGCCGTTCTGGATTTCTACCGGACGAACTAACGGTCGCAAGCCATTGCTCTATTTATGAAAGTCCCTTTCTCCTATCTTGACCGGCAATTCGCGGACGTGGACGCCTATCTGGAGGATTTGCGCCAGTTCGTCAAAACCGGCGACTTCACGCTGGGCAAGCCGCTCACGGAATTTGAAACGAACTTCGCCAGACTTTGCCAGATGCCGCACGCCATCGGCGTGGGCACCGGTACGGACGCCATCATCCTGCCCCTGCGCATGTGTGGAATCGGACCGGGCGACGAGGTCATTACCACGACATTCACGTTTTATGCGACCGTCGGCGCGATTGTCGCAACGGGCGCGAAGCCGGTGTTCGTGGACAGCGATGAGGGGTTCATGATCGCGGCGGACCAGATTGAAGCTGCTATCACACCGCGCACCAAGGCGATTGTGACGGTGACTTTCAGCGGTAACGTGCCGGAGATGGACAGAATCAAGGCCGTCGCGGACAAATACAACCTGCTGCTCTTCGAGGATTCCTGCCAGTCTATCGGCGCGCAGTTGGACAGCCGGCCCATGGGCAGTTGGGGCGAGGCGGCGGCGTACAGCCTGCACCCGCTTAAGAATCTCAACGTGTGGGCCGACGGCGGTGTCATTACTACGCGCTCAGCGGAACTCGCGCGCAAGCTGCGGCTCTATCGCAATCACGGCCTGGTGAACCGGGACGAGATCGAGTTCTTTGGCATCAACTGCCGGCTCGACACCCTCCAGGCCGTCGTCGCCAACCGGTTGATGAAGGAAACGGAGTTCATCACCGCCACGCGCATCAAGAACGCGGCCACTTACGACGCCGCCTGGCAGGATATTGCGGATTGCGTTCAGCCGCCGGCCCGCCGCGCGGGGGTGAAACACGTCTATCATCTTTATATGGTCCGCGTGAAGGACCGCGACGGGTTGTTGAAGTATCTGGTCGAGCGGGGCGTAGAGGCGAAGATTCATTATCCCACGCCCATTCATCTGCAACCTGCCGCCGCCTACTTGGGCTACCAACGTGGCGATTTTCCCAAGGCGGAGGCTGATTGCGCCCGCATCATCACCCTTCCGGCGCATCAGCATTTGACCGAAGAAGAAATTGCCTACACCATCCGGTGTGTCCACAGTTATTACGGCAAGTGAAGCCCACTGGCCATGACGCCCCATGAGCGCTGAACGAATTCTTGATTACGATCAACTGGTTGAGGCCTACCACGTGAACCTCGACGCGACGTTGCGCGGCTTCCGCGCGGCGGAAGAGATGCTGGATACGTGGGTGCCGGACGATGATCCGGTGCGCAGCCTGACCAATCTGGTCGAGGCGGCGCAACTCTGCGGCAGCGATTCGGTATCCGTCCGCGTCAGCAACCAGACGTTGCAACCTCACGGCCCCGGCTTGTTGGAGGAGAAACTCGCCAGCCTGGGGGATCTGGCCGTCACCCGCGAACCCGAAGCCGTTGTCTTCGCCATTTCCCGCCTTCAGGAAACGGCCTCGTTCCGTTCTGTGCGGCCGATTTACCAGCCGAAACTCCGCGCGCGTTTCGCTCAACTTCGCTTCCAACGACCGCTGACTACCCGGGACAATCAGATTCCGCTGCGCGCGGTGGAAGAACAGTTCTCGCTGGCCTGGGCCGTGCAACCCGAGCAGCATCTGATTACGGATGCGGTCTTCGACGGTCCCGGCGACGGCCCGATGCAGGCCACGCTGGATTGTCTCTGCGAGATTCTGTCGGGTCTGCCGGTGCAGGAGGCGCGCGACCACGCGGTCGTCAGGCTGGAGTACTTGCTGCGCGAGTCGCGGCATCGCCATGCCATTGCCGGCATTGTCCTGCCGCAAAACGCCGACCCGATGTTTCGCCTCCCCTCCATTCTCGTGAAGCGCTTGTTCAACGACTATCAGACCTCCACCGGGTACCGGCCGGCGATGAATTTCTATGATCCCGGCCCCCGGCCGGCTTGGGCGGCGCTTTCACCAACGGAACGGGAACAGCAACTGAACACCGCGCTGGCCGCCCAGGGATTAGCCCTTGGCATTGGGCCGGAGGATGTGCATATTGTCGAGTGCAAGCTCCCTTACGCCGTCACCATCCGGTTTGGCGACCATTTGGCGATTCCCGCCAAACGCGGACTGGCGCTGGCAATGGAACGTCTGGCGCGGGAACATTGTGATCCGCGCCTGGAAGTGTTCTGCGAGGAAAAGAAAGATTTGAGCAAACTGCGCCGGTTAATAGACAAGGCCAATTCATGAGTGGAATGACGGAACATATCGAGAAGCTGATCCTGGACGGCACCAAGATCGCCTGGCACGAGGATCGGGTGAAGGACTGGATGGACGGCAAGCGCATTGCCCCCATCACGATTGACATGGCGCTTACCCGGGCCTGCAATTTTGGCTGTCACTATTGCTACGCCATGTTGCAGGAGAACGACCGTAGCGTGATTGACAAGCGGGTGATCACCGAGTTCCTGGATGACTGCGCGGAAATCGGGGTCAAAGGCATCAGCCTGGTTTCGGATGGTGAGAGCACCATTTCCCCGGCGTTTGTCCATGCCTGTAAATATGGCGCGTCCCTGGGGTTGGCGATGGCCTGCGGCACCAACGCCTATGTCCTCACCCGCAGCAAATCCGAGGACGTGCTGCCGCACCTCACTTACCTGCGCGTCAACATTTCCGCGGGCGAACCCAAGCGCTACGCCCAGATCATGGGCGTGAAGGAGGAGTTTTACCATCGCGTGGTGGACAACATCCGCAACATGGTGGAAATCAAGAAGCGCGATGGCCTCGAAGTCACCATCGGTCTGCAAATGGTCCTCATGCCGCAATACGCCGATCAGATTCTGCCGCTGGCGCGGCTGGGCAAGGAACTGCGCGTGGATTACCTGGTCATCAAGCATTGCAGCGACAACGAGAATGGCGACCTGGGTGTGGATTATCGCGGGTACTCCCGGTTGAGCGATTTGCTGCACGAGGCTGAATCCCTTTCCGACGCCACTTATCAGTGCAGCGTGAAATGGAGCAAAATCCAGGCGCAAGGCACGCGGTCCTACCAACGGTGCTACGGCGCGCCCTTCCTGCTGCAAATCTCCGGCAGCGGCCTCGTGGCGCCGTGCGGCATGTTGTTCAACGAGAAATACAAGAAGTTCCACATCGGCAACATCTGCGAGGAACGCTTCAAGGACATCTGGCGGAGTGAGCGCTACTGGGAAGTCATGAACTACCTGGCCAGCCCCGAATTCAACGCCCAGAAAATGTGCGGCAGCCTGTGCTTGCAACATAAAGTCAATGAAGCGCTCGACAACGTGGTCAAGGGCAATTTACAGATTGAACGCCCAGAGGGAGCTGAGCCGCAACACTTGGCTTTCGTGTGATTGTGGAGTTTAATCCACAATTCCTGTAGCGATGTTACGGTCTCATGTTCGTCACATGCCAGGATTTGGTGCGAATTCCCCCGCCAAGACTTCGCGGTTAAGGTTTCAAATTCAACTCGCCATCCCAGATTGACTGGCTAACGTGGAGGCGGATGAAACCAAAGAAATGCCTGATCTGTGGCGGCTTGTCCCATCCGCTCAAGCAGATTGACAAGTATGGAATCTTCAAGTGCCTCCAATGTGCATTGGAATTCACGGTCCCGATGCCCAGCGCGGCGGACTTGCGGCGCTTTTACTCCGATTACAGTGACTTCCACGCACCGGATAAGACCGTGACGTGGAATGCGAGGAAGAACATTCGTCGGTTGAAGGCTTACGGCTTAACCCGCAAGACCCGATTGCTCGATTACGGGTGTGGCAAGAATGTGTTTGTGGCGCAGGGCAATTCGGCTGCGTGGCATGGCTACGATGCGTACAATGAACACAACTCCCCGGCCCTGCTGGGAAGAAGTTATGACTTCATCACGATGTGGGGAGTGTTGGAGCATCTCGTTGACCCCGTGGAAACGGTCACGAGGCTGTCGGGGATGCTTCACTCGGGCGGGCTTCTGGTGCTCACCACAGTCAGCACGGAAACGGGTATTCCCTATCGCCACAAGCCGCCGGAGCATGTGACTTACTGGTCACACGCCGCCCTCCAAAGCCTGTATCAACAGTGTGGTCTGGAACTCATGGAATGCTGCCCGTATCAGATGCACCAGTACGCTGACATATATCTGCGTTGCGTGCTGAATGCCGCCAAAGTCCCCAGTGTGCTTCAAAAGCATATGCACTGGAAAGGCAGGAACTTCATACTCGTTCCTACGAACGAAGTTCTGGCCATCGGCAAGAAAAGCGCATGAGGCTTTCGGTTGTCATTCCCAACTACAATCACGGCAAGCACCTTCCAAGTTGCCTTGATGCCATCCTCCGACAATCGTCAATGCCAGAGGAGGTGATTGTCCTTGATGATTGTTCCACGGACAACAGCGTCGAGGTTATCGGGCAATTCGTTGCCCACCATCCAGTCGTTCGTCTGGTGCGCAACGAGAGAAACTGCGGCGCCATACCGAATGTGAACAAGGGATTGGACCTCGCCCAGGGCAAGTATGTGTTCTTTTGTGCGGCGGACGATCAAGTGCTGCCCGGTTTCTTTGAGAAATCCTTGAGACTACTGGAGCAGCATCCACAAGCAGCCTTCTCTGCGACGATAGGCGACTGGCACGAAGAAGTCACCGGTTTCAACTGGCAGATGGGCGTTGGTTTGGGTACCGAGGCGCGCTATTTCGCGCCGGCCGAGCTTGTCGAACTCGGACGAAAAGACAGGCTGTACATCGTAACTCACACAGCAATCTTTCGTCGCGAGTGCTTGATAGAGGTCGGCAAATTCATTCCAGAACTGTGCTGGCACGCCGACTGGTTTGCCTGCTACACGAGCGCAATGAGGTATGGCTTTTGTTTCGTACCGGAACCGCTGGGCCGCTTCAATATCCTGCCCAATTCTTTCATGAAAAAAGGGCGGGACGGTAAATCGAAGCATGAGCAGGTAATCCACGGCATCATGGAACGGCTCATTCTCCCGGAGTATGCCGCCGAAGCGGAGCGCATCCGCCTGAGCGGCACGCTCTACGAATTCGCCCTGCCCATGCTGAGGGTTTTGCGCCGCGATGTTCGGTTCAAGCGTTTCCTGACACCCGCCCTGGTCCGCCGCTGCTTGTGGCATCAACTCAAGGTTTCCGGCAAGAACTACCTTCCCGTGTGGCTGGCCAACATTTACTTCCGCCTGGCCGGGTATCGCGCGCAACCTGCGGCGGGTTGCTGATTCGGAGCGGGTGGCGCGTTTTCGCAGGTATCAGCCGACCTTCACAAATTCAGCCACCAGCAGCGCGCTGGCATAGGGAAACCGGGTCTTGTAGGGACAGGTCAACGCCTCGTCCCGGCTGGCCGAAACCCAGTCCAGCTTGCCGATGCGTTGCAGATAAAACTCCCGCGCGGCGCCAAGCTGCGAATTGCGAATCAAATCATTGAGTTCCGGGTTGTAGCCCAGCGGCAAGGTCAGCACCAGCGTGCCGGTTGGCTTCAACAGTTTCTGACAAGCCGTGATCGCCTCCTTGATCTTCTGGGCGGAGGAACTCTCCGCCTCGTCGTCAAAGCCGATGTGCTCAAAGGTGGAAATGGACAGGATCAAATCGTATGCGGTTGCGGTGGCATAATTCGCGATGTCCGCGTTGATGATGCCGTGACCTTTTTCAAACTTGTCCACGATGTCATGTTGCACCGGAAAGTAATGCGACAGGACGTTGCCCACCTCCAGGACCTTCCCGTGACGGCACTGGTCCAGGTAGGATTTCGCGATGGGAATCTCAATGGCCCGTTCGCTTGCCCAAGTCATGTTGTAGCGGTGATAGAAGCAGTCCAGCCGCCGGCCTTGAAACTCGAAAGTCTTGCGCGGGAGGCTCGAAACGATGACCGGAGCAAAGACCAGACGCAAGGGTTTCAAAACCAATTCGCGCGCCCCGAAGCGTCGGATGAACCAGGGCAGTTTCCCGAGTTTGGTGTTGTAAAGGTGTTTGCGCAATCTGTTCCGTTTCTACGGATGTTGTCTCACGCCCCCAAACCGGTCAACCGCGCTTTGCCCCGCGTGGCTGACCGCGCTCCCCGGGAATCCGCGCGTGGCTGCGACGCCTCGTCGCCTTGCTCCCGCTCTTTCCCGTAGCGTTGGCGCTACGGCCACTGCCTGCGACGGGGCGTCGCAGCTACGGTTCATGCGCGATTCCGAAATTGTGGAGGCTTTTCCTGAACCGTCACTCGGGGCGCGGACAAAGCTGTCCGCGCTCCGGGCGCATGGGGTTCATGGCCCAAATGTCCGTCCAGATTTGGAGGTCGAAGCTCCCCATGACTCCTTCCCTTCGGTGCGCGCCCCCCTCCGGGCACCGCAGAAGATTCCATTTTCGGGGTAACCGGAGCGCCGGTCTCCGACCCGGCGCGAACCCGCGTTTGCCCAACCAACGCGCCGGATCGGGAGACCGGCGCTCCCCTCGCGGTTCAGGGGTTCAGAGCGCGAACCCTGGCTCAGAGAATTCTCTGCCCAGCTCTGCGTCCTACGCGAAACCTTCCGCCCTCACGGCGTTCAAGCCCAAACAAAACGGACACCGAAGGCTTCAGAGAGGCCACAACGCGGCGCAGCCGCGACCAGTTTGGAGTGCGCGAACTTGGCCGCGCTTTCGGCAGGCGACTGGTCGCCGTCAAATGCAAGCTGTGGCGACGATTTCCCACGAGCCGCTCCACGCGGCTCTGCTTCGCCGACCAGTCGGCGAAGCCGCCAAAGCGGTGACGAATCACCGCACTCCACAATTTGCGCGGCGCGGGAGGAATCCGACCGAGGCTGACAGGTTGGACCGCGCTGCGAGCGCCTTCGCCAGTCAAAACTAAGAGGCTGTCTGAAAAAGGAGCGCGGCTGTGTCGAAGACCAGCCGCAGGACATGACAAGGTCCTCAACCCGCCGAAAAATCGAGGCCTGCTGCGGCTGGTCGAGGACGACACAGCCGCGCTCCGGGGTTTTCAGACAGGCTCTAAGAACTAAAGCATTCAAATCAGTCCGACTTAACTCTTGACTCTTCGGACCAGATAAGCTCATAGTCGCCCCATAATTGACGGTTGTTCCGCTACAGCCGCCTGCTCAATGAGAAGGTTGATTATGCAGGAAATCATGGTGCGCGGGGGTCGCTTCTCTGAGGTCACAATGGCCGAAGGGCGTCCCGGAATGGAGGATCAGGCGTCTCGGTTCGCTGGCCCTTCTGCCCGGCTGCTCAGTTCCAACCCCGCCGCATCCGTCGGTTCTGCCCCGGTCGCGAGCGACCACGCCCGGAAACCGGACCGGCCATTCTCATTTTGCGGAGCGCGGCTGTGTGCGAAGCACCAGCCGCAGCCCCGGAACATCCAATCCTCCGCAGAAATGCTGCGGCTGGTCGGGACGACACAGCCGCGCTCCGGGACAAATGAGAACTGCCGAAACCGGACCCGGGATGGCTTGCGTCCCCAACCAAACCTGATGTATCAAGCAATATGAAAACTCCCAACTCACTCCCCCGCAATCAATCATTGGCTTTGCTGGCCCGCTCAGGCTGGTTCGTCCTCGCGGCGGTGGCCTCCGCCTGCCTCAGTCTCCCGCTGCGAGCGGATTTGGTGGCGCACTGGACATTTGACGAAGCAGGCGGGAGCGTGGCGACTGATGCGGTGGGAAGCTTCCACGGGACGCTTTCCGTGACGGGCGCGGGGTTTGTCGGCGGCGGGGTTTCGGGCAATGCCATCAGCCTCAACCGGGCAAGCGGCGGCTTTGTGAACATGGGCAATGTCCTGCCATTGACCAGCGGAGACTTCTCCATCGTTACCTGGGTGAAGATGAATGCGGGGGATACGACGCCAGAGTCGGTTATTCTGGGCAAGCATCAGAGTGGCGGTGTGAACGGCTATTTTCTGGGAGTCAACCCCGCAGGTGGTGTGGGGGAGAACAACAAGGCGATCTTTTATGCCGGGGGATTGGTGTCGGACGGTCCGGTTTCCGCGTCCAGCGTCAACGACGGAAACTGGCATCAGGTGGTGGGAGTATATCGGTCGGGGGTGAACAAAGTCATCTACGTGGATGGCGTGGTGGAGGCGACGAACTCGGCGCCGGTGGTCGAAGGCAACACGGCAGCGTTCTTGATCGGGGGCATTAGCGGCTCCGGCCCCGCAGGGCTATTCACTGGATTGGTTGATGAAGTGCAGGTGTACAATCACGCTCTCAACCCGGATGACGTTGCCTACCTGTTCCAGAATCCCGGCGAAGTGATCACGCCGCCGCCGCCAAGTGTCGCGCCGATTGCGCATTGGACGTTTGACGAGGCGGGCGGAAGCGTGGCGAATGACGCAGTGGGAGGCTTCCACGGAACACTGTCCGTGGCGGGTGCGGGCTTTGTCAGCGGTGGAGTTTCGGGCAACGCCATCAGCCTCAACCGGGCCAGCGGCGGCTTTGTGAACATGGGCAATGTGCTGCAATTGACCAGCGGAGACTTCTCCATTGTTGCCTGGGTCAAAATGAATCCCGGGGATACCGCGGCTGAGACAATCCTGTTGAGCAAGCATCAGGCTGGCTCTGTGAACGGGTATTTCCTGCTGGCCAACCAGACGGGCGGCGGGGGACAGAACAACAAGGCGACGTTCTACGCCGGGGGACTGGTGACGGCAGGCGCGGTGTCGCAAACCAGCATCAATGACGGCAACTGGCATCAGGTTGTGGGGGTTTACCGTTCGGGCGTGAACAAGGTGATTTATGTGAATGGGGTGCCGGAATCCACCAACTCGGCCCCGGTGGTCAGTGGCAACACGGCTCCGTTCTTGGTGGGCGGGATAAGCCAATCGGGCGCCTTCACGGGACTGTTGGATGATATTCAGGTGTACAATCACGCCCTCAACCCCGATGACATTGCTTTCTTGTTCCAAAATCCAGGGCAGGTGTTGCCCGCACCGCCGCCTTGTTTGCCGCCGCCAGCGGATGTGGTGAGTTGGTGGAAAGCAGACGGCAATCTGCTGGATGAAACCGGAGGCAACAATGGCAGCTTGGCGGGTAATGCAGCGTTTGGGGCCGGTCACGTGGGCCAGGGCTTCGTCTTTGATGGCCATAGCGATGCGGTTCTGCTGGGCAATCCGGCTACCTTGCGGCTTCAGAACTTCACGATTGAGGCGTGGATCAAGCGGACCAGCACGGCGTATGTTTCTTCCGGGCCAGGAGTTGACGGGCTCTTTTTTGGCTACGGCGCCGGCGGCTACGGGTTTGGCTTGGACAGGGATAGTGGTCGCCCGATGCTCACTACCATAGACGTTGACGCCGTATTTGCCGACACGAGTATCACGGACACTAACTTCCATCATCTGGCGGTCACCAAATCAGGGTCATCCGTCGTTTTCTACGTGGATGGAGTCGCGTACACGGCACCTGCCTACTCTCCCACTTTCTCCTTTACCACGGTGGCAACGATTGGTGCGCGAGGTGACAATCTCGGCAACAGTTTCTATGGTTCAGTTGATGAGTTGGCGATCTACAGCCGCGCACTCGCGGCCAACGAGATTCAAGCCATCTTCGACGCGGGCAGCAAAGGCAAGTGTTCTGCCTTCACCAAACCAATCATTGTCTCACAACCGGCGTCACGAACCGTGATCGTGGGCGCAAACGTTACGTTCTCGGTCGTGGCCGATGGCACCACCCCGCTGAGTTATCAGTGGTCTTTCAACGGCACGAACCTCAGCGGGGCCACGAGCAGTTCGCTCACACTGAGTAACGCCCAGTTTTCGGATGCGGGTGCTTACTCGGTCGTCGTTTCCAATCTCGCCGGCACCACTGCCAGTACCGTGGCGACGCTCACAGTGAATCCCATCCCGCCTTGCGCCCCGCCGGCTTCCGGCCTGGTTAGTTGGTGGCCGGGCGCGGGTAACGCTTTGGATATCGTCGGAGGCAACAACGGAGTATTGACAGGTCACACAGCTTACGCCGTTGGCAAGGTGGGCCAGGGCTTTGTGTTTGACGGCAACACCGATGCCGTGGTGCTGGGCAATCCTGCCAGCCTGCGGCTTCAGACCTTCACCATTGAAGCTTGGGTCCGGCGGGCGAGTACCGCCTATGTTTCTTCGGGCCCGGGAATTGACGGGTGTATTTTCGGTTACGGTGGCGGCGGCTACGGTTTCGCGCTGGACAGGATCAGCGGGCGACCAATGCTGACTCGTATAGGTGCCAGTTCGGTAGCGGCCAATGTCAGTATTGCAGACACAAACTATCACCATCTGGCGGTGACCAAGTCGGGCTCAACAGTTGTCTTCTACATTGATGGAGTGGCTCATGCCGCGCCAGCCTACGCTACTACTTTTGCCTTCACGACCTCGGCAGCCATTGGGGCTCGAGGAGACAATTTGGGGAACAGCTTCTACGGTTCAGTTGATGACCTGGCGATCTACAATCGCGCGCTCTCGGCCACTGAGATTCAAGCCATCTACAACGCGGGAAGTTCCGGCAAGTGCGACCTGCCGCCGATCATCGCCTCTCATCCGGCGGATCAGACCGTCACGGTCGGCGGGGCGGTCACGTTCAACGTCACCGCCAGCGGCACGCTCCCGTTGAGTTATCAATGGCGCCGGAACAGCACGGACCTGGAGGGGGCCACCGGTAGTTCGCTCACCTTGGCCAACGTCCAGATGGCTGATGCCGGCAGTTACTCAGTTGTGGTTACCAATGCCGTCGGCACGGCCACCAGTTCCAATGCCACCTTGACCGTGAATTTGCCGCCGGCGGCAGTCATCGTGAGCAGCGCCAATGCGGCGTCGGCTTCGACGGTGACGCTGCCAGTATTGCTCGTCGCCAATGGCAACGAAAACGCGCTGGGATTCAGCCTCGACTTTAATCCGGCGTTGTTGAGTTTTGATGGGGTGACACTGGGCAGCAGCGCCGTGGGAGCATCGCTATTGGTCAACACCAATCAAATTGGCAGCGGTCGAATCGGTCTGGCGCTGGCCTTGCCCACCGACATCACCTTCCCCGCCGGCAATCAGGAGGCCCTGCGGCTGGAATTCTCCACCGCCATCGTGACGGAGGCCGCGGAAACCACCATCACCTTCGGCGACGTTCCCATCAGCCGCCAGGTGTCCGATGCCCCGGGCAATCCATTGCCCGCCACCTACGCAAACGGGACGGTTGCCATCGGGGCCGTCACCTATGAAGGCGACGTGGCGCCGCGGCCCGACGGGGACCGCAACGTCACCATCACCGACTGGGTGTTGGCGGGCCGTTACGCGGCGCGGTTGGATTACCCCACCAACGCGGCGGAATTTCAGCGGGCCGACAATGCCCCGCGGACCACGCTGGGCGATGGAATGATCACTGTCACCGACTGGGTACAGGCTGGCCGTTACGCGGCGGCGTTGGACCCGTTGACGCCCGTGGGCGGCCCCAGCGCCGAGATCGCCGGCGGACAGGCGGCAGGTGGTGTGGTCCGGCAAGCCGGGGATGACGGAGGCCCTGGACGCCAGCTTCAAGTCGCCGCAGGACTGTTGCTGCGTGATCAATCGGTGACCTTGGGCGTCAGCCTGCAGGCGATGGGAGATGAAAACGCACTGGGCTTCAGCGTGTCCTTCGATCCGGCGATCCTGAACTTCGCCGGCGCCGCTCCGGGTGCCGGAGCGGTGGGCGCGACCCTCCACGTCAATTCCCAGCAGGCCGGGACTGGACGACTGGGGTTGGTGCTGGCGCTGGCGTCGGGCAGCACCTTCTCCGCCGGCACCGCGGAGCTCGCCAAGCTCACGTTCAATGCTGCGACGCCTGCATCCACCAATTGCCTGGTGGCGCTGGTGGACCAGCCGGTGCCACGGCAGATCTCGGATGCCAACGCCATGCCGCTGGCCGCCACGTATCAGGACGCGACCATCACCGTCAATCCGCTGCCGGTGCTGCGCATCGTCCACCTGGAACAGGACATTGTGCTGTCCTGGCCGCTGTGGGCCAGCAATTACACGTTGCAGGAGGCCAGTGGCACGTTGCTGCCGCCGGTCTGGACAGCGGTGGAAGGCGTGCCGGGCACCGGCACTGGCGAACACCAACTGACGCAGCCGCTAACCGGGGACGGGAAGTTCTTCCGGTTGATCGCTCAATAGCCGCCGTCAGGCGAGGCGTTGATTGACATTTGGCGCAGGACGCGGGCGGTCGTCCTGCAAGCCTGCTGCATGCGCGCGCATCCAGTCGTCTCTGAAGAGACTGGATGCCGCGGTCACCAGTCTTTGGATCCTCAATTGGAGATTCAACCCGGCAACTCCCGCTCACACTTGAAGCCTGATCTGGCTATTCTTTGGATAAAACCTCGGGCCAACCCAATCCTCCTGTCTCCTACGATGGGTGCAACTTGCGATATTGCCACGGTACCTTCACACTCGCTTCCCATGACCTGTCCGATCCTGAACCGCAGTTAATTAAGTTGCGCATGAGAACCGACAAAGAGACCGCCGGAACTACCAGCATCTGGATGGCGTTGCTCGAGCCGCGCAAGAACATTGTCATTTTTTCCCTTTGTCTGCTGGTGGTAATGGGATTCTTGTTCCGCTGGTGCTTCCACCCGGATTACATCCACTTTTCAAATGACGGCCCGCTCGGTCTGACCAGCGCCGCCTATAACCAACCACCCGGCAACTTCACCGGGATTTGGTCGGATCTGAACTGGCTCGGTCACAACAGCGGCCGCGGCTCGCTGGGTATCACCAACGGCCTGCACTGGCTGCTGGGTTCTGTTTGGTTTGCAAAGGTTTTCGCGCCTTTCACTTTGCTGTTCCCCGGCTTTTGCGCCTGGTTCTTCTTTCGTCAGCTCCGCTTGGGCAATTTGGCCGCAACCGTGGGTGGCTTGGCGGCTGCCCTCACTCCGGATTTCTTTGGCGTGGCCTGCTGGGGCGTCGGCACGCAGGCGATCTGCTTTGGATTGAATTACCTGGCGCTGGGTCTGGTCGTGAGTCCGCATCCGCTGCGGCCCTGGATCCGATATCCACTGGCGGGCCTGGCTGTGGGCATGGGCGTCACCGAGGCTTATGACATCGGGGCCATCTTCAGTGTCATCACCGCGCTGGGCGTGGTGGTTCACGCGCTGTTGGGCGAAGGCCCGCCGATGAAGAGGTTGCTGCAAGGCGGCGGCCGGGTGGCAATCATCGCGGTGTTCGCGGCGTTCATTTCGGCGGCGGCCGTGTCGAGCTTGATTGGCACACAGATCAAAGGCGTGGTCGGCACGGAACAGGACCAGCAGACCAAACAGGAACGCTGGGATTGGGCCACGCAATGGAGTTATCCCAAGGCGGAAACGCTGAACATCGTCGTGCCCGGATTGTTCGGCTATCGCATGGATACGCCGGACGGCGGTGCTTATTGGGGCTTCGTCGGGCGCGATCCGTCCTGGGACCGCTATTTCGCTGACGGCAAGCAGGGCCAACCGCCGCGCGGTCCGATTCGTTATGGCGGCGGCAGCAGTTACGCCGGCATCATGGTGTTGCTGGTGGCGGCGTGGGCGGTGGCGCAATCGTTCCGCCGGGAGAAATCGGTTTTCAGCGTCCGCGAACGCCAGCTCCTGTGGTTCTGGGCGGCGCTGGCGGGTGTCAGTCTGCTGTTGGCTTATGGCCGGTTCGCCCCGTTTTATCAATTGTTTTACGCGCTGCCGTATGCCTCCACCATTCGCAATCCCGTCAAGTTCATCCATGTGCTGCAATGGGCGTTGCTTGTGATCTTCGCTTACGGGTTGGGCGGATTGAGTCGGCGTTATCTCACGGCCACCGCCGCCGCACCGCGCAATTTGGTGTCGCACGTGCAGGCTTGGTGGGCGAGGGCGGACGGCTTCGACCGCAAGTGGGTGCGCGCGTGCCTCGTGCTCCTTGCCGTGAGTGTGCTCGGCTGGCTCATCTACGCCTCGTCGCGGCAAAGCCTGGAGCGCTATTTGCAGGAGGTGATGTTTGACGCGGACACCGCCAAAGTCCTTGCCAGTTTCAGCGTGCGGCAGGTGGGCTGGTTCATCGCGTTGCTGGCCGCGGCGGCAGGGCTGCTGGTGGTGACGTTGAGCGGTTATTTCAGCGGACGCAAAGCCCGCATCGGCGCGGTGTTGCTGGGTGTGTTCGTGGTGATGGACCTGGCGCGAGTCGGCTCACACTGGGTCAACACCTACAACTGGAAGGAGAAATACGTGGCGGCGGCGGACAACGGCGTGATTGAGTTTCTACGCCAGAAGCCGCATGAACAACGCGTCACGGTCTGGCCATTCTCCTTGCCCGGACAATTCGCAATCATTCAACAAATGTATGGC
Source organism: Verrucomicrobiota bacterium (assembly GCA_014860005.1). The sequence goes on along the minus strand of JACZKP010000180.1, from coordinate 9,315 downwards.
GATCTGTGGCTGCAACATCTGTTTCAATACTACAACATTCAGTCACTTGACATCATCCAAATGTCCCGGATGCCGCAGGACGTGGCGGCGTTCGAAGGCGCGTTGACGTATGACAACACGCCCGCCACGCTGCATCGGGTGGTCCGGCGCTGGCAATTGACCAACAGCCGTTATTTGATCGGCGCCGCCGGCCTCATCAACACGTTGAACACGGAGATTGATCCGCAACAGCGGTTCAAGCTGCTCAAAACTTTCGACTTCGCGCCGAAGCCGGGCGTGATCAACCCAACCCGTTTTGAACAGCTTGCGGTGGTGGAGTCCCCGCAGGGTCGGTTTGCCCTGTTTGAATTCACCGGCGCACTGCCGCGGGCGAAGCTCTACTCGAACTGGCTGGTGAGCACCAACGACGAAGCCACCCTCACCCAACTGGCGAACAAGGAATTTGATCCCGCGCAAACCGTCATGGTGGCTGAACCGCTGCCCGTCGTGCCCAACAGCGATTCGGCGAGCACCAACGCGGGCACGGTGGAATTTGTGAGCTACGCGCCCAAGCACATCGTGCTGCGCGCCAACGCCACGGCGCCCGCGGTGTTGCTGTTGAATGACAAGCATGATCCCAACTGGCAGGTGACGGTGGACGGCCAGCCGGCGGAACTTCTGCGCTGCAATTACATCATGCGCGGGGTGTTCCTCGAACCAGGCGAACACACGGTGGAATTTCAGTTCCGACCGCCAGTGGACGCGCTTTACATCAGTCTGGTCGCGATCGTGTTCGGGGTGTTGTTGACAGGCATCGCCATCGTCAGTATTCGCAAACGGCCGGGTGCGCCATCAGTCCTGGGGAACAAGACGATCTGAAGCTTCCGTTGCCGGTTCGAGCTTCATGGGATGTCCGTGATCGAGAAATTCGCGGCAGATGCGGAAAAAGTCCTCGCGCGTTTGGCAGCGGCGGATTTGGTGGAGAAACTGGCCGCCTGTGCCGACGCCTTCGCCGATGTAGTTCATAAACTTCTTCATGCGCTCCACCTGAATCCGTTCCGGCGCGTCAAAGCTCGCTTGTGATTCCCACAAGGCGGAGATGTATTCAAGGACGTCGCGCCCGGTGGGAAAGTTGACGGGTTCGCCGCGTAGCTGTTGTCGGATTTGCTTGAACAGCCACGGGCTGCGAATCGCGCCCCGCCCGATCATTAGTCCGCGGGCTTTGGTCTGCGTGAGCACTTCCAACGCCTGTTCAGCGGAATATACGTGGCCGTTTGCGCAAACCGGGCACGGCAACGTTTCCGCCGCCTGCCGAATCAAATCATAGTGAACCGGCAGCCGGTACATCTGCGCCACGGTGCGCGCGTGAACCGTGAGCAAATCAATCGAATGCTTCGCAAAGATTGGCAGGAGCGCGTCGAACTCTGCCGGCGACTGGAAGCCCACGCGCGTCTTGACGGTGAACTTAATGCTGACGGCCTCGCGCAGTGCGCTGAGGATGGAATCAATCCGCTGCGGTTCGCGCAGCAAACCGCCACCCGCGCATTTTTTGTAAACGATCGGCGCGGGGCAGCCGAGATTGAGATCAATCGCGGCGACGGGAAGGTTTTGCAGTTCCTTCGCCGTGCGGAGGAGCGAGGGAATGTCGTTGCCAATCATCTGCGCGACGACTGGCCTACCGGTGGAATTTTGCTCGATGGATTCGGTAATCCATTTCTCCAGTCGCGAGGTGGCGTGAACGCGGAAGTATTCAGTCCAATAAACATCCGCGCCGCCGTAACAGTGCATGAGTTTCCAGAACGCGCCGTCCGTTACGTCCTGCATGGGCGCAAGGGCGAGGAATGGTTCCGGGCCGCGAAGAATCGAATCCAAGTCGGTCACAAGACCAACTGTGCCCAGGAGACAGTGAAGCCGGAAAGCAATTTGGAAGCGGCCGGCTCACCTTGTTCGGCCAGGGCGTGGAGCTTGAAAGCGCCTTTCTCCAGCGCCAGGACTTCGATGGTTCGCGCTTCCGGATCCACGATCCAGTATTCCCGCACGCCGAACTGTTCGTAGAGATCCTTCTTGTCCACGCGATCCCGGCGGCGGCGACCGGGGGAAAGGACTTCCACGGCGAGATCCGGCGCGCAACGCACCCGGTCGGTGACGAGGTGCAGGCGCGATTTGGCGATGAAGAAAACGTCCGGCTGCACCACCTGCCGCTGAGTCAGGACGACGTCGAGTGGGCTGAGGAAAACCTTGCCCAGTTTCTTCTGCACGACGAATTCGCGCAACTCGCGGGCAAAATTGAAGACAATGTCCTGATGATTGGGATTGGGTGTCGGCGACCTAATGAGTTCTCCATCCCAAAGTTCCATTGGCAGGTTGGACTCGGGCAGTTCGGCGACCATTTCATCATAGGTCCAAAGCCGCTTCTTCGCGGCGGGCCGGGGTAGAGTTGCTGTTGCCATGCCTCGAAGTAAGCCGATTTTGGCCCTTAAATCAAACCGCTTTTGATCGGGAGCGTTCCTGGAACAGCAGACTGGCCAAACTGCCGGCGGCAAACGTAATCGTTGAACCGATCAACACATACCACTGCCAGGAAATCTTGAGTTGCAGCCACACAAAGCTCATGCAGGCGATGCCCGTCACTACGCCGATCAGGGCGCCTTTGGGTCCGACGTGGCGGGTCAACGTACTCAGCAGAAACAATCCAAGAATCGGACCGTTGGTGAAGGATGCCACGGCCAGCACCGCGTCCACGCCGCGCCCCTGCATGGCGATGGCGATCATGGCCACGGTGATCTGCACTCCGCCCCAACCTGCGGTGAGCCACCGCGACACGTTGAGGTAGTGCTTTTCGGATTTGTCCGGGGCGAACAGTGGACGATAGAAGTCCGTCACCGCCGTCGCGGAAAGCGAGTTGAGCGAACCGGACAATGTGCTCATGGCCGCCGCAAAAATCGCCGCGACCACGAGGCCGATCAGTCCGTTGGGCAGTTGCGTGACGATAAAGTGCGGAAACACGCGGTCGGCCTTGGCCGCGACTTCGGGCGGCAGCGACCCGGCCTGCTGGTAATATACAAAGAGCATCACCCCGATGAGCAGGAACAGCGCGAACTGCGCGAGAATTACGAGGCCGCTGGTCAGCAGCGCCGCGGTTGCCTGTCTCGCACTACGCGCGCTGAGATAGCGCTGCACCATCAATTGGTCCGTGCCGTGCGTAGCCGTGGTCAAAAACGCGCCGCCGATCACGCCCGCCCAGAACGTATAACTCCGCGTGAGATCAAACGTGAAGTCAAACAGGGTGAACTTGTTGAACTCATTGCCTACTGCCACGACTTCACTCCAGCCGCCGGGGATTTGCCCGAGTAACACGAACGCCGCCGCCACCGCGCCGACGAGATACACCACCAGTTGAATGGCATCGGTCCAGATCACTGCCGCCATCCCACCCAGGTACGTGTAAGCAATCGTCACCACACCAATGATGAGAATCGAGACCGGGTCCGCCCAACCAGTCAAAGCCACCAACACAATCGCGGTGAGAAACAGCCGGATGCCGTCCGCGATGGAGCGCGTGATCAGAAACAGGGAGGCGGCGGTGCGTTTCACCCGGCCGCCGAAGCGCTGATCCAACACCTGGTAAACCGTGAACAGTTCGCCCTTGAAATAAAGCGGGATGAACAGGGCAACGATGACCAGCCGCCCGATCAAGTAACCAATGACGATCTGGAGGAAGGTGAAGTTACCGCCGATTCCACCGGCATTCGCGGCAAACGCAAACGCCGGTACGCTGATAAACGTGACGGTGGAGGTCTCCGTGGCCACGATCGAACCCATGAGCGCCCACCACGGCGTATCGTTACCCGAGAGAAAATAATCGCGGATGTTGCGTTGCTTCCGGCTGAACCACCAGCCCACGCCGAGCGTGCCCAGCATGTAAACGACAATGATGACGAGGTCGAGCGGATGCAGTTTCATCGTTCAAGAAGTGACATTTCTGGGGAAGCCCAGGCACAAAGGCGAGGAAAATTTCCCCCGAAAATGAAATTGCGCCGGTTACGTTGTCGGAACGGGACGTCCGCCACTGGCACGGCTCACTGCTTTGCGAGTCTGTCACCAAGCGCTGCGATCAACGCGTCCCTTCTCCGGCTCGCGTGCGGATTCAATCGCAGCAGCCGGGGATTCCACGCCAGACAGTAGCGCAACCGCAAGGAGTCAATAGAGGGCACGCGCACCCGGATAAATTGACCGGTGCCGCCGGCCGGATTGAGGAATTCCGGGAGAATCGCCGCTGCGCCCTGTTCATTGAGCGCGATTTGCGCTTCGACGAAACTTTCGCAAGCCAGCGCAGGCTCCTCATTCTTGAAGAACTCCAAGGCAGCGGGCGGCCGTTCACTCATTGCCAATGCCAGCGGCAGGGTGCGTTCCGCCAACGCACGCCGGACCTGTTGCGCCGAGCGGCACAGTCTTTGTGGCACCCACAGGCGAAACCCGCAATGACCGAGTTCCTTGGTTCGCAACGGGCGGCTCAAGTGCTCCCGCGTCACCACGCCGAAATCCAGCGTCAGTTCGTGCAGCCGCCGTTCGATGTCATGGTCGGAAACGGTTTCGACCTTGAACCGGATGCCCGCCCGTGTCACGCCGGGCGCGGCCAGCACCTTGAGCAGAAAGGCATGGATGAACGTAGCACTCGCACCAACGCGATAAGTCTGCCCTTCGGCGAGGCATCCGCGCTGAAAGTTGGACAATCCGAGCAGAAAGAAACGCGAGATGCGCGCCAACTCGCGACCTTGCGCCGTGAGGCGGACATGCTTTCCGTGCCGCTCCACCAGGGCGGTCTGGAAAAAATCCTCCAGCTCCTTGAGTTGGCGGCTGTATTGGCTCTGCCGAACCGGATCGCCCTCGGCGGCGCGGACGATGCTGCCGCACGCGCCGACTTCGATCAGGGCGCGAAGCCGGTCGAGCGACAAACCCGATTGAGCCAGCAGTCGCGCAAACATAACTCGCCAGTCAGCCTATCCGCGATCATCGCGCTATCAACTCAAAATCCCGCGGGTAAGGTTGCGTCATGAATGAAAAACCAGAAATCACACAAGCCCGTTCCAATATCAACGCCCTGCTCACGCAGGCTGAAGTCGCTGCCTTGGAGCAAATCCTCGCGGAAGAACTTGAGGTGCGGATCGAACAACTCACGCCCGAGGCACAATTGAAAGCGGACCTGGGCGCTGACTCGCTTGACTTGGTTTCCATCGTCATGCGGGTGGAGGAGCGATTCAACGTGACAGTCACCGATGAACAGGCCGAAGGCGTGCAGACGGTCGAGGATCTTTGTGCCACTCTTGCGAAAGTGCTGGGGCGCGCGCCGGAGTGAGCCGTTCAGAAAGAATTCATTGCCTGCTTCAGGCCGCGACCGGCTTCCTGACCAGCAATTCGACCGCGGCGGGCAGGGGCACACAAAGCTCGTCAAACAACTCGCGGTATTCCGCCTCGGCGCCGCCCAGTGATCGCGCAGCCGCCTGAATGAACCCCCGGGTCGTCTGTTGCGCGTAGCCCAGCAGGCCGGGCCGCAGTGGCAGCGAATAAACCGCCAGCGTCAAACCATAGACCAGCGTGTGCCAGCCCTGTGCTTGCCCGCTTTCCACTGCGTGCAGATAACGCTGAACGATGCGCTCGTCGCGCAGGGGACGCAGCCGTTGCAGTTGCGCCTGCCCGACGCGCCGGCTGGCGGACGCAACATCGCGCAGCGCCGGTTCGTGGGAAATCTGGTGATCCAGGGCGACGAGTTCACGCGCGTGCTGGCTGGCCGCGTGGGTGTGCGCGGCGCTAATAGCCGGCAATTCATGCGGCAGCAGGATTTGCGTGTGATACCCGTGCAAAAAGTCGCGCAACGCACGCAGACTGGCAACGGGCTGCAACGCGAGCGATTCGGCCAGCGCGTCCAATGACACCAGGCCGTCCGCCGAGCCAAGTTGCTCGACGAGCGGATGCGCATCGCCCAGCCATTCGGCAGGGTCGTGCGTCAATTGCGGTTGCGGCCTCAAGTTCATTCGTCGCATCACGGTCAACTTCGTTCGTCACTTTCACCGGGCGCATTTCCCGCGGACAAATTCCTCCGCGCTCCTGCGCTCGCGTCATTGGAAATAGCTAAGTCCGTGCCGCCGCGCTTTGCGAGTCATAAAAGTCTGCTTTCGACGATTTAATCCCTTGCCTCAGTTTCGTCTGCGCTTTAGCTTCCCAGCCCAGCACATATACGGCGGGCGCGAACCGAATTTTCCGCGGACCAGGGGCAAGGGGGACAGCGTTCATGGGTGGTCGCAACCCGCTCAACAATACAAATTATGAGCAGAGATTCACGAATCCCTTACCCCGGAATCCCCGCAACTTCCGACGGCGCCGGCGGCGTCGTCTGGGTCGAAACTCACATCACCCACGGCGCGTGCGCGTATCCCATCACTTCGTCCACGACGATGGGCACGGGCTACGAAACTGAGGTCTCCAACGGAAAAAAGAACCTTTGGGGCGATGTCATCACGTTTGTTCAACCTGAATCCGAGCACTCCGCCGCAACGACGTGCGAAGGTTTCGCACTCGCGGGCGGACGTGTGACTAATTTCACCAGCGGCCAGGGCCTCGTGCTGATGAAGGAAGTGCTCTACACAATTTCCGGCAAGCGGCTGCCCATCGTGTTCCACATCGGCGCGCGGGCGCTGACCTCGCACTCGCTCAACGTGCATTGCGGCCACGACGACGTGATGAGCGTGTCGGATTGCGGTTGGGGAATTCTGTTTGGTCGTAACGCGCAAGAGGCCTGCGATCTCGCACTAATCGCCCGGCGCGCAGCGGAGGCGGTGGAAACGCCGTTCATGAATGTGCAGGACGGGTTTCTCACCACGCACACCATCGAGAACATCAAGTTGCCCGAGACGGAGTTCATGAAGGAATACATGGGCGACCCGAATCAAAAGCTGCGCTGCCTGTTCGATCCGATGAATCCCATCATGACCGGCGTAGTGCAGAACCAGGATTCGTACATGAAGGGCAAGATCGCCCAGCGCCATTTCTACGACAAAGTCCCCGCCGCCGTGCAGGAGGCGATGGATTTGTATTACGCCAAGACCGGCCGCCGTTATCGCATGGTGGACACCTATCGGATGGACGACGCGGAATACGCGCTCGTCGGCATGGGCGGCATGATGGAAACCGCGCAGGCCGCCGTGGATTACATGCGCGAGGAATTGGACCTCAAGGTCGGCGTCGTCCACGTCACCTGCTTCGCGCCGTTTCCGGCCACGCAACTGGTGGATGCGCTCAAAAACGTCCGCGCGCTCACGGTGCTCGAACGCATGGACAATCCGCTCGCGCAATCCAATCCGCTCGTGCAGGGCATCAAAGCCAGCTTTGCCGACGCGCTCACCGGCTTGAGCTTCGGCTCGAACGGCGAATTCAAGTATCCGAAGATCACGAGCATCCCGAAGATTTACGCGTGCTCTGCCGGGCTCGGTTCACGCGACGTGCGCGGCGGTCACTTTATTTCCCTCGTCAAAAATATGCTCGCCGACCAGCCGCGCGAATACACCGTCATCGGGATCAAGCACGCGCTCGCGTTGAGCGATGGCGAAGACCCGGACCTGCGTCCTCAGGGTGCATTCTCGATGCGCGGCCATTCCGTCGGCGGGTTCGGCTCGGTCACGACCAACAAGCTCATCGCGTCGTTCGTCGGCGAACTGTTCAACATCTACGTGCAGGCGTATCCGAAATACGGCTCGGAGAAAAAGGGTTTGCCCACGACCTATTACCTGACCGTCGCGGAGAAACACATCCGCACGCACAGCGAACTGGCGCATGTGGAATTCATCCCGCTCAACGACGTGAACGCCTTCAACCTCGGCAATCCGCTCGACGGCATCGCCGACGAAGGCAGCATCTTCATCCAAAGCCCCGAGACCGACCCGCAACGTGTCTGGGATCACATCCCCGCCTATGGCCAGAAGCTCATTCGCAACAAAAGGCTCAAGGTTTTCTACCTCGACACCGTGAAGATCGCGAAAGAGATCGCCACTGACCCCGACCTCCAGCAACGCATGCAAGGCGTCTGCCTCGTCGGCATCTTCATTCGCGTGACGCCGTTTGCGTCGCGCTCCGGCATGGGCGACGAACAGGTGTTGGGCGCGGTGGAAAAATACATCCGCAAGTATTTCGGCAAACGCGGCGAGCACGTCGTGCAGGAAAACCTCAAGTGCGTGCGTGAAGGCTTGAAGAGCGTGATGGAAATCCCGTGGAACGTCATCTCCGCGCCGACTAAACCGAAGACGCTGGCGCAGGAGGAAGTGGTGTTTGCGAAGTAGAAGAACCATTGGAGCGATATGATTCCAGGCTTACGAATAATTGATGACATTCTCAGAGGGCTTCCTGAAAACGCGAGGCTGCGGAAGCAGCTTGGTGAGCTTCGGTCGCAGATGCAGGTTTTGCAGGTGGAGAATGAAACGCTGAAAGCTGAACTTAAAGCAAGCAAGCCAAGCACTGACGAGATCAGTGAAGAAGCATTGAGAGTGATGCAATTCTTCTTTGAACAGGGAGGCGATCTTTCGATTGAGCAAGTTGCCCGACGATTCAACTATCAGAGAAGCGAGGCAGAGTTTCATTGTGATTTCTTAATGGAAAACGGATTTGTTACCCAGACGACCGCTGGATTCGGTGACAGCTCTGGATTGTTCGGTCTAACCAGCGAAGGACGAACATTGGCGATGAAGAACCGTCCCAGACTGTTAGCCAGCTGAATCTCACCTCTCTCAACCATGTGGCCATTCAAAACTAAAGAGAAGATTCCGTTCGTCATCGTCATGGAGATGTGTGTTCAGAATATGGTCACGCGGTCACCTTTCTTGAACGAAGAGATTCTCACCAAGATTGGGGATCGAAGAGTTTTGGGCGGGGAAGTTCTCAAGCGACTGCCTGCTGAGATTATTTATTTTTCTACTTTTCTTGTTATCCATTTTTGCCTCACGCGGCCTTATGGTCTCAAGAAATCATTCGAGATGGATGGTGTCGTTAAGGCTATCGAGCAGGCATCTCATCAAGCGTTCGCCAGCGCCCCGGATAGTTTGCGTGTTCACGAAGAATTGTTCCCTCATCGCTACAAGTTCTACACGGGCACATCGAAGATCGAAAATGCAGCGGGTGAAAAAGATTCGTTGGTGCGTGCTTTCTGTTGGGTGACACTCGGTATTGATGACGACGAGGTGGCAGAAACACCGGAAATAAAATCAAAGTTGGCTTATCTGGAAATCCTTGGCGATGTCATGTTCGATATGACTGACGACATCGTGGGAGGTATGGTCAAAGACAAGGAGC
>JACZKP010000179.1 GCA_014860005.1 Verrucomicrobiota bacterium | reverse complement strand
GGATTGCGGTGGTACTGCTCCACAGCAAGCCCCTACCAGGCCCACGCACAGTGTCAGTGTTGTTTCTTGGCTTGACCAATGTTTCAGCGAGCGCCCGGCTTGGTGGCACCCCCGATTTTCCCTTGGTTGATCTCGCAGTTTCGGGCGTTACGAATATGCCGGCTTCCGGTCGTGTCGGTCTTTTTCTGCTGACCAACGGCACGTCGCGGACCGCTTACTTCGATCTTCAGGGAACCGAGGTGTTCCGGGACGGTGCGTGGGCGGTTCAGGGTTCCGAGTGGGCCTCGATTGCGCGGGTGTTGGCTCCCGGGGAGAGTTCCATACACCCGGTTCCGGAGCCACCCGGCAATCTGCCGTGGCGGATTCGACTGGGCGTTCAGGAACATGTTGAGGGGGTGAAGCAAGTTCTGGATAACATCACCGCTCGCAACTACCGGACGGTCTTTTTCACAGGACAATCATACCAAGCGTTAAGTGGCTCGATCCTGAACGGACGCGGCGAACCAGACGGTCCAGCGAACGGGAGCCAGCCGTTCAGCTCAGAGACGAACTCAACGTCATCGGCGGCTGGCTCCCGTCGCTGACCTTTGCGTTATCTGCCCTGAGCTCACACGTCCCTGACAACACCCAACACCCCCCCTGAGCGATGAACACTTCACGAAGGCGGAGGCGAGGTCCATGGGTGGAGCGGGTGGCCCTTCGTGACGCAGTTCGATCCATTCGTGCCGCAAGTGCTTTGCAGCCTGTTCGCAGCAGCGCAATGCGCCAATTCCGGAGCGCGGCTGTGGGCAACGCATCAGCCACAAGCCATTTATCATTTGTGCTCACAACAAGGCGAACGCTTTTGTCCAAGGCGATCTCAACGCCCGGTCTCTTGTAGGCCCGCGACCCTCACCGGGTGGGTTTCCAAACCGGGGCTGAACTACTCCGCCAGATACGGAATCGTCAGCGGCCCATGCGGCAACACCGCGATGCGCGCGCCGTTGCCGTTCGCGCGGACCAGTTCGTTCACCGTCGCGGCGATATCGTGACACGGGGTCAGGTGGGCGGCGCGCACCACGTCGTCCGGCAGGGAACTGTGAACCAGCACGCGGGCTTTGCGCTGGACCAGCGCCTGGATATGGGCCTGCCATTGTTCGGGCCGCACGAAGCCGGGTGTGTTCAACATCGTCAGAATTTCCTCCGGTCCGGCGGCGCTGCGCAACAACTGGTCCAGCGGACACCCTGCGGGCACGCCCTCCCGACATTCCGCGGCCAGAATCAGCGTGCCGCCCGGTTTGACCACGCGCGCCCCGGCGCTCATGCCTTTGACGCCTTGATACAGGTTCAAGTCGAGCGGATAACCGCTGTTGGTCGTGATGACGACATCGAAGGGCGCGGCACATTTCTGCATGGCCGAATTGCGCACGAATTCACAACCCACCTTGTGCGCGGCAAGAATGTCGCCGGCAAACACCCCGGTGATCTGGCGTTCCTCGTTCAATGACACGTTCAGCAAGAAGCTCTCGCCGATGCGCAGCGCAATGTCGCGGAGGTCTTCCCACAGGGGATTGCCTTGCGTGACGCCGAAGGTGGATTTCGGGTCGCCGATGTTACGCGCGCCGTGATTGCTCATCACGGTCTGCAAGCCCGCGACGCCCGGCACGATGCCCTTGATGCCGCCGCTGAACCCGGCAAAGAAATGCGGCTCGATGAACCCGGTGACGATGCGCACATCCGCCGCGACGGCGTGGCGATTGAGCAAGGCCGGCGTGCCGTCGCGCGTGGTGCCAAGCTGCACTAGAGCGGCGGGATTCTCCGGCTCGTGATTCACGACGCGGTAATTGCGCACCACTTCCGGTGTCAGCATCCGTTCCAGTTCGGCGGTGGTGTTGGGGCGGTGCGTGCCAAGCTGGTTCAGCAACGTGATTTGCTCGCGCGGGACATCGCGCAAATAATCCAGCAACCACGGAATGAGCCGGTCATTGGGGGTGGCGCGGGTGATGTCGGTGAAAAGGATGCACACGTGGTTGCCGGGCTTGATCCATTCGCGCAACGGACGCGTGCCGATGGGTTGGTCCAGCGCGGCGAGCACGGCGGTGCGTTCGTCGGCGAGGCCGGGTGTGTGCGTGGGCGCGATGACGGTGGTGCGGTCATCGGGCAGTTCCACCGGGAGGTGGCCTTGTCCGTAGGCGAGATTTACTTTCATGTTATGCTCCAGTCTTGCGTAATTACCCTCAGTTAACGCTCAAATGTTCCTTATTGAAAACCGAAAATAATGTGGTTGGCTGGAGGGGTGAACCAAACTCACGTTATGAAAACCAGAATTCTTCCACGGTTGCTCCTCTGCGCCCTGCTCGCGGTGGCGGTGGTGCAATGGACCGGATGCAGCACGGTGCCGGTGACCGGGCGGCAACAGTTAACGCTGCTCTCGAGCGCAGATGAGATGCAGTTGGGCCTGACGAGCTTCCAGGAAATAAAGAAAGAAACGAAGATCAGCAAAGATGCAGCGATCAACGCGCTCGTCCAGCGGGTAGGACAGCGGATTGCGGCGGTGGCCGGGCCGGACATACCGAATGCGCAATGGGAGTTCGTGGTCTTTGAAAGCCAGGAGCCAAATGCCTTCTGCCTGCCCGGCGGCAAGGTTGGCGTTTACACCGGGATTCTGCCCATCACAAAGGATGAAGCCGGCCTGGCGACAGTGATCGGGCACGAAGTGGCGCACGCGGTGGCGCGTCATGGCGGGGAGCGCATCAGCGAGGCGATGGTCATGCAAGGCGTTGGCAATCTACTGAACGTCGGGTTGTCCACTGCCGATCCCGCCTGGCAGGCGGTGGCGAGTACCGCGTACGGAGTTACAACGCAGGTGGGCCGCGCGCTGCCGCACAATCGCGCGCAGGAATCGGAGGCCGACCGCATTGGGCTGATTTACATGGCGCGTGCCGGCTATGATCCCGAGGCGGCGGTGCAATTCTGGCAGCGATTTGCCAGTTACTCTCAGGCGCAGGGCGGTTCCACGCCGGCGTTCCTGCGCACACATCCCACTGACGAGAACCGCATCCGCCAGATCAAGAAATGGCTGCCCGAGGCGAAGGCGCAATACCGTCCGGGCAAATAGAACCGGCAGAGCCGCACCGACCACGATGTTTGGCAGGGAAAAGCCTTGCGCGCTACAGGGCCGTCGCCTAGTGTTCGCCTCGCGTTTGGTTTTGCCAGTGCTTTCCCGGTCGTGGTTTTATTCCCGTCAGGACAGAGCCGGCACGGCTGATTTGTGGGTTGGTAGCTCAGTCGGTAGAGCAGCGGCCTTTTAAGCCGTTGGTCCGGGGTTCGAGTCCCCGCCAACCCACCACTTCAAAACCTCATAAAACCCGCATGAATAAAGGCTTTTTCGAGCCTTGCCTTGCTTGAAGTCGCTCCGGGTCAAAGAGTCTCAAAAAGGCATGAAAAGGCATTCGAGTTGTTACATTCTGTTACACGCTCCGGGCAGGAATAGCCTCCGTGACTGAAGGTCAGCCCTGAATTCCACCCCGTCCCGTGCGCTGCTTGGCCGCCACGGCGCTTTGATCATCGGGGCGGACGGATGGGGGCGGAGGAAGCCGCAACATCACCTTGGCCGCGCGTTGCGAACTGGCGGAGAAACTGGCCACGGCGCCGAAGGCGAAAGGGACGGCTGGAAAAGGCAGACCGACTTTAGGTGGTGCCAAAAAGGTACCGCCTAAATCCGACACCCCCACCCTCAAGTCTGTCGGCATCTCCAAGAAGGAAAGCAGCCAGTCTCAAGAACTCGCCGCACAGGCCAGCCAATGTCCTAGAAGAAACTTGGTGGCAAAGTGCCACCAAGTAAGTCTCAAGAACTCGCCGCACAGGCCAGCCAATGTCCTCAAGCTGCCTGACCGGGAGGCGGCCAAGGTCTGGATCATCCGCAACCAGTTTGGCCGGCGCAACATCACCTTGGCCGCGCGTTGCGAACTGGCGGAGAAGCTGGCAGAGGCGTTGAGGCCGATGGCGAAGGAGAGGCAGAAAGCAGCCGGCAATCCACTTGGAAAAACGAAAAGTGCTTCTGCCAATATTGGCAAAAGCACTCCGATCAACACCCGCGAACAAGCCGCAAAGGAGGCCGGCGTCTCTCATGGTTCACTCGCCGCTTACCGCTACCTCATGGCGCGACGCTGTAGGCGCGTTCAATCGCTTCCTGCCACTCAGCATCAATCTCGGCTTGGCGGCGAGGATGGAAGTCAGCAAGCACGGGAGCGGGTTCGCCAGGAGTGCCGTAGCAGCGGTGAAGTTGAGACGCGGTGATGAATTGATCCTGAGCGGAAATCCAGCGGTCTGGGTCCGGTGAAGGATGCGCGGCTTCAAGTCTGGCGATTCGTTTCTTCATGGTGTTGCTCCAATCTCGCGAGTCTCGTTTCGAGGTCGTCTATCACCTTGACCCGTGCCACGGCAGATAATGCACTGGCCAGTTCGCGGGCGGTGTCGGCTGGAATCTCGCCACGCATGGATGCACGCACGATGCTTTCCGCAAGGCTCGCGAGTGTCTCGCCGGTCGCTTCGATGGTCTGCGGCAAATCCACCGCGCGGAGTGGCGGCAACACGCGGTCCAATATCATCCGCGCGGCTGCCATGTCGCCAGCCTTCGCAGAGGCGATGATGGTCTTGAGGATGTCCGGCACGTCGGTTTCCAACTGGGCCCGCAATTGTGTTGCCCGGTTCCGCGAGCCGCGCTTGCGACCGGCTGGATTTCCGCTGGTGCCTTTGGTGAACTTCATTCATGCCCTGCTGATTTCCTGCAAAACAGGCCGGGCGGGCGGCTCAACACGGAACGCCACGCCGCCCGGCTGGTATGCAAATCATCGGGCGAGCCGTTGCCTTGCGGTCGCATGGGCAGCTTCGCCGGCCTTGCGCACCGCTTCAGCGGCGCGGGCTTCAGCCTCTTGCGCTTCGCGGGCAAGCTGGTTGCCTTCCCATTGCGCTGCGGCCTTCAGCATCGCGGCGAGCCGTTTATCAAATTTGAGCACGCGCATTACGGCGGTCGTGTCATGTCCCCGCGTGCTGTACGGGTTCACTCCGCGCAATTCGGCTTCCCGCTTCAGTTGCTCCGCGAGAATTGGATTCGTGCGCGTGAGTTCGCTAATCGCTTTCGCGCGTTCAATGCTCAGTCCCGTTGGCTGGGAAATTGAGTCATCGGCGAGGAAAGGGTTTTCTCCGCTGAACGCGCGAGCGGCCTTCAGTTGCTTCTCGCGCTCCATGCCGGCGAAGTGTTCAAGATACGTGGGGCCGCCAGTCGCTTCCTTTTCGAGAAGCGCGGCAAGCTCCGGGTGGTTCGCCTTCAAGAAAAGCTGCGACTCGCGGTCGTCAATTTCTTCAAGGAATGGATTCGGCAGCGGTTGATTGTTGAACGTCCAGACCGGCACTTTTGGCAACTCGGCTCGTTCGCTTTCGAGGATGGGGTGAAGCAACGTCTGCGGTTGCACGTTGGCGAGCTTGCGGAGCAACCAGAGCGCGACGGCGGGGCCGCCCGCCGATGCTTCGGGCAACCAATCATCGCGCATCAAGTCATCCGGGCGGATGCTCGAAAACATCTGCGTTGCCGCAGTTGCCCACAACACGTCAGCCAAAACATTCGGCGAGGCGACGGCGCGAGGGTTGAGACGATTCAGCGAACCAGCTTCAGCGGCTCGTTGAATCTGCGGCACCAGCCGCGCGAAACGGTTCAGCCGGTCATCGCCGCTCAACGTCGGCAACGGCTCCAGTTGGATTTCAAAACTATTCTTCATGCGGAAGCGTTACCATGCTCGCCGTTCTCCGGGTCAAGGGGTTTTCTCAGAAATCTCGCGTTCCGTTGTCGAACTGCCGGAAGCTCAATTGTGTTCCACCATGTCAGCCATTCAGCCGCGAACGCATCAAGGTCTGCTTGATCGGTGAACGGCTTCCGCTGGCGTGCCAGGAACACGGCTTTGAGCGCTTTCTCGAATTGATCGGGCGGCAGCTTGCGACGGCGGGCCCGCAGTTGCCAAACGATGAACCGGCGGACCTTGGCCAGCTTCTCCGGGATGCTCTCGCCTTTGATGAATCGCAAGGCGTCGCTGAAGGGGCACGGAAAGTTTGGTTCGGGGGTGTCGTTGGTGTTCATACGGCCTTCAGAATGTTTTGAAGCGTTTCGCGCTCCAGTGCTTCCGTGCGTTGCATTGACTGCCACGCGAAAACGTCAATGTGCTGAGTGATGCAGGACTCGACTAGCT
>JACZKP010000178.1 GCA_014860005.1 Verrucomicrobiota bacterium | reverse complement strand
CAGGCGGTAGCAGCAGCGTGCTCATAAACCCACCGGTGAGGAACCGACCCGGCGTGCCGCAGCATCGCCGATCCGCAAACCAGAGTGCTAATCAGATGCGCTAAAACAAGTTTGAAAAGATGTGGGTAATGACAAGGGCTTTAGCCCGGTGCAACTGGCACCTGGCGCGGACCAAACCGTTTCAACGATTTAACGCTGACCCAAAGCCGTTAAACGGCTCGCAGACTTCGCGTGGCTCGAATTCACCGGGCTGAAGCCACGGTGTTAATGAGAAATTAGATGCGTTTGCCCTGTCGCTTTAGCAGCGACGCTCACGGTTTGAACAACCGGAAGAACCGATTGCCCGGCGATGGGCCGACACTGATAGACTTGGTCGTGCCGTTGTCGGTGACGGTTTCAGTCGGCGTAGTCCAGTTGCCTGCGCTCAGGTTGGTGTTCTGCTGCACCTCGAAACCAGTCGCGGCAGACGGCCAGGAGATGATTACGAACGAATTGGATCGCGTGATGTTCAGTGAAGGCGGGACGATATCGCCGTAAAGCCGCGCCACATACGGGCGCAGCACGCCGTTGACCGTGGTGAAGTTGCCGCCGATGAGGACGTTGCCGTCGGGCTGCAAGGCGATGGACTGGACGACACCGTCCGCTCCCGTGCCCGGATTGAAAGTGGTATCCAGGCTGCCATCGGCGTTGAGCCGGGCAATGCGGTTGCGGGTCGTGCCACTGACATTGGTAAAAGAGCCACCGATGAACACTTTCCCGTCAGGTTGCAGGGCGAGCGAGCTGACCACGCCATTTGACAGCACCACCGGACTGAAGCCGGGATCGTGACTACCGATGCCATTGAGCCGCGCAATCAGGTTGCCGCCACCGACGACGATCTTGCCATCAGACTGCAAAGCGAGGCACGACACCACTGCCGGTCCCTGGCCCGATTGAAAACTGCCGTCCACGCTGCCGTCGTAGTTAAGTCGCGCCACCGTTGAGTGTATGCCGTTGAGCGTCAGGCTTCCGCCGATCACGATCTTGCCGTCGGGCTGCTGCGCCATCGTGTTCACATAAACATCGGGCAGGTTGAATTCTTCTTCCAGACCGCCAGCCGCGGTGAATCTCCCCAGGAAGGAATTGTAAACTTGATAGAACACTTCATCGCCATAAACGGTCGTGATGAAGGTTCCGCTCATCAGCACCTTGCCGTCGCTCTGCACCAAAAGCGCGGTGGACACGAAGCCTTGAAGACAACCGTAGCGAGGATCACCCAGGCAATTCTCGGTGTGATACCTCGCTTCAAGAGGCGGATGGAACGGAGTTGGGATAAAGCCGCTATCCAGACTGCCATCAACGTTAAGCCGTGCCTTGCCATGACGATTGGTGCCATTGACGAATGCAAGCACGTCGCTCACCGGTCCAAAGAATGGATCGCCCACGACCAGCGTCCCGCCGAGCAGCACCTTGCCATCCGGCTGCAACGCGATCCTGGAAACGGCGTGCGCCAAACCCTGCCCTGAATCGAAAGACGTATCGCGAGAACCATCGGGGTTGAGCCGCGCCATGTGCCGGTAGTGCGGTCCGTCCAAAGTAACGGAGTTGCCACCGATCAGCACTTTGCCATCCGGTTGCAACGCCGCGGCATTCACGCTGCCGAGAGTGTTCACAGGATTGAATGAGCCGTCCCAGCTCCCGTTGGCATTAAACCGCTGGAGCTGGCTCGTGTTGAACCCGTGGCGCACCAGCAATTTTCCATCCGATTGCACGAGGATGTTTCTGACCAAAGCGAGCGCATTCGTGAAAACAAAACTCGGGTCGTTGCTGCCGTCGGCGTTGAGCCGCTTCACCGAGTATTGGCCCGTGATCACGTTCTCGCCCCCATTGAGCGGAGATTGATAAAGCCGTTTCCAAACACCGACCAACAGCTTCCCGTTCGGCTCCAAAGTCAGCGCGGTGATGTCAGTGTATTCCCAACACGAAAACATCGGACCGCAGTCGAGTGATTGATATGCAACGAAGCCCGCGTCGAAGGTGGGATCAAAACTCCCATTGGCGTTGAGGCGCACCACGCCGAAATGATTCGTGCCATCGAGCAATTGGAAATTTCCGGCGACAAGCACCTTGCCGTCGGGTTGCG
This sequence comes from Verrucomicrobiota bacterium, assembly GCA_014860005.1. The sequence continues at coordinate 71,989 of JACZKP010000178.1, read as the reverse complement.
CAATAACCTGTTGGACCGCGCCGTTGATGCCCGTAGCATTGAAGTTCGTGTCGAGAGTTCCGTTCGCGTTCAGTCGGGCGACGCCCGGGCGAGGTGTGCCATTGACACTGAGAAACTCTCCGCCCACCAGAATCTTGCCATCCGAGAGCACAGCGAGACTCCTGAATTCGCGTGTCACGGAGGAGTACTCGGCAATGGCTGGAGTGAACGTGCCATCCTGGCTGCCGTTCGCGTTAAGCCGTATCACGGTGGCGTAGAAATCCGTGTAACACCCGGTCTCGTCGTCGCAGAACGTTTGCGAAGCCGGTCCCGCGACGAGCAGCTTTCCGTCGGCTTGCAGTGTCATGGCCATTATTCCGATGGCTGGCCCGGCATTGAATGTCGCATCGCCGCTGCCATCGGCGTTGAGTCGTGCGAGGTTGGTGCGCAGAAGGCCCTTCACCATGGAAAAAGTTCCGCCAATGATAATCTTCCCATCGGGCTGCACGACGATGGCGCTGACCTGGCCATTAACGCCCGAGCCCGTATCGAAGGACAAGTCCACGTCACCGGGCGCGGCGGGCGCGGGCGAAACGAGTGTGCCCAGCAAGAGACTGGCGGTGAGGATGAGGGTTCTGACAATGTTTAATTCTTTCATAATAATTGATTTCTCTCGGCGACGCGGTTGAATCTCTGGGGTTACGGCGACTTCAGTCGAAAAAAACGCTGTGGCTCGGACGCAGGATTGGTGACGGTGTTCTGTCCGTTGACGACGACCGGCGCGGAAGAATTGGTGCTCCAGACTGCCGATGAATCCAGGTTGGTGGTGGATTGCAAAGTGTGCCCGGCATAATCGAACCCGGCGATGTGGGTGGGCCACGTCAAAACCACGTTGGTTTCGGATCGATTGATGGTCAGTTGCGGCGTGAACGAGAGACGGAACACCGTGCCGTTGTCCGAATACTCCGGAGGCGGAGTGCCGTATTGCCTCGCCACCCCATACAGTGCATTTCCCAATAGAACCAAGGCATCCGGTTCGCTTCCGTCGTCGTCAGCGATGAAATTATGCAGGTTCGTAAAACCCGAGCCGTCGGTGTTGAGGGCGAAGATTGTGCCATTGCCGTGCTTGCCTCCTCCAATCGCCGCTCCGTAAAGAGTGTTGCCGGATAAGAACAATCCGGCGTTCGCATAGTATCCATCGCTGGTGTGAAAGAAACTATGCAGGGTCGTGAAACCCGTCCCATTGGTATTGATCTTGAAGACCGTCCCCTGGCCAAAGTAACCGCCCGCCTCGGCCGTCCCATACAGGGTGTCACCCGATAAAATCAACGGAGCCACCGGATGCGTTCCGTCGCTGTTGCCAGAAAAGGGGTTGAGTACCGGATGATAATCGGCCCGCGTGAAGTCATGCAGCGTCGTGAAACCCGAGCCGTCGGTGTTAACCTTGAACACTGTTCCCCGGGCGAACCTGCCGCCTCCAACCGCCGTTCCATACAACGTGTTTTCCGAAACAACCAGCCCGCCTCTCGGACGAATGCCACCACTGTTGGTGTAGTTGCCAAAGATGGACTCCTCAGCGCCGGCCGCAAAATGGTGGACGGTCGTGAAGCCCGTGCCATTGGTGTTAAGGGCGAATATCGTGCCGTTTCCAGCACTGCCGCCATACTCCGCCGTGCCATACAGCCGGTTGTTCGACAGGATCAATGCGGAAAGCGGATGAGCGCCGTCGCTGTTGATGGAAAACGGTTCCGGACCAACCGTTGCCGTGAAATGATGCAGGTTCGTCCAGCCCGTGCCATTGGTCTTGACGGCGAATATCGCTCCATTGCCCGCAGCGCCGCCTTGCCAGGCCGTGCCATACAGAGTGTTGCCCGATAGAATCACTCCGGCCGCCGGTTGAGTGCCATTGGTGTAGGTGACGAAATTGTGCAGGTTCGTGAAGCCCGTGCCGTCCGTGTTAATGGCGTACACCGTGCCGAAGTATCCACTGCCGCCAAGGTTCAGCGTTCCATACAGAATATTGCCTGATGGATCCGCGGCCAATCTCCCCCGCGGATAATATCCGCCGTTGTTGGTAGTACCGCTTGCCGTAAACCTATGCAGGACCGTGAATGTCTGTGCTGTCGCCTCGCCAGCGAGAAACAAGCCGAGACCCATTACCAGAATGATGGTCGGAACCGCGAATCGTCTTTTCATAGCATGATGGCCTTTCAACCAGTCATGCGGATTGGGCGGTCGAAACCCCTCAAATAATTTCAGCGGGTTGGGACGGGCAAAGAGTGGGAATGGCAAGACCGGAATATTCTGGTTCAACGCTCGCCCTCACCCCGGCCCTCTCCCCCAGGGAGAGATTTCGCCCAACCCAAGTTCGCGCTTTGAACCCCAGAACCGTAGCCGCAGACGTGAGGAGGCGGAAGGGCTTGGAAGCGAGTCGAATCCGCCTCCTCACGTCGGCGGCTACAAACGGAAGGTTCATGGGCAGGGAGAACTAATCGCCGTCCCACGAGAAAACCTGCGACTGGGTTGGCCGAGTGGCCATCGCGTAATCAGAGAGCGGACAAAGGCTGTTTCCTCTCACCGGGGGAGAGGGTCAGGGTGAGGGCGGGCTCGAAAACCAATGAGAACGTCCGCGAGATAAAAAGAACGCCGCCGACAACGAAGCCGGCGGCGCTGCGCAAGGAGGTCGCTCAAGGCAACGCGAACGTGACCAACCGGCCCGTGGCCAGCTCTGCAATCACCAATCGGCCGCTCTTGCGATCCCACACCATGCTGGTCGAGGTCGTGAGACAACCCGCCAGAATGACCGGACTGGCACCCCACGCGGCGAAGAACTGAAGCCGTCCCAGTCCAGGCGCCGGAAAGTTCAGGTTGAATTCGAGCGTGAGAAATCCCGCTGATTCGCCGTCGTGAGAAAGAGGCGTCACGTCAATCGCCGCAGTCAGGCCTTGTAACAGAGACGTGGTTGCGCCCGTTTCCGGATGAACTTGCCGCACTTGCGAAAGGCCGGGGATGAACGGCGCGCCACTCAGCAGTGTTACGAGCAGTTGATCGCCATCCCAGCGAATACTCGTAGGGACGTTCTCGATGAACGGCGGGCCGTTCCCCGAATTCGGCGTCGGTGCAAAACTGGTCAGCGCTTGTTCAACCCCAGAAGCGAGGTCCAGTTTGCGCACCTTGTTGAATCCGGCGTCAATGATGTAGAGGAAATCCTCATCCGCAACGATGCCGTAGGGATGCGCGTGCCGGACATTGTCCGCAAAGTTGGGACGCGGCTCGGGCACGTAATCCGGGAAATCTACCACCAATTCGATCGTGATCTTCTGTCCGGACGCATCGGTCCGGACCAGTCGCTCGCCGTCTTTCAAAGCCTGATGATCAGCCGGCGTCAGTGAAACACCGGTGGTCGTGGCTTCCGCCGTCGCGCTGAAGTGAACCGCCAGCACCGAACTGAAGATCGGCGAAGCGGGCGTGGGGTTGGCGCGCTCGGTGCCCTGAACCGGCCCGGGCAAGGTGACATCGCCCTGACCGTTCAGCACGTAAAGCGTCCGGCCTTTCAGATAAGCCCCGGTGGTGCCGTTGTAATCTCCAACGAAGGTGCGAGCGGACGGCAGCCCCGCCAGTAGAGTGCGACGGTTGCCCGTTTGATCCACGATGGAAACCCGGCCGTTGTTGGGCACTTCCGGTCCATTTTCAGTGACGATGAAGTTGCCTCGCGGGGTCTGGATGATCTTGTTGGGAGCGAGTAGGCCCGTTGCAAACGGGGTGACGCCCGGACACGGCGCTTGCGCCCGGAGATTGCCGGCGACGGAAGCGCAGAGCAGAGAGACACCGAGCACAAGCGTCTGGGCGCGGGGCCGGAAGGAGGGTGGAGTTCGATCAGTTCTTAATGTGTTTGGTTTCTTCATAGGAGTTTGAGCTTTCGACCAGTCATGCGGATTGGGTTGGCGAAAACCCTCAAAATTTATTTGGCAGACGGCAGATTCCTGGGAAAGCGCTCCAGAGTGGCAGGGTTATGGCCGAGAACAGTAGGTTCGTTTTAGTCCCGAAGGATTGCCACTATCCCAGCACACTGGCCCGCACAAACTCCCGAATCAGCGGATGCGCTTCGCTGCGCAAGGCTGAGCGCTCAGGTTGGAACAGTGTCCCGATGAACAATGGATGCGAGGGCAGTTCCATCGCCCGCACCTCACCCGCATCATCGAACCCGCTGAAGCACAGACCCGCTTTTTCCAATCGCGCTCGATACTCCGCGTTCAGCCCGTAACTGCAATGGTAAGCTTCCCGCGCGTGGTCGCTGTCATAGGCGCGCTGTAATCGGCTCCCCGACATGAAATGCAATGCTCCAGTGCTTTCCACCAGAGGGCAATTCAAGGGCGCCACCACCAATGTTTCCGCGTGCGGATTGCTCTCCGCGTGGTCAGCGGTGGTCAAGCCGGCGACGTTTCGAGCGAATTCGAGGAGGGCATGCTGAAAGCCCCCGCACGTACCGAGAAAGGGCCGCCCGGTTTCCCGCGCCCAACGGATGGCTTCAAGCGCCCCAGCCATGTTCGCATAAGGGCTGGCAGGCACGACCCAGACGGCGGTGCAACCCGCCAGATCATTTGATGCGTCGCGGATTTTGTCGGTGGGGAACCAACTCCACGAAACCTCAGCCGCGTTGGCAGCGCAGGCAAGTTCAAGCGCCCGCGGAATCGCCCGATGTGCGAGCACCTCCGGCGAAAAGTCGCCAACCAATGCGACGAGCGGCAGGCGGGAGACTTTATTTTGCTCCGCAGCAGTCATGCTCACTTGCTCACTTGGGTGGCTGCGTGGGAACTGGCAACCAGCCCAACTGTTGGAATTGACCGAGCCGGTCCATGTTCACCGTGATCTCTTGAATCTTCCCATCGGTTATCTGAAAGATGCTGATGCCCGTTACCTCCACCTGTTTGCCGGTCGGTAGGTGACTCTGATACTCCCCCAGATGAGTGGCACGCATTGTCCAGCGGACTGCGATCCTGTTCCCTTCAGCGATCTCATCTTCGATGCTGAAATGCAGATCCGGAAAGGCGGTGTGGAACGCGGCCATACCTTGCTTGTACTGCGTCAGACTGTGAACGACGTGGGGCGGATTGCGGAGGACCACATTCGTCGCGATCAAGGCGTCGGCGACCGCAGGATCGCCGCGATTGGCCCATCCCTGGAAATAATGCCGCACGATTTCTTTGTTCTGCTGAAGGGCGTGCTCCCGGTTGGCGACGCAACCACAGAACAGCATTGCCAACAATGTGACAGGAAGCAAAATTCTGGGATTCATTTGGTCTCGGTCCTTCCTCCTTCAAGCTGCGGTTTGGCGGTGCTGGTTTTCTTTTCGGCCTCCGCCTTCTCGAACTCCGCCAACTTCTTGTTCCATTCGGCGGCTTTCTCTGATTGGCCCGTGGCTTCGTAGAGTTGCACGAGGCGTTGAAGGGACTCTTGAATGCGCGCTTTGACGGCGGCGGAAATTTTATCCTCCCGTTGCTTCATGCCTTCATAGCCGGAAATCAGCCATGGCTCGGCCTCGGCGTATTTCTTCTGCCCGAGCAAACTGCCGCCGAGCATGCTCCGCGCGTTAAACGTCCGCCAGTCGTCAGGGATCAACTTCTCGCGCAGGGCCACGCACTCCCGAGCCAGTGGTTCGGCCTCAGCAGGCTTCAACTCGTCCAGCAGCGCTTTCGTCATCGCGGAAAGTTGACCGTGATTGCGGTAAGGCAGACCCGACTCATAGAGCTTCAACCGGGTCAGGCAATCGTTTTTCTGATTCTCATCTTGCAGCAAGGCGATGGCCTCCAATTGAACCCGAACTGCGTTTGTGAACTGGCCGACCTCCGCGTAAGCGGCCGCCAGCGTGTCCACGATCATCGGGTCTTTGCGGTTCGTGCCGGCGACAGCTTTTTCCGCCAAGGTCAAGGCAACTGGCCCGTCTCGAAGCTTTGGAGAAGGCGCGGTTGCCAGCTTAAAAGCAATTTCGTTCAGCGTATAGGCGTTGGCGTGCTTGGCTGCTTCGAGAAAAAGGGTTTTGGCCTGGGAAAAATTGCCCTGACGACGGATCACCTCGGCCAGGTTTTTTAATGCTTCGGCGGTTTCAGGGTTGGTGTTGCCGGACAGTTTCTGGTTAATCGCCAACGATTCGCGCGCTGCCGCTTCCGCTTCGACCAACTTGGCTTGATCGCAAAGAACGTAGTTCAACTGGTTCAAGGCCCAGGCCACTTCGATATGTTCGTTGCCGAGAAGCTTTCGGCGAATCGCCAATGATTCACGAATCATGGTTTCGGCCTCGGTGAGTTTCCCTTGGCCGCGGAGAAGAATGGAGAGTTGGTGGAGCGAGTTGGCCACTTCCGAACTCACGTTTCCCTGGACTTTCCGGTGCCATGCCAGTTCCTCGCGCCACATGGCCTCGGCCTCGGCCGGCCGGCCTTGGGCGCTGGACAATTCCGCCAGTCTCCGCCGGGTGTGGGTTGCTTCTTGTGGGTAAAGAGTTGACGCGGGCATTTCTTTGGCGAGCTGCGTGTAAATGTGCCAGGCACTTCGGACACTGGCTTCGGCTTCCGGCAGGCGTCCGGCGCGTTGCCTGGCATCCGAGAGTTTTCGGAAACTGAACGCCTCCTCCTGGCGGTAGAAAGTGTTCGTCGGGAACTGGACCTGCAATGCTTTGAATTTCTGCAACGCCCGGTCATAAGCTTGTTCGGCTTCCTTAAACTGGTGGCGTTGCAAGTAGGCATCGCCCAACCGCCACAGCCCGTGGCCGTACCAGGTCTGCGCCGATTCCGCTGCGGTAGTGTTTGCCCCAGGGAACTCTTGCAACAACGATTCCAGTTCCGCGGTTTTGCCCTGGTGTTGGAGTTCGGCTGCCAACCGGCCGAGGCAATGGGCGTGGACACCCTCCCAACCCGGAAGCTTTCCGAGTATCTGCTGCGCTTCCCGCAGTATTCCCTCGGCTTCCGCATGCCTGCCTTGCGCCGAGAGGGTTATGCCAATCCAAACCATGGAATCGGCGACGTCGCCGCTTTGATCACCAAGCAATTTCTCCCGCAGGGCAACCGTTTCGCGAAACCTTGCCTCGGCTTCGCGGGACTGGCCAGATTCCTGAAGCACGACGGCCAATTGATGCAGCGAACTCGCGACGACGGGATGCGCTTCGCCGGTCAGCTTCTTTTCCACCGCCAACAACTCCCGGTATATGAGTTCAGACTCGGCCAATTTGCGTTCCAGGTGAAGCACCTGGCCCAGTGGACCCAGCGTGCGGGCAACCTCGCGGTGAACCGCGCCAAATACTGTTTTTTTCATGGCCAGCGCGGCGCGGTAATTCGCTTCGGCCCCGGCCAGATTGCCCTGCCATTGCTGGTATCTGCCCGCCTCATGCAGCGAAGCCGCCATGTGTCGCGATGGCGCCCCGGTTTCACTGCGGAGCAATTCAGCTTCCTTGAGTTTGCCTTGCGACTGGAGCACGTCCGCCAGATGCAGCCGCAACGCAACAAAACTGGGATGCTGCTGACCCACCAGCCGCTCGGACAATGCCAACGCATCCTGAAGCACGGTTGCCGCCTCGGCCAGTTTGCCCTGACTCTGAAGCGCGACGGCGATATTCTTGTAGGAGAAAAGCAGTTCCGGATGGCTTTCGCCGAAGAATTTTCTGCGAATTGCCAGGGCCTCCTGGTGCATGGCGGTGGCTTCGGTGACCTGACCGCGCCGATTAAGGATGTGCGCCAGGTTGTCGAGCGAGATGCCCACATCACCGTGTTCGTTGCCATAAACTTTCCGCCGGATGGCCAGCGCCTCACGTATCAGGGTTTCGGGTTCATCGTCCTTCAGTTCCCCCGTGAGCAAACTGCCTAAATCATTCAACACCCGGGCGACTGCGGGATGTTCGTTGCCCAGGAGCTTCCGGCTCATGGCCAGTGACTCGCGAAACGTTGCCTCGGACTCGGCCAGCTTCTGTTGATTTCGCAGCGCCAACGCCAGATTGAGGAGCGAAGCGGCCACGCTGGGATGTTCGTTTCCGAACAGCATTCGTTGAATCGCCAACGCCTGCCGCTGCATCGCCGCTGCCTTGTCGTAGTCACCGAGTTCCCAATAAACCGTGCCGATGCTGTTTCGCATCTCGGCTTCAATCTCGGGCTGGGTTTTGAGGTCTGTGGCAATTCGCTCGGCTGTCTTGTCCAGAATCTCGCGCAGCATGGTGGTGTCCCGGCCCAACGCGGCTGACGGCCCGACCCCTTGGAGCATGTCCTGCATGAATTGAGCGACCTGCTGACTTTTGGCCGCTTCAGTCTGGGCGGTCCTTTTTTCGAGGTCCGCTTCTTCGCGTAGCTTGATCTGCTCGCGTTCCGCGCGAGTCGCCCGCACCGCCTGCCAGGTGCTCGCCAAGACCCCGAGCCCGAGCACAATGATGAGCGCCGCTGCCGCCGCGAAACCGAACTTGTGCCGGCGAACGGTTTTCTGAAACTCATACAGGCGACTGGGCGGACGGGCTGTAATCGGTTCGTTATCCAGGTGACGCTGAATGTCCATCGCCAGTCCATTGGCCGTTTCGTAACGGCGCGTGCGATCCTTCTCCAGACATTTCATCACGAGCCAGTCGAGATCGCCACGAATGAGATGAATGAGCTTCGGTGGTTCAGCCTGCCGTCGTTTCGCCACCGTCGTAAGGTCCATCACCCGCATGGTGCTCAGGCAGGTCGAAGGCTTGGCGGGTTCATCCTCGCGAATCTTCCGGCGCATTTCATCCATGCCCGCCGCCAGCAGTTCCTTCGCGTCAAACGGCGTGTGGCCGGTAAGCAGTTCGTAAAGCAGGACGCCGAGCGAATAAATGTCCGCCCGCGTGTCTATGTCCAAGCCGCTCATCTGCGCCTGCTCCGGACTCATGTAAGCCGGCGTGCCAATGAACTGCGCAAAGGCCGTGAACACCGTTTTGTCGGTGAGCTGTCCGACCGTGGCTTTGGCAATGCCAAAATCAATGACCTTGGGCACGGCCACGTCGTCGTGGTGCGTTACCAGAATGTTCGACGGCTTGATGTCGCGATGAATGATGCCCTTCTGGTGCGCGTGTTGGATGGCCTGGCAAACCTGCATGAACAATTCGAGACGCTCGGCGGTGGGAAGATTGTTCTGGTCGCAGTAATCGGTGATCTTGATCCCGCGCACCAGTTCCATGACAAAAAATGGCCGGCCCGTTTCCGTCGCACCGCCATCGAGAACTTTGGCGATGTTCGGATGATCCATCATTGCCAGCGCCTGCCGCTCGGCCTCAAAGCGAGCGATGACCTGCTTCGTGTCCATGCCCAGTTTGATGACCTTGAGCGCCACACGACGACGCACGGGTGCTTCCTGCTCAGCCATGTAAACCACGCCGCAACCGCCTTCGCCGATTTGTTCCAGCAATTTGTAGCGGCCAATCCGGTCACCCGGCTTCTCGGTCAACAGGATGGCCTGGCGATTGACCGGACTACTCTTCAGGAAATCAGACCTCCCTTCGTCCGCGTCCGCTTCTAACAGTGAGACGATTTGCTCTTTCAACGCGGCATCATCCCGGCACGCTTCGGCCAGGAATTGCTCGCGCTCCGCGCCAGCAGGCCGCGACTTGGCCTCATGGAGGAGTTCAATGATTCGATCTGCGTTTGCCACAATCAATATTTGGAGGAGCGCGGCTGTGTGCGGAGCACCAACCGCAGCAGCCGGAAACGATTAACACGCTGCCGCTGGTCCACTGGACACAGTCGGCCTCCGTCACCGCAATGCTTTTGCCCTTCCACCTGTTCATGCGGAATCCAGCCGTGAATCCCCTCAAAAGTCTTTGGCTTTCTACTGCGACGTTCCAGTTGTTGCCTTCCGGACCTCGCGCAAGAGCCACGCGCGGGCAAATCCCCAAACCCGTTCGGCCGTGGCGAGAGAAACACCCAGTTCACGCGCCGCCTCTTCTTGCGTCAATCCGACGAAGAAACAGAGCTTCACCATTTCCGCAGCGCGGGTATCCACCGTTGCCAGACGATTCAGTGCTTCATCCAGCGCCAGCAACTCGTCGTCCGGCATGGGCGATGGCAACTCCACCGCGTCCAATTCCACCCGCTCCAGATTGCCGCCGCGTTTCAACGCCTGTTTTGCGCGCGCGCGATCCACCAGGATGCGTCGCATGGCTTCGGCCGCCGCAGCAAAGAAATGTCCGCGCCCATCCCATTGCTGTGCCTGGCTTGGTCCGACCAGTCGTAGGTACGCCTCATGCACAAGCGCCGTGGGTTGGAGCGTTTGGCCGGAAGCTTCGCTGGCCATCTTGTAGGCGGCCAGCCGGCGCAGTTCCTGATAAACGAGCGGCAGGAGTTCGTCCGTGGCCTTCGCGTCACCATGTTCAATGGCTTGGAGGATTTGGGTGACGGCGCTCATACGGGGCGGATGCGGTAACAGATACTCCTCGGGGTCCGAAAACCCAAGGATTAAATCTCCTTTGATATTCCATCAGGTAATCATGGCAGGGATTTGCACACAGGAGCTCACCGACGTTCAATTGCGTCTTGAAAACTGTGCTTATTCGCGGAACCCTGCCGGATGGATTACACAGAGGCCCGTTTGAACCAAGGCACGCCCGGCAACCCGCTGAAGCGGTTTGGCAATGTCTCGAGATGTTACGCCGAGAATTTGTGGGTGGCGGCCTGGCTCGTGCTCGCGGCCATGACCCCGCCCGTTGCGGCTCAGAACCTGGACCTTATCCCTGCCAACAGCGCCTGGCGCTGGCTCAAGGGCACCAACGAGGCATCGGCGCCAAACCCGGCGGCGTGGCGGCATGTGGGCTTCGACGATTCCGCGTGGCTTACCGGCAACACGCCGTTCTGGTATGGCGATGTCCAGCCCGCGCCCGGCACGCAACTCACGGACATGCGTTACAACTACACCTGCATCTTTTTGCGACGCACCTTCACGGTTGCCAATCCGGTGGCCATCGGTGAGTTGCGGCTCTCCGCGCTGAGCGACGATGGTTTTATCGCCTGGCTCAACGGGGTGGAAATCGCGCGGTTCAACATGCCGCCGGGCGAGATTCCGTTCAGCGGCAGTTCCTCGCCCGCCCTGCCGGAGCCCATCCCATGGGTCACCAACATACTGGCCAACCCCGCAAGCCTGCTTCAGCCCGGCAACAATGTGTTGGCGGTTCAGGGATTCAACAGTTCCATCGGCAGTTCCTCGGATTTCGTCCTCAACGTGGCGCTCGCGGCAGACAGTGACGTGACGCCACCAATGCTGTCGTTGATCTGGCCGCCGGCGGGCATGACCGTGCGCGACCTGGTGACCATTGAAATCGCGTTTAGCGAACCAGTGTCCGGCGTGGATGCCAGTGATCTGCTCCTTAACGGCCTGGCGGCGACGAACGTAATCGCCGTGGCGGCGGACCAGTATGTGTTCGAGTTCTTCCCGCCGCCCGAGGGCGCCGTTGCGGTGGCGTGGGCGGCCACCCACGGAATTCAGGACGGCGCGGGAAATCCCTTTGTTGGCGGAAACTGGACCTACACGCTCAATCCGAATCTGACATTCGCGGGAGTTCACATTTCCGAATTCCTGGCCTCGAACAGCGGCAACCAGCCGGATTCACTCAAGGATGACCTTGGCAACAACCCGGACTGGATCGAAATCGAGAATCGCTCCGGGGAACTCGTTGACCTCAGCGGCTGTCACTTGACAGATAACGCAAACAATCTTCAGAAGTGGCGCATCCCGAACGGCACCATTCTCCCGAACGGCAGTTTCCTCGTGGTGTTTGCCTCGGATCGCAACACGAACGTGAACGGGCAACTGCACACCAACTTCAGACTCTCCACGAGTCCGGCGTTCCTGGCGCTGACCGATCCCAATGGACAGATCATCTCCGCCTTCGCCCCGACGTATCCGGCGCAGAGCACGGATGTTTCGTACGGTCGCGACCGGCTGGATGCCTCCGTGCTGGGATACTTTGCGCAGCCGAGTCCCGGCGCTCCCAACGCCACCAGCGGAACAGGTTTCGGTCCGGCGATCATAGGTTCACGGGTGAGTGGAACGTTCATGGAACCGTTTTCGCTCACGTTGAGTGTCCCGGACCCAGCGACTTGGGAAATCCGTTATCTGCTCATTACCACCAACGTTCCCTCCTCCTCGCCGGCGCCGACAAACATTCCCACAGCCACTTCGCCGCTCTACACCAGTCCCCTCACAATCACCAACACGGTGCAGGTACGGATGCGGGCCTTTCCCAAACAACCCGGGTCGCTGCCCGGCCCGCCTGCGTCGCTGTTGTTCGTGCGACTGTCGGCGCAAGCCACCAACTTTACCTCGCCGTTGCCGGTCATTCTCATTCACAACCTGGCGGGTGGGGCGTTTCCGACCAGCAGGCCGCGCCTCGACCGCGACAGTATCGTGATGGTGTTTCACCCGATCAACGGCGTCACGTCCCTGACCAACCCGCCCGCCCTGGTCAGCCGCGCCGGAGTGAACGTCCGCGGCAGCAGCACGGCCGGCCTTGAGCAGAAGAGTTACGCGCTCGAAACCTGGGACGAGTTCAACGACGACGCGGACGTGGAGTTTCTCGGCTTGCCGGCGGAATCCGATTGGGTGCTGTACGGGCAGAACCTGTTTGATCAGTCGTTTCTGCACAATCCGCTGGCCCATCAGTTGAGCCGCGACGCGGGGCGGTATTCCTCCCGCACGCGGTTTGCCGAGGTGTTTGTGAACACCAGTGGGGGCACCATCACTTTTCCGGGATTCACGTGGGGAGACTATCACGGGGTTTACACGGTGGAGGAAAAAATAAAACGCAATGATCGGCGCGTGGACATTCCGAGACTCAATCTTGGAGTCACCAATCTACCCACCATCACTGGCGGCTACATGTTGAAGGTGGACCGCGCCGAGGCTGACGAGCGGACGTTTTACGACTCTGCCTTGGAGGCCAACGTCGTGTACGTTGACCCGCCGGGACTCGAAATGGTCAGCTCTGGCCGCGCGGCGCAATCGCAATACATTCGCAACTACCTCTCCGGATTCGGCTCGGCGCTTTACTCATCGGGATATACCAATCCTGCTACGGGTTACGCCGCGTGGATTGACGTGGATTCCTGGATTGACCATCACCTGCTCAACGTGTTCACCCTGAACGTGGATGCGCTTCGCCTGAGCGCCTACTTCTTCAAGGACCGGGAGGGCAGGCTGGAAATGGGGCCGCTCTGGGATTTTGATCGCGCGATGGGAACTTCCGGCGGGGGCGATTTGCGGCCCTTCAGTCCGCGTGCCTGGATGAGCGCCACTGCCCCGCCCACGATTGGAGGTGATTACGGCACGGATTTCTTCAATGCGGACGCAGTGTTTCCAAACGGCTGGTATCGCCGGCTCCTCACTGCGCCGGATTTCTGGCAGGGGTGGATTGACCGATGGACCGAATTGCGCCGCGGGCCGTTGAGTACCAACGCACTCTTCGCCCGGGTGGACGCCTTTGCCGCAGAAGTGCAACCCATTCATGGCCGTCAGGTCGGGCGTTGGTCCAGCACCGTGCCGCGCTCGGGGACAGTGTCGGCGGCGGGTTATTCGCATTCCTTTCCGGCCACCTACGTCGGCGAGCGGGATTTCCTGAAACGCTGGCTGGCGGATCGGGTGCAATTCATTGACACGAATTTTCTGGCCGCGCCGGTCCTGAGTCATCCCGGCGGCGCCATCTCGAATGGCACGGTTGTGGAAATCCGCCCCAGCACCTCCAAGGCCGGCAATGTGACTTACTTCACGCTTGATGGAACGGATCCCCGCCTGCCGGGTGGCGGCATTTCGCCGTCCGCTTTCACGGCCCTGACTAACATCCAGGTGACGCTGGTGCAAAACGCCCGCATTGTGGCGCGCAACCGCAACACCTCCCACCAGAACCTGACGGGCCCGCGCAATCCGCCGATCTCCAGTCCGTGGTCTGGACGCACCGAAGCCACTTTTGTGGTGGCCACACCGCCGCTGGTCGTCACTGAAATCATGTATCATCCAGTGGCGGGAAGCGGTTCGTCCGACGCAAACGACTTTGAGTTTCTCGAGTTGAAGAACATCGGCGACACGCCCTTGAGCTTACCGGGCTTTCGTTTCACTCGAGGAATCGAATTCCTATTCACGGCCACCAACTCCATCACCGTGGTGCCGCCCGGCGGATACGTCGTGCTGGTGCGCAATCTCGCGGCTTTCCAGACGCGCTACCCGGGCGTGACCAACATCGCCGGAGTTTACTCGGGCGCGTTGGACAACGATGGTGAACGCCTGACCTTGGAAGGCCCATTGGGCGAGACGGTCTTTGATTTCACCTACAACGACGTCTGGTATCGCACCACGGACGGCCCGGGCTTCTCCCTGGTGCCGATGGTTGAATCCTGGTCCGAGGACTTCGCCGCTGCCTGGCGGCCCAGCAGCAATCTGCTCGGTTCGCCCGGCGAAGCGGATCCCGCGCCTCCCGACATTCCGCGCATCGTAGTCAACGAAGTGCTCTCGCACACCGATCTGCCGGAGGTGGATGCCGTGGAATTATTCAATCCCCTGCTCCAGCCTGTGGATATCAGTGGCTGGTTTCTCACCGACAACCGCGGACGACCAACCAAGTTCACCTTCCCACCGGGAACAATCATTCAGGCGCTCGGACATCTGGCGGTGGACGCCAACGCGTTCGATGCTGGTGGAACTGGTTTCAATTTCAGTTCGCTGGGCGAGGAGGTCTGGCTCTTCTCCGGCGACGGCACCAATCTCACTGGCTACGCGCATGGTTTCAGTTTCGGCGCCGCACCCAATGGCGTGAGTTTTGGCCGGCATGTCGACAGTCTCGGGCGTGAGCATTTTGTGGCGCAGGCGGCCGTGACTCTGCCCGGCCCCAACGCCGGTCCGCGTGTAGGCCCGGTGGTCATCAGCGAACTCATGTTCCAACCGCCTGCGCATCGGCTCTACAACGACACTCTGCATGAGTTTGTCGAACTGCGGAATCTGACGGACCAACATGTGCCGCTGTACGATCCGGCGCATCCGACCAACGGTTGGCGATTGGCCGGGGTGGATTACACCTTTCCCACCGGCGCAGCACTTTCCGCGACCGGATATGCGGTGGTGGTGACTTTTGACCCGGCGGCCGATCCCGTATCGGCGCAGGTGTTCCGCAACCGTTACCTGCTGTCGCCGTCGGTGCCGTTATTCGGTCCCATGAACGGACGGTTGGCCAACGAAGGTGAGGAAGTCGCGCTGTTGCGTCCCGACGCACCTCAGACCGTGGCCAATCCTTACGTTGGCTACGTGCCCTACTTTGTGGTGGACGCGGTGAACTACCTGCCCGACGCTCCGTGGCCAGCGGGAGCGGCAGGCACGGGCTGGTCGCTGCAAAGACTGACGGGTCTGGCTTTTGGCGATGATCCCGCCAACTGGGAGGCTGCCCCACCAACCCCTGGCGCACTGAATTACACCGCCGCATTGACGGACGCCGATGAAGACGGCCTGCCGGATGCGTGGGAGATTGCGCATGGGTTGGACCCGACGATCGGCACCGGCATTCACGGGCCGGACGGTGACTTCGACGGAGACGGCATGACCAACTGGGAGGAGTATCTTGCCGGCACGCGGCCCAATGATCCGAGCAGCGTTTTGCGCCTCGTTCTGGATGGGCTGACGAGTGATGAAACTTTGCTGAGTTTCGAAGCCGTGGCGGGCCGTTCCTACACGGTGCTGGTCACGACCGACTTAACGGGCGGCTGGTTGCGTGTTGCTGACGTGCCCGCCGCGTCCGAGCCGGGAGTTGTCACTGTGCGCGACGAGAACGGTGGCGACGCCCTGCGATTCTACCGTCTGGTCACTCCAGCGCTGCCGTAGGGCAGAGTAGAATCGTGGAGCACCTTCAACCTTGCGGCTTGCCCACCGGGAACTCTTGAGTAGCCTCCCGCAGAACCGACGCGTCTTATGATTTGCCTCGCGCTTGCCGAAGCCTCTCAACTCTGGCCGTTTGTCGTCCTCGCCATCTGCGTTGCGGCGATCGTCTTGTTGATCACGAAACTGCGGGTCCATGCATTCCTCGCCTTGTTGCTGGCCGCCTTGCTCGCCGGGTGGCTCACGCCGGCCGGCAATCTGCCCGGCGAACTCACCGATCGGGAACTGGCCGTATTTCACACCGTGGCAGAACGCGCCGCCAATCTGGAAACCATTCAACGGCAACTCACCGATGCCGGCCTTCCCGCCGATCGGATTTCCCCCACCCTCGACCGTTTGGTGGCCAAGGGAGTTTTGCTGGCCGAGGGCAATGGTGAGGCCAGAACCTATCGCACGATCATCACGGAGGCGGAGGCCAGGCGATTTCACAGTCGAAACCACTTCGTCCAGGTACTGGATCAGGCGGCGCGAGACTTCGGCACTGCCGCCGGCAGCATTGGCATCGTCATCGCTTTGGCTTCCATCATTGGCGTGTCGTTGATGGAGAGCGGCGCGGCGGATGTGATTGTGCGGCGCTTCATGCGCTTGTTCGGCGAACAACGCGCGGGCATCGCGCTGCTGGCCAGTGGTTTCTTCCTTTCGATTCCGGTGTTCTTCGACACGGTTTTCTTTCTACTCATCCCGCTGGCGCGCGCACTGGGGCTGCGCACGGGCAAAAACTACATGCTCTATGTGCTGGCCATGGCGGGCGGCGGGGCGATCACCCATTCCATGGTGCCGCCCACGCCCGGCCCGTTGCTCGTGGCCGACGCGTTGAGACTGGACCTCGGCGCGGCCATTGTCGCCGGATTGCTCTCCGGCATTCTGCCGGCCATTGGCGTGCTCTACCTGGCGAAATGGCTGGATCGCGTTTCGCCGGTGCCGCTGCGCGAAACCTCAGGCACGTCGCTCGCGGATTTGAACGCCATCGTCAACCGGCGCGATGACGAGTTGCCGTCCTTAAGCCTCGCCGTGTTGCCGGTGGTGCTCCCGGCGGTGCTGATCGCGCTGGCTTCCTTTCTGGACATGGCCGGGAAGAAACTGCCCGGCGTGGTGGCGGCACTCGGTGGCGCGGAGAGTTTCGCGATGCTCAATGCCATCGTGCAGTTTCTCGGCAACAAAACCATGGCGTTGCTCCTCGGCGCGCTCATCGCCATGGCGCTGCACTTGAAACAATGCCGGCTGACCTTCGCCGCGTTGGCGCAGAAGATCGCCCCGTCGCTGGAGACGGCGGGCGTGATCATTCTCATCACCAGCGCGGGCGGCGCGTTTGGTGCAATGATTCGCCACAGTGGTGTGGGCGAAGCCATCAAGGAGTTGGCCGAAGGCCGTTCCGTGAATTACGTCCTGCTGGCCTGGCTGGTCACAGCGGTCGTGCGCATCGCGCAAGGCTCGGCCACGGTGGCGATGATTACAGGTTCGGCGTTGATGTTTGCCATCGTCGGCGACGGATCGAGTCTGCCTTACCACATCGTTTACATCTACCTGGCCGTCGGCTTCGGCTCGGTGATTCTCTCGTGGATGAACGACAGCGGCTTCTGGGTCGTTGCCAAGTTGAGCGGTTTTACTGAGCAGGAAACGTTGAAGAGTTGGACGGTGGTGGCCACGGCCATTTCGGTTATCGGACTCATCGAGACGCTGGTATTCAGTTCCATTTTGCCGCTGACTGGTGGAAAGTGACGGCAACCGGGCAGACACCGAGTGCCGCTCTCCGAGCGGATCGCGGGGGCGACTTAATCCTCCGCGCGGACTTTCTGGCTTGTAATCAATCTCCCGCAGCGTAGAACGTCGGCAGTGAGACAGAGCTTCTCCATGCTTATGAAAACATCATTCAGTTGCTTGGTTGTGGTCGTTGGCTTCGCCGCCTGGTCTATTCACGCCGCTCCGTTCGTCGTCGCCACTCAGGGTGAAGAGGAGAATCTGGCGGTCTTGTATGATTCGACGGATCTGATTCAGGGTTTGATTCCAACAGAGTTGCCCGGTGATCGTGGCTGGCATTCGGCCAACTCCGATCCCTTGGACCAACTGCCGGCATTCACCGATGGGCAAGGCATCCGGGCCACGGGATTAACCGGCCTGCTCAATGATTATCCAGGCATGGGCCTTCCGGCCAAACTCATTCAATACGAGTTGACCGCTGCCGCCGACATCACGGAGATCCGCGTGTTTACGGGCAACAACGGTCGTGATGGCCGCGTGTTTCACACCTACACGGTGCGGTTCTCCTCCGATGGCGCGCAAACGTTCACCGAGCCGGTTTATGTCCAGTCGCACGCCTCGGGCACGATCAACAATGCCTCCGTCAATAACTGGCGCGTGGTGCTCTCGCAATTGACCGACACGGACGGCCCCCTCGCCACAGCCGTGACGCACCTGGAGTTTGACTTTTATGCCGTGGACAACACCCAGGGCCAGATGCGAGACCCGTTCGATGACATAAATCCATTCGTCGGATTTGACGACGGGTTGACGGCGCCCGTTGCTTCGCCACTGATTTGGGAAATTGACGTGCTGGGACAACTCAGCGGCGGCACGCCGGTTCTGTCCGTCTCCCTTGGGGACAACGTGCTGATCGTCTCGTGGGCAGGCTCGGCTGTGGGTGCGGTTTTTCAATCCACGACCAGCTTGAGCGCGCCGGATTGGCAGGATTTGAACCCGCAACCAAGCATCACTTCGGATGGAAACCACCACTCGGCGCAATTGCCCATTGGCGTGGGGCCGGAATTCTTCCGTTTGAAGTTCTGAGCGGCGGATGAATTGAAGTCGCCACGCTTACCGTAAAAGATAAGCTTCCATGGAGGCTGGCCCCGCGTCCTTTTTGAAGTGCCGGTCATGGCGCAGGATGAACCAGAGCGCGCGAGCGGCGCGGAATGGATTCGCGTGTTTCGGCCAGAGTCGGTTCTTCAGTCCGTATGGCAGGTTGCAGAAGTGAACACGATCCAGCGCGAGGTTGATGAGGGTATCCATGCGCGGTGAGAGTTGGCGACACCGCGACCACCCGTGGTAGAACGCCCAGGTATATTGCAGCCAGTACTGCCAGCGGTCTTTCTTGATCAGCCGTTCGGTCAGGCTGTTGGGCGTGGAGCGCGCGACCACCAAGGGATCGCCCACCTGCACCAGTTCGCCCGAGCGCAGGCCCATTTCGCTCAGAAACGCCACGTCGTTACCGTAGGCCATCCGGGAGTAATCGAAGCCGAAGGGATTATCGAGCTGGATGTAGTGATCAAACACCTCTTTCACGGCGGAAGTTTTGAACAAGTTGCACATTTGCGTCACAGGATAAACCTTCGCAAAAATGCCCAGTGCGTATGCGTCGCCCTTGAGGGTGGCCGTTGGGTACAGCTCATTCAAGAAACCCCAGCTTGGGTCCGGCTGATTCAGATTGGCTGGCGGCACCGGAATTCTTGGATCGGTGGGATAATAATACCGGTAGGCGTTGCAGCCAGCGAGCAGGTGGGACGGGTTCTGCTCCAACGCGCCGCGCAGCACCTCGACGTAGCGCGGCAGAATGAGGTCGTCCGACCAGACCCAGGTGCAGTAGCGGCCGCGGGCCTCGTACAGCAATTTGCGCCACGCCATCAACGGTCCGGAGTTTTCCTCGCTGGTCAGAACGCGGATGCGTGGGTCGCGGGCCGCCGCGGCATTGATGATCTCCCGGGTCGCGTCCTTGCTGGCCTCGTCATAGATGATGATTTCCAGGTCGCGAAAGGTCTGGCGCGTGCAGGACTCGATGGTTTCCGCAACGGTGCGCGCGTTGTTGTGCGTCGGGATGAGCAGGCTGACCGAGGGCGAGGAGGCCATGTCCAGCATCACGCGCCGGGCTGGCGCGGGGTCAGCAACGAGTGCGTCTCATCAATCGTCTGAATTGTCCAGTGCGGCAGCTCGGTGGGAATCTCGTGGTGCCACTCGATCAGCAGTGTAAGATCGAACAACAGTTCACACTTGAGCATGTCGTATTCGCCGCCTTCGATGTCTATCTTGATCACGCCGGGCCGGCCGAACTTTTGCAGCGCCTCGGCGATGGAGAGGGTGGCCACCTGCGGGCCGGTGGGCGTTTTGAGAAAGTCGGGGTCCACAGTGCCTTTCATCGGCTGGCCATCCACCGTCAACGCGCAGGGCACGACCACGACGTTTTGACAGTCCTTCACATTGTAACCGAGGAATTGCAGGGCATTGAGATTCGGCTCGAAGGCATAGACCCGGTGGAACTTGGCCACCCGGTACGCGTGCCGCCCGACAAACGCGCCCACGTCCCAGACCGGCCCGTTCCACTTCGTTTCGCACAGGCATTTGAGCACTTTGGGCTCCCAGCCTTCGGGATAGAGCATCTCATTGCCCCGATTGGAATGCAGCAACCGGCCGATGCGGTTCTTCGTAAGCCCCAGCCGGACAAAGTGGATGATTGAGCCGATGTTCACAGCGGCGCGGAGCGTAATCGGTGGTTTAAGGACAGGTCAAATCCCAATTCGTGCTCAGTTCGTGCCCCGGCAGCGCCGACCGTCCATGCAACGGGGATGGAGATCAATTCCTGTGAGGAAAAACATTGCGTTGTGGCACGGGCTTTGGCTACATCCCTGCGATGCAAAAATCGGCGGAAACGAGCGCCTGGCCCGCCGCTGCGTTGCCGAAGTCACGTTCGCCGGGCGGCGGCGTGCCATGAAGCGCTGCCGGATGCAGGTTTTTTACTCCGGTCACGTGCAAGGGGTGGGCTTTAGGTTTACAGTGCGGCGCGTGGCGATGGGATTTGAAGTTGCCGGCGTCGTGCGTAACTTGTCAGACGGCCGGGTGGAGTTGGTGGCCGAAGGTGACCGGGCGGAACTGGAAGCGTTCCGCGAGGCGATTCGCGAGTCAGGTCTGGCCGCGAACATCCGCCGGGAAGACGTGAGCTGGACCGAAGCGCAGAATGAATTTCGCGGATTTGAGATTGTGCGATAGGAAGTAAATGAAGTTTGCCATCATAGCCGACATTCACGCCAACCTGGAGGCGTTTCAGGTCGTTCTGGAAGACTGCAAGCAGCAGAAGATTACTCATTATGCGTGCTTGGGTGACGTGGTCGGTTACAATGCCAATCCCAAGGAGTGCCTCGACATTGTCCGCACCATGGCCATGCCCTGCGTGAAGGGCAACCACGACGAATACTGCTCCTCCGATGAGCACCTCGATGGTTTCAATCCCGCCGCCGCCGAGGCGGTGAACTGGACACGCAAACAGTTGAGCGAGGCTGACCGCCAATGGCTGCGCGACCTCAAATACACGCGGATGGTCACCAGTTTTACGCTGGTGCATGCGACCCTTGATGGCCCGCAGCGTTGGGGTTATGTGTTTGATAAACTCGCCGCCGCCGCCAGTTTCACCTACCAGAACACCGCCGTCTGTTTTTTCGGCCATACGCACGTGCCGGTGGCGTTCATGCGCGACAACATGGTGCGAGGCGGCACCTACTCGAAATTCAAGGTCGAACCCGGCAAGAAATACTTCGTCAACGTGGGTGCCGTCGGCCAACCGCGCGATAATAATCCCAAGTCGGCATACGTTATTTACGACGTGCATGAAGGCACGATTGAGTTACGCCGCTTGGATTACGATATCGCAACCGCCCAGAAGAAAATCCTGGCTGCCGGATTGCCGCAACGGTTGGCGGAACGGCTGGCCTACGGAAGGTGATGCGTGATGCGTGGTTTGAGCTGCCGCGCCGGGCGCGTTTCACGGTTCACGCATCACGTCTCACTTGAGAATCCTCATCCTTAAACCCAGCTCGCTGGGCGACGTGGTGCAGGCGCTTCCCGTGCTGCGCCTGCTCAAACGCCATATTCCCACCGCCGAGATTCATTGGTGGTTGGATTCCGCCCTGGCCCCATTGCTGGAGGGCGATCCTGATCTCGCCAAAGTGGTCCGCTTTGAACGCCGCCGCTGGGCGTCGCCGGTTCATTGGCCGGAAATGCTGAGCAGTGTACGCTGGTTGCGGGCGCAGGCTTATGACTGGGTGATAGACCTGCAAGGGTTGGCGCGCAGCGGTGCGTTTGCGTGGCTGGCCAATGGCAAACTACTGGTCGGCCTTGATGAACCACGTGAGGGGGCGCGAGGATTCTATGACCTCATGGTGAATCGTGCGTCGTTTCACACCCATGCCGTGGATTGGTATCTGGCTGTGTTGCCGCGACTCGGGGTGCCCACGCACTGGAACTTTGACTGGTTGCCGGAGCGCCCCGCCCTGGCAACGAGTGTCAGGATGAAATGGCCGGCGGAAGGAGTCCGCTGGGTCGCGCTCCAACCTGGCGCGCGCTGGGCGAACAAACGCTGGCCGGTGGAGCATTTCGCCGCAGTGATGAAGCATTTGGCCCGGCATTTCGCCGAGGTACGATTTGCCGTGCTCGGTGGTACGGACGACATTCCATTGGGCGAATTCCTCTGGCGGGGCTTCCCCGAGCGCTGTGTGGATTTGACCGGCCAGACTTCCCTGCCGGAAATGGTGGAGTGGGTGCGCCGGTGCGAGTTAATGATCACGAACGACACCGGCCCCATGCATATAGCAGTGGCGCTGCGCAAGCCGGTGGTGGCGATGTTTGGCCCTACGGAGCCGCGCCGTACCGGTCCCTACGGTCAACTTGAACACGTGCTGCGACATCCCTTGCCCTGTGCGCCGTGCTTGAAATCGCACTGCGCGTGGCCGCAGCCCATGGAGTGTCTGACAGCGATTTCACCCGAGGCGGTTGCCGAGCGTGCGCGCCGGTTGCTGGAGGCTGGGCAAAAACGGTGACTTGGTAGATGGCGGTGAATCGGGGCAAGGGATATTCCAAAGTGGTTTTTTTGCGCGGGTTTGCAGCTTGCCACATTTCAGGAGCCGCTTAAAGTGGTTGAATGAAACTTGAAGGCCTGATCCTTGGATTGGTGTTGGCAGCGTGGTTGCCGGCCGGCGCGCAGGTAACGGTGGAAGTCACGCTCGAACAGGAGCAATTCCTCGCCGGCGAGAGTCTGCCCGCTGCGGTGCGGATCACTAATCGTTCCGGGCAGACGTTGCGTTTTGGCAGCGAGCCGGACTGGCTTGTATTCTCGATTGAATCCAGCGATGGATTCGTGGTCGTAAAGAACAGTGAAGTACCTGTCCTGGGGGAGTTCGCGCTGGAATCCTCGCAGATGGCCACGCGGCGGGTGGATCTGGCCCCGCACTTTGTGCTTTCCCGGACGGGCCGCTACAAGGTCATCGCCACCGTCCGCGTCAAGGAATGGGACATCTTGCATAACTCCCCCCCAAAAGCCTTTGACATCATTAACGGCACCAAACTGTGGTCCCAGGAATTTGGCGTGCCGCTGGCACCCGGCACAACGAACGAAGTCCCGGAAGTCCGCAAATACACGCTGCAGCAGGCCAACTATATGCGCACGCAACTGCGGCTTTATCTGAAACTGACCGACTCATCGGAATCGAGATTGATCAAAGTGTTTCCCATCGGTCCGATGGTTTCCTTCAGTCGTCCGGAACCGCAACTCGACAAATTCAGCAATCTGCACCTGCTGTTTCAGGACGGTGCCCGCTCGTTCAACTACACGATGGTGAACCCGGATGGTGACGTGGTGCTGCGCCAGACATACGAATACGTCAATTCCCGTCCTCGGCTGCACGTGGATGACAATGGCAAGTATGTCGTCGCCGGCGGCGTGCGCCGGCCAGCGCCAAGTGACTTCCCCGCGCCAGAAATACCTGGAAGGCGTTAGGCATCGAAGCCTGGAGCTGACGCAAACCGTGACGAGGTAGTCGTACCCCCAAGGAAGAGTTTACGCGAAGACCAGGTTGGGGGTCGCGTGCAATTGGAGCACTTTCTCGACTGCCGCCGCCAGGGATGGCACGAGCAAATCGTGATGACCGGATCCCAGCCAAGGAGATTTGATGACCACCGAGGTGCAGCCGGCTTGGCGGGCCGCTTCGGCGTCCTGCCACTTGTCGCTGATGACGAAGGAACGATCCAAGTCCAAGTGCCACTGGAATCCCGCTTCTTCCAGCAACCCCGGGCGGGGCTTGCGGCACGGGCAGTCGTCAGTCGCGTCATGCGGGCAGATCAATATGTCGTCGAGCGGCAACTCCCGGCGCAACTGCTCGTGCATTCGGTCCAGCTCCCGGCGTGGCAGATGGCCGTGGGACAGGCCGGGCTGGTTGGTGGTGGCGATCAGAACGAAACCCGCCGCCTTCAAACTCTGCAGCAACGGGCGGGCGGCCCGGCAAACGCGGAAATCTTCCAGCATGACAGGACTGACCTGATGCTGGCGCTCCACGCGCACTTTGTTCAACACGCCGTCGCGTTCGATGAAAACGCCCAATCGCATACTTGCCACCGAGAAAGCAAGAGCCTCGCCACCGGTTTGGAGATCTTGAAAAACTCAAATCTGCTCATGCCGGTGTTACGAAACCCCCTTGCCCCTCTCAGAACATGGGATGCAGATTATCACCCGAGGTTCCCTCAAAACCACCGAGGGCAAGCGAAACCCGGAACGTACTTGAAGCCGCGGCAGACCAGCAGGCCGGCGGGGTTACGGTGCCAGCTCCTGCAATGAACTCACCCGCGCCTGCATCTGCTGGACGATGGGCCGGGCGCGGGCCAGGGCATTTTGCTGGGTCTGACCGGAAAAAGTGTCCATCACCAACCGCACCGCGGCGATTGGATCGCCATTGCGGTCGCGCAACGGCAGCACGACGGAAACCGATTGCCGGTCCTTGCCGTAGTAGGTGCTGCCGTTGGCGATGCAGTCTTCTTCGGATTCTCCGCCAGGACTGCCGAGGGCCTCTTCCTGCTTGCTGCCCACCACCCGCGGTTCCCGGTTGTCGTCGAGCGCATACACGCGCAGATCGCGCAGGCGCGGATATTTTTTGACCATGTCCCGCACCATGGCCACCGCTGGAATTTCGCGTCGCGTATAGACGATCTTGGTGTCCGCAAAATGAGTCACCGCGTCGGCCATCGTCCAGAAACCGATCTTGCCCACCTGAAAACTGTTGTCCGTGAGCGGGGGAATGATGTCCTTGCCGTTAAACCAGACTTGGATCTTGTTGGCCTTGCACTCGATCTTCAATTCCTGCCAGACGCCAGTGGGAACGTCCACCGTCGGGCCAATCGGCTGGCTGCGCGCGCCGTCCACCACCTTGTAAAAACGGACATTGCGGCCCAGACCGCTCGCGCGGACGACGTAGAAATTCTTCTCGTCCCGCATGCGAAACGCGATGCCCGCCATCTGCGCGGTTTGACCACTGATCAGTTTCAACCGTGTGGTCAGTTCAAAATCACCGAACGTCTCACCGTCGAACATCAGAATGGGAAAACGCTCGTCATTCGGTTCCCGGCTCAATTGGGCGAGCACGGCCCGGCGGGTCAGCGCCGGGGCCTTGTCCGACAACGGCTCAAGCCGCGGCGGCACTTCGTCCATGACGATCCTCCAATCCCCCGGCGAACCCTCGCCCGCCACCACACTGCGAAAACCGGGCGGCGTCTGGCCTGCCGGAAATTCGCCGAAGTCGAAGAAACGTTCCGCGCCCGGCGCCGTAAGCGCGCACGCCAGCCACAGAACGACAATGATTTTCCGCATCACCTCGCCAGCCTGACAAACCAAAGGCCGGGCGACAAGATATTGCGCCCGGCCTGTAAAGTTTCCACTTGCCACCCCTATGCCTTCCAGATCATGTCCGCGACCGTCCGGTTGGCGGGAATGAACGGCAGCACGTGTTCGGTGTAGGGCACGATCACGTCCAGCACGTACGGTTCGTCGGCGTCGAGCATCCGCTGAATGGCGGGGCGCAGGTCCTTTTTGTACATCACGCGTTCGCATTTCACATTGAAGGAATTGCACACGCGCACGTAATCGGGGTAGATCTGCGCGCGGTCGTCCGGGTTGCCAAGGTAGGTGTGACCGCGGTTGCCGGCGTAGAATTTATCCTCCCATTGCACCACCATGCCGAGATGCTGGTTGTTGAGGATGATCGCCTTGGCGGCAATCTTCTCCACGTGCGCCGTGGCCAGTTCCTGAATGTTCATCAGGAACGAACCGTCGCCGTCAATGTCAATGACCTGCTTGTCCGGGTGCGCCACTTTGATGCCGAGTGCCGCCGGATAACCGAAGCCCATCGAACCGAGGCCGGCGCTGGTGATGAACTGGCGGGGCCAGGAATACTTGTACCATTGCCCGGCCCACATCTGGTGCTGGCCGACACCCGTGGTGATGTAGGCCTCGCCCTTGGTGAGTTCGTAAACCGCCTCGACGACCATTTGTTGCAGGATAATCTGGCTTTCCTGGCCCGTGAGATGGTCTTTCATGTGGTCGCTGTCCGCGATCTCGGAGGTGATGGCGTAAGCGAACGGCGCCTTTTGTTTCCATTCCGCAATCTGCGCCAGCCAGGCGGTGTGCTGCTTGTTCAACGGTCGGCGGGCAATCATGGCGTTGAGCCGCGTGAGCGCGTCCTTGATGTCGCCCACGACGGGGAGATGCACGCGCCGGTTCTTGTTCAACTCGGATGCGTCAATATCCACATGAACGATCGTACCGTGTTTGCAGAATTCCTCGAACTTGCCGGTCACGCGGTCGTCGAACCGCACGCCGAACGCGAGCAACAGGTCCGCGCCATCCTTCACCTTCACCATCGGGTCGTTAAAAGACTTGCGTTGCTCGTACTCGCCGTTGACCGCCCAGTTGGCGAAGGCCGCGCCGTGCATGCCCAGCCAGCGCAACGAGAGCGGATGCGTCTCCGGAAATCCCCCCACGCCCATCAAGGTGGTGGTCACGGGAATGTTCGTAGCTTCGGCGAACTTCTTAAGCTCCGCCGCCGCGCCGCTCGTGATGATGCCACCGCCACAGTAAAGCACCGGGCGCTCGGCTTTTTCAATCAGCCCCATGATTTCGTTGAGCGCCACTTCGTCCGCGCGCAGGTCGGGTTGAGTGTAACCGCGCAAACCCTTCTTGATCTGGTCGAGGGTGGGCCACACGGGCTGCGTTTTGGCCTGCTGAATGTTCTTGGGCAGATCAATCACCACCGGGCCCGGCCGGCCGCTCTGCGCAATGTAGAACGCCTCCTTCACGATTCGCGCAATGTCGTTCACATCCGTGACCAGATAGGAATGTTTCACAATGGGCAGCGTCACGCCAATGATGTCGGTTTCCTGGAAAGCGCCCCGACCGATCATGTTCGTCGTCACCTGTCCGGTGATGGCGATGAGCGGACAGGAATCCATGTAGGCATCGGCAATGGCGGTGACAAGATTCGTCGCGCCGGGACCGCTCGTTCCCATGCACACGCCCGCTTTGCCGGTCGAACGGGCGTAACCCTCCGCCGCAAAACTGCCGCCCTGTTCATGACGCGGCAGGATGGTGCGAATCTTCGACTTCGTCAGCGACTGATGGATTTCCATGCTCGCGCCGCCGGGATAGGCAAAGATGACTTCCACGCCTTCGCGTTCGAGGGCTTCCACGAGGATGTCGCGTCCGAACATGGCCGCGCCCACTTCGGCACGTCTGGCGGCGGGCGCTCGTCGCGCGGATGCGCCATTGGTCATGGCGGCGGTTTTCTTTTTTGTTTCAGTTGTCTTGCTCATAACAGGAAGACTAAGACCAAGTTTATGATTAAGAGTTGAGTGCGGAGTTTTTGCCGCAGCTTCGGTCTTAATCTTACGCTTTATCTTAATCTCAATCACTCACTTTCTTCTTTGGTGGCCGGCGGGCGCGGTTCAAATAAAAAACCCACGACCGTTTCCAGCCGTGGGTTCTTGTCTAAACTGGTTTCAACCTCGACAAGAGCCAGCGGCGTCGCCGGATACGACGACTGCCAGAGCTACTTGTCGGGTATTGCCAAACATTGCGGGCGCGAAATTATCGGGATGGCAAACCGGGGTCAAGCCTGGATTTGACCACATAAACCGCCACGAAACCTTCGCGAAAGGACCGGGCGCAAGGCGGTCTGGAGGGCAGCGGAGCAGTTGACCGGCTTTGGAGCGCGGCTGTGTACGAAGCACCAGCGGCAGCAGACGGAATTCGCTGCGGCTGGTCTGCGACACAGTCGCGCTCCGGTTCAGAGGGGAGCTTCGACTTCCAACAATGCACGCGCATCATGACCATGAACCGTGGCTGCGACGCTCCGTCGCACGCGGTAGCCGCAACGCCTTCGCTGCGGGAGAAGGGCGACGGGGCGTCGCCTCCACCCGGCTGCGACGAGGCGTCGCAGCCACGGGGGGTTCATCGAAAGGGGCTGCTGGCGATGTTCCGTCCGCGTTTCGTGTCATTTCGGGTGTTTCGTGGTGAAAATGTATTCTCCAGGATCAATGGTCCTTGCCTGAGGGGCGCAGGTCGGCTGTCTGGCAAAACCGCGCCAGCGTCGAGCTTGCCGGGCTGCCTATACTCGAATCCGGGTGACTGCTACCGGAGGCCAGAGTATTCAGTGGCCTCATGGCACCGAGCGAACGCGCCAGAAGTTGTTCGTGCCGGGCAGGTCGCTGCCCGACAGCGTCAGCGCATACACAGAGTAATCCATCCCCGAGCCGAGCGCGCTCCAATTGACATCGCTGAAAGTCGGGTCAATCCGAATGGGCATTGGAGCGCGGCCTTCAGGCCGCTTCACCGCGCTCATTTCCAGCGCATCCAAATTAGCTTCAGCGCCTGCAGCACTTTCCACATCGCAGCGGCGTGAACGCCGCGCTCCGTCCTCGAGCACCTCCATCCGCGCGCTCAGTTCCTTGCCCGTGGCATCCGTCACGCGCAAGCGCGAGTAAGCGATTTTGCGCCCGGATTTTTCCAGCACCAGTCTTGCCCCGTGAGACAACATATTGCCTCGTTCATGGTCCACCGCTTGTCCGGCGTACCTCACGGGGTGAACACCACCGGCCATTGATTCCACCCGCGCACCGCTAACCGCCAGTTCGAGACGCAATTCCCCCTCACCCGGCCTGTCGGCCACCCTCTCCCCATCCGATGGGGAGAGGGATAGGGTGAGGGGCGGTTTCTCCAACACCACAAAATCCTGCCGCACGCCGTCCATGCTCACGGTGTATTCCTCCACCAGCCCCGGCCGGATGAAGCGCACGGTCTGGGCGTCAATGGACGGCGTGCCGGCGTATGGAAGCAGGTGGTTTGGAGTCCCGGCTTTAGCCGGTTCCGCGGCGATCGATCCGGAGCGTTGGAATGGTTCGGAACTCCCTCCGGCTGAAGCCGGGACTCCAAACGCTTCGCCCGTCCGCCCGATTGCCACGGCCACCACACGAAAGCGGTCGTTGGGTTGGCCGGGCACGGTGGAGGTGAGCCACAGCCCTTCGCTCGTTGCCTCGCCTTCGAGCTTTTGAAAGACGCAACGCAGCCGCGCGCCTTCCGTGGTTGCGGTGACCGCCAACCCGTCGCCCTGGTACTCCGCCGCGGTCGCTGCAACTTGACTGCGCCAATCCGCCCGTTGGCGATTGTTCTCAACGAATACTGCTGAAGATTCCCTCAGTTGCTCTGGAACGAGTCGAGGGCTGGCGGTTGGGAGTTGAGGACTGTTGTCTGCT
This sequence comes from Verrucomicrobiota bacterium, assembly GCA_014860005.1. The sequence continues at coordinate 42,565 of JACZKP010000178.1, read as the reverse complement.
GTGGCCGCGGCAACCTGAACGCTCAGGCATAACGAAGTCACCCAGCAGAACACCGCAGTCACCTTTTCGAGCGCGTGGGCGGGATTCATGGTAGTCAGCCCCACTTCGGAGCGTGCCCAGCCTATTCCGCCTGGCCTTTCGGAAGCAACAGCGAAAATCCCTCTCACCGTAATGCCTCACTCAACCCCGGCGGAGCGCCGACTTGCAGTCGGCTTTTCGCGTCCGCTCGTGCGAAGCCGACTACAATTCGGCGCTCCGTCCGATTCCACTGAGGCATTACCTCTCACCTTTCGCCGATTACATTGAACTCCGCGAAGCGCTGGGTGAACGGTTCATCGGTTGACGCGGCGGACGGGGCAAGGGATCAGACATTTACCTTCCCATCAATTCCAGCACCGCTGCCGTCATGGCCATGACGCCGGTCTTGATGGTGGGTTCGGGGGCGGGCGCGAAAACCGGCGAGTGCAATGATGGCAGCGTCTCCCCGGTGCGTGCGCTTTCCATCATGGCCTCGGAACTCACCGCGCCGATGGTAAACATGCAGATCGGGATCTTGTGTTCCGTGCGACCATACTCGGAAAAATCCTCGCCGCCCATGACGGGTTTGCGGCGGACCACCATCTCGCGGCCAAACCACGATTTGAAAACTCCGGCCAGACGGAGGGTCAGGTCCGAATCATTATAGGTTGCCGGCGTGAAATCATCGCCGAGCTTCACAATCGGCAGGCGGTCTTCCGGCAGGCCGGCCGCCAGGGCCAGGCCGCGCGTGATGCGGCGGATGGCCGCGATGGTTTGTTGCCGCACCTCTTCCGTGTAGGAACGCAGCGTAAGTTGCAGGTGAACTTCGTCCGGGATGATGTTGTGCTTCGTTCCGCCGTGAATGGAACCAACCGTCACCACCGCCGGTTCGCCGGGCGCGATTTCACGGCTGACGATGGTTTGCAGGGCGAGAACGATTTGTGACGCGAGCACGATGGGGTCTTTCGCCGCGTGCGGATACGCACCATGTCCGCCCACGCCGCGCACGGTGATGTCCACCGAATCCACATTGGCCATTGCATAACCTTCCGTGTACCCGATGGCGCCGGCCAGCAGGCTGGAATTATCGTGCAACGCGAGGCAGTAATCCGGCTTGGGAAAACGCGTGAACAAGCCGTCCGCGATCATCTTTTGCGCGCCGCCGCCGCGCTCCTCGGCCGGCTGGCCGATCAACACCAGCGTGCCGCGCCAGTGCGCCTGGAGTTCCTTGAGCACGCGAGCCACGCCAACGAGACACGTCATGTGAACGTCATGTCCGCAGGCGTGCATCACGGGCACCTCGCGGCCCGAATCGTCCTTGGCGACAACCGTGCTGGCATAGGGCAGGCCGGTTTGTTCCTTCACCGGCAGGCCGTCGAGATCGCAACGCACCAACACAGTCGGCCCGTCACCGTTCTTCAGCACTGTCACCACGCCGTGTCCCCCAACGCCGGTGGTGACCTCGTAACCGCTGTGGCGGAGTTCAGCGGCGAGGCGGGCGGCCGTCTTCTCCTCTTGAAATGAGAGTTCGGGGTTCGCATGAAAGTGTTGGTACAGCTCGAACAGGGCGGGATACTCGGCGTTGACGCGCTCGCGAACTGCTTCACGAACGGAGCGCGGCGTTTGCGCGTGAACGCAGGCCGCCATCCACAACACGGTGACACAGATCAGCGATTTTCTCATGCTTGCGTCTCTCTCTTCCGGTCCAGAACGAAGTCCAGTTCGAACACCTCATAATCCGAATGTGTCATGCCCAGTCGCTCGTAAGTTTGACGGGCTGTCTCGTTGTCAGCGTGCATATAGAGCCGCAGGCCGGCGACGCCATTGCGGGAGCGGGCCAGGTTCTGCAACTGTTCAAACAACGCGCGGAACACGCCCCGGCCGCGGAATTCCTCCTTCACGAAGACGCTCTGGATCCACCACAGGTTGCCGTTGCGCCAGTCACTCCATTCGTAGGTGATCATGAGCTGACCGACGATTCTGTCGTCCAATTCCGCCACGTAGTAGGTTCCTTTGTTCTCGTCGCGCAGCACGGTGGCGACGCCCTGCCGCACCACCTCCGGATCAAGCTGCAACTGTTCAGTCTCCCGAGCCAGACGCAGGTTGAACTCTGCGATGACAGCGGCATCGGACAAACGGGCCTGGCGGATTTGGATTTTGATGCGGCAAGCTACAAGACAGCCGCGCTACAGATCAATCTCCGGTTTTGCCGCGCAAAACTGAACCACTCATTCATTTTTCGTTGTGCATTTTTCATTGCTGCCACATTCAAAGCCTTTGGATAGTGTGTCCCCATGCTCAATCCGCCCGAACCACCAGACAACGATCCGCTCGGCCTTGAAGGCGTGGATCGTGAAATCCGCATTGAGAAACTCCGCCGCGAAATTGATGAAGTCGCCGGTGGTGAAATGTTCAGCGGTAAAGTTGCCGAGTGTGGCAGCAAAACTGAAGAAGCGTTTCTGGAAAACGTGCTCGCGCTCGAAACCCACGGCTTCATCGCTCCGCTTGCTGTGTTGATCAAAGCCGGCTTCGACTTGCCGCCGCCCGATAAACTCGATGACGCCGCGCTCACGGCTAAACTTTGGGAACTCATCCGCGAACTCGCGAATCGTCGCCTGTTTCTGCACTGCACCGATCACCTGAGCGACCGTGAGCTTTACACCTGGCTCGTGACCGACGCCCTGCGTGAGGAACTGATGGGCTTCGGTCTGCCGTTCGGCAACTGCCACCTCGACGTGCTCGGCGCTTGCAGCGAGGAAGACCTCATTCTTTCCATGCGCTATTACTCGGACGACGAGGATCGCACCCGTTGGGCGCAGGATTTCCCCGACTTTGAAATGCCGCCGAAGGAGCAGCCGCCCTATGACCGCGACCGGTTGTTGCCGAACTCGGAGTTTTAACCCGGGGTCGCTGGCGACTCCCACCGGCCAAGCATCTCTTCAATTTTTGGGCGCACCTCGGCGCGGGCCAACTGCCGGTTCCCGGATTTCATCAGCAACTCATCATAGCGCGTGTGCTCGTGCCGGATGTGCGCGATGACCGCCAATTTCAGCGCTGGCGGATCGAACTCCTTCGCTGCCGCCGAGCGCCCGACGCGCCCGGAATGTTTTCGGCAGGTCCACGCGGCGATGCGCGCAGCTTCGTTCGCCGGGCAACCCGGAAACAATTCCTTCAGCTTTTCCGCCGTGGCGGCCTCGTAGGCCTGATCCTCCACTTGCCGTCGTTCCGCCGCGCGCTCGCGCTGCCGGGCGCGGCGTTCGTCATCCGCGAGACATTCGGCTTCCGCTTGCTCAATGGCTTCCGGTGTGACGAGAATTCCCTGCCGCTCATAACGCTTTCGCGCCCGCGCCCATTGCACCACCACGGCGCGCAAGGGCGAATGTTTCGTGGCCCGCCGCGTCAGTGCGGTGTTGCCGGACGTGAGAAATTCCAGATGCCCAAGGTCCGCGCAGTCCAGGCACAACGGGCGGTCGTGCTCCAGGCGCAGCAGACTGCCGTCAAACAACTCGCACCCGCACTCGGCGCACTTTGTTTCGCGGCGGACCATGAAGACCACGAGGTCGCTGGACTTGGCGGGCGCAACATCCTCGTTTTCCGAACGCGACTCGGGCATGATGATTTATCCTCCGCAACACTTTTTGTATTTTTCCCGCTACCACACGGGCACGGATCATTGCGTCCGACCTTCGGCGGCGCGATGTAGGGGAGCGCGATTGTCGGCGGCTCAATATCCAACGCAGGCAAATCTTCATCCGGTTCGGGGAAATTGCCCTCTGTATCCGGCAACGGCATTCCCACCGCCTTCCACTGGGCGCGAAGTTTTTCGCCCATGATCGTCAGACTATTCGGCTTGCGCGGGTGTTCGCGCTGTGTCTTCAAGCCAAACTCGATCTGCACGTCCTCAAAATCACCGTTGACGGATTCATCCACGCGCCCGGAAGCGAACGCCCGCTCGATCACCGGCAGCGCTTCCACCGCCTTCAAATCCCACAACGGCGAAATCAGAAACGCATTGAGCGTCTCCGATTGCTCCGCGAACCGTTCGAGTTGCGCGCTCAACCGCGCGACGCAATCTGCCCGCAACTCGGGATTCTTCTTCGCTATCAAGCCAATTGTCTTTGCCGCTGCCACGCGCGACCAATCGCCGTGGGTTGCGTCCGCAAGAAACGCCGTCAGTGGTGCAAGCGCCGCTGCACCGAACTCCGCCAGGTCCTTTGGCAAATTCTCGCTCACCCAATCATCCATCGCGTCGTCCGTGCGCCGGAACGATTCCACCAGCGGCGGGATAGCCTCCTCGGCGCGCAATTGCACCAAGGCCCGCCACGCGTGAACCGGCGCATAAACCACCGGACTCTCAGGCGGTCCGCCATGCAACCGCTCATCCGACGCCAGGCGAATCAATACGGGCACGTCATTCATTGAAAGCCCGAGCGCGACATAGTCCCGCTTCTGTTCGTAATGCGGTTGGCCCAATTCCAGCAGTTGTTTCACCGGCGGCAAATAGGCGTCCTCCGGCATGACCACCGCCGGATCCAGCAGCACTTCCTCGCCGATGAGTTCCAACACCTCGGTTACGACGCGCGGGTGCGCCCGGCCAAAAGCAAACAGCACCTTGCCGTCCACCAACAGATGTGCCCCTTCGGCTGGATTGGACGAAAACTTCACCTCATCGGCTTTCAAACAATCGCGCAAATCATCCGCGCCGGCTTCGTCGCAAAGAAAATACACGCCGACCTGGTCATCGGTCTTTAGCGTTATGGGCGGGAACTCGTCGGGTTCAGTCATGGTTCAGTTACAAGATATGCCGGTTTGCCTCGGCAAGTTGTTTGGCAAAAGCCTTCCGGGGATAAGTCTCCTCAAGCGACAGAAAAACCGTTTCGTTGATCCAATCCTCGTCATCCACTTGTCGAAAGCCATCGCGATCTGTGTTCCACGGCAGTTCGCGCTTTATGCCATTCATTGAACCGACGACCACGCGCGGGTTGCCGTGGGCAAGCACCAGCGGCGCATCCTTCCACTTCGCCAGCGCTGGCGCATCCAGCAGGGCATAATCCAGTCGCAGGCGGAACAATTTCTCAAAATTGTCCTGCTGGCCCAAATCCTTCAACGGGAAAACAAACGTGAACAGCGTCGCCACGTTCGTCACCAAAGCCACCCACGACCTATCCGCCTTCTGCGCAACATCCACGCGCCACTGGCCGAGCCAGTGTGCGGGTGGCTCGCTCGCGCGCACGGCGGGTTTGACGCGCCACCGCGCCTGCACTTTGGCGCTCAAAATGATTTCAATGGCCTCCGGGTTTGGGTCGGCTGGCAATTCCACCTTTGGTTTGTGCTGTGCCGCCGGGCGCTTCAGCTTGGGCAACCTGTCGTAACGATCATCCAACTGGGTGCAGCGCTCGCACAACGTTCCGCGCGGACCGACCGAATGTCCATCCGTGCCCAACTTGATCACCTTGCCGCAGCGGTCGCAAAGCGTGGGCTCGTAATGAGGCGGATGCTCCAGCACCTCGAAGTTGTATTCGTTCGTGCCATACCAGACATACATCTCCGTCTGAAACGACTTGCGGCACTTCCTGCAATCCTTCCAATGCCCCTTGTGCCCGTTCTGACAGTGAAACGAGCAAAGCGTGTAACGGTCGTGATTGCGCGCGCAACTGTTCCTCGCGTAGGAAAACAGGACGTATTTGTGGTGGTCGTTGCAGATCCAGTTCCCGCAGCAACTGGTCTGCATCAGGTTCTTCGTCTTGCCACACAAGCCGCAGTGGGGTTGAGCGGGGTTCGCTTTGGCTGGCTGGCTCATTTGTTGAAAACGTGCGGAACATCGCCCAGCTTGTGGGCAAACATCGGCGCGAATGGTTGGTCTTTCTGTTCCACGACACGGAATGATCAGGCAACAACCAAGTCCGTTTCTAACTTTTGGGAAACATCAATAGGTTCGCGCTGCCTCAAGCCTTCTCAATAGAAACATGCAAGTAAGAACCCTTTCCTTGATGGTTCTCGAAAATCTTGATGCAAGGGGTTCGCTCGAAAGTGACCATGGTTGCGTGGAAAACTGAAAGAACAAAATCCTGTAAATGTTGGTCTGTTTCGAGCGCGGTTATATTAAGTCCCTTCGCTTTTGCAAGTTCGGCTGAAATAGGTCGCCCGTGGGTTTTATGTTCCTTGGCGTTGGCCAGCCACTTTGCTGTCGATGCAGCCGCCGGAGCATCAAGTTTCATGTGATCACGCAACCACCCCTCGACTTTTTCTTCAGCCAAATCCTGCGTGGTTTTACAGCGAGAAAGCATTCCTGGCGGAAGTCCCTGTAGTTTTGGAATCCAAATTGCCGCTAGTTTTGGATTTTGCTGAATTTCTGTCTTGGCCTGCTCAAACTCATCCAAAATGGCTTGGGCTGGCTGGGTTACTAACTGTCCATTTGTGTGAGGGAAGGTAAGCTGCGGATCGATCGGCCCGATAGCCGACTGTTTACCCATGACAATCTCGTCGCACGCACATGCCAGCATGGTGGCTGCTGACATCGCCATTTGCGGAATGATTGCTCGAATATGCGGAAATTTTGCGCGCATATAATTTACGATCTGTTCCGCCGCTTCAAGAGAACCACCGGGGCTGTGAAGAATCAAATCGAGCGGTTCTGGCGGCAGTCCATGGAACGCTGCCATGAATCCTTGGACATCATCTGGGAGAATAGAGAGAAGGTGTGGAGGAACGCCTTGAGCTTTTCTGGTCAGCCCGAAAGCCGAAGCATAAACTACCGTGTTCCGTTTGGTGTGTTTGTGTAAACGCGCAAGGTATGATCTTCGGACATCGTCTTGTGCCTTGCGGGCAATCGAATCAATTTCGGTCTGGATTTCAGTTCTCGCAGGCATCAAGTGCGCCCTCGTGGCTTGTAACAATGTGATACTCTGGAACTGATTCCTCTGGAACAAATTTCAACACTTCGTCAATAAACTCTTGAGTTTCTTGATCAATGCCACCCTCCGCAAGTTTGAGCATTTGCTCCAACTCTTGGTCGAGTTCGGCATTTGGAAGATTCGGACGCACTGATGATTCAGCAGTCATAGTTTTATATCCAACCAGATTACAATGTTTTCAAGTGCCGCTAGCGCGTGTTAATGCCTTGTTCGCAAATTAAATGCCAGCATAAAAATCGAACGGCGTTGATTACCAATCGGTTAAAGCCCCAGTTTCTTAAACCGGTTGTTCACTTCCTGGAAATGGTAGTCCAGCGAGCAGAGGGCTTCGAGTTCGCCGGGTTTCATGGTTTCTGCGCTACCACTTTGCCATCCTGCCAGACGTAGATGGGTGTGCCGTGGGCGCGAGCGGTCTTGCGCGCGGCTTGCCCGGCACGGCGCAGAGCGCGACCGACGGTCGTCGCGAAAGTCTTGGTGGTTGGCTTCTTGCCGTTCGTTGTTTTCATGGTTCGCTCTCCAGCAACCGGGGCGTGTTCCCGGAATTATCATATACCGCCCACGCATCGGCGAGCGGTTTGTAGGCGATTTCAAAATTCCGCCAGCCGCGCGCAAAACGACGCAACACGTCGGCACGCGGGACATTATGCCCGCCTTGCCTGACGCGAACGGCAATGCGTCGCAAGGCCAGTTTCGGTGAGTGCAATTTCAGGAAGACCATCTCGATGCGGTAGCCGGCGGCTTTCCATCGCTTCAAACGGCCAAGATAAACCAAACCGCTCAAGGTCGTCTCAAAAGCGAAATCTGCCCGGGCCTTGGCGAGGCGATCCAGTTCGGTCAACAGCAGTCGCCCGCCAGCGAGTGCGGCGAGTTCGGGGCGCAGTGGCGAAAGCCCCGCGGCAATGAGATCGGCGTTTACAAAACGAATCACGCCCGCGTCTTTCGGCAGGTATTCCCGGGCAAAGGTTGTTTTGCCCGCACCGTTCGGCCCGGCGATGACGATACAGCGCGGAGTTTTCATTCGTGTTGATTCGTGTGCATTCGTGGTTAAGCGCTTCCGCCTCCTGACATCGGCGGCTACAAACCCAGCTTCTTGAACCGGTTGCTCACTTCCTTGAAATGGAAATCCAGCGAGCAGAGCGCTTCGAGTTCGCCGTTCTTGAAATGCTTCGCCACTTCCGGCGTGGCTTTGAGCACTTCCACAAAATCCGCGTCGTCGCGGCCGGCGTGTTTGACTTCCCAGGTTTTCATCGCGGCGTCCTGGCAAAGCTTGTAGGCGGCTTCGCGGGTAAGACCTTTCTTGATGAGCGCGAGCAGGACGGTCTGGCTGTTCCACATGCCGAGCGAGAGACCTAGGTTCTTCTTCATGTTCGCGGGATAGACCACCAACCCGTCCATCAGGCGCGTGAGCAGGCCGAACATGTAATCGAGCAGCGTGCAACTGTCGGGGAAGATGATGCGCTCGACGCTGCTGTGGCTGATGTCGCGCTCGTGCCAGAGGGCAACGTTTTCCAGCGACGCCATCGCGTTGCCGCGCAGAACGCGCGCGAGGCCGGTGAGGCGTTCCCAGGTGATGGGATTGCGCTTGTGCGGCATGGCGCTGCTGCCTTTCTGGCCTTTGGTGAACGGCTCTTCGGCTTCGAGCACTTCGGTGCGTTGCAGGTGACGGAACTCCACGGCCCAACGTTCAATGCTCGCGCCAACCAGGGCGAGCGTGAGTTGGAATTCCGCGTGGATGTCGCGCTGCACGACTTGCGTGGCGATGGGCGCGGGACGAATGCCCAATTTCTTGCACACGTAAGCCTCGACGCGCGGCGACAAGTGCGCGCTCGTGCCGACGGCGCCGGAAATTTTGCCGACACTGACGGAATACTTCGCAGATTCCAAGCGGCGGAGCGCCCGACCGAATTCGTCATGCATCAACGCCATCTTGAGGCCGAAGGTCGTCGGCTCACCGTGGATGCCGTGACTGCGACCCATGCAGGGCGTGAACTTGTGTTCTTTCGCGCGCCGGGCGACGACTGGCAGCAACTTCTTCACATCATCAATCAACAATTGCGCACTCTGTTGCATTTGCACGGCGTAACAGGTGTCGCCCACGTCGCTACTCGTCAGGCCGAAATGGAACCAACGGCTAGCCTGATCGTTGATGGCTTCGGCGACGGCGGTGGTGAAACCGATGACGTCATGGTTCAGAACTTTTTCCAATTCGCGCTGGCGGGCGACGAGGCCGGGGAGGTCGGCGAACCATTGCATGCAGCCCGCTTTGATCTTCTTAAAATCCTTGACGGGTACGATGCCTTCCTTGACCAGGGCTTCGCTGGCGAGCAGTTCGATTTGCAGCCAGAGCATGAGCTTGGTTTCGTCAGTCCAAATGCCCCGCATTTCAGGGCGCGAGTAACGCGTAATCATTGACTCAATTAAAAAGGAAAAATGAGAAATTAAAAAGGGGGAAGTGTGCGGGATGCTTCGGAGCCTCACGCGCCTCCCAACTCGGGTAACACTTGCTGTTGGCTCACTACGCGGGCAGAAAAAACACTGTTGAGTTGAGGCAATCTTGACGGTTGTATGTGGCCATGACTGCGACCGAAAACGCACGGAATTCAAGACGGGAGCCGTTGATCATTCTGGGAATCTGTGTCGGGGTGGCCGTCGCACCATTTCTTTTCTATTTCCTCGTGACTTTGGGATTGCGGGCGCATTCGAAAGACGATTGCCGATTGTTACACCTTCGACAGATTGGGGTGAGGTGCCGTATGTTTGCGATGGACCATGAGGGCAGGTTTCCGGCCAAATGGAGCGAACTCGAATGGAGCGACATGGGCGGAATCACGAACACGACTTGGCCCAGACTGTTTGCTTGTCCGACAGTAGGCCATGGAGCTGGAGATTGGGCGCAAGTAGATCTTTGGAGTGACTATCGACTCATGCCAGGTCTTTCGACGAATGATCCACCCAAAACAATTCTTGCGATTGAGCCGCTCTCCAATCATGAGACGGGAGTAAACGTGCTCTTTGTTGATGGCAGTTCAACCTGGCTCACGCGGGAGCAAGTGTTGGGGCAGAAGCCAATGCCGCAACGTTTGCCGGAATGACTGGTCCATTTGACCGAGCCCGCCGGCGCAATTCACCGTCAAAGAATCGCAAGCCACCGGAAGCGGCCAGACTCGGCCTCCGTTATCGTCAGCGGCATGAAATTAAGTTCCAGATGTCGCCGGTTTGCAGAACGGACAAACAACACCCGCGGATTCACGCTGATCGAACTGCTGGTGGTCATTGCCATTATCGCGATTCTGGCGGGCATGCTCCTGCCGGCGCTGGCCCGGGCCAAAGTCAAGGCCAAGTCCATCAGCAGTCTGAGCAACTTGCGGCAACTCGGGCTGGGCTTGCAGCTTTATCGCGACGACCACAACGGGCGTTTTCCCGGTCATTCCCTGCCTCCGGTGGCCGGCGAAGCGCGCGTGCGGTGGGCGGACCTGGTTTTTCCCTATATGCAGAATGTGGAGGTGTATCTCAGTCCACAGCTTCGGGCGGAGGAAATGAATTACATGAACAAGCCATTTGCGCACACCGCGCCGGGCGGGGTTGAGACGCCAGGCTTGACCCGTTACTTCGGCGGCTACGGCTACAACTACCAGTACTTGGGCAACACCCGGACACCGGGTGGGATTGCGCCATTCCACGCTTCGGACAGTTCCATCGCCACCCCGGCCAGCATGGTGGCTTTTGGCGATACCAAGGGTGCCCGCAAAGGTTCCGCCAGCCTGCCGTACGGAGCGGATGGTTCCGGAGTGTATGTGATTGATCCACCTTTGGGTTCCGTAGATCTGGGTTCGCTGGGCAGCCGCAGAAGCAGCGCCTCGGCAGGCTCTGGCAATGCCTACTACGAGGGCGGCAGCGACGGCTCGGATGCCCACCGCGCGACGCCTTCCGACCGCAATGGCGGCCGGGTGAACGTGCTGATGGTGGACGGCCACGCGGTGGCGATGACGCCGAAGGAACTGGACGGTGATAAAGCAGGCACGGGCGCAGTGAACAATGCGTGGTGGAACGGGCGCTTTGATCCCAGCGTCCGCTGAACCGAAGATCTGGTCGAAGGTCTTTGTGGCTGGCGGGGCGTTGCGGCGAGTGAAATCTTTTCGCAACAACGTTTCAAAACGCCGCCTCAACGCTTTGCCATTTTCTTGCGGGCCGCTTCGAGGATCTTTCGTTCGCGCTCAGTCAGGCTCTGAATGCCGTGCGCGGAGATTTTGTCGAGAATCGGGTCCACCTCTTTGCTGATAAATTCCTCGGAAGGAAGATCCGGTTCGGTTTCAGGCAGCGCTTCCCGCCACGTTTGGTTGCGCACGGAGGCCGCCCGTACCAGTTCGCGTTTGCGCTGCCGGGACTCCAACGGTCGCCAGCGTCGCCAGCGCTGAAGCAATCCTTCCCAAGGCAACGGCACGTAATCGTGATGCCAGCCAAGCCGGACCCACGCGATGCCCGCCAGCAGTCCGCCCAGATGCGCCGCGTGGGCGACGCCTCCCCCGCGGGCCGAGGGCACCACTGTGAAAAAGAGTGAAATCCCGGCCGTGATCCAGAGCAGCACGTCGGCGCGGATGGGAATGATGAAACTCCAGCGAATCTCACTGGTGGGCAGCAAGCATACAAAAATGGCGAACATGCCGGACACGCCGGCGGAAGCGCCATAAACCGCCGTGCCGTAGTGCATCGGGAAAATCAGCATGAGCAGGCCCTGGAGCAGTCCCCCAATGACGCCGCAACCCAGGTAAGCGATCAGAAACCGGCTGCGGCCGAGCACGTTTTCCACGAAGCGCGCAAAGAACCAGAGGCCCAGAACGTTAAACAGGAGGTGCCACAAACCACCGTGCAGGAACTGAAAAGTCAGCAGTTGCCAGACGTAAGCCTGGGTAAAGCACTCGGAGGTCAGGGCCAGCCAGCGCTCGAACAGAGTCTGGAGGTAAGTGTCGTTGATGCACTGGAGCGCGAACACCCCCACCAGCGCGATGATTAGAATCACCGTTACGGACAGAGGCGCGTGGCGATTGTCGTCACGCATGTAATGGCGGTCAGCTAAACCCATGTGCGCTGAAATTAGTCGCGGGCAAGTAAAATTTCAACGGCCATTTTCAGTGCCGCCTCCTCAGAATGCCACCCCACCGGCTAAAGGGTCATTTACTTAAATCCGTGGCGAGGTCGCGCGATTGCACACGCAATCCATCCTTCCCAGGCAGCAGCAACAGCGTCCGCATGTTGGGGCGCAGATTTGTCATGGTTTCAAACCCTTCCCGTCCGGCGGTGAGCATCGCCGTGGCCAGGGCGTCGGTTTCCGTGGCCGAGGGCAACACCACGACCGCCAGTAGCGCGCGATCCGCAGGATGACCCGTGCGGGGATCCAAAACGTGCCCCAGCATCTGGCCGTCGGCTTCGAAACAACGGCCCCAAGCCGCCGAAACGGACATGGCTTCATCGCGCAGCCGCACGGCGGGCAAAGCGCTGGACGACTTTCCTGCCGTTGAGCCAAGGCCCGTGGCTGGCGACGATACCAAAATCTGGAAGCTTGCAGGCGGTTGCTCGATGGCAACCTGCCAGCAGTCCGCATCCGGCGGACGGCCCATGGCATAAACGGTACTCGTGCCGCCATGCACCAACGCACAGGTGACTCCCGCATCACGCAGAAATCCGACCGCGCGTTCAACCGCGTAGCCTTTGCCGATGGCACCCAAATCAAGCATGCCCCCCGGGCGGTCAAAGCGCACGGTGCGGCTGGGTGCGTCTAGATGAATGTGCGACATGCCCACTTTGGATTGCGCCTCCGCAATCTCCTCCAGCGTCGGCATTTTCCCGCTACCGCCCATAAAACCCCAACAGCGCACCAACGGCGCGATGGTGATGTCAAAAACTCCACCCGTTTCCGCATGCAACCTTTGCGCGTGCTGAAGCAGGGCGAACAGTTCCGGCGTTACGCGCACGGATTCGCTGGCGGCGCGGGCGTTGAGTTGGGCAATCTCACTACCGGCACGATAGAGGCTAAGTTGGTTTTCGAGCCGGTCAATTTCGTCGAGCGCCTCCTCGCCGGCGGCGCGTAACGCCACCGGATCTTCGCCATGCAACACCAACTCGAAACGCGTCGCCATCGCGTGGCGGGCCAAGGTGATTGTTTGCATCGGTTTTCGGCCCTAAGCCCTGATCCTAATGTTAATCTGTGCTGCGGAGGATCAGGATCAGGATTAAGATGTAAGATTGAGATTGGAAAGAAAAAGGCCGGACGCACAGCGCGCCCGGCCTGCTTGTTCAAAATACCATTAAGACAACTCGGTTGAGCCGTAAGTCAAAGGCTTGACTTCCTTGCCATCGGCGGTGGTCACCTTGCGGGTCTTTTCGTCGTAGAGGCAGGCGATCTTCAAGCGGTCGGACATTTCGGCAAGCGAAATGACCGTTTGCGCGCGAACCGCGAGGTCAATGCCACAGTTCGGCTGCTTGTTGGTGCGGATGCTATCGAGCCAGTTTTTGTGATGAACGCCGATGTCTTCAACCGGCTTCAGCCCGTCGAGGATTTCGGGATCCAACTCGTCTGCAAATTCGCGCTCCGGCAAAAGCTGGATGCGCTCACCCGCGTTGCCAATGAGCAGTGACGCATGATGGCCATAGATGGTGAACTCCGGGCTGCGGGCGTTGACCGAACTGCTGGCCAGTACGAGCGAAACGCCGCTCGGAAACTCCACGAGAATCTGGACGTGCTCAGGCACGTCACGCACCGGCGTGCCGGGAGTATTCTTGTCCGTGCCCACATTCTTCGTGCCCACGCAGACCACGCGGGATGGAAATTCCGGGTTGCCCGTGGCCAGCATAAGCGGGAGCAGGCGGTGCGGAATGAGATCGCCGAGCAACCCGGCGCAATAGGGGTAATATTTGCGCCAGCGGAAATAGTGGTCGGGGTTGAACGGAATGCGCTTCTTGACCGGGCCGAGCCACTTCTCCCAATCGGCGTTGTCGGCTTTGAACTCGGTATCAATCGGGTAATTCCATTCGCCCTTGGGATTGTTGCGGCAGTAATAGCCCTGCGCCCAAATGAGCTGGCCGATTTTTCCGTCCTGGATCATTTTTGCGGCGGTGTGCCAGGCCTGCGCGGAGCACCCTTGCGAGCCGACCTGCAGAATCTTCTTGGTCGCCTTCACCTTGTCATACACCGCCATCGCTTCGTCGAGATAGCGGGTCATGGGCTTCTCGCAATAAACGTGTTTGCCGGATTCCATGGCGCCGATGATGGCGTCGGCATGGATTGGGTCGTGAGTGGAAATGACTACGGCGTCAATATCCTTGCGCTCGATCAGCTTGCGGTAATCGTCGTACGTCTCGACCTTCGCGTTGGGATTGTCGCGCAGAATGAAATCCTTGGCCGTGCCAATGCGCTTCTGCCACACATCGCACACGGCGACCTGTGCGACATTGTTGCCTTGGGCATTGGATTTCATGATGCGGACATGGGCGTTCATGCCCTGTCCGCCCACGCCGATGTAGCCGACGGTAATGCGGTCATTGGCCCCGATCACCCGCCCGGCGGACGGCGCCTGCCCGTAAAGCGTGTTGCGGAAAATCGGGGTCGCGGCCACGGCGGCGGCAGCGGTCGCGGTTGTGCGGATGAACTGGCGGCGCGTGGATTGCTTGGATGTGGTATTGGTCGGTTTCATTTCAATTGAACGTTAAATTGTTACTTCTTCCTACAGACGCAGAATAAGCGATACAAATTCGCGGCGCAATCAAACAAAACGCCGGGCGAAAATTACCGCCCAGGCGGAACCGACTCCCAAACTCGCGCCAAGCACCCTGACCAGAACCAGATAATCCGCCAGAATCAGGGATGAACCCATGCCCCGGGACTTACTTGCATTGCCACCACAACATCAATTCCAGCCCGGTGCGATTGGGATAAGAACGTGGAATCCATTCACTCCGCAGCTTGAAGTGCGGCGAAAAGTGGGACCACAGTTCCTCGCGCGTCGTGCCGAACGGCGGTCCGTCGGTGTCCGGGATGAGATAGTTCACCGCGAGGAAATGGCCACCCGGTTTGAGCCAGCGCCGCACAGCCTGGGTGTAAAGCTCGCGCTCGCCGGGTTCAATGGCGCAGAACAGCGTATGCTCAAAGAGCCAGTCAAACGGAAACGGCGGCTCATCCCGCAAGAAATCGGCCCGGCGGAATTCCGCGCCAAGCCCGGCGGCCTGCGTGCGTTCGGTGGCCAGGCAAATCGCGCTGGGCGCGACGTCATACCCGTAAGCGCGGAAACCAGCTTTTGCCCACGCGCGTACGTCGTGACCGGTGCCACAACCGGGCACGCAAACAGTTTCGCCGGGCAGATCCCGATGCGTCGTCAGAAAATCCACCAACCCCGGCGACGGCGCGCCTTTTTCCCAAGGCATGTCATGGGTTTGATAACGAAGTTCCCAGTCGTCCTGGCTCATTCGAAGGATCTGCATGTTGGAATGGTGCAGTTCTGGAGCATGGATGTTCCGGTTCGTTTCCTTACTCCATCGCTCCAATGCTCCCTCAATCCGTTTTAATCTGCCCGTCCACCAGTTCCACCACTTTGGGCGCGCGGGCAGCCACCGTCGCGTCGTGCGTGGCGATGATCAGTGTGGCATTCCGCTCCGCCCGCAGATTGCACAACAGTTCGATGATTTCGCCGCCGGTGTGTGAATCGAGATTGCCGGTCGGTTCATCGGCGAGGATCAATTCCGGTTCGTTGATCAACGCCCGGGCAATGGCGACCCGCTGCTGTTCGCCGCCGGAGAGTTCGTAAGGCTTGTGGTCCACGCGCTCCTTCAGGCCAACGCGCGCCAGCAACTCCCGTCCGCGGGTTTCCGCCGCCCGGGCCGGCGTGCGCGCCACCCGTGCGGGCAGGCAGACGTTTTCCAACGCGTCCAATTCCGGGAACAAATGGTAAGCCTGAAACACAAAGCCAATTTTCCGATTGCGCAACTGCGTCTGCGAGCTTTCCGGCAGGCGCGCAAAGTTCTCCCCGTCGAACCAGATTTCGCCGGCGTTCACCGTGTCCAGTCCGCCCAACAAATGCAGCAACGTGCTTTTGCCCGCGCCCGAGGCGCCGCGTAGCGCGAGGAAATCGCCGCGAAACACTTCCAGGCTCACGCCGCGCAAGACTTCGAGCGTGCGTTTGCCCATGGTGTAGGTCTTGGTGACGGCGCGCGCGGAGAGGAGAGTCTCGTTCATGGGCGACCTCCGTCGTGATGCGGAACACGCCACAACCCCCAACCCACAACCAATATCCAACGAAGCCCCGCCCGCTGAAGAATTGGAGGTTCGAGGTTGGGTGTTCGAGGTTCGATGATTTCCATTTCACTCATGGCGCAACGCCTCCACCGGGTTCATGCGGCTGGCGTGCCACGAAGGAAACGCCGCCGCGAACAGGCAAATCAACAGCGACCCACCGCAGATGATCGCGATGTCGCCGGGCACAATCAGCGCCGGCAGTTCGCTGAATCCGTAGATGGACGCGGGAAACAATTCAAAGCCAGTCAACCGGCGCATGAGACCGAGAAACTCATTCCGGTAAGTGAGCGCCAACATTCCCAATCCGAAACCGGTCAGCACCCCCAGAATGCTGACAATCAAGCTCTGCCCGAGAAACACCCACATGACCTGGCGGCTGGAGGCGCCGAGCGCCTTGAGCAAGCCGATTTCGCGTGTCTTCATCACAATGAATGTGATCAAAGTGCAGGTGATTCCGAACGCCGCCACCAGCACAATGAAGAACAACAGGTAGAGCATCACGTTCTTTTCCGCCATCACCGCCATCATTAACGGGCTGTCTTCCATCCAGGTCGTCACCCGGAATTCCGGGCCGAGCGCGTAGGCCAGTTCCCGCGCGGCGCCCTGCGCTCGAAACGGATCGCGCAACGCCACAATGAGTCCCTGGACCGTGTCGCCTTCCTCCAACTCATACAACGCCTGCGCGTTCTCCAGCGAGGCGATCACATACAGCGCGTTGAACTCATAGTAACCTGCGTCAAACACGCCACGAATCTCATATTCGTCGGGATAAATATTTACTTCGCCGTCCTGGCCCCGGTTCTCCCGCATCTTCTTCAACTCCTGGGGCGAGAGAATCGAAACGCGATCACCCACGCGCACCTCCATGTTTTCCGCAAAATTCCGGCCCACCACCAGACCGCGCCCGCTGACATCAAACTCGCCGGCCACGATGTTCGTGGTCAGCGAGCTCACGGTGGCTTCCGCTTCCGGGTCCACCCCGCGCACAAACGGCGCGAGCACCAGCGGCTGGCCAAACTCCGGCTGGGTCTCCACCAGCACCTGGGCCAGGACGAACGGCGCGACGCCGCTCACGCCGCGATTCGTTGCCACCGCGTCCATCACGGCGGGGTAATTGGCCATCGTTTTGCCGGGCGTGATCACCTTCAGATGGGCGTTGAAGCCGAACACTTTTTCCCGCAACTCGTGATCGAATCCGCTCATCACACTAATGACAATGATGAGCACCGCCACGCCCAGCATGACCCCGATGATGGAAATGAGTGTGATGACGGAAACGAACGTCCGTTTGGGCCGCAGATAACGCAGGGCCAGCAGCAATTCAAACGGCAGTCGCGACATGCTGCGCAGGCTAGGCGCGCGGCAAGTGCGTGTCAATGAACGAGGAAGCCCTGGACCGCAAATCTGATGAACAGATTCGTTGACAAGCGCGCTGCCCCGCCGCACGCTGCCAGCGTCTCGCAAATGAACACCACTCATCACTGGATTTCACGGCGACGCCGGACACCGGAAATCTCACTTCATCTCAGGCAGGCATGGCGCGGAGCGCGACTCGGTTGCATTTGCCTGTTGATCGCAGGCATGACGGAAGTGTTGCCCGCAGCGGAAACCAACGCCCCAACCGCAACCACGGCCAGCACCAAAGAGTCGGACGACGCAGCCGCCGCTTTGCGAGTTTATCTCCAGCTTCAGGAACAGATCCACAACACCCAACTCGCGCTGGAGCGGAATCGTCAGGAAGCCGAGGCGCTGGCCGCACGCAATGCCGAAGCGGTCACTGCCCGGCTGACTCTCATCGAGCAAACGGTGGCTGGGCAACGGGAACGCGAACTGGAAGCCATGCGGAGCGCCAACGCCGCCATGCAGAGTTCCCAGCGCCTGCTGGTCATCATTGCCGCAGCATTTGCCGGGGTGGGTTTTCTCGCAATGTTGATCACCGCGTACTTCCAATGGCGCACGGTGAACCGCCTGGCGGAGTTCGCCACCCTGCTGCCGGGAGCGGCCCGAGCGGCTCTGCCCGCGCCGGACCCTGCGGAGACTCACGTCGTCACCAGCCGGGTCACGGAGCAATCCAACGCCCGCCTGTTCGGCGCGTTGAATCAACTGGAGAAACGCATTCTCGAATTGGAAACCACCACGCGCCCGCCGCTGGCTGGCGGCGACCCAGCCGTGGTCGAGACCCTTGAGCCCACAGGCTTGGACGCGGCGACTCCTGCGATTGCCACCGGCAACGACGGGAACGGTTCCGCGCCTGATGATCCGATCGTGCGGTTGCTCGCCCAGGGCCAGTCACTTCTCGATCAGGACAAGGCCGCCGAGGCGCTCAGGTGTTACGACGCCATTCTCGCGCGGCAAACCGATCATCCGGAAGCCCTCGTGAAGAAAGGCGTGGCCTTGGAGCAACTACGCCAGGTTGAAGATGCCTTGCGCTGTTACGACCGGGCGATTGCCGCCGACGACACCCTGACCATTGCCTACCTGCAAAAGGGCGGGTTGTTCAACCGGCTGGAGCGCTATGAAGAGGCGCTCCACTGCTACGAACTCGCTCTGCGCACTCAGGAAAAAGCGCGGGCGAACTGACGCGCTGTTTGGCAATCAAGAAAGCTGCTGAATCGCCTCTCACTTCGCAGCTTCGATCCGCAGCGGAATGGAGTAAAGCGACGTGCGCGCCGTGATGAAAAGCGTCTTGCCGTCAGCACCGCCGAAACACAAATTCGCTGCCGACTCCGGTACGAGAATTTTGCCAATCAGCTTTCCATCCGGTGCGAAAATGTGGACGCCGTCGCCCGCGCTTGAATAAATCCGCCCCTGGGCGTCGCAGCGAATTCCATCCGGCACGCCCCGGTCTATCTCGCAAAACACCTTGGCGTCCTTGAGCGTGCCGTCCGGTTGCACGTCGAACACCCGGAGATGCCGCGGCTTGCCGGAGTCCGCCACATACAGCTTCTTTTCGTCGGGGGAAAAACACAGGCCGTTGGGCATGTCGAAGCCTTCAGCGACGCGCGTACCCTTTTGCGTTTTGGGGTCGTAGCGGAAAACGTAATTGCCATCCTGCTCTTTCACGGCGTCGCGCGGCAATCCGTATGGCGGATCGGTGAACCAGATGGTGCCGTCGGATTTCACCACGGCGTCGTTTGGCGAGTTGAATGTCTTGCCGTCGCACTGGTCCGCCAGCGTGCGCAAGGTGCCGTCTTTCTCCAGAATGCTCACGCGGCGACCGCTGTGCTCGCAGGTGATCAGACGCCCCTCGCGGTCCACCGTGTTGCCATTGGCATTTCGGCTCGGTTTGCGGAACGTTGACAACCCCTCCTTGGGCGACCACTTCTTCAGTTCATCCGCAGGGATGTCGCTAAAAACGAGGTATCCGCCATCCGCCGCCAGCCATACCGGACCTTCGGTGAAGCGCATATCCGTGGCCAGCCGCTCCAGCTTTGCGCCGGGGGCGACGATCTTCTTGAATTCAGCCTCATCACGCATCTCAAAGTCCGCGGCGTAACTGGCCCAGGCCGACGCCAGGCAAGCGAGCACCGTCATGGCCAGCGGGTGAGGGAGGAAACTCTGGTTTTTTCTCGCGGTCTTTTTCATGCGTGTGGAAGCTCTTAACAGGAAGCCCCCGGCAGGTCACTGAAAATTTGCGGCGGCCAGGCGTCCGGTTTGGCTCCGGTTTTTCCTCGTCATGCGGCGGAGCGCGGTCTAATTGTTGGCCCGGTATCCAGTTCCTGCCAAGGCGCGGGTGACCACGGACAACGGACAGACAGCCGATGAAATTCTACATTTCGCAATTGGTCGCATTCCTGCGCGTCAAGAAGGCGGCGCGCAACCTCAAGATGCTCGGCGGGTTTCTTCTTGTCCTGGCCGTCATGATCGTTGTGTTCAGCGTACTGTTCCATGTGATCATGGAGTGGGAGGGGCGCGAATACTCCTGGATTACCGGGTTCTACTGGACGTTGACGGTGATGTCCACGCTTGGCTTTGGCGATATCACTTTCCACAGCGACTTTGGCCGGCTCTTTTCGATCCTGGTGTTGATGTCCGGCATGATCTTTTTGCTGATGTTGATGCCATTTACCCTTATCCAGTTTTTCTATGCGCCTTGGGTCGAGGCGCAAAGTGCGGCGCGCACCCCCCGGCAGTTGCCGCCGGACACCACCGGCCACGTCATTCTGACGAACTATGATCCGGTGGCTCATGCGCTCATTAACAAACTCAAGCAATATGGCTACAGTTATGCCATGGTGGTGAAAGATTTGCCGGAAGCTCAACGGCTGCACGATCTCGGGTTCAACATCGTGTTGGGCGAACCCGACCTCCCGGACACCTACGAAGGACTCAACATCCGACAGGCGGCCATGGTCGTCGCCACCGGGGACGACGTGATCAACACGAACATCGCCTTCACCGTCCGCGAACTGTCGCCCAAAGTGCCCATCATCACCACGGCCACGACCTCCGCCGCGGAGGACATTCTCAAACTGGCCGGCAGTTCGCACGTCGTCCGGCTGGGCCGCCTCATGGGCCAATCGCTGGCCCGACGCACCATTGGCGGCGACGCGGGGGCGCACGTGATCGGCCACTTTGATCAGTTGCTGATTGCGGAATCCACGGCTGCCGGCACCCCGCTTATTGGCAAGACGCTCGCCGAGACGCGGCTGCGGGAAATGGTGGGCCTGAACGTCCTGGGCGTCTGGGAGCGGGGCCGTTATGAAACGGCCGGCGCGCAGACGCGCATCAGTCCCAATACCGTCCTGGTCCTGGCTGGTTCCGCCGAACAGATTCGCAATTACAACGAACTGTTCTGCATCTATCACCAAACCCTGTCGCCCGTGCTGATCATTGGCGGCGGGCGCGTGGGCCGCGCCACGGGCAATGCCCTGGCCGAGCGTAGCGTCGAGTTTCGCATCATTGAACGTATGCCCGAACACATCCCCACCGTCGGCGCGGATCGCTACATCCTGGGCGACGCCGCCGACTTGGAGGTTCTGCAGAAGGCGGGATTGCCGGAAGCCCCCGCCATCATCATCACGTCCCATGACGATGACATCAGCATCTACCTCACGATTTTCTGCCGGCGTCTGCGACCGGACATTCAGATCATCAGCCGGGCGACCCTCGAACGGAATGTCTCCACCCTGCACCGCGCGGGCGCGGACTTCGTCATGTCGTATGCCTCCATGGGCGCAAACATCATTTTCAATCTCCTGAAACGCAGTGATATTTTGATGCTGGCCGAAGGCTTGAATGTGTTCCGCATGAAGACGCCGCCCGCGCTGGCCGGCAAATCGCTCGTGGAAACCAATCTCCGCCAGACCACCGGCTGCAACGTGGTTGCCGTCAATGAAAACGGCCACTTTGAGATCAACCCCAATCCGCAGAACCCGCTGCCGGAGCAATCGGAAATCATTTTGATTGGCAGTCTCGAAGCGGAGCAGGAATTCTTCCGGCGCTACGGCGGCGGCGGCACGTGAGCCAAAGCCATTCGGGCGGAAGCTAGCAAGTCTTCGATACCTCGGCACCTTGGAATCAATCTCCTCGCTCCAGGCGGTTATGCCGCCTTTGACGCTCTTGAGATATTTGAATCCCTGTTGCCGCAAGAAGCTCAGCGCCTTCAACGAACGCACACCGGCTTTGCAGTGCAGATAGTATTGCTCGTTCGGATCGAGTTCGGTGAAGCGCTCGTTGATCTGGCTCAACGGCAGCAGTGGCACGCCGTCCACTTTCGCGATCTCGTATTCGTCGGCTTCACGCACGCCAATGACCTTGATGCCGAGGCTCGGATCATCGAGCACCTTCTTCATGTCCTGCACGGTCACTTCGTCGGGGGTCGGCCTGCGACGCTGTCGCTTTGGCGGGCGCGGGCTGGATGCCGCAGAATTAATCGTAATCAGTCAATTCCTTGATCGTCGGATGGTCGCCGCAGATCGGGCATCGTGGGATCGCGACTCAACTTGAGTTCGCGGAATTTCAAATCGAGCATGTTGAACAATAGTAAGCGTTTGACATGGAAGTGCTTTTAGCCGGATCGCGCTTGAGGACTTTTGTCGCTTGAATGCCGTGATGCCAGGCAACCCTCACATTTCGCTGAGCAGGAAATCATGTCATCAGAGAACATAATCCTTGTAATTCGTCGCGGAGTTGCGATAAAGACCTTCACCATGAAAACTCAGAGAATTCTTTCCCACGTATGCGGATGGGCCGCCTTTTTGCTGATGCTCCAGACGCCAACCCTGCGAGCACAGGAAATGCGCTACTATCGCGTTCTCGGTCCGGTTGCTACAACCTTGAGTTACACTGAGGACGGGTGGCTTACCTTTACAAACATCCCCACAAACGCCCTGTTCACCGTCCAGGTGACGGCCAGATTTGACACCAACGTCTGGCTGGATTACGTGCAGGTCCCGGTGACTGGTGCGACAACCATCGTCCGGGTGCATGATCCCAGTCCGCCCGCGGGCATGGCGCTGATTCCGGGGGGGCCTTATACCCGGGGAGACTTTTTTGGGGATCACGCTTCCGGCGCCTCTCTGCCGCTGAATTCGGTGCGGATCTCGCCATTTTACATGGACAAGCATGAAGTAACGAAGGCGTTGTGGGATGAGGTCTATCAGTGGGCAACGAACAACGGCTATTTGTTTTACGCCGGCAGCGGGCAAGGCAAGGCGACCAATCATCCCGTGCAATTCGTGTCGTGGCTGGACGCAGCGGTTTGGTGCAACGCGCGCAGCGAGATGGAGGGATTAACGCGGTGTTACTACACCAACACGACCGCCTATAAGAGCATCCCGTATCACCCCACCGACGTCAATTGGGACGCCAACGGTTATCGCCTGCCAACGGAAGCTGAATGGGAGAAAGCGGCCCGGGGCGGGCTGTCAGGCAAGCGGTTCCCCTGGGGTGACACCATCACTCACAGCAACGCCAATTACTTCAGTGTGATGAACGTCCCCTACGACGCAAATCCGTTGGTCGGTCCTCATCCGGCCTTCGAGGATGGCGCGCTTCTGCCTTACACCAGTCCCGTCGGCCATTTCGCGCCCAACGGTTACGGCCTTTACGACATGGCCGGAAACGTTCAGGAACTTTGTTGGGATTATTATTCCGGCAGTTATTACAGTTCGACTCCTCTGGTGGATCCACGAGGTCCGAACTTCAACTTTCCATCGGTGACAGGCAAAGTCGCACGCGGCGGTTATTGGAACAGCGATGCGCGCTTCTGCACGGTTTCCTTGCGCGGTGGCACCTCAGAGGCCACCCGGAACAATATTTTGGGCTTCCGTTGCGTCCGAACCGCCGGACCCTGAGTCACACTCTACCTCGCTCAATACCACGGCACTTTGGAATCAATCTCCTCGCTCCAGGCGGTGATGCCGCCTTTGACGCTCTTGAGATACTTGAATCCCTGTTGCCGCAGGAAGTTCAGCGCTTTCAACGAACGCACGCAGGCTTTGCTGTGCAAATAGTATTGCTGGTTCGGATCGAGTTCCGTGAAGCGCTCGTTGATCTGGCTCAACGGCAGCAGCGGCGCGCCGTCCACTTTCGCGATCTCGTATTCGTCCGCTTCGCGCACGTCAATGACCTTGATGCCGAGGCCGGATAGTTCGAGCGCTTTTTTCATGTCCTGCGCGGTGACTTCGTCAGGATCGCCAACGGGTTGCGGGGCGAATCAATAAACCTCGTCGTGACCGCCGATGTCGGTGAAGACCGCACGGTTCTTGGTGGCGAATTGAAATACGACCCGGACATCGTATTCAATGGAGAAGCTCCAATACTCCTGAAGGTCGCCGGAAAGTTTGTGTGTGCGCAATCGGGCATCGTGCGGGTCGTTCTTGAACTTTTCCACCCGCTTCCAAAACTTATCCTCCAGCGGTTTGCGACCTTCAATCCGCTTCTTAAAAGCCCGCTTGAAGGACGAACTGAAGGCTATCTTCGTCATTCGGCGAGGGATTTCTTTAGCGCGCTAATGGAACTGGAGAATTGCAACTTGCCGCGCTTCAATTCCGCCATGCTGCGCTGCCCGTTGGCCTTGATCTCGCGACGGCGTTCCTGAATCAATGCGCGTTCAAGGACGGTTTTCAATTCCAGCTTTTCCTCCGTGGAACAGCTTCGAACATTCTCAACCAGCGTGGCAAATGTTGCGCTCATGGCCGTAGATTACGCCGCAGATCGACCGCGTGCAAGCTGCGGGAAGACGCCATCCAACGCAAAGACGCCAATTGGCAAAGGCGCAAAGGACAGGCGATAAACAGGCGATGCTGACGGGCTTTTCTTTGCGTCTTGGCTTCTTTGCGCCTTTGCGTTGAATTCCCGTCCGAGTGGAATGCCGCAGAATGGATCGTAATCTATCAACTCCTTGACCGTCGGATGATCGCCGCCGATCGGGCCGTAGGGTTTCAAGGCTCGGTCAACGGGTTATCGCCAGAGGAAGTCTGGCGGGGAGCAGCCACTATCAAGATCCATTCACTGACTTCACGCCCCCTTCAGTAAAGTGGCGAAATCAGCCTGTCTGGCCTCAAACGCGAGGCATCCCGTAGCCAAGGCCGTTAAGGGCTTCGCGAAATGATTTCTCCTTGTCCACGGGAATGACCAGCCCCCGATCACCGGTGCGCTGGCAGAACGTTCCGGCCCGGGCATCGCGGGCGATGACTTCCGCGATCTCCGGTGAGAGGCATTCGATCAACAGGCAACTGCCTTTGCAGACACAGGCCGCTCCGCGTTGTTCGGCCGAGAGAAGAAAGGCTTCAACGGCTTCGGGCAGCGGCTGCGGGTCGCAGGTGGTCAGGAAGGCGCGGAGTTCGGCGACGCGGGCGCCTTTCTCGACGGACTGAAGCGCCTTGACCTCATTGAGCGACCAGAGCTGGGCGGTTTCCCGATCCGCGAAACTCTCGATTAAAAGGATTTCGTCGGGCGAGAGCACCCCTTGATCAATGCGGATCTGCCGCTTGGGCAGGACTGTCAGCGATACGTTCGGCTTGGCTTGGGGCAGCTCATACGTTTGCATCCGGCCAAGAATATAGGCGCCAAGGGGTGTCAATCGAAAGTATCGCAGGCCATCATACCGGCTGAGGAAGATGAGATCATCGGCGCCCCATTGACCGGAGTAATCGCTTCGGGCGCCAGCCGGATGTTCATAGGCGACGTCAATCATCCCGAGGGGCGCGGCGTATTCGAACAACAGGCAAAGCAGGTAGCGCTCCTGAAGAATGTTCCAGCCACCGTAGCCCTCGTAGCCAAGACTGCCGTATTGGGGATCGCAGAGATAGAGACTCCAGGCATCACGGGTCACTTCGAACTGAAACCCCGCAGCCTGCATGAAGCGGGAGAACTCACCCGCTTCGACCCATCGTCCAACCGGGCATTCTGCCAGCGCGTTATGAACGGCGCGGCGCCGCTCCGCGGGCGGCGTAAAGCTATTCCGGCCCTTTCCCTTTTGCCCTTTGATGGTGTCAATGCGGCTGAACTCATCAATGATCTTGTTGGCGAGCCAGGCATTCCAGATGTTGCGCAGGGTCTGTGCCGGGTGCGCTTCGAGCGCGCTTCGTCCGAGTTTGGTCAATGAAAGCTTTCCATTCCGGACTGTGGCGAGCTTGGCTGCTTGAACGAGCAGCGGCCAGGAAAACCCCTTCACGGGTCCAATCTCCGGATCCCAATCATTCGCCTTACCGGTTAGATCAAAGAAATCTTGTTCGCGCAGCAATCCGCACAGGAGCGTCATTGCGGCTTTTGATGGGAGCAGAGTCGTGGCGCTGACCGAGAGTTTCTCCTGGTCAATCAGGCGCAAGGTGGTGCGGAGATCCTGGATGGCGGCTGGCTCGGTCAAACGCTGGACCAGCGGGGCCTCATGTGATTCGTATGTCCTCTCGCCCTTTGCGGTATCGAAGCGATGCGAGGTTCGCACCCGAGGCGGCTGCGCGGGAATCTGTTCCAAGCTGGCCAATTGCGCCTCGGGTGGCTTGGGAACAAACGCCATCAGCTTCTCACGCAAATCCTTTGGAATAACCGAATCGCCGTTCCCGGCTGGGTGGATGAACAGGCGCAGCAATGTCGGTCGCTTGTCCCATTGATGACTTCCTTCTGTTTCGAAGACCGGCAGCGCGCCGTATTTGGCGTGAAAGGCGCCGGGGTCGAAGATTCCGTCGCCCTCGTAGGCGGCTTCCGCCACCGCAGCCTGCTCCAGCGATTTCAAGCCGCTCCAGAGTTCAAGCAGGCCCGCGCCCAAGAGGCAGCCGGCAAGGGCTTCGATGGTTTCACCTTTGCGCGGCGCCTTCAGTTGGACGTCCGGGAGCAACGCCAACATTCTCTTCAGGTCGTCCGCGTTGCGGAGATTCAGCATCTCGCGAAGGCACGGATTGAAAATCGCAGGCTCATATCGGCTCATTCCGGGAGGTTAAACCGCAGCGCGCGAGGTTCAATCTCTATCGGGTCAGCCGCAGGTTTGGGAAGACATGATCTACGGCCCGGCGCACGGCGACATGGCGTTTGCCGTGCCCCTGTTCGACGGGTTCATGTTGCGCGCGATGCCGAGCTTGGAATCGAATGCTTGAATCCACACGGTGACTTTGTCGGCCCGCGGCGCTGCCGATTCGGCGGGTGCGGGTTGGCTTGCCCCGTGAGATGGCCCGGCCTATCTCACCGGGGATGCCGCAGAATGGATCAACTCCTTGATTGTCGGATGATCGCCGCAGATCAGGCATTGCGGGCCGTGACCGCTTGGAATACTTTTGGCCCATGACAACGCTTTCATTGAAGCTGCCGGATCAACTGGTTTCGCGGCTTGAAAAAGCCAGCCGGGCACGCCGCAAAACCAAAGCCGCGCTTGTCCGTGAATGTTTGGAAAATCAACTCCCCGACAATGCCATTCCGACCAAGCTTTCCAAACTGCCACCCGGCGAATCGTTTTACGACCGAGCATTGCCCATCCTAAAAAAAGCGTGGGCGCGAAATGGCAGACTTCCCCGCGATCTTGCCACCAACCCGAAATACATGAAGGGCTTCGGTGAATGATGACCGTCACATTGATTGACGCAGGGCCATTGACTGCGCTGCTCAATCCCAATGACGAGCGGCATTCCTGGGCACGAGAGACAATTGATCAACTGACCGGGCCACTTCTCACCAGCGAGCCGGTGTTTGACCGAGTCTCTGCATCTTCTCCGACGAGATGGCTGTGACGCCGATGAATTGTTTGCCCTCACCGAAGCGGGCCTTGTCTCTATCGGCTTGCGCTTTGACGATGAGCAGACCGCTTTACGCGAACTTATGCGTCGTTATCGAAATGTTCCCATGTCCCTCGCCGACGCCACGCTCGTGCGCTTGAGTGAATTGCATCGCGACTGCCGGGTGTTCACCCTCGACGCGGATTTCCGCATCTACCGCCGCCACGGCAACAAGGTCATTCCTGTGTTGATACCGGAGGAATGAAAGCGGCGGGCGCGGGTTGGCTTGCCCCGTGAGATGGCCCGGCCTATCTCAACGGGGATGCCGCAGAATTGATCGTAATCAATCAACTCCTTGATCGTCAGATGATCGCCGCAGATCGGGCAGGCTGGATCGCGCCGCAACTTGAGTTCGCGGAACTTCAGGTCGAGCGCATTGAATAAGTTGAATCCCGAAATTGCCCAACGATGTCCATTTCACCTCAAGTCATCGCGGCTATAAAGTGATTTCCATAGTTCCGGCGAGGCGCGAAAGTTGGTTTTGCGAAGCTGGTCGAGCGCATCGGGAAGTTTCAGCAAACCGGCTTGCGCGGCATCGCGGAGCACGCCAAGAGTTCCGGCGACCTTCAAGCCGCGTTGAATGGCCAGCGCGCGGGCGGCGGCTTCATCCAGCAACACCACGTCGGCTCTGAGTTGTTCGGCCAGGAGAATGGCGGTGCGCTCGCCGGGATCAAGATCAGCCAACGTGTTGTCGCGAGGAACGGGATCTGGGTGAATCTTCAACCATTCAGGTGCAGCCGCAGCCCAAGTTCGAACTGCGGGCGGCGCGTCCGCATGACGGAGTTCCGCGAGAACCGTTCCGGTGGTGGCGATGTCACCATAAAGTCTGGGCAAGACCGGCGCGTGACCGATGAGAACGAGATAACAAAGCGGCGAAGTATTGCTGACGATGGTCATCAGCCTCGGGCGGCGCGCAAGGCAGCGAGGTCGCGTTCAAGGTCGGCTTCGGTATAGGCGAGCCAGGCGCCAACACGCTTGAGGAATTCTTCCGTCTCCCAACGCGACTTGTGACCGAGCAACTGCCCCACTTGATGTGCCGTCAGCGCGCCAGACCGGTAGGCTTCGGCGGCAATCGCTTCCAGCGCCCGGCGGGGCACATCCTTCCATCCCGAACGCAGGGAATCTGAAACCGTTTCTGGTATTTCCAACGCGACGTTCATGCGCTGGACCATACGGCGGATTTAACAACGCTGCAAGCCGTGATAACACCGCGAACACCGTCAATGACCTTGATGTTAAGGCTCGGATTATCCAGCGCCTGCTTCATGTCCTGCACGGTGACTTCATCGGGATTGAACTGGCCTGCGGCGCTGCCGCTTCGGCGGGCGCGGCTTGGCTTGCCCCGTGAGATGGCCCGGCCTATCTCACCGGGGATGCCGCAGAATGGATCGTAATCAATCAGTTCCTTGATCGTCGGATGATCGCCGCAGATGGGGCAGAATTGTGTCGTGTTGCGTCCAACACTGTGTCATTGGCAAATTCTGCGAATGTAACTAATGGCAACCTGCGCCCTTGACGACCGGTCATCGTATCGCAAAATGGGTTGTAGTGAACCGGATGCAAACAACAACACGGCGGAAGTTGTATTCAGTAGTCGCGGCGGTGGTGGCCGTCGCTTTTTTGATATGGTTTGCAGTCTCGCCGCGTGGCAATAGCACGGCGGACAGGAGTGCTCTGCCGGTGGAAACACTCCGCGCATTTTCGCTCACCAACGCACCAATCACAACGTCAACCGCGGCGTGGTCCACCAACCAACCGAGCGAGCCGGTCCAAGCGCAAATCATGCAGCGGGTGGCGGCTCAGGTGCTTGCAAAACAAGACGCCAAAGTTGCTGCGAACAATCCCTCGATGACAGGTGGTTTCCGCGATGCGAAGCAGGCCGAAGCCATGCGGCAATTGCAACAGCGCGTGGGTGCTTCGCTCCAAGTTTATCTACGATCTGAAAACAGTACCCCAATGCAACTCAAGGGACGACCGCTGGCCAAAGCAGTTGCATCCACCGGCAATGAGCAATCTCGAAATGATTCAACGGCGATGACTTTTCTCCGGGACAACGCCACGCTCATGTTGCTCAACGAGCCAGACCGAGAACTGGCATTAGCGCACCGGCAAGCCGATGAACTGGGCGGGGAGGTTTTGCGGTTCACCCAGCACTATCAGGGCTTGGTCGTTTGGCCGGCGGAAATTGCCGTGCATCTGGATGTTGGTGGCGACGTGGCCATGGTTGATGGGGCTTACATCGCAACCCCGGAGCAGGTCACTGTGCAACCAACGCTGAAGGCGGCGGATGTTGCCGACAAGGCCCGTGACGCCGTCAAGGTCGGATCAACTGCGAAGGTCGGTACTCCGGAACTCATCGTTTACGCGCCAATGGACCAGCCAGCAAAGTTGGCTTGGAAAATGGATGTATCCGCTTCCTTGAGCCAGGCGTGGTGGGTTGTGATCGACGCGCAAGGCGGGCAAACGCTGACCACCATCACCCGGGTCACAGATAACAGCGTCAGCGGTTCGGGCGTTGATTTACTTGGGGTGACGAAGCCGCTCAACGTGTGGCAAGTAGCATCGACCTATTACATGATTGACGCCAGCAAGCCGATGTTTAATCCCGTAACCGGCAACGGCATCATCGAGGTGGCCGACGCTCGCGGCACAAACTACAATGTGTTACAGGCGGCTTACCGTATTGCGTCGGGTTCTGCGCTTTCTTGGAGTATCCCCGAGGCCGTCAGCGCCAGCTACAATCTCAGCCAGACCTACGACTATTATCTACTCCGGTTCGGGCGAAGTTCATTTAATGGCGGCGGAAGCAATTTGAATGCAATCGTCCGCATTGGCGACTACCCGAACGCTTCCTGGAATGGCGTACTCGATTTGATGCTGTTCGGGAGCACCGACCGGTATGCAGGTTCACTCGACATCGTGGGGCATGAGGTTACTCATGGCGTGGCCAGCAGCATTGGCAGCCAAGGGGTGCTTTACTATCGCGACCAACCGGGAGCACTCAATGAATCATTCGCGGACATTTTCGGCGAAATGATTGAGGCCCGAACCCGCGCCACAAACGACTGGCTCATCGGGTCGGAGTTGAGTTCTATCATGCGCAACATGGCCTCCCCGGGTTCTGTGCTCATCTCGGGAACGGCACGACCTTATCCTGCTCACATGAGCGAGTTCATTCCATCCGACGATCCATTCTTGAATAACTTCAGTGGCCGGGACAACGGGGGAGTTCACTTCAACAGCAGTATCATCAATCACGCTTTCTATCTATTGGCGGCAGGACTTCCGGGCGCAGTGGGATACAATCATGCGGAACAAATCTTCTACCGCTGTCTCACGGTGAGCATGAAACCGTTCTCCCATTTTATTGATGCGAGACTGGGTTGTGTTGCCGCAGCCGAGGCCTTGTATGGGGTCGGCTCACCGCAGGTGCTTAAAACGATGGAAGCGTTTGATGCAATTGGGCTGTTCGCTGCCCCGGCGAGCGCCGCTCAACCGTCCAATGTGAACGCGTCGGTGTCTGCTGTAGATTCATATATGTTCATCCGTGAACATTGGTTTTTCGACCGTGACGACCTGTTTAGGATCGAAGCTGCGCAGGGAGATTCCAGCAGCGGCAGTAGTCTGGTGACGAGCGTGAAGCTGTCTCGATCTTCCGTAACCGGAAACGGTGAGGATATGTTCTTTGTAGGCGGCGATGACAGCCTGTGTTATCTCACCACTGCCGGGGCGGACTTCACCACACTATACTCGGGCTTGGTTCACTCAATCGCCATTTCTCCGGAAGGCCGTTATGTCGCGTTTGTCTTCAATAGTAGCGGCCTACCTACGAACCAGATTGTCGTGCTCGATCTGGTATCTAATCTCACCTCAACCGTCAATTTGGTCACGCCCGTCACGGACGGTGAACCCTTGAACAACATCAGCTACGCCGATGCCTTGAGCTTTTCACCGGACGGGGGGCTGCTCATCTATGATGCCCTTTCCGGTTTCCGAGGAGCGGATGGCCAGACCCGCCATGCTTGGAGCATCTTTGGGCTGGATATGTCAACACTTCAACAACGCGTCGTCGTGCCTACTGTGGATGAGTTCAACATTGGTAATCCCTCGTTCGGCAAGACGTCGAGTCGTTATGTGGTTTTCGAGGCGCAATACACGACGGGTGATTCCGCCATTCTGACCTTGGATTTGTATGAAGGGGCGCTCGGGGTGATCGGATTGAGCGAAAACGGTGTAGGGTATCCGGTGTTCAATGGCGACGACACGAAGGTCTTCTATGCCGATGAAGATCTGACCACCAGTTCCGACCGCTCGGTTTATGTGCAAAATCTCGGTGCCGACAAGCTGACGACTTCGGGTAGCCGCGCCCTCGCCATCCGTGATGCAAAGCTGGCGGTGATCTATCGGCGGGGTAACCACCCCACCATCAACACAGCGCCCGGGGTGACCTTGACCAGTCCAGCGGCCAATGCAACTTTCGTTGCGCCGGCCACGGTTCAAGTTACCGCCAATGCGAGTGATCTTAACGGCACAGTGACGCGGGTTGAGTTCTACAGCGGTGGCACATTGTTGTTTACCGACACGACGCCATCTTATGGCACGACGTGGACAAATTTGCCGGCCGGAGTTTATACGGTCTATGCGCGAGCCTACGACAATCAAGGTGCGTCATCCACAACAGCACCTGTTCGGTTCACTGTGAACCCTCCTGCGCCAGCCGGTATTTTGAATCGGACGGGTGCCCCAGGTTTTGAACTAACGCTCAAGGTTCCACAGCCGGGTTTGTATCGGCTGGAAACCAGCACAAATCTGGTGAACTGGGTTTCGCTGGGATCGTTCTACTGCAACACCAATCTCAGCTTCCTCGATTCGTCCGCGACAAATCATCCACGTCGGTTCTACCGGGCGGTTTCCACACCGTAAGGACGGTCTTAATACCGTGGCACCTGGGAATCAATCTCCTCGCTCCAAGCGGTGATGCCGCCTTTGACGCTCTTGAGATATTTGAAACCCTGTTGCCGCAGGAAGTTTAGCGCCTTCAACGAACGCACGCCGGCTTTGCAGTGCAGATAGTATTGCTGGTTCGGATCGAGTTCTGTGAAGCGCTCGTTGATCTGGCTCAACGGCAGCAATGGCACGCCGTCCACTTTCGCGATCTCGTATTCGTCCGATTCGCGCACGTCAATGACCTTGATGCCGAGGCTCGGATTATCGAGCGCTTTCTTCATGTCCTGCACGGTGACTTCATCGGGATTGCCCACGGGTTCGGCGGGGGCGGGTTGGATGCCGCAGAATTGATCGTAGTCAATCAGTTCCTTGATCGTCGGATGGTCGCCGCAGATCGGGCACGCGGGATCGCGCCGCAACTTGAGTTCGCGGAACTTCATGTCGAGCGCGTTGAACAGCAGCAGGCGTCCGACCATGGACGTGCCTTTGCCCAGCGCGAGTTTCAGAATTTCCGTCGTCTGGATGCAGCCGATGATGCCGGGCAACACGCCGAGAACGCCGCCTTCCGCGCAACTCGGCACCATGCCGGGCGGCGGCGGTTCGGGATACAGACAGCGATAGCACGGTCCGCCGAGATGCGGCGCGAACACGCTGGCCTGACCCTCGAAGCGGAAGATCGAGCCATAGACGTTCGGCTTCTTGAGCAGCACACAGGCGTCGTTGGTGAGATAGCGCGTCGGGAAATTGTCCGTGCCGTCCACCACGATGTCGTAGGGGCGGATGAGCTCGAAGGCGTTGCCGGAATTGATCGCGGTGTTGTGGATGGCCACTTCGACGTTGGGATTGATGCCCGCGATGGTTTCCTTGGCTGACTCAGCTTTGGAACGTCCCACGTCCGCGTCCGTGTGGAGAATCTGGCGTTGCAGATTGGAATAATCCACGGTGTCAAAATCCACGATGCCAATTTTGCCGATACCCGCCGCCGCGAGATACATGGCGATAGGCGAGCCGAGACCGCCCGCGCCGATGCACAGGACGCTGGTGGCTTTGATCTTCTTTTGCCCGGCCAGACCGACTTCCGGCAGGATCAGATGCCGCGAGTAACGGCGGATTTCTTCGTTGTTCAGTTGCATGTTAAAAGCGAAATGACTTCGATTGTGGAGGGTAGAAGGAACGGGGAATAAATCAAGCCAGGTTAAGGGAGGGAAAAGGCAGGGGAATGATTGTCAGGAGAATGGAAACAAACCAAAGGCAATGCGCCCGGGCTATTTCAGAGCATTCGTTTGCCAATCATGCCCTTGTCAACTCGACAAGACCGATTGTGTGCCGAAGAATGAACTGACTCAATCCTCGGCAAAAAGGTATTCCAAATCCGCCTTGGACAGGCTGCGCGCGAAGCCTTCCTCGCCCAGTACGTCGGCGATGGTTTGCGCCTTGCTCTGTTGGAGTTCCCAGATTTTCTCCTCGACGGTGCCGGGGGCGATCAGGCGATACGCGTTCACGGTTTGCGTCTGGCCGATGCGATGCGAGCGGTCAATGGCCTGCGCTTCGACAGCGGGATTCCACCACGGATCGTAAAGGACCACGTAGCTGGCGGTGGTGAGGTTCAATCCCGTGCCGGCCGCGCGCAGACTCAACAGGAAAACGCCGGGATTGGGATCGTTCTGGAACGCCTGCACCACTTCCTGGCGATCCTTGGTCTGGCCGGTGAGAATGTGCGTGCTGATGTTGCGCGCATGGCATTCCTTTTCGATCAGTTGCAGCATCTGCACAAACTGACTGAACACGAGAACTTTCTGCCCTTCCGCCACCAGCGAGTCGAGCAGCTCGAACAGCGTCTCGGTCTTGCCGCTGGGTGAATCGTTGCCGACCAGTTGCGGATGGCAACACACCTGGCGCAGGCGCGTGAGCGCGGCCAGCACGTGCATCTTGCTTTTGTTCAAGCCCTGCTCCGCCACGGCCTGCATGATCTGGTCGCGGCTGCGGCGCAGCTCGGCGAGGTAAAGTTTCCGTTGCTCATCGCCGAGCGGACAATCGCGGCGCTGTTCGATGCGGTCGGGCAGATCCTTCGCGACGTGCTTCTTCAAGCGGCGCAGGAGCAGCGGGCGCAACTTGGCGGAGAGCCGGCGGCGCGCGATGCGTTGGGCGCCCTCGGCATCCTGTCCGCCCTTCGGCTCGTAGGTTTCGATGAAGTGCTCCTGGTTGCCCAGGTAACCGGGCTGGATGAAATCCACGATGCTCCACAAATCCAGCAGCCGGTTTTCGAGCGGCGTGCCGGTAAGCGCCAGGCGATGTTCGGATTTGAGCTGTTTGACCGATTGCGTCACTTGCGCGCCGGGATTCTTGATGAACTGCGCCTCGTCGAGGATGACGGCGCGGAAAGCGAACTTCTGCAACTCCTCGAGGTCGCGCCGCAGCAGCGCGTAATTGGTCACGATGACGTCGTGCTGGGGAATCTGTTTGCGCAAGTTGTGCCGCGCGGCGCCGCTTTCGAGCACGAGCACCTTGAGGCCGGGCGCAAAGCGGTTGGCTTCGCGCCGCCAGTTGTGAAGCACGGACGCGGGACAAATCACGAGCGAGGGTTTGGGGTTCTTCTTGTTGCGGTCTTTGAGCCACGCCAGCCAGGCAAGGGTTTGCAGGGTTTTGCCCAGACCCATGTCGTCGGCGAGGATTCCGCCCAGCCTGATCTGGGTCAGATGCACGAGAAAATCGAAGCCATCCTTCTGATACGGACGGAGCTCGGCCTGGATGCAGGCCGGCAAGGAGACGGATGGCACGCCGCGGAAATCCTTAACGCGCTCGCGGAGTTCGCGGGCCTGCGGTGAATCGGCGAAGCGCTCCAACTGGTCCTCATCGAGATGCGCGACGTGTTCCAGCCCCACCTTTTGCGCCACCGGCACAAGGCCGTCCACGCCCATGTCGGCCATCGCTTCGTGGGCGGATTGCACCGCAGCCGTGTCGAGTTCCACCCAGCCGGAATTGGGCAGTTTGACGAACCGGCTCGTGGCGGCGGCAAGGCGTTCCAGGTCTGCCTTACTCAATTTCATGCCCTCGGCTTCCCATTCCGCGGACACGGCGAGCCAGTCAATGCCGCTGCCTTTGACGATGAGCTTGGGCTTGAGCCGGCGCGGCGTGAGAAACAGCCGGTGAAACGCCGGGTTACCGAGAAACTCCGCCTGCTTGGGTCGGTCGGCCCAGGTCTGAGCGAGGCTGCCGAGAAAATTATCGTTCGCATCACCGACCCACAGGCCGGGTTCCGGGGTGAACCAGTCGAGCTGGCGCAGCCATTGCGTCGCCGGTTCGAGGCGTGCGTCATCGAGGATTTCCGGTTTGTCGCCCCCGCGGCGCTTGCGTTCGTGCGGCTGCCAGTCCTGGCCGGTCCAGAACCACACACTCTGGTCGCGCTGACTGCGGGCAAGCAGCCGCAGGCGGACGGTGTCCTCAAGCAGTTCGAAAACAAATTGCGGTGCCGCCGGATGTGCCACGCAAAGTTGCGCCCAATCCACGCCCTGGCTGGTGCGGGAATTGCGCAGGTGCATGAGCAGGCGATGACTGAGCTTGCGCACGGGCACAGAAGGCTTGTGCGCCCAGCGCTCGATGACCGCCGGCGGCGGGCAATTGCGCAGGAGATAAAACGTGTGCCCCGCGAGCACCAGTGGAGGCTGTTGGTTGAAGAACTTGACCTGCGGGAGCGGAATCCGCTGGCCGTCGGGCAACGTCAGCCGGTGGGTGAACGCGAGTTCCTGGTCGCCGTTTTCCAAGAGCGGTTCGAGCGTGGCGAGTTGGCCATGAAATTGCAGAGGCGTGGTCTGGTCGTCGTGAACTGACTCCAAGCGCGGCGTGTGCCCCCAACGCGCGAGCCATTGCAGCAGTTCCACGTCAGACAAAACCAGCGTGTCGTCGCCGTCCTGCCGGCTCCGATGTGTTTCCACCAACCAGGTGATGAACTCCCAATCGGCGGGCGGAAACAATTCCTGCTCGTGCGCCGCGCGGGTGGCCAGATCTATCAGATCGCGCAGGGTGCGGATCTTCTCCCCGGTGCGGGGCCGGAACAGGCGGAATTGGACGCCGAGACGATGGCGCGCGGGCTGCGCTTCATCGGGCAGAGGTTCGCAAACGACGCGAAGGGTGGCCCGCGGCACGTCCAGGTGCGGCGGGGTGTCGGGGAACAGCCAGTGCTCCAATTCCTGGACCAGCTTCTGTTCTTGTTCGGTCTCCTCCGCCCGCGCGAAGCGTTCCGGGCTGGCGTGGACGTTCAATTCCCCCGGCAGCGGACGGCGCGCCCGAAGAAACAGAAAGGCCAGTTCCTCCAGCCGCGAGCTGCCCTGCGCGGCCAGCATCTTCGGCCACCATTCCGTTGCGGGAAAATCCTTGCGCGAAAGCGACAGCTTCTCGAAGTAATCCTCCAGCAACAGCCATGCGCGCTGTGAATCCGGGCAGACGGCGAAGCTGCGCAAGAGATCCTCCCGTTCGGCGACGGCGGTTTTCGAGTCGGACAGCTCGCGGCGCAAATCCGCAAAGGCACCGTAGGTTTGGGAGAGAACTTTGTGGTGCGCGTCGTACTTGGACGTGCTAGCGCCGCGCGACCCGTTTCCGTTTTTGACTGAGGCTTTGGCCATCTGATTATTCGCCCATGTAAAGGGATTATCATCTCGCCAGAGAAGGGGGGCACTGGTCAATCAGAAATCAAAAAATTTTGCAGTGATCGCTCTGCGCGGCGGGACCGTGTCCGTCAGTCCGAATCACCGGTCGAGGCCGGGCGCGCCCCGAACTGACGTTCCAAATCCCTGACCCGGCGTATCAATTCAGGCAACTGTTGCACCGCAATCAACTGGCGCTTGGCGTTGCGATCCGGTTGTGCCGGTGCGCCCAGCCACTTTCCACCGTCGGGGATGTCGTGCATTACCCCGGCTTGCGCGGCCACCGTGACCTGATTGCCGATCTTGAGATGTCCGGCCAATCCCACCTGCCCGGCCAGCACGACGTAGTTGCCCAATTTCGTGCTGCCAGCGATGCCCACCTGGGCCACGATCAGGCAATGCTCCCCAATCTGCACGTTGTGCCCGATCTGCACCAGATTGTCTATTTTCGTGCCTTTGCCAATGACTGTGGGGCCTAGCGCTCCGCGGTCAATCGTGACGTTCGCACCGATTTCAACGTCGTCGCCGATCACGACATTGCCAATCTGGGGCACTTTGCGATGCACGCCCGCGTCCAGCACGTAACCAAACCCGTCGGATCCGATCACGGTGCCGGCATGGACCCGGACGCGATTGCCCAGCTCAGTGCGCGCATAAAGCGTAACGTTTGGAAACAACACCACCCCTTCGCCGAGCCGGCAGTCGTCGCCCAGAACATCGCCGGCATGCAAAGTAGTGCGCGCACCGATGCGCGTCCGCTCCCCCACCACACAACCCGGTCCGATGTGAGCGGTCGAGTCAATCTGCGCCGTTGCTGCCACAACCGCGGTGGGATGAACCCCGGCGGCGAGGGTTGGTTCGGGGAAAAAAAGTTCCAGCGCCTTGGCGAAGGCAACACGCGCGTTCGCCACGCGAATCAGGACTTTGCCACTGGCAGCAGTGTGCCGTCCGACGATGACGGCTGACGCGGCGCTTTGGACGGCGCGGGTTAAATACTCCTCGTTTTCAGCAAAGGTCAGATCGCCCGCTTGCGCCCGGTCGGCCGGGGCAAAACTATTCAGCAGGGTGGCAGGGTCGCCCACGACCTCGCCCTGGAGGTGGGCGGCAATTTCTGCGGCGGTATAAGACATGGCAGAAAGATTAGTGCCGGAGGGTTGAGGCTTTACCGGAAGAGCCGCCCGCGCCTCCGGCTGGATGTTCCGGTCGCCAAGCCAGAATCATTTCCTGGTCCCCCGTTTGGTCACGACCTTGTTCTTCTTGCCGAGGACAATTATTTGGGGGACCCATCTTTTGGCCTGTTTTGCTTTGACCACGGCGTAACTCATGATGGTCAGCAAGTCGCCGGGTTTGCCGAGCCGGGCGGTCGCCCCGTTCAGCACAATTTCGCCGGCGCCGCGCTTACCCGGAATGGCATAGGTCTCAAAGCGCTCCCCGTTGGCCATGTTCCCGCATAGGATGCGTTCATGCGGGCAAAGGCCCACCAAGTCCATCAAATCGGCGTCAATGGATAGACTGCCCTCGTAATGGATGCTGCCGCCCGTGACGCAGGCCCGGTGAATCTTCGATTTCAACAAGTGAATTTGCATAGGACTCAAGTCGCCCGTTGACTTGAAAAACTTTCGTCACTATAAAGGCGGGGGCATCTAATTCAACCTCAACTTCAGCACGCCTATGGCCAGGACATTTCGTGTCGGGATGATTGGTTACCGGTTCATGGGCAAAGCCCACTCCAACGCGTGGCGGCAGGCGCCGCGCTTCTTCCCCCTGAAAGCACACCTCGAGTTGCACACCATTTGTGGGCGCTCGGCCGCCAGCGTGCAGTCCGTGCGGGCCAACCTCGGCTGGGAAAATGCCACCACTGATTGGCGGGAGGTGGTGGAGTCGCCCTTGATTGATATCGTGGACATCGCCACGCCCAACGATTCCCACGCGGAAATCGCCATTGCCGCCGCCCGGGCGGGCAAGCATGTCCTGTGCGAGAAACCCCTCGCACTGACGGTTAAGCAAGCTGAGGCCATGTTCGCCGCCGCGCAGAAAGCCAAAATCGTTCACATGGTTTGCCACAACTACCGGCGCGTTCCGGCCATCGCGCTGGCGCGGCGAATGATCGGCGAAGGTGCGGTGGGCGAGATTCACCACTTCCGGGCGCGGTATGCCCAGGACTGGCTCGTGGATCCGGACTATCCCATGAAATGGCGGTTGGATAAATCCGTCAGCGGCAGCGGAGCGCATGGCGACATCAACGTTCACATCATTGATCTGGCGCGCTACTTGGTCGGTGAGTTCAAGGAAGTTTGCGGGTTGATGCATACTTTCACAAAAGAACGTCCGTTGACGGGCTTAACCGGCAAGGCCCAAAGCCAGTCGGCCAAGGCCCTTGAGAAGAAGGGC
The DNA here is from genome assembly GCA_014860005.1 of Verrucomicrobiota bacterium. The sequence goes on along the minus strand of JACZKP010000178.1, from coordinate 3,162 downwards.
AATGTGACCGTGGACGACGCCGCATTGTTCATCGGGCGATTTGCCAGCGGCGCGCTGGCCAGCCTCGAAGCGACCCGCTGCGCTGCCGGCAGGAGGAATCACCTCACTCTTGAAATCAACGGCAGCAAAGGCTCGTTGTGCTTCGATCTTGAAGACATGAACCGGCTGAAGTTTTTCGACACGGCCAGCCCGGCTGATCGTCAGGGCTTCCGCGACATTCTGGTCACGCAACCCAACGGCGCGCATCTCTACGTGAATCATTACTGGCGCGACGGGCACCTGCTGGGCTACGAACACACCTTTGTCCACACCGTGGCCGACTTCGTCAACGCCTGTATCGAAGGCAAACCGGTTCACCCGACGTTTGAGGACGGCCTCAAGAACCAGCGGGTGCTGGAGGCGGTGGAACTTTCCGTCAAGAAGCGTCAGTGGGTGAAAGTGTAGTTGTAGTCGCCGCACAAACTCCTTGAACGGGAGTCGCGCTGGTCTAGTCTGGACGCGAAACGGACGGCGTTTCCCAGGCTGAATCTCCAAATGGTGCCCGGGGATGACTCAAGCGGTTGCAGTAAAACAAACGAATAATCAAAGGAACAATCTATGTCGAACAAACCTATCAATGTCGGTTTGGTGGGCGGTGGCAAAGGCGCATTCATCGTCAACCCCCATCAAAAAGCCATCCACTTTGACGGCACGCGCCGCGTGACGGCCGGTGCGCTGTTTCCCGATCCCAAGATCGCCCTCGAGGAAGCGGCGAACTGGCCTTATCCGATCCAGGGTTACGGCTCCTACACGGAAATGATCGAGGCCAACGCCAGCCTGCCCGAAGACCAGAAACTCAGTTACATCGTCATCGTCACGCCGAACCACGTGCATTTCGATCCGGCGATGAAAGCCATCAAGGCCGGCATCCCGGTGTTCTGCGAGAAGCCACTTTGCCTGAACCTTAAGGAAGCCAACGCGCTCGTGAAGGCGGTTCGCAAGCACAACATCCCCTTCGGTGTGGCGCACACTTATCTGGGCCATTGGACCAGTCGGTTTGCGCGCTACATCATTCGCGCGGGTCTGCTGGGTGACGTCCGCTGGGTGGACTCTTACTACCTCCAAGGCTGGCTCGCGACCAAACTCGAAGCCACCGGCCAGATGCAGGCCACCTGGCGCACAAATCCCAAGCTGGCGGGCGGCTCCGGTTGCGGTGGCGACATTGGCACGCACGCCCTCATGCAACTTCGCTTCGTGACCGGCCTGGATGTCACGCAGGTTTCAGCGCAACTCGAAACCTTCGTCGAAGGCCGGGCGCTGGACGATCACTTCACGATCTACTGCAAGTTGAGCAACGGCGGCAAAGCCCTGGTGCGCGCCTCGCAGATTGCCATCGGCCACAAGAACGATCTGGGTATCGAAATCAGCGGTACCAAGGGCACGCTCGTCTGGCGGCAGGAAGAGCCAGAGAGCATTACCATTCATCTCGCCAATCAGCCGGACCGCGTCTATTGGCGCGGCGCGGTCAACCCGGGCGACGGTTTTCTGCCCAAGGATGTACCGGCCGATCTCATGGCCGAACCGACCGTTCCCGCCGGGCATCCGGAAGCGTTTCATGATGCTTATGCGCGCCTGCATCGCTGCTTTGAAGCTGACGTGCGCAAATGGCAGGCTGGCAAACCGTTCGCCTGCGACGGCTCGAAATACGCCAGCGTCGAGGACGGCTGGATGGGTATTGCGTTCATCGAAACCTGCGTCAAGAGCAGCGCCAAGAAGGGCAGTTGGGCTGCCTTGCCGAAGAAGCTTTAACCGGCGCTCTCGCTCGAAAACGGGACGGTTTGCTTGCCGTCCCGTTTTTTGTACGCCGGACATGACTCAGAGCTTATGGGGTTGAAGTCCCCTGTGGACCGCACAAGCGGAACCACGAGCCGAAGGCAACTGCGGAGTAAACAACCGTGGGAAGGAAGCCGGAGGCAAGACGACAGACACGATGAACAAGAACCGAATAGAAGGCCGAGACCGGTTGGGTAAGGGAGCAATGGATTCTACAGCCCAAAACTTGTGCGGAAGCCGGCGCGGTAAATTCGGCGTGGCCTGTGGGAAAGCCCTGAGCCTTATTCCGGGAGGCCCGACCAACTGCCCGCAAGGGCTACGGGCGCTGCGAAGCGTCTGGAAGGAAGGATGGGAGTCAGCCGAGGACGTAGTAGCGGGAGCGAACCTTTGACCCGCGAAGGTCCGAACCAAAAGACAATAAGGAAGAGCGAACTGGAGACCTCGACGGCATGAAGCGCCAGACAAGCAACGAGCTACCCGAACAACTCAGCTTCGGCTGGGAAGGGCAGGGGCGCGTTGGCCACGGTAGCAGCGGTGAGGCGGTAAGCGGAACTGCTGGGCAGGTGGTGGGACAAGTGCTGACGACGGAAGAAGGGACACGCGCCTTGAAGCAAGACCTAATGGAGAGGTTGGCCCAGGAGGCCAACCTCATAGAAGCCCTGCGGAGGGTGTGCGCCAACAAAGGCAGCGCGGGAGTTGACGGCATGGACGTCACCGGGCTGAAAGCGTGGATAAGTGTGCGCGCCAACAGGGAGCAGCTAAGGGACAAACTCATCAGCGGTGAATACGAACCGGCCCCGGTGCTGGGAGTGCAAATTCCCAAGCCTGGGGGAAAAGGGGTGCGACAATTGGGTATCCCGACGGTGAGTTCATAATGCACCTCGTGCAGCAGTAGTTCGGAATGGTTGCGGTTTGATACGATGGGAGTGGGTGATCCAGGCTTGCAGTTCGGCTTCCTTATCGGCGGTCAAAGTAATCCAGTATGGAAACCCAGGTTCAAGCCGCCGGGCCGGAAGATGCCCTCGTTCGATCCAGTAGTAGACCACGCCGGCACTGACGCCCAGCCGATCGGCCACCTGGCGGACCGTCAACTCCTCAGCGCGTTTCTGCGATGGCATCGCAATGTCATACCGGTAGCGTATCCACTTGACCATGCTCGGAGTGAAAGGCTTGCCCGTGGCACTGAGAACATTTTCCTGATTGAGTGTGGCGCTAACCCGACTTCCGCTATTCGACTGGGGAAACAGCGATTTTTCGGGGTCTTTGTTTCGTAAGTTGTTGCCCATGTGGCTGCGGATTTCTCAAATGTGCTGTAGTGCAGACCAACCCTCTTTTTCTTTGCGTGGGCCT
>JACZKP010000177.1 GCA_014860005.1 Verrucomicrobiota bacterium | reverse complement strand
GAGTGATGCTCGGCGCCATTGCCGCAATACATGGCGTAATGGGTGAAGCCTCGCTTGAAGCCATTGCCGGGGCCGCCGCCGCACCGGTGCTGATCGGTCTGGCTGCTGCCCTGGCCGTGCTGATGCTGCTGCCGGTGATGGAGTGGATGCTGGGTGAATTGTCGGACGTGACGCTCATCGAGTACGGCAGCGACCACTCATTGCTGGATCAACTCAAGGAGCAGGCCCCGGGCACGTGGCATCACACCCTCAATGTCGCCGATCTCGCGGAGAAGGCGGCGGCGACGATTGGCGCGCGGGCATTGTTTTGCCGGACGGCAGCGTTCTTTCATGACATCGGCAAATTGAAAGCCCCCGCCATTTTTGCCGAGAACATTGACGGTCCTTCTCCGCATGACGACTTGGACCCGCGCGAGAGCGCCCGGCAAATCATCGAACACGTCACGCACGGATTGGAACTGGCCCGAAAGCACCGACTGCCGCGGGCGTTCCGCGACATTATCGCGGAACATCACGGCATCTCGCTGGTGCGGTTCTTCTACGCTCGCGCCTGGGAACAGTTGCAGGAAGGCGAAGACCCCGAGACGTTGCGGGCGCAGTTCTGCTACCCGGGTCCACCGCCCTCCACCCGCGAATCCGGAATCATTGCCCTGGCCGACACTCTCGAGGCGGCCACGCGCTCGTTGGGCGCAAAACCCGAAGCTGAATTGCGCGCTTTCGTCGGCAACCTGATCGCGGAGCGGATTGCGGAAGGCGAATTGGCGCGATGTCCACTCACCCTGTCGGAACTGGCGCGGGTGCAGGACTCGTTCTGCGGTTGGTTGAAAGCGCGCCATCACCAGCGGCCGGCGTATCCCAAACCCGCCGCGCCGCCGACCGCCGTTGCGTCAACGCCGGCGACCTCACCGAACGTTCAGACTTCAAGGTGAGCCGGGGGCACTCGCAGCCAGGATCGCAATTCATTCGGCGATTTTTATCCGTGTCCATCCGTGTCCATCCGTGCTTAAATTCTCCGCGATGAAAACTCGTGTTCGTTTTGCGCCATCGCCCACCGGCTACCTGCATATCGGGGGCGCCCGCACCGCTTTGTTCAACTGGCTTTATGCCCGCCACACCGGCGGCACGTTTGTTCTGCGCATCGAGGACACCGACGCCGCGCGCAACACGCAGGAAGCCGTGGATGTGATTCTCAACGGCCTGCGCTGGCTCGGTCTCCATTGGGATGAAGGCCCGCTTACCGCCGACGCCACCGGATCCTGCAAAGGTGACCGCGGCCCGTATTTCCAGTCGCAACGAAAAGAGAATTACCAGCGCCGCGTCGAAGCTTTGCTTTCGCGCGGCCTTGCCTACGAACACGAAGGCGCGATCAAGTTCAAGATGCAGCGCGAGCCGATCCTGATTCCCGACCTCGTCGTCGGCGACGTGTTGCGCAAACTCACCGACCGTGAGGAGATTGATCCCGATTTTGTCATCGTGCGCAGCGACGGCCAGCCCGTGTTTCACTTCGTCAACGTGGTGGACGATCTGGAGATGGGCATCACGCATGTCATTCGCGGCGAAGATCACCTGAGCAACACCGCCAAGCACATCGCGCTGTTCAGAGCGTTTGGGGTCGAGCCTCCGAAGTATGCGCACATTCCGCTCATCCTGAACGCCGACGGCAGCAAGATGAGCAAACGCGACCGTGGCGCATCCCTCACCACCTACCTTGATGAAGGTTTCCTGCCCGAGGCCGTGGATAATTACCTCTGCCTGCTCGGTTGGTCGCCCAAGGACAATCAGGAAAAACTTCCCCTTGCTGAAGTCGTCGAACGCTTTGATTTACCGCAGATACTCCGGCACAACGCCAAGTTCGACTTCGAGAAGCTCGTCTGGCTGCAAGGCGAATACTGCCGCGAACTGCCGGATGCCCGCTTTTACGAACTCTCAGTCCACGCGCTGGCCAAGGCGGGCATTGACACCAACCAATTCGACGTGAACTACGTCAAAGCCGCGCTCGACACCTGCAAAGGCAAAATCAAAACTTTCGGCGAACTGCCGGCGTATGGCGGATTTTATTTCCGCGACGAAATCACCTATGACCCGGAAGCTGCGAAGAAAAGCTTCGTGCCGGAAAACAAACCACGCCTCGAAAAACTCCGGGATGCCTTCGCCGTAGCCGAGCCATTCAACGCCGCGGCCTTGGAAGCCGCGTTGAAAGCCGTGGCCGCCGAACTCGGCGTGAAAGCCGGCGTGCTCGTCCATCCCGTCCGCCTCGCCTGCACCGGCAATCCCTCCGGCCCGAGCTTGTATCATTTGCTGGAGGTGATCGGTAAAGAAAAGACTCTGGCGAGAATTCAAAAAGTGTTTAATTGCCTTACATAAAGCGGGAATTGAACTTGCAATCCGACCACGTCCAAAGCAGCTTACGGCCATGAGCAAAGTCGCGCAAATTGAAGCTCAATTGGAGACCCTCACGCAGGCTGAACTCCGCGAAGTTCGCGGTTGGCTGGACGACATGATTGAGGACGACTTCGAATTCACGCCTGATTTCGAGTCAGCCATACAAAAGTCCGAGCACGAGATGGCCGCTGGAGTCCACCCGCGTGTGCGCCAGCCTTGAGCGCATGAGCGCGGCTCTGCAAGTCTGCTACACCACTTACGATTCCGCCTTCTTCAATTTACCTCCCAACGTCCGCTCGCGCATCGAATCAAAGATTGATGAGATGGGACTGCGGCTCAAAACCTTTCCGCATCATCGCCTGAAAGGGCACAACCGTTACCGGTTGCGGGTGGGAGATTATCGGATCATCTACACCTTCGATGCGGTGAAAAACGTCATTCACCTCCTCGGTGTCGGCAACCGAAAGGAAATTTACCGTGACCTCTGAACAAGCCGGCGTGCTCGTCCATCCTGTCCGTGTCGCCTGCACGGGCAACCCCTCCGGCCCCAGCCTTTATCATTTGTTGGAGGTGATGGGTAAGGAGAAGGTGACGGGGAGGATTGAGAAAGCACTGGCTTTGCTTGTGTAAAAAGCGTTTTACCTCCCGCCTGCGCTGATTTAGATTGCCGCCAAGATGAGCACGGTTGCTGAAATTGAAGCCGCCATCAAAGCCTTGACCCCGGCCGACCGCGAACGCCTCGCTGAAGATTTGCCGTCCATTCTCCCCGAACTCAATGGCGATTTGAAATGGCAGCGCATCGTCAACGACCCGCGCCCGCGCCCGGCGCTCACAACCTTGGGTGATGAGATTGCCGCGCAGTTCAAGAACAACCCCGCCACTGTTTCCGAAATGCGCGACGCGGATTTCGACCTGCAAAAGTGAAATCACTCGGCGCGGAAAAGTTTTGGAATGCTTACCGTGCGTTGCCTCCGGTCATCAAGGACGCCGCGTGCGCCGCGCCGTGGCTCAACGGTTTGAAGGTGATGTATGGATTTGGGTGTGGATTGGCCGCCGCAAAGATTTCGAACGACAGTTCCCGGCATGAAAACAGAAATGAAAAGCGTCCGCCTCGCCCGCACGGGCAAACGATGATGCTCCTTTTTAGTATCGTGATAATGGACTGAGCGTTCCGGTCGCGGGTTGATCCGCCGCCGGTCAACCCAACCGCTGCGGGCACAGATCTGCGCTCCGTTCCTTGGCGCGCGGCGTTCAGCCGCTAAACGCGCAGGATTTACTTGAAACATTCCAACCAACGGAGTGTTCTGGTCTTGATGATCGTCTGGCCACGGCTGTTGTTTGGGTTTCTGGTGCTGATTTCCGCGGAGGGTTTTTCCGGCGCGTCGGTGGCAACGGGTTTCTGGACTCCCTGGACGTGGCTGGTCACCTACTGGTTGTACTTCGCGCACTTTTTCTTTTTCACCACGCTGGCGGTGCGGACGGGGCGGACGTCGCTGGGCGCGCTCTATCTTTGGGGCGTTTTGTTCGGCCTTTATGAATCCTGGATCACCAAGGTGATCTGGCACGGCTACGGTGGCGATGGGAAACTCGTCCTGGGCCATCTCGGCCCCTTTGGCTTCTCCGAACTGAGCATGGTTTTTCTGTTTCATCCGGTGATGTCGTTCCTGCTGCCGCTGGCGGTCGCCTGTTTGCTGTGTCCCAGACTGCGTCCGCTGTTCCCGGACCTCGCCTGGGCAACCGGCGGCAGCCGCGGCGCGCTGGCCGTGCGACTCTATATCATTCTCTCGTGTGGCTGCACGCTGGGCATCAACTCCGGCGGGCCGGCGCATCTTTGCCTGAACATCGCCTTCATCTGCGTGGTGTTGCTGGCGCTGGCGCGGCTGGCGCGCCCGGGGTTGGCGGCTGCGGACGCGCATTCGTTGGTGGTGTTCGGTCGGCGCGGTTTTGCCGGACTTTGCGTTTACCTGGCTGTGCTTTACGGCGTCACGTACTTTTTTCTCCGCCCGGAAGGCCTGCCTTCCGCGTTGATTCAACTGATAACGCTGGCGTTTTACGCGGTCGTGATAGGTGGAATTTGGTTGCACCGTGTACGCGAACCGTTGGCGAGTGCAGAAACATCGGTTGAGCCGAAAGAACTGCCGCGCGCAGTCACGATCTTCGTGGCGGTGATTGTGCTCGCGTTGCTGCTTTCGGTTCCCCGAGTGCGGGCGGCTGTCTTCGTTCCGGTAGCCGCCAACTTTGTTCTGTGGACGCCACTGGGTTTCTTTCTCACTGCGATTGCCCTGTGGCGCGGCTGGCGGGAATGGGTGGGGCGTGTGCGATGCCGGCCGGCGAGCAAGGTTGTGTGAGCCTGACAAGCGTTCAGCCCGCCACGCTTTTTCCACCGCCGTTATTTCATCCCACGGCATTGATCAATTTACAAGGCGCGACCAGAAGTGGCGGTCAACTGGTGGAACTGCTCGCGCTGCTCGCCCCGTGAGATGGAGAATCTCTCCACCGCTGGCTGAGTTTGCAGGAAGTATCCCACGGGGCGAGCAGTAGCGCCGCGTGCAGCGGTGCAACGGCTTTGCCAGTCCGACCCCTTGGACAATTCGTTCCGCCCTCTATGACGCGGGCGGAGTTCTCGCAGCGCGAGAACTGCCACCACCAAAAGCGACCGCCACTTCCTGTCGCACCTGAATGTGGACTCACTGTGTAAAAGCGTTTTACCTCCCGCCTGCGCTGATTTAGATTGCCGCCAAGATGAGCACGGTTGCTGAAATTGAAGCCGCCATCAAAGCCTTGAGCTCGGCCGACCGCGAACGGCTCGCTGAAGATTTGCCGTCCATTCTCCCCGAACTCAATGGCGATTTGAAATGGCAGCGCATGGTCAACAACCCGCGCCCGCGCCCGGCGCTCACAACCTTGGGCGATGAGATTGCCGCGCAGTTTAAGAACAACCCCGCCACTTTTTCCGAAATGCGCGACGCGGATTTCGACGCGCAAAAGTGAAATCACTCGGCACGGAAAAGTTTTGGAAAGTTTACCGTGCGTTGCCTCCGATCATTAAAGACGCCGCGCGCTCTGCGCATCTAAAGTTTATCGGATTTCCGTCGCATCCCTCACTGCAACTGGAACGACTGCGTGCCGACCCACGGTTCTGGTCGGTGCGGGTCACGCGTGATACCGCGCCGTGGCTCAACGGTTTGAAGGTGATGAATGGATTTGGGTGTGGATTGGCCGCCGCAAAGAGTTCGACCGACAGTTTCCGGCATGAAAACAGAAATGAAAGCCGTCCGCCTCGCCTGCACCGGCAACCCCTTTGGCCCGAGGTGATGGGGAGGATTGATAGGGCAATTCAATCCTTGTGAGCTATGCAAAGTTTTTTAGTCGAGAACAGCAATAGTTCGTCTGTAAACGAATTCATCCTGAGAACCTCTGAATCGGCAGATGAGATTCGGTTGGCCGTTGCTTATTTTTCGCATTCCGACCTCATTGACCGCTGGCTTCAACGAAAGCTGCGACTCTCTTTTGTCGTTGCTCTCCAGCCTCCGACGAGTCCCGACTTGCTGCGCCGATTGCTTCACGCTGGTTTGGAAATCAAGTTCTACGACAGCAGATTTCACTCAAAGCTCTACTTGTTTTATCGCAGCGGTCAACCATTCGGCGCACTCGTGGGGTCTGCAAATTTCACAGCCGGCGGTCTGCTCAACAACATCGAAACAAACGTTTTTCTATCGGACTCGTCGCAGCTCGACGCGTTGGCTCGACATTTCCAGAGCGTCTGGGATGCCGCGGCATCGCTTTCGCCGCCCGATGTCCAGCGGTATCGGCAGTTCTGTCGCGAGACCCAGCAAGAGCGCGAAAAAATAAACAGCGGATACGCCAAGTTCGAGCGGCAGAACGTCGCTCCACGTTTTGGGCGTGGTCGCAAACGAGTCACGAGCAAAGAGGGTCGCGACTACCTTGCATTTTGGAAGCGCGTTGATGAGGTAAAGGAAATCGTTGGTCAAATATCCGAGACGGAGTATCCCGGAACACCCTCTTACCTTGTGATTGATCACTTCTGGCATTGGATTGTGAAGATTTGGAATCAAAAGAATCTTCAGAAAATTGCCGCTGAGGCAAACTATCGGCGAGAAATCCTGCCCGTTCTTTTCCGTCAGTTCATTGAATACGACAAGGGAGGCGAGAACTACAACGGCAGTTTGAACGATCGAGCGGAATTCTTTCGCTCGGTTTTGAGTCCTGAGCGCATCCAGGAACTTTCAAGAGAAGATGCTCGTCAAATCTATTCACGGATGCACTCTGGACGCGCTCGCAGCCAACGATTTGATGCTGACGAGAAGTTTACAAAAGAGAATTCCTTGGAGAAGATTCGGACCTCGTTGGAGTATTTGTTGTGTTCTCAGGATGATGTTGCCCAAAGGATTTCAGCGCTTCTCGTTGATGATGCATTCAAGCTAAAACAATTTGGGTCATCGAATGTTCAAGAACTTATTGGATGGGTTCTGCCGGATCACCCCATTAGGAATGAGAAGGCCAATAAGGCTGTGGAAATGTTGGGCTTCCATTTTCGATAGCATGGCACGCGGCGTTCACGCCGCTTCAACGTCCAAACCGAAATCGCCACACCTCTTGCCATCGCCCGTTGAAGCGACCTAAAGGTCGCGCTCCAGCTTTGGACTGCGGTGGCAAACGCAGCGCGACACCGCTTTTGGAACGTACGAAAGTCGCCCGTGAATTCAGACCATCTCCGCCTGCTCGAAAGCGCCGTTGCCGCAACGCTCCGCCGGCGCACTCCAAAATATCCCGGTGCATGGTAGTGTACATAGCACCAGCCGCAGCCCGTTCGCGCGCCGAGCGGCCTGGAACATTTCATCCTGCTTCACTCTTTCAGCCGCTGCGACTGATCCCAGGACACCGTCGCGCCCCGTTGTATGTTTCAACACTCGCCCTCACGCTGACCCTCTCCCATTCAACGCTATTCCCCCTCATACCTCACCCGGCTTTCGGCCATACTCTCCCGTTCCCACGGCCGAGGGATGGGGAGAGGGAACAGCCGTTGTTCGTCTTCTGGTATGCCAATAATTGTCCGGCCGATCCCGTCGCACGGTATTTCAAAATCGCGGCGGGTAATTCACCCTGCCCAGTAACCTCAAAATGCCATCTTTGATAATCGACGGCTTGCGCATATTGAGGTTCAAGGGCGCAATGCGCGTATTTGTTCGGGGGAATCTCTCCTTGGGGGCTGGGCTGGGGTGAGGGAGGTCGTCACAACAAATCAAGTCAGAGTTTCCGCGTAAGCCACCGTCCGTCACCTTCCAGCCAATCCGCTGCGGGTCACCCGTCTTCCCTAGCAATACTGCAGAGGGTGGACAGGCCCACGCTCCGTACCGTGGGGTGCAGGGAACGATTCAGGTGCAGTAGGCCAAGGGACGCACGCCTCGAGATTTGAATGGTGGAGCCGTTGGGATCCACAAGCATGCGGGGCTTCCCGCCAAGCGATAGCCTCGTGCCGCTGAATTAAGATCCCTGGATTGGCCTTCCGGCTGTCCAAGGATTTTCTTTTTGCAAACACCCGGCCAGTTGTTTCTGAATTCAACTGCGGCTGGGTGAGTCAAAGTCCGTTTCCCACCGTTTCCCAAACAACACCCTATAAAGTCCCCAGCAACGCCGAGGGAGGCAAGAAGTGTGAAAACGCGAAGAAGGCCCGTCAATATTGGGTTTCCCCCAACACTGACGGGCCTGAAAGGATGGTGGAGCCGACAAGATTCGAACTTGCGACCCCCACAATGCCATTGTGGTGCTCTACCAACTGAGCTACGACCCCATCCAAAGCGATGGCCAATCTAGTTTTCCCGCCCGTATTGTCAAAGCCATTTTCAAGCAACGCCTTCTTTCGCAGCCAGTAAGTTGGGGTAAGAAGAGTCGCCAAAGGTCGCGATATCGAACGCTGGCTTGCGTAGCGTTGCTGGCCGGCTAGGCAATGCGAACGAGTCGGCATTGCGCAGCCCCGCCTACGTTTTGTCTGTTGGGTGCTTGCTTGTTTTCAAGACAACCGTGTCTTAAGGAGTTCCAACTGTTGACCTGACGGCAGAGTGTGAACAAGGAAATCAAATCATTCAGCTGAGAAATTAGTGTTCTGCGCAAAATCTTCGGAATTGGCAGGTTTCCGGCAATGTGAATCCAGTCCTGTCCGTAGGGAATCGTCTGACAACGGAGAGCAGAAGGGGACGTGACGTTGCCCGATTTAGGAGTTGGCAACACTTATGCGTATGGAGCTTTCGCCATGGATGTAAAAGGAGCAGGAATCACCGGTTGTATGAGGCGCATCGTTCTCAGCACATTTCTCTTATCCACTCTTGCCATTTTCTCGCCTTTCCCCGCGACCGCGGCTAGGAATGTGACGCTGGCTTGGGACGCGAGTGCCAGTCCCAGTGTGGTTGGCTACAGGGTTTACCACGGTGTCGCGAGCCGCAACTACACCAATCAAGTCTCGGCGGGCAACACGACCAGCGGCACTCTGTCCAACCTGGTCGAAGGCACCACTTACTTCATTGCTGCCACTGCGGTGAATGATCTGGGTGTGGAGAGCGAATTCTCGGATGAACTCTCCTACACGGTCCCTGCTGTTCAATCTCCGAACCAACCGCCGACTTTGGATCAACCGGCTGACATCACAATCAATCAGAGCGCTCCAGCGCAGGCCATAGACCTTTCCGGCATTACCTCCGGCTCGCAGAATGAGTCGCAAACCCTTGTGGTCAGTGCCACTTCCAGTAATCCAAGCCTCATACCGCACCCGACGGTCAATTACACCAGCCCGAATACCGCCGGGCAACTGACCGTTCAGCCGGTCAGCAATCAATCCGGCACCGCCATTGTCACAGTGACTGTGGATGACGGAGGCACGAATAATAACCTAGTTGTCCGTGCCTTCACGGTCGCGGTTACTGATTCAAACACAAGGCCAACGCTGGATTCCATCAGCAATCGTACGATCAACGAAAATGCGGGCGAGCAGACAGTCAATTTGGCCGGCATCAGTTCTGGTTCAGCCAATGAGTTGCAGCCGCTGACCGTTACGGCCAGTTCTAGCAACCCAGCGCTGGTACCACATCCTAGCGTTGACTATACCAGCCCGGACGCGGTGGGTACACTGATCTTTGAGCCGGTTACTTACGCCTACGGCACCGCGACGATTACCGTTACCGTGAGCGATGGCGGAACCGTAAACAGCACTCGCAGTCGGAGCTTCACAGTCACGGTCAGGTCTGTTAACCAGCCGCCAACGCTCGATCCGGTAGGCGACACGGTGGTCGCTGGCGGGACGGAAGCCATCGGCTCGCGGGTGGTTGTGCTTTCCGGCATTACCTCGGGTGCGCCAAATGAGAATCAGACGTTGATTGTCAGCGCGCTGTCAGGGAATCCGGCTCTGATTCCTCATCCCTCAGTCAATTATCAAAGTCCGAACACGTCTGGGACACTTAGCTTGGCGCCCGTGGCTGGTCAGTTTGGCTCGACCACCGTTACCGTCACCGTTAATGACGGTGGCTCGAGCAACAACATCGTAACCCAGGTGTTCACCGTGAAGGTCGTTTCTCCAAATGATCCGCCCACATTGGACCCGCTGGTAAATCTTTCGCTTACCGAGAACGCGGGCGTGCAGAACGTGAACCTATCGGGCATCACCTCAGGTTTGCCTGATGGACTTGCGGCTCTCACGGTTACTGCGGAGTCCAGCAATCCCGATCTCATACCGCATCCGATCGTGACTTACAGCAGTCCCAATCCCACTGGCAGTCTGAATTTCGTCCCGGCAACGGATGGGTACGGCAGCGCCGTGATCACAGTCACAGTCAACAATGGGCAGGCCTACAATAACACCTTCAGTCGTTCCTTCTGGGTTACCATTGACTCGGATGTGGCCCAGTTGAGTTTGGGTTCTACAGAGTTGCGCGCTGGCCAGACTGGAAGCGTGGCGCTCAACTTCAGTTCGAGCGAAGGCGTAGCCAGCCTGAATCTGGTGCTGGACGTGCCGCCCGGGCGGTTGTCCAACTTCTCGCTTCAGGCGCTTGCCTCGGAGATTGATCCCGCATCGACATCGGTGGTGGCGCTTCCTAATTCAAGTGTCGTGATTCAATTGGCGACGCGATCGGGGCAAACGCTCCTTGGCTCCAAAGAAGTTGCCCAATTGAGTTTCTCCACCATCGCAAATCAACAATCGGCCTTCGTGCCATTGCGCGTCCGGCCTTTCAGCGCCACCAAGTCGGACGGCACATTCATTGCAGACCGGCCAGCTGAACCTGGTCGGGCTGTGATCATTGCCCAAGAGGCTTTGTTGGAAGCGGCCTTCAACACAGATGGCTCGCGCCGCCTGATGCTATTTGGCAAACCTGCCTCGACCTACGCCATCGAATACAGCACGAATCCAACTGCAGCCGGGTCGTGGGTTCGATTGCCGGCCGGGGTGACGCTCAATACCTTGAGTGCGGCGGTGCCAGGAATTGACGCAACAGCGACTCAGGTTTTCTTCCGCACGGTTGAACTCATCGCCGGTCCCTGATGCTACACCGAGGCCAGTCCAGAGTGTTCGGCTTGATGGGAACTTGAGATGCAGCGAGAAAGGAACACCTCCATTCTTGCAACGGCGGCGGAACGATTAGAAGCCGAACGGGTGAAATCTGGCTGTCTTCGCTGACACCAACGTTTGTGAATCAATCCAGCCCCAGCACCTTGCGCCCCGCTTCCGTAATCATGGAATGATGCCACGGAGGATCCCACACTATCTCGACGTGCGCCTCCTCAATACCTGGAAGATTCAGTAATTTAACCTCCGCATCGCCGGCGATGGACGGGCCCATGCCGCAACCCGGGGCGGTGAGGGTCATCTTCACGTCCACACGACTCTCGCCGCTTGGCAGCTTCGCGAGCCGCATGTCATAAACGAGTCCGAGGTCCACGATGTTGACAGGAATCTCGGGATCAAAGCAGGTCCGCAAAGTGTCCCAAATCGCCTGTTCGTCCGCGGGCTTGTCCGCAGTCGTGGACGACGCTTCGAGTGGTGTCACTTCCATCCCCAGCGCATCCGCATCCTGCGCCGCAATGCGGAACAAACCGCCCGGCGCATGCACGGTGTAGCTCCCACCCAGCGTTTGAGTGATCGTCACCGACGTGCCTGCGTTTAAGGTAATCGCGTTGCCGGCCGGGATTTGAATGGCCGTACAATCACGCTTCAACTGGATGGAACTCATGTTTTCCATAACGAATTCAGGCTGGCAGTCTCACTGATTGGCCACCGGGACGCAATGACAACTCCAAACTTTGAACATTGAACTTTGAACGCCTAAACGTAGCCTCTGCGTCGTGAGCGACAGTTTGCCGAGCGTAACGGTCATCATTCCCACGCGGCCCGACGGCGGTGAGCCGAAGGCCGTGGCCGCTGCTCGCGCCCTGGACTATCCGTCGGACAAACTGGAGATCATTGTTGCGCGCGGCCGGCAGCCTTCCGTTCAACGCAACGCCGCCCTCCGCGCCGCGCACGGCGAACTGGTTTATTTTCTGGATGATGATTCTGTTGCAGCTCCCGGCAACCTTCGCCGAGCCGTGGAACATTTCCGTGATCCGAACGTGCAGATCGTCGGTGGGCCGAACCTCTGCCCGGCTGATGCGCCGGTTCTGGAACAGGTTCTTGCGTTGGTGCTGGCAAGCTGGCTTGCCTTCGGCCCCAGCCGCGCCCGCTACACCCCCGTTGGAAAGTTGCGCCAAACCGGCGAAAAGGAATTGATTCTCTGCAATCAGCTTGCGCGGCGCGCAACGGTGCTCAAGCACGGCGGCTTCAACGAGGCCCTCTATCCCAACGAGGAGAATGCGTTGATGGATGATATTCAGAAAGCAGACGGGAAGCTGCTCTACGATCCCGAACTGGTCGTTTACCGCCGTCCACGGCGCACAATCAAATCTTTTGCGAAAATGCTGCTGACTTACGGACGGGGGCGGGCGGAACAATTCCGGGTTAATCCGACATTCGGCTCGGCATTGAACTTCGCCCCGCCGCTATTCCTGATTTATCTTCTGACGCTGCCAATCCTCTGGAGCATCACCTTCCATCCGGATTCAGAATGGCTTTTGAAGGCTTATGAGGTTCCGCTGCTGCTTTACCTGGTTGCGGTGATTCTTCAAATCATGGTGCTAATGGCACGAGGCGGAGTCGCTCACAGTCTGTGTGCCTTGCCGCTAATGGTGATGGCGCACTTGCTCTACGGCGCGGGATTTTGGCGCGGACTGTTCACGACGCTAAACCGGACGCAGGCAAACAGCCCAACAGCCGTTACGCTGGAAACCATCACACGATAATCTCGAGCAGCGATGATTGCATCATCCTGGGCCAATCCCCTCGCGAACTGCGCTGACCCGCAGCGGGCGCGACACTTCTTCGAGGTATTGTCCGCCACGGAAGTAGGGCCTCAATTGGAGAGACTTTCCGCGGACCATATTCAAGTATTGACGGCGTTGTTCAGCGGATCGCAGGCGCTCAGCAATCTATTGGTGGCCAACCCGGACTGGCTCGCGGCGATAGACCTGGACCACATTCGTCATCCGCGCCGCAAGCAGGGTTTGCAGGGCGAGGTGGCGGTCTGGCTCAAGCCGCTGTTGGCGGCCCGCGACCAGCCTGAAGCCTTAGTTCGGTTGCGGCGCTTCAAGCAACAGCAGATGCTGCGCATCGCGACGCGCGACCTGGCCCGGCTGGCGAAGGTCGTGGAAATCACGCGGGAACTTTCCGACGTGGCGGATGTATGCCTGGAGAGCGTCTGGCAGACATGCCGCGTACAATTCACCACCCGCTTTGGCCTGCCTTTTCATCAGGATGCCGGGGGCCGATGGTGGCCCACCGCGTTCTGTGTTTTGGGCATGGGCAAGCTGGGTGGACAGGAATTGAATTACAGCTCCGACGTGGATGTGTTGTTCGTTTACAGTGAGGAGGGGCAAGTTTTCAAAGAACCGCCCGGCAAAAAGAAAACGCCGGCCACGACTCTGTCGAACCACCAGTTCTTCAATCGCCTTGCGGAAAGCTTCATCGCCGAGGTGTCGCGCATGACGAATGATGGTGCGTTGTATCGGATTGATCTACGGCTGCGACCCGAGGGCGATGCCGGCCCGCTTTGCCGGTCACTGGGCAGTTATGAGAATTATTACGCGCAATGGGGACAAACCTGGGAGCGTATGATGCTGATCAAAGCCCGGGGCGTGGCCGGCGATCAAGGGCTGGCCGCCGAGTTTCTGGAGATGATCCAGCCGTTCCGCTTCGCGCGGTCCATCAGTCCCGGGGTGCTCAAGGAAGTCGCCGCGATGAAGGACCGCATCGAAACCGAGGTGGTGCGCACCGGCGAACTGGACCGCAATGTGAAACTGGGACGCGGCGGCATTCGCGAAATTGAATTCATCGCGCAATCCCGGCAATTGCTTCACGCCGGCCGGCAGCCCTTTCTGCAGCTCACCCAAACCTTGCCCTGCCTGGCCAAGCTCGTGGAGTACCACTGGCTCACCGCAACGGAAGCGGAAGAACTGGAAGCGGCTTATTGTTTTCTGCGCGACGTCGAGCATCGGTTGCAGATGGAGGAAAACCTGCAAACGCACTCCATCCCCGATGACAAAGCTGCACAGGAGCGACTCGCGAAATTGATGGGTTTCGCTTCCCGCAAGCAATTCGAATCCGCCCGCCAAAAGCACACACAGAATGTGCGACGGGTCTATGATCAATTGCTCCGCTCGGAAGCGCCTCGCGAGGCGTCTCCATTCCCTGACAGTTTCGACGGTGCGGAAGCGGAGTGGAAGGCGCTGCTGGTCCGGCATTGGTTTCGCGACGTGGACAAGGCGTTCCGCGTACTGCGTGAATTTGTGGAGGGTCCGGGTTACGTGCATGTTTCGCCGCGCACGGTGGAACTTGCCCGCCAGCTTCTGCCCCGGCTCTTTGCGCTTTGCCGCACGGATGATGGCAAATCGGACACGCTGACGTTGTCTCCGAAAACACTGTCCGATCCCGACCGGGTCGTGACGCGGCTCGACAGCTTTATCAGCGCCTACGGCACACGCGCGACGCTGTTTGATTTGTGGAACAGCAATCCGACTTTCTTCGAGTTGCTGCTGCTGCTGTTTGACCGTTCGGAATTTCTCGCCGAGGGTTTGATTCGCGCGCCGGAATTACTGGATGACCTGGTATTCGGCGGACGGCTCACCACGCGCAAGACAGCCCAGGAAATCCTCAAGGACCTGCGCCACGGATTGGCCGATGCGGACCAGCATCATTGGCTGCGGCGTTATCATGCGGCGGAATTCATGCGCCTTGGCCTGCGCGACATCCTGGGCCTGGTGGATTTTGAACAGAACCTGGCGGAACTTTCGGCGCTCGCGGATGCGTGTCTGCAATACGCGCTGGAATCCGTCATGCGCAAACACAAACTCAAGCAGCCGCCCTTCGTCATCATGGGGCTGGGCAAGCTTGGCGGCAGCGAGATTAATTACGGCTCGGACCTCGACATCGTCTTCGTCGCCAATTCCAAGACCAGAAATCTTGCGGGTTTGCAAAAGTTTGCGGTGGAAGTCATGGACTTGTTGTCCAAGCGGACCGAACAGGGTCTGCTTTTTCCCACCGACGCGCGCCTGCGGCCGGACGGCGAGAAAGGGCTGCTGGTCAACACACTTTCCGCCTACGCGGATTACTACCGGCAACGCGCGCAACTCTGGGAGATTCAATCCCTCACCCGCGTGCGGCCCGTGGCGGGAGACTTGAAGCTTGGGGCAAAGTTTCAGCAGTTGGCGGCGCAATTGGCAGATTTTTCTCGCGTAGGTCAGGCGTCGCGCCTGTCGCAATCGAGACGAACTGAGGGAGGAAAAGATAAAGCTAGGCACGACTCCTGTCCTACGTTGCCTTCCTGCTTCTCGCCGGATTGGAAACAGAAGATTCACGAGATGCGGCTGCGCATTGAGAAGGAGCGCACCCCGACGGGTCAGGATGCTCTTGCGATCAAGACCGGCAAGGGTGGATTGATGGATGCGGAGTTCATTGCGCAGGCGATGTGCCTGGCGCACGGCTGGCAGGCGCCGCACACGCTTCGGGCGCTGGAGCGGGCGCACACGGAAGGCGTATTGCCGGACGGCGGGAAGTTTCTGGAGAACTACCGCCAGTTGCGGCGGGTTGAAGGAATTTTGCGGCGCTGGAGTTACGAAGGCGAAACCGTTCTCCCGGACGATCCCGCGCCGTACTATCGTGTGTCCGTCCGCTGCGGGTTCGCCACCCCGGAAGCCTTTGCGGCAGCGCTGGCGAAATGGCGCGCGGCGATTCGCGAGGTGTACGCAAAAGTTTTCGCGGTTTGACGAAACTCCGCAGTGCTCACGGCACCAAGATGGCACGAAAGAACTGCCGCGCCACGGTTGGGTCGTTGGCGGCCGGCGCGTTGGTGTATTGATGCGAGCCGCCTGACATGGTAATGGGCGGCGTATTCGTGAACCAAGACTCCAGATCGGTGGACCCCAGCAAAGTGTAGCGCTGCCAGTCCACGCCGGTAAGCGTGAGTTGCAGCGCGCCGCCCGGAAGTTGCGTGATGCCCAGCCGCGATTCCATGTTCCAATCGAGTTGAAACTCGCCCCACACACCGCCGAAACCGTCCACGGCAATCCGGTAGGTCACACCCGCCACGGCAATGAAACTGAGCCGGCTGGTGAGCAAGCCGCCGCCCTGCGCGTCGTCATCGTTGGCGGCGATCAAGGTCAGGTTGGTCAGCACATGATTGGTGTAAACCGCCAGCGTTGTATCAAACGTGCTGCCTCTGGTGTTGAAATCCACGGGGCCGCTGGCGGGCGCGGTCCATTCATACCAGACGGAATAACCGCCGACATCGAACGCGTGCGCCGGTTCGCCGGATTGCTTGCTCGCACCGATGGTATGGCCCGATACAGTCCCCAGCGGGCCGGACAACACGAAGGCATTCGTGAAGTCGTCATTGGCGGGCGGATTGATGTTCAACACCGCGTTGCCGACTGCGTTGTTGAAACCGTCCACGGCAATCCGGTAAGTCGTCCCGGCCACAGCGGCAAATGCCACCTGACTCTGACGGTTGACGCCGGCAAGGATGTCGTCGTTGGCCGCCACCAAGGACAGGGCGTTGACTGCGCTGCCGGTATAGACCGCGAGCGTCGTGTCAAAATTGCTGGACTTGGTGGTGATAACCGCCGCGTGGTTTTCCGTGGGCATCCAATTGAACCAGACGGAATGACCGCCGGAATTGCCCGCGTGATTGGGTTCACCGGATTGTTTCGTGGCGCAATTGTTGAAGACCGACTGGGTGAACGGAGTGGCTTCCACGGTGATGGCATTCACGAAATGATCGTTGTCCGGTGCCGATCCCGTGGGACAACTTGACGGAGGGATATTCACCGGCACGAGCGTGATGTTGTTGTCGAGATTGGATTCGGGCAACAGGTTGTCGGGATTCACAATCATCTGCAGGATGTAATTCCCGGGCGGCAACGCCGTGATGTCTATGTACTGGCACGGCAGCCCGACGGAATACACATCCGCCCAACCCTTCTGGATGCCTTGATAGTTGCAGTTGTATTTCAGTTGCGGGCTGGCCGTGGGCGACCAGGGCCGCACGTCTTCCAGGCAGAACCCGATTTTTCGCCCGGTGGCTGCGACGTTTCCATTGGTGTCAATCAAGTTGAACTCGGCAAACTGCTCGAAGTGATAATGCTGGTGACAGGAAGCCCAGTGGAAGAGTGGGTTCGTTGCCGGATTGCCCATGACCAGATCACCTGTCCCGATGTTGCGCGTCTCGGTGGTGAACTCCAGCAGCTTTCGCGTGCCGCTGACGACGCAGCCCTCCCGTACCTCGCAACTGCTGGAGGACAGGGTTCGCGTCACGATGCGTGGCGACGTCGCCGGCCCCCAGATGATCAAGTCTGCCAGACCGCCGCCGGTTTGGTTCCAGTTCAAAACCACGATACCGGCTGCGCCGCTGAATCCATCCACCGCGATGCGGTAAGTCGTGCCGGTCGTCGGTGTGAACGTCACCTGACTCTGACGGTTGGTGGCGCCGGCGATGTCATCGTTGCTCCCGATCAGCGTGAGGCTGGCGAGACTGTCGCCGGCATACACCGTCAGCACCGTGTCAAACGAACTGCCCGTGGTGTCAAACGTTACGGGTGTGTTGGTCATGGCCGTCCAGCAATACCACAACGACCGTCCACCGGGGTTGCCGGCGTGGTCTGGTTCGCCGGGTTCTTTGGTCGCGTAGGAATTGTTGTCGGACTGCGAACCCACCGCGCCGGTCAGCGCCACACAGGTGGCGAAGAAATCACTGAGGCAAAAATCCTCGGACAACGCCTGTTCGCGGTGCTGCGCCAGGTCCACGTCGTTCGTGCTGGATCGGGTGGAATCGGGAGTGGTCCGGCCCACGCGAAAAATCTCGATCTTGTAATCACGACACTCGCCGCCGGCGCCCATCGAAATGTCCACGTATTGATGACCGATACTGCGACAACCAGTAATTGAGTGCGCCGCGTTGGTGTAAATCGGGGTCCAGGCACTCGTGCCGCAGGGACGATAATAGACCTTCTCGTAAACGTTGAGCGTGCCGTTGCAATTGGAAACATCCGATGCCCAGTTCAGCCGCGCAAAATCGCCCTCCAGCGTGCCGGCCTTGATGCCGTCGCCATTGCAATCCTGCTGGAACGTCCACCACGCATCCGAAACGACCGCCGTTTGGGAGAAGCCATTGAGCCAGGCGCCCAAGAGGATGAAGCCAACCCCCACCCACCGCGAAAGCTTGGTAATTGGCAGTTTGCAGCCAGGCCGCGGTACGGCGACATTTCCCAGGGACAAAAATTTTGTGTTACCAGATTGATTCACAGCCATTGTTTTCGCCGGAAAGATAGCAGACGCGTCAATCCCCGCACCGGGGTTGCAACGCCCGGCGCACGAATGAGGGAGCAGCGTTTACAGGAGGAAATTGTTTTGTTACCACAGGCGGGGAATTCATGGATCAACAAAAGCACTTCCTCATGGTTGCGATTATCGGGTTGGCCGCGCTGAACGGTTCGGCCCAGCCGGGCGCCGTGCCGATCCTCCCACTCAACGAGGAAATCTGTGGCTTCACACGTAACTATTTCCGTTACGACGCTGAACAAGTGCGGCAGGGTCTGGCGGTGGAACTGCTGGTGGGCGACGCGCAAGCCAACCATCCCGTCACCCTGCGCTTCCTGGTGAACCTGAAACCGCGCAGCCTCCCCGTGGACGATCTACAGGTGGAACACGAGAAGTTTATGCACGTGCTGGGAGTGCGGGACGATTTGAGCGAGTTCATACATCTTCATCCGCGCAAGGCCGGACCGGGTTTGTGGGCGGTGAGCCACACGTTCACGAACCGTGGCAGCTACAAGCTGTGGACCGAAGTGAAGTATCGCGGTGCGTCCTACGTGTTCGGTCACTCGCGGCTCCGGGTGGCCGCTCCGGCAACGAACCCAACACCGGAACCCGATCCGGCGAAGGGCGACCGCGATTCAGGATACCAGCTCAGTTTCACCTCCACTGAACCGCTGCGGGTCGGCCGCACCAACCAACTCCAGTTCACGTTGCGCGCCGCCGATGGCGCGGAAGCGCTCACGGAAAACTTTCTGGGTGCCCCCATGCACCTGGTCATCGTGAAAGATGATTTATCCGTGATGCTTCATGCTCATCCGGAGAATCATCGGCCGGGCCAGCCGGTGATTCGCTTCCATCAGGTTTTCCCCCGGCCCGGCACTTACAAACTGTTCGCCCAGTATCGTCCGCAGGAGCTCAAGCTGCCGCTGGACGATGCGCTGCTGGCGGAGTTTGTGGTCAGAGTGGCGGGTGATGCCCCGGCCACAATCGGTCGCGCGGCTCCAGGAAAATCTAAATAAAGCCACCGCAGAATACGCGATCCACGCGAAAGGCCGCGCGCCCCGCAATGGCGGCAAAGATTTCATCCGGTTATTGGTGGTCAACCGAAAGCCGCCGCCTGCCCCGTGGGATAGGTGGAGGCTGGTGATGCAATAGAGCCTCGGCGTCCCTTATCCCACTGGGCTGACCTCGGCGCGCTTCTTGGGATGAATCAACACCGCACCATAGCCGCCCGGGCCGGGATTAGGTTCGCATCCGCCGTCCGTGTAAATCTCAACGTGGGGCGTTGAATTGTAGTTCATACTTGATGCCACAATTCCATGCGGTGGGGCGGGACTTCACTCACTGTTCGTGTTCTGCACGCCGAACCTATCTCAAAATAGCTGCCGCAACTGCACCATGACCTGCGTGAGCGTGGCAACTGGCAGAGCGCCCACGCGCTTGATGACCAGTTGCCGATGCAGAGCCACAAGCTTGCTCAATCTGAGAATGGACGGCTTGGGCAGTCCGCACGCGGCCAGATCGCACGTTGGAATCATGAATTCATCCGCAGCGAGCTGTGCGGGAACTTGTGAGGTAATCGCTGCCACGAGCACGTCATCACGGGTGGCGTTGAAGGCGTCCGCCGAGACGACCAAAGCCGGTCGCTGCTTTGCATTGCTCAGGTCGGTGAAGGGAAAGGGAACAAAAACGACGTCGCCCCGTTTATAGCTTGTCGTAGATGGCATCCTCGGGATTGTTCCAGAATTCAAAGGCGGGTTCGGCCAGTCGCGACCACGCGAGGTCCTCAGGTGAAATCTTCAGGTGCTGCGGCAGAATTCGAAGCAGTTCGACCTGTTCCTTCACGTCCAGCTTTTCAATGGCGTCGCTGATTTCGGCTACCGTGCTCATGGTGGGACCTTACCTTTAGTGGATGGGCCGCGCAAGGTGCGATGCCGCGCACACCGATGCCGTGGCAGCGTTGCTTCAACATTTCGAGGCCCGCCATGGCGGCGAAGATTTCCATCTGGTTGTTGGTGGTCAACCGAAACTCGCCAATGACTTCTTTGCGTTTTTTGGGATGCAACAACACTGCGCCGCGTTCCTTCGCTCGCGGGAGCGGGAGATTCCCCTCGCCCATCTGATGGGAGAGGGTGGCGCGAAGCGACGGGTCAGGGCCGCCAGAAGCCGGATGAGGGTTGTTGGGGAAATCAAATTGTCTCCGCCCGGGCCGAGGTTGGGTTTGCATCCGCCGTCCGTGTAAATCTCCACGGACGGAACTACGGGAGACATTGAACGCGGGCTCATCTTTAACTTGGATATCGGCAGTCCAAAACCACTCCGCTCACTCGTTCAGGATTGGCTTTGCCGTCATAAGCGGAAACAAGGTGGGCGATTTCTTGTTCGGCCAGTTCCAGCGTTGTGCTTGTGAGCTTGTTCAGCGGTTTCTCCCATGCAGCACACATGAACCAGCCGACTAGATAAATTCCATGCGTCAGTCCATTCGGGCGCAGGTAGTCGCCGACAAGCTGGGAATCCACAGCCGTCCTCACCTCGGCATTCCAGCATCCTTTGACTTCGATTACCACCGTGACGGTTTGCATGGATGAACTCGAATCACCGCGCGCCACCGCATCAACATAGACATCCGTGCGTTGACCTCGGCGCGTCTGGACTTCCCGACCGATTATGATTCCGCGCTGGTTCAAGTCATCGCGCAGCCAACTGGCGACTTCATCAGAGAGGAAGGGCTCGTCGCGATGTCTGAAATTGTTCCGTTTGTTGTCCGCACCGTCCCAGTGCCAAAACCGTTCGCTTCTCGGCAGCGTGCTTTGGGTCAGCTGGGTTTGGAATCGTTTCAGTGACTCCATCACCACTTCCAGCAAATCGTCAGTATCCATAACCAGACGCCCCTCAGTGCGCTTGGCGAGCAACAGAAAGGTTTTGGGCGGAGGCGGACTCCAGTCGAATCGCCGCTTGCTCAGGCGGGCGTTGTAAAGCCGCCAACGCAGCCACACGCCTTCTTTGGGGAGCGCGTTCGCTAGGCATAACAGTTCTTTGCAGGCCTCCTCTGTGCCTCGGCTCTCCAGCGTATTGATCACGTCGCTGCGAAAATGAACGATCTCGTCTCGTGGTGTTACAAACGAAGCCTCATTTCGTCGCGGCGGGTCGGTTTCTGGCGGAAACAAGCTATGCAACTTCAAATACAAATCGGCCAACTGGCGCTCGGTGAGCATCGGCAGAAATTTCTTCCGGTCATGATCCAAGCGGTGTGCCGCACGGAGTAAAGCCTTTTCCGCCAGAATCATGTCAGCTTCGATAATCGGCCACGCAAAATCCCATGCAGCCGCAGGCATTGCGCCAATGCAAGACGTCAACACGCCAACCGTTCGATCCTGCAACGTTGCGTCGGCGACTGCTTCGGGCGAAAGGAGTTCGCGTGCGCAAGCGGCGGCTTCTTTTGGTGCAATCGCGCCGAGGAAGGTTAGCAGCGTCTCAATGCTTTCAGCTTTGAGTGTTCCTTCGCGAATTGAACCAAGCGTTGCGGCGGTGAATCGTGAGTCCCAAGCCTTCTTGAATCCCCAAAGGCAATGAATCCGCCCGTGCTTTTGGTCATCGTCCTTCGTTTCACGGAGAAAGCTTTTAATCGTTACATCGGGATTCAATTCATAAGCCATCGCCGCAGTTTCCTGATAATGGTCGCTGCCATTGTTGAACTGCCCGAGCAATGCTTCCATCCATTTGGCCGTTACAGCCGGCTTCAGCGCGCTGTCCGTCCGCACTTCGTCCCGAAGAAACCAAATGGCAATGTAGCCAGGATCAGAGTAATTCGTTCGTGCGCCGGTCTCTGTATGGCCATCGCTGTGATTGAGAAGGAATTTGCGGGCGGCGGCGCGAATGTCGGTTCGTCGCGATTCGTCAGCGACTTTCCAACCTGGAAATTCAGTCAGATCGTGTTCAAGTGGATGCATCACCTGAGTTTGATTCTTCTCCAGAGACAGCAGGTCGCAAAGGTGTATCCAACGAAATGTCTTTCCCGTAGCGATGTCGGTGAGGGCAGCCTTCGTCAGCGCTTCGACATCCAGTTTCTCTCTTGGCCGCTCAAGCTGCTTCATCAATCGCTGGTTTTTCAACCATTGAGTCTTGGCGTTGCGTGCCATCTGCTCGTCTAAATCCCAAGCCCGCAACCACTCGAACTTTGCTCTCAATTCGGGAATCTCCTCGATGCGCTGGAGGAATAAGTCCCAACACGCGCAGGTGGTGTCTGGTCGGCTGGCGAATGAAATCAGAGTAGCCCAAGCCGCGCGCCGATCAAGTGGGCATTGCGCGATTTGATTCAAAGCCCAGTCGAAATCGCTGCTGAGGAAAATGGAAACGCGAAGGCCATTGACGACGTAAAAATCATCAGACGGCGTTGCCGGGTCATTGACAATAGCGGCAACAAACTCACGCCGCAGATTCACGTCGGATTCAAACAGCTTGGTGACCGGTGATTCTTTCGAGTTTGGCAGCGGATGATGGCGCTGGGTTTTCACGACCCAAAGTCGAACTGCTATTTTTCGGATGCTACGCTTGTGGAGGTTTTTTAGTGCCATCATGAACGCCGTCTGCGCCAGTTTCTCAAACCAACTCAGTGTATCCAAGCAATTCGTCCAACGAATCATGCGACCCAGCACCAAGGGCAAGTCGGCTTCAGTTAGATGGCGCGGCAAGTCATAGTGTAAGAGTGCCCAATATGAACCGAAGAAATTAGTATTACGCGGAGCACGGATAGCCACCAGCGCTTGCGAAACAGTCCAGACAGCCGGAACAAGTTTGCGGATGGCACAGCCGCGTATGGCCTCATCGGGGTCAGCCCCCACTTGTCCGAGAGCGAGTGGAATCAGTTCGTGCAGCCGCGCTGCAGGAATCAATACTTCAAGCTCGCGAGCCGCTTGATCCCGGAGATGCTGCGCTTCGGAGGTGTCGTGGAGCACGGCAAACAGCACATCTGTAAGCTCAGCTTCTTTGCAGTCGCCGGCTATACTCATCGCCATCCGCCGCACTACCGTGTGCAGCGTTTTGTTCGTGATGAATGGCTGAAGCTGGGCAGCGAGCCCCGGATGTTTGAGGGCGTCAAAGAAACGGCTGATGTTCCGGTCGTCAAATAGTTCGGCGCGCTTTACCTTCTCCAAGACCGCCTCCACCAATGCGGTTTTGCGGTGGTTCTGGACTTTGGACACGTCGCTCCGCAAAAGCACCTCCGGCTCAATTTGGCAAAGGTAATCGAAAAAATCTTCCCGTACGCCCGCGACCCACGCAGCGGTTTCAGCCAACTGCGGGATGACGTGCTCTTGCTGACCGTCACGCGCACACAGGGCGCTGCGGATTTGAGCGAGCGGCAGGCGCGACAGAAATTGCGAGGCCAGACACTCGGCAAAAGTCTGGTGAGCGAAACCAAACCGACTCGGCCCGCGTGAAGTGAAAAGGGCAGATGCAATGGCATCACGCATCACGTCTTCCGTCAGAGTCGAATCGGCAGCCTGACTGACATGCAAATCACTGGCTGCGTCAGCATCCTCAAGCTTTCCGGTGTGAATGGCCGATTTGCCGCAAACAAGAAGCAGTGTAGCCAGACGACTCGCAGCCTCATAAATTTCCTGCGGCGATGAGACACGCTCCGTTTTGCGAAGTTGTCGCAAGGCCTCGGTGCGGCGCGCGTCAATCTCCCGCGACATCCGCTCGCAACCGCGCTCGTAAAGCTGGCGATGCGTGCCGCTGAATCCACCGCCTTCGCGAAACTCGTCGAGCAGGAAGAACAGCGTCGTCGGCAGCGCAGCCATCCCGACGACCTTTTGCTGATACACGCTTTGAATGAAGTCGTGAGGTTTGAGTCCGTTCTTTTCCGCCGCCAGTTCCGCATCGCACTGCCGCAACGGACACAGTTCGTAGATGGGTGGCTTCTCGAAATTACCAAAAAGCGAGATGAGTTGCGGCCCTTCGTTTACCGGCCATTCGGCGGAGCGGCACGCAAGGATGAGTTTCAGCCGGTCAAGCGGTTCGTTACGAAGTGACGCTGCCAAGAAACTGACGAAACCCGGAATCTTCACCAACCCTTCGTCCACTCCATCAACGACGAGAAGCTGCTTGTCTGTCGAAGCCCGCCACCTTTGCCAATCGGGCGAATCAACTGTCCAGCGCGTGAAAGCTGACTCGCTGGGAACATCCCGAAAATCAATCAGGATGAAGTTCCCGCGTTCACCCAGCGAAGATTTTAGCGCGTCCTTGTGCTGCTGAATCACCGTGCTTTTGCCAATGCCGGGGTCGCCGCAAAGAATCAGGCAGGATTCCGTCGCCAACTGATCCAGCGTGAAAAGTTCGGGATTGTAGAGCTTGGTGAATTCGCCTTCGGGGTCGGTGAGAAATCCCTGCAGCTGATCGCCAACATGAATCGGCCCGCCGAAGGGACACCAAAAACGCTTCCACGGAATCATTTGCTTTTGTCCAGTCGTTGGCATCTGCGCTTCAACTTGGCGGCCAAAATGTTTGAACACGCAACCGTCTCGCAATCACTTCCGCCGAGACGCCGAACTTTGGCGCGATGCGCGTAGCGATGTAGTCAAGGGCGGCTTCGTCAGCAGCCAGCCAGTCGGAATAGCCGGCGGCTTGGGCGGATTGGATGGCGGCTTGAAAGGCTTCGCGCAATGGCTCGGGCGCGGCGGCGTACCAATCTTGTTGCGCCCTTGCAGGGCTTGGACTGTCCGTGAATCGCCAACCCGGGGCTTCACCCCGGGCTGTCATCTGTCGGGCCTTCAGCCCTTTTGAGTCCGCGTTCATCAGCGTCTATTTGCGGTCAGGATTTCTCTTGCCTGCGCGCTGCATCCCCAAAGGCGGAGATTCTTCCCGCTGCTGCTCCCGGTCGGGCTTCGCGCGGCGCGAGCGCGCGTTTGCGCAAGGCGTCCAGCAGGGCCGGTTGGTCCTCGATGGGCCGGGTCGCGAGGCGTTGTCGGAACGCGCGCTTGCTTTCCAGAATTCCGTCCAGCTCGCCGCTCATGGACTCTCGCTGAGAGAAGGTTCGCGGCGGGCATTCAGTCGCGCCTTGTCGCCTTGATCTGGTTACTTTGCCGGGCCCAATTTCATCCACGTTACCACGGGGAAATGGTCGCTGGGGAACTGGCCGTCGCGGGCGAAGGTGACAATTTCCGTTTTGCTGGCGGTGACGTCGCCGCGGGTGAGGATCCAGTCAATGCGCACACCGTTGGTCTGGATGGATTGAAAGCTGTTAAAGGTATTGATGCCTTCGCCCTTGCGTTCGCCCGCCGTTTCCCAGGTGTCTTTGAAGAAGCCGTCCTCGGTCAGGGTGTGGTAGGCCTTATTCTGACCGGCGCGGGCGTTGAAGTCGCCCACCATGATGACGGGCAGGGTGGTGTTCAATTCCTCGACGCGTTTGCGGACCAGTTCGGCGCTCTTTTCGCGCGCGACCTGGACCTGGTGATCAAAGTGGGTGTTGATGAAATAGAATTCCTGCTTGGTGCGCAGGTCGCGGAATTTGATCCATGTCACCATGCGGGGCAGGGTGGGACCCCAGGTTTTTGAACCCATGACTTCCGGTGTGTCGGAGAGCCAGTAATGATCGAAGGCCAGCGGTTCGAGTCGCGCCTTGCGATAGTAGATGGCCATGAATTCGCCGCGACTGCCGCCGTCCCGCCCCAGGCCGAGCCACTCATAATCGGGCAAATCGGCAGCCACATCCTTCACTTGTGCGTACAATCCCTCCTGCGTGCCGATCACGTCGGGTGCAACGGTCTGAATGACTTCACGCACGAGCGGGCGGCGGTCCGGCCAGGCGTTCGGCGGTTTGGGGCTGGCATAACGCAGATTGTAACTCATCACGCACAGCGTATCGCCAGAGGCGGCAGATTGGGCCGAGCCGGGCCGCAGCGTCAGGGCGAGCGTAGCGGCAACCACGGTGAGGACGAGACAACGGAAACGATTCGGTCGAAGAATGCGAGTGTTCATGGCGCCGGGTATTGTGGCAATTCCGTCGCAGGCGGCAAGCGGTTACATCTTGGGAGCACAAACAATTTCCCCTCGACCGAATTTGGAAGAGCATTTGGCCATCTTTTGAGGGTGTCAGAGATGCCAAATCCGGCTTGTCAAAAAGCAAAAAGAGTGTATCGGAGGTTGCAGTTTGCTAGGGAAAATCAAATGGGAATGTGCATCAAGAATTTATTCTTTGTGTTCGCACTGATTGTCTGTCTCGGCTTGATGGCGATTGACCGGACGGGTGCGCAGAACTTCACGAACCTGTATGATTTCTCTGCGCTACATTACAATGATGTCGTTAAGGCTGGTACCAACCGCGACGGCGGTTATCCCGGCGGCGATTTGCTTGTTGTGGGCAATACCCTTTATGGACCGGCATACAGGGGCGGCAGTTCGGGCAACGGTACCGTTTTCAGGATCAACACCGATGGTACGGGCTTTTCAAACCTGCACAGTTTCTCTGTAACATCTGGTCTTCTTAATTCCAATACAGACGGGGCTCGTCCGATCGCCGGTTTGGTTTCATCCGGCAACAGGTTATACGGTACGACATTGTACGGCGGCAGCTCAGGGGCGGGTGCGGTGTTCGCCGTCAACACGGATGGCACAAGTTTCTCAAACCTGCATAGTTTTGGAGGCCGGGACGGAGCGCCTTTTGGCGGATTGCTCTTGTGGGACGACACCCTATTCGGAACGACATCAGCCGGAACGGTTTTTAAGATCAACACCGATGGCACTGGTTACACAATCCTACACACATTCTCGGCCACCACCACCAATTCTTCGGGTGTCCGCACCAACTGGGATGGGGCTGGT
Organism: Verrucomicrobiota bacterium; assembly: GCA_014860005.1. Next base: position 48,517 of record JACZKP010000177.1, on the reverse strand, counting down.
CCCTCGGCCGGTCTTATTCTCTCGGGAACTCGGCTCTACGGAACAGCAGGGGGTGGCGGCAGTTTTGGGAATGGTACGGTGTTCGCCGTTAAGACCGATGGCACTGATTTTAAGACAATCCATACTTTCGCGGCAGGCTCTGGCAACTACCCATATGTTACAAACAACGACGGAGCCTTTCCGATCGCTGGGCTGATCCTGTCCGGTAACACTCTGTACGGAATAGCAGAGGGTGGCGGCAGTTTTGGGAATGGCACGGTGTTCGCCGTCAACACTAATGGTTCAGGGTTTACGATCCTCCATACTTTTACGGCTCTCCACGCGCCAAACCCCGGCACTAATTGGGACGGAGCCGATCCGCACGCTAGATTGCTTTTGTCGAATTGCACGCTATATGGGACGGCGGTGTCAGGTGGTAGTTCGGGCGCCGGCGTAGTGTTCAAGGTCAGAACCGACGGGACGGGCTTTGCAACACTGCATAATTTCACGGCCACCTTTGCGACTTACCCGTATGCCGGTCCATTCGCCGGCTTGGTTTTGTCTGGCAACGATCTGTATGGAACCGCCCGCTATGGGGGCAACGCCGCCAATGGTGCGGTATATCGGCTTTCGTTGCCCTCAGCCAGTCCGCCACAACTCGGGGTGCATCTTTCTGGAACGAATGTCGTCTGCACTTGGCCGACTGATGCCGAAGGTTTTACTTTGTACTGCACGACCAACTTTGCTGCGCCGCCAGTTTGGATCCCTGTGTCGCTTGAACCGGCAGTTGTCAACGGAGACTATGCGATTACTAATCCGGCGACAGGTGCAAGCAGGTTTTACCGATTAGGCCAGTAGTTATTTCAACTGGAACGCTATATTCCCCCGCGCTGCCGCTGTACTTCGTAAAGGAACACTGCCGACGCGCTGCCGACGTTGAGTGAATCCACGGTTGGCGGCATGGGGATGGCCACGGCTTCGTCGCACGCCGCCAGAACTTTCGGTGAAATTCCGTAGCCTTCGCTGCCAAAGACGAGGCAGCAGTCGCCGGAAAAGTCCGTTTGGGCAAGGGTTTTGCCGGAAGCCGGTGGATGCGCGGCGACGGAGCGAATGTTGTGATCGCGCAGTTCGCGCAACGCGTGGGCCAGCGTGGGCGGCTCGACGACTGGTAATTGAAAGACTGCGCCCATGGAATTCCGCACCGCGCGGCGCAGAAAGGGGCTGCTCGAAGTTTCGCCCACCAGCAACGCCTGCACGCCGAACGCCGCGCAGTTCCGCACCAGCACGCCGAGATTCTCCGCGTTGGCGAGCGCATCCACGGCAACGAACAATCGAGGAGGCGCGGTTTCGGCGAGCACTGCTTCCAGTGAAACCGGCGCGGGAATTTTTCCCACCGCCATCACGCCTTGAAACATCGTGAAGCCGATGAGCGCTTCGAGCGTTTCCTTTTTCTCGACCACGTACACGGGGATGTTTTCTGGACGCGCCCGGAGCAGCGGCTCAAATTCGGCCAGCCATTTTTCCGGCAGGAGCACGGAAACCACCGGAAAGCGGCTGGCGAGCAGGCGACGCACGACCTTCTCGCTCTCGGCCACGAAAATTCCCTGCGCCTGGTGGTTGGCCGGGCGTTTGAGAGTGCGATACGGCGCTAGCTCCGGCAGGTCGAGCGAGTCAATGCGGTGGAGGTGGAACATTTGGATTCGGCGATGCGCGTAGGACAGGCGTCGCGCCTGTCTCCATCTTCAAGAATCTTAACTCTGCTCGGTGGTGAACCGGGTAGCGGGCGCGTCCCTCGACGATAATCGTCTTACGAACTGTCAGAGACCGGCGCGACGCCTGTCCTACCGGTCAAACCCGCCAGCCTTTGCGGTAATCGGGTTTCACCCAACGGTTAAGTTCCGGCAGATTGGTGACTCTCATGTTGGGGCCGTCCCATTCCACTTTCTTACCCTCGCCAGCCTGCTGGGCCAGGTTGCCAAGGACGGCAAATTCCGTCAGGCGCGTGCCGTAATCAAAACTCACGGCGGTATCGTTTTGACCGGCGCGACAGGCTTCGATGAAGTCGGTGAAGATATTTTTGGGACGCGGCAGCGTCTTGGGTGGCTCGGGAGTTGCCCGCATTTTATCCCAGGGCACGATGTGCATCTTGTCGCCGTAAGTGGCCGTGTAGATCACGCCTTTTTCGCCGACGTAAAGCGTGCCGCTGTCGCCGCCATCGAGTTCCTCCTCGGGATACTGCTTGCGTAATTCCAGCAAGATCGGCGGCAGATTGCGCGCCTCACCGCGGGCCATGCGGAGGTTGCCATAGGGTGCCTCAGTGGTCGTCGCGTTGAGTCCTTCATACCAGTAAACCTTCACCGCGGGCATGTCGCCGCGGGCAGGACAATCCCAACGAATCCGGCTGCCGGTGGGGTAACGCTCCTTGCTGCCGCCGCGGATGTATTCCACTTCGATACTCGTGGGATGCTCAATCTTGAGCGCCCAGTAAACGCCATCCAGAACGTGGCAACCCATGTTGCCAATCGAACCATTGCCAAAGTCAAACCAACCGTGCCAGGAGTGCGGGTGGAGATCGCTGTGGAAATCGCGGTAGGGCGATGGGCCAATCCACTCATCCCAGTGCAGTCCAGTGGGCACCGGTTGGACGGGCGGGCGCGGCCCGACGCCGCCGTTGCAGCGATTCGTCCAGCTATGGGTTTCCGTCACCTTGCCGATGGCGCCGGCCCAGATGTATTCGCACAATCGGCGATAGCCTTCCTCGGCATGACCCTGGTTGCCCATTTGCGTTGCGACCTTGGATTGAAGCGCCATTGCCCGCATCCGGCGTCCTTCGGCGACGTCGTGGCACACGGGTTTTTCGCAGAAAACATTTTTGCCCAGTTGCATGGCGATCATTGAGGCCGGCGCATGATGATGATTCGGCGCGGCGATGAATATGGTGTCAATCTGCTTGCCGACCTGGTCAAACAACTTCCGATAATCGGTGAAGATTCTGAGTTTATCGGGGTCCTGTTCTTTGCCCTTCAGCCAGCGTTGCACCTCGGCGTGCCGTTTTTCCTCGGGGTCCGAAATCGCCACCAGGTTTTGTCCGGCCCGGGCGATGATCTCGTTCAGGTGCGTCATGCCGCGTCCCCCGCAACCGATCAAAGCACAGTTCAGCTTGTCGCTGGGACCGCGCGCGGCGAGCAGGTTGGGAACAGGAAACAAATTGGCAGCCGACACGGCACCGGCCGCCAGGGCGGTGCGTTTGAGAAACAGACGACGATTCAGACCGGTTTTCATGGGACGATTCTCCTTTTGGGGCAACCAAGCCTTATCCGTGCGCAGGATTCGTTACGAACGAACACGCAGGTTGGAAGGCTCAGGTTGAATTTCATGGCAACTACGGACGCATTTTTAACGCGGGGCGCAAGCAGGTGCAATCAATTATCCCGCGCCGCGCCCGGGCGATTTCAGACCATTAGTTGACGCAGTGAGATCCGCCGACATTCAAAGATGGCGGAACGGCGGCACGAGCTTCTACAGGGTGAGGGTTGGGCAAGGAAGGTTTTGGTTCGTCAATTCCAGCCGAACTTGCGTCGCGTTGAGCCTGTCCAGACGAGTTTGTACCGCACCAAAAGCAAGGTCGGGCCGGTTGCAGTCCCGGCTCAGATGTCCCAGAAACAAGTGGCGCAACTCCGCCGACATGAATTCGGCCACCGCCTCGGCGGCAGCTTCGTTGGAGAGATGCCCGTGGCGGCTGAGAATTCGTTGCTTTAGACTCCACGGACGGCGCAGACAATCCTGCAACATCTTCACGTCGTGATTGGCTTCGAGCACCACCACATTCGCGGCCCGAAGTCGTTCCATGACCAGCGTGGTCACGTGGCCCAAATCGGTTGCGAAGCCAAAGGTGCCTGCGCTGGTTCGCAGCAGATAACCCACCGGGTCCTGCGCGTCGTGCGGCACAGCGAACGTTTCCACGGCGATATCCCCGACTTCAAACGCGCCGCCCGTGACAAACAGGCGATACTCGATTCGCGTTTCGAGTTGTCGCTGAATTTCCTCCTGCGTCGCGCGGTTGCAATAAACCGGGATGCCCAATTTCTCCGCGATACCAGCCAGACCTTGCACGTGATCCCCATGCTCATGCGTGATCAGAATGCCGCTCAAGTTTTCCGGCGCGCGGCCAATGCTGGCTAGCCGCTGGCGGATCTGTCGCGCGCTGAAACCGGCGTCCACCAGCACGCGCGCCTCATCCGTTTCCAGATAGGCGCTGTTGCCGGCCGAGCCGCTTCCGAGAATCGTGAGTTTGACAGCCACGAACGTACGGTAGAGAGCGTCACCAGATCGGGCAACGATTTTTCCGGAGAAGTTCAACCTTGAATGTCAGGTCGTGGCCCTGGCACGTGGTGGTTGAGATTTCGCCACGGTGGCCGCGCAGCGTGGCAGAGCGCAATCAAAGCGCGGGCAGATGGAAACCGCGGAGACACGATAAACGCAGAGCTTCGCCGCAGCGGACTTCTCTCTGCGGCCATCGCAGTGCTATCTCCCACCATCTCGCAATTCTGAGAAGATTTCTTAAAGCAGAGGACGCCAAGGTTGGCGCCGAGGAACGCGGAGCTGGATTTTCTTTGCGACCTTTGCGAGAACCTCCGCGCCCTCTGCGTGAAGTCAGACGGCTTGGTTTTGGTTTGCGGCTCTGCGGTTGGATTGCTGCCCAAAGAACCCGCGGAGAGCCTGCGGCTGGTCGAGACGACACAGCCGCGCTCCATCCACAAATAACAATTGCTGCAATTTTCGTGGCAGTCCCTGAATCGCGAGTTAAACTCGCCCTGTGATGAATTGAAAGCCAGGCGCGATGGTTGGGGCGGCGCAGGTGCGGGCGGAAGTCCAGCGAGCAGCGGTGGAGGTGAATTCCGGTTCAGCCGCAGCCTCGGAAGGCGGAGCGAATTGACAGCCATCAACCAGGGACCTGCCGTCTGGTTTCGCAAGTGGTCACAGCAACCAGCAACTCAATGACGAACGTGTTATGAAAAAAACGAATCCATGGCTGATCGCGGTGGGCGCGGTCCTGGTCCTGACGGCAGTGGGCAACCTTGCAGCTCAAACGCAACCGAACACCAATCAAAACGAGGGCCGGAATCCGCGGCCGGACTGGCAAAACATGGACGGCCAGCAAATGCAGCAATTCATCCAGCGGCGCATGATGGAAACGTTTCGCGAGCGGTTGGAGGTGACTGATGATGCCGAGTGGAAGATCGTCGAGGAACGGCTGGGCCGCGTGACGCAGGCGCGGATGGCCACAGTCGCTGATGGCGCTGGCATGATGGGAATGGGTGCCATGGCGTTCGGACGGGGCGGGCCGGGTGGCCGAGGCGGTGAAGCTCCTGGCGGCGGACGCGGGTTGGGAGGATTGTTCGGGCAACCCAGTGCCGAGGCACAGGCATTGCAGCAGGCGATTGACGCCAAAGCGCCGGCGGCGGAAATCAAATCCAAGCTCGCCAAGCTCCAAGAGGCCCGCCAACAAAAGCAGGCGAGTCTATTGAAAGCCCAGGATGACTTGCGCAAGGTATTGACGCAGCGTCAGGAAGCCATTGCCGTTCTGATGGGATTGTTGGATTGAGCGGATTTGAGCACCAGGATGGATGCGCGGTGTTATTTGGTCGTGGCCAAGCCGTTCCCGCGAGTTAAACTCTCCTCATGTTGAGTCAACGACAACGCGCGCTGTTGTGGGCCGTGACGGGATTGGTGGCAATCTGGACCGTGGCGGTTGCTGGCTATTACATTACCAAGAACGCCAAGGTCACGGCAGAGAAGGTGCGCGCTTACGTCGAATCCGTGGATTTGGGGAAACTGAACGCCGCAGCACGCGCCAAGGCGCTGGCGGATCTCGCCAAGAAGATCAATGCGTTGTCGCTGGAGGAGCGGCAACAATTGCGGCTGGAGCGCACCGCGTATCAGTGGTTCGAGCAAATGACCGAGGAAGAGAAGGCGGGGTTCATCGAAGCGACGATGCCCACGGGATTCAAGCAGATGATCACGGCGTTTGAGGAAATGCCGGAAGAACGCCGCCGCCGGAGCATTGATGAGGCGCTCAAGCGGTTGCGCGAAACGAACAGCCGCCTTCAGACCGGCCCGGACGCAATGCGAGGCGGCACGAATGAGCCGCCGATCAGCGAAGAATTGCAGGCCAGGGTGCGCGCCATCGGGCTGAAGTCCTTTTACAGCGAAAGTTCGGCGCAGACCAAGGCGGAATTGGCGCCGGTGCTGGAGGAGTTGCAGCGGGTGATGGAACGCGGGGGGAGGTTTCGCGGAAGATGAATCGCCACTGCAGAGATGTATCCCGCTCTGGTCGTTACCCGGCTTTCACCCTCATTGAGTTGCTGGTCGTCATCGCCATCATCGCCATTCTGGCGGCGATGTTGATGCCGGCGGTGAGTCGCGCGAAAGAATCTGGCCGGTCAGCAGCGTGCATCAGCAATCTGCGGCAGATCGGGGTGGCCCTGCAACTCTACGTGGACAGCAACAATAACCGGCTTCCCAGCATGCGCGACAAGTTGATCGGCACGAATCCACCGCCGGATGAGTTGCCGGGCATGGCCGTGGTGCTGAAGGACGAGTTGGGAAACACGAACGTGTTGCGGTGTCCATCGGATCGGGCGCAAGTCTTCGAGCAAACCGGCTCAAGCTATTCGTGGAACAGCCTGCTCAATGGGCAGCCGGCGCACCATCTTCAGGTGCTGGGATTGCAGTTCGATCCGCATGCCATTCCGGTGAGCTTCGACAAGGAGGCTTTTCACGCGGCGCGCGGCGCCAAGAAAGGTGTGAATTATCTTTACGCGGACGGCCATATTAAGAACCTGCTCGCCATCGAAGGGACGCTTCAGAAATGATCCGATTACGTGCGCTTAGGAAGAAATTTGGCGCCCGACTGGCGGTGGATAATCTCACGCTTACTGTGCCGGCGGGCGAAATTTTCGGATTGCTCGGGCACAATGGTGCCGGCAAGAGCACGGCCATCGGAATGATGTTGGGGCAGGTTTGGCCCACCAGCGGCGAAGTGGAGGTGTGCGGCCATGACGTGACCCGCCAACGCGCCCACGCCTTGCGCAAAGTCGGCGCGATTTTTGAGACGCCGGCATTTTACGATTACCTCAGCGGCTGGCGGAATCTGGAGATTCTCAGCCATTACACCGCACCGACTTCAAAGGAGCGGATTCGCGAAGTGGTGGAATGGGTTGGATTGTCGGGCCGCGAACAATCCAAAGTGAAAACCTACTCGCACGGCATGAGGGCGCGACTGGCGCTGGCGCAGGCTTTGTTGCCGCAACCGGAATTGCTGATCCTCGACGAACCGGGAAGCGGGCTGGATCCGGAAGGCATTGCCGAAATGCGGCAGACCATTGTCCGGTTGCATCGCGAAATGGGGCTCACCATTCTGCTCTCCTCACATCTGCTCAACGAGGTCGAGCAGCTATGCACGCGCATCGCCGTGTTGAATCAAGGCCGCAAAGTCTTTGAAGGTCAGGTGAACGAGGTGCGCGCGGAGCGCAGTCGAGTGGTGTTGCGAACGCCCGATTTTGCGGCGGCCACGGCATTGCTGGGCGAGCGCCGGCTCATCTCGGGTGCGACGGATGGCCGGTTCATTCTGTTACAGGACGGCACCGGCACTGCGGACGTGACGCGGGCGCTGGTTTCGGCAGGCATGGACGTTGAAGGTATCTGGCAACACGAGCAAACGCTGGAAGATTTTTACCTGTCGCTCGTCAAAGCGCCAACTGTGACGGGACCGACTCACTGATTCATGTTCCTCGCGCAACTCAAAAACGAGCTTTGGAAACTGTTCGGCAAGAAGCGGACTTACATTGGCTTTGGCGCCTTCATCCTGGCGCAAACGGCCATGTTGCTGGCCTTCAAATACACTCGCTGGCAAAGCGATTTCGAACGGTTACTGGCGGGCAACGGCTACCTGGCCACTGAATTCATCTCCGCGCTCACTGTGGCCGTCGTGATGTTAATGCCGCAGATCATATTATTGATGCCACTCTACACCTCCCTGGTGGGCGGAGATCTGGTGGCGAAGGAATACGAGGACGGCACGTTGCGGATGATTCTCTCTCGACCAATTTCCCGCCCGCGCCTGCTGCTCGTGAAGTGGATTGCCGGCGTCATTTTCGCAGCGGTGCTGGTGGTGGCGCTGGGAATGCTGGCGCTGGGTTTTGCGCGGATATTGTTTCCGTGGAAGGGCATGTTTTTCTTCGCGCCCGGAATGGCTTTTAGCGTGTTGCCGGCGGGCGAAGGTTTCGCACGATTCATCCTGGCCCACGTGTTTTTGGCAGTGAACGCGAGTGTGATCCTGTCGGTGGCGTTCATGTTTTCCTGTTTCAACATGAAGCCGGCCGCCGCCACCATTCTCGCGCTCTCGTACATGTTCGTGAACGTGGTGCTGGAGGGTATTCCATTCTTTGATCGTTACGAGCATTGGTTTATCACCCACCACTTTCGTTGCTGGCTCCATGTCTTCCAGAACCCGATTCCGTGGGCGCAGATTCTGCAATCGGAGATTGTATTGGTCGCCGCCTGCGCCACGACTTTTGTCATCGGTTGCACGGCATTTCAACTCCGCGACATCAAGTCCTGAAAGGCTCGGATTTTCAGCGGATTCATGGCGCAAATTCCACCCCCGGACTTGGTTCGGACAACCCCAACGGGTCGGGTTGCAGCAGAATCCCGCCACAAGGAATGGGGTTTTTTGAGTGAAAAGAAATCCACTTAGCAGTTGTGCGACGAACCCGATTTTTCTAGTATTCTCACGCCAAAGTTTCGCGTCATCAAGCGACTCATTTTCGGCGGATAATTCATGGTAAACTCTACTGAAGCAATTGCGGAAGAACTGCCCGTGGCGCCAACTGCGACGACGGGGGCCTACGGCTCGGCGCAACTCGGAAAACTCGAGGGGCTCGAAGCCGTGCGGAAGAAGCCCGGCATGTACATCGGCGGCACGGATGAGCGTGCACTGCATCATTGTGTGAGCGAGGTGCTCGACAATTCCGTGGACGAACATCTCGCGGGGCACTGCGACCGCATCGAGGTGACGATTCACGTGGATGGTTCGATTTCGGTCCACGACAACGGGCGCGGCATCCCGGTGGATATCCATCCGCAATACAAGATTCCCGGTGTGGAGATGGTGCTGACGACGCTGCACTCGGGTGGCAAATACGGCCAGGGCGGTTACAAGTTTTCCGGCGGCACGCACGGTGTCGGGGCCAAATGTGTCAACGCCGTGAGCGAATGGTTCGAGGTGGAAGTGTCCCGCAACGGGGAGATTCATCACATGGAGTTCGAGCGGGGCAAGACGATCAAAAAGCTCGAAGTCATCGGCAAGGCGAAAAACACCGGCACGCTGATTACCTTCATGCCGGACGCGGAAATTTTCCGGGAAACGATCGAGTTCAAGTCGGACATCATCGCGCAACGGTTACGGGAACTGGCGTTCTTGAATTCGGGATTAGAGATCATTTTTACCGACGAACGCAAAGCGGACGCCCAGCCGGATAGGTTTTATTACAAGAACGGGGTGGAAGAGTTCGTCAAGCAGCTCAACAAGAGTCGCGAGCCGCTGCATCCGAAGCCAATTGCCTTTCGCAAGGAAACGACCGAGAAACTCGACGACAAGGACATCGAGGTCCACATCGAAGTCGTGATGCAATACAACGACAGCTACAACGACCAGGTCTTGTGCTACACGAACACGATTCACAATCCCGATGGCGGCGCGCATCTCTCCGGCTTTCGCAGCGCGCTGACGCGAGCCATCAACCAGTACGCCAAATCGAACGAGTTGCTGAAGGAGAAAGACCCGCAAATCACCGGCGATGACGTGCGCGAAGGTCTGACGGCGGTCATTTCAGTGAAGCACAGCGATCCAAAATTCGAGTCGCAGACGAAGGTAAAGCTGCTTTCGCCGGAAGTAGAACGCATCGTCGGTTCCGTGAGCTACGAGGGCTTGATGAGCTATTTCGATGCGAATCCGCCGATTGCGAAGCGCATCATTGAAAAAGGCCTCAATGCCGCGCGTGCGCGTGAAGCGGCGCGCAAGGCGCGTGAAGCCGTGCGCAAATCCGCACTCACGGGGGGTGGTTTGCCGGGCAAGCTGGCGGATTGCTCGGATCGCGACCCTGAGAACACCGAGTTGTATATCGTCGAAGGTGACTCCGCCGGTGGCTCGGCGAAACAGGGACGCGACCGGAAGTTTCAAGCAATTTTACCGATCCGCGGCAAGCTGATCAACGTGGAGAAGGCGCGGCTCGACAAGGTGCTTCAGAACAACGAAATCCGCACGATGATCACCGCCATCGGCACGGGTATCGGCGACGGCGAGGGGGAAGGCGCGTTCAATCTGGAAAAGCTGCGCTACCACAAAATCATCATCATGACGGACGCCGACGTGGACGGCTCGCACATCCGCACGTTGCTGCTGACGTTCTTTTATCGCCAGATGCCGCAGCTTGTGAAGCAGGGCTTCGTGTATATTGCGCAACCGCCGCTCTACGGAGTGACGCGCAAGAAAAAGACCGACTACATTGACGACGACCTCCAATTGAATCAGCTCTTGCTGCAAAACGGGACGGAAGAAGTGAGGTTGAAGAACCTGGCCGACGACCGTGAGTTCACGCCGAAGCAACTGGAAGAGATCCTGACGTTGCTGGAATCCCTCGACAAGCACGCGACCTACATCCGCCGGCTGGGTGGTGATTTTGCAGCCTATGTTGACGAACGATCCAAGGACGGCACTTTGCCGCAATACATGATCAAGGTGCGCGACGGCAATGCCGAGACCGTGCATTACTTCCTAAGCAACGAGGCCGTGGAGGAGTTTAAGGCGGTGAACAATGACCTGTTCGGCGGGGACACGGAGGTGGAACGAAAGAAGGACAGCCCGACGCGACGAGCGAAGATTTCTGACCTCCACCTGGAAAGCAAAGCCATCACCGACCTGCTCAGCAAACTGGCGAAGAAGGGTTTCAGTGTTGAACATTACGCCGGGCAGGACCGGCCGCTCTTTGAAATCCACGAAGGCGAAGGCGAGCGGGCGAGTGTTAACCCCCTTTTCTCCATCCCCGAGATTCTCACCGCCGTCAAGGAAACCGGCCGCCGGGGCTTGTCCATCCAACGGTTCAAGGGCCTTGGGGAAATGAACCCCAAGCAGCTTTTTGACACCACCATGAACCCGGCCCATCGAAAGCTGCTGCGGGTTGACCTCACCGACGCGGTGGAAGCCGAGGAAATGTTCGTGCGGTTGATGGGCGATGAAGTCGAGCCGCGCCGGCAGTTTATCGAGGATAATGCATTAAATGTTAGGAACTTGGATGTGTGATAAAAAGGGCTTGACGAATGTAGTCACATGAAACTACATTGAGCGCGTGAAAACGAAAAAAGCATTGGTCTATCCAGAACACAAACCCCAGGCCTCGGTCCTGAACGACGCGGTTGCGATGCCCGGAGTGGGGCTGGCCGTACCGGTTCGCGCGGCCAAAGCCAAACTCTCGGCGTTGCTGGAGTTAGTGGCGGGCGGGCAGGAAGTCACGATCACGTCGGATGGGAAACCGAAAGCTGTCTTGTCGCCGGTGGGCGGACAGAAGGCGCGGAAGGTTTTCACCGGCACTTGGGAGCATCTGCAAAAGTTGCCAATGCAAACCGAAGGACCGTTTGCCGAAGAAATCATCCGCGCTGACCGCGACGGTCGAGGCTGGTAAAGACGATGTATCTCGATTCCTGCGTCATCGTCAAACTGGTCAGCCACGAACCCGACAGCGAGGCGTATCACGGCGTCGTGACGGGGCAGGCCATCGTCACCTCGGAACTGGCCGTGGCGGAAGTACGATCCGCCCTGCTCACCAAAGAACGGGCAGGGCGGATTTCTCGTCAGGCACGCCTGGCGGGCTGGCGACTGTTTCAGGACAAGGTGCGCGATCAGGAATTTTTGTTGCTGCCGCTGAATCGCCAGGTCATCGAGCGAGCGGGTGCCGTAATTGACCAGTGTCATCCGAACGTGGCGTTGCGGACCCTGGATGCAATTCATGTCGCAACGGCGGAATCGAATGGTGGCGAACAAATGTGTAGCAGCGACCAGCGGGTTTGCGATGCGTCGGACTTCATCGGTTTGTCGCTCGTGCCACCGCCGGGGGTGAAATAAAGTTTATTGATTTTAATCATGCCAGACGAAACCGAATCCAATCAGCCGGAATCCAATGCATCGCACCAGCCGGGCGGGGCCTACTCACAGGGTGAAAAGATTTCCAAGATCAACGTCGCGGACGAGATCAAGAATTCATTCCTTGATTACTCGATGTCCGTCATCATTTCCCGCGCGTTGCCCGACGTGCGCGACGGGTTAAAGCCCTCGCAGCGCCGCATCCTGTATGCGATGAACGAACTCGGCGTGATGCCGAATCGCAAGCATCTCAAGTGCGCCAAGATCGTCGGCGAGACGATGGGCAATTACCATCCGCATGGCGACCAGGCGATTTATCCGACGCTCGTCCACATGGCGCAACCGTGGGCCATGCGCGAGCGGCTTGTGGACAGCCAGGGAAATTTTGGTTCGGTGGAGGGCGATCCGCCGGCGTCCATGCGGTACACCGAAGCGCGGCTGACTCATCTCGGCGCCGTGCTCATGGAGGACATGGAGAAGGACACGGTGGATTTCGTCCCAAACTACGACGAGACGCGCACCGAGCCGCGGGTTTTTCCGGCTGCGTTTCCCAATCTCCTGGTCAACGGTGGCACCGGCATCGCCGTTGGCATGGCCACGAACATGCCGCCGCACAATCTGGGCGAGGTAATTGACGGAGTCTGTGCGCAGATTGACAAGCCGACGATCACGATTCCCGAGTTGATGAAATTCATCAAAGGCCCGGACTTTCCCACGGGCGGGATGATCTGCGGTGTCGAGGGCATCAAAAATTATTTCACGACCGGCAAGGGCAGTGTGAAATTGCGCGGACGCGTCGGGATGGAGGAACTCAAGGGCAACCGCGAGCAACTGGTCATCACGGAGATTCCCTTCAACGTCAACCGCGCCAATCTCGAGGAACAGATTGCGAAACTCGTCAACGAAAAGGTCATCACGGAGATCTCCGCGATGCGCAACGAATCGGACGAACACTGCCGCCTCGTCATCGAATTGAAGCGCGATGGCATCCCCAAAGTTGTCATCGCAAATCTCTACCAGCACACGCAACTGGAGGTTTCCTTCAGCGTCAATTCGCTGGCGATTGATCATGGCCGCCCGAAGACGCTCAACCTCAAGGAAATCATCCAGTGTTACATCGAGCATCGCCGCGAAGTGGTGCTGCGTCGCACGCGCTTCGAGTTGAAGAAGGCCGAGGAGCGCGCGGAAACGCTGGAAGGTTTCATCATTGCGTTATCGAACCTCGACGAATTCATTGCCATAATACGTGGTTCCAAAACCCGGGATGAAGCTCGGGTGAAGTTGCTCGCATTCGAGTGGTCGCGGGCACAGGTGGAAAAATGGGGCGTGCTCATCCGCAGCGAGGCTCGTTTGCAGGCGGGGCGTTATGCGCTGACGGAACGGCAGGTGGACGAAATTCTCAACCTCCGCCTCTATCAATTGACGGGGCTGGAAATTGACAAGATTGACAAGGAATACAAGGCGCTGCTCGAAATCATCAAAGACCTGCTCGACATCCTCGCGAAGGAATCGCGGGTGATGGCGATCATCAAGGCCGAGTTGCAGGCCATCAAGGAAAAGCATGCTACCCCGCGCAAGACGGAGATCGTGCCGGATGAGGGCGAAATCGCCATCGAGGACCTGATAGCCAACGAAGGCGTCATCATCACCCTGACTCACGCCGGACTGCTCAAACGTACCAATGTCAGCCAGTATCGCTCGCAAAAGCGCGGTGGCAAAGGCGTCATCGGCATGACCACGCGCGAGGGCGAGACGGCCGAGGACAAGGATTTCGTCGAGCATCTGTTCACGGCCAGCACGCACGACTACCTGATGTTCTTCACAAACACCGGTCGCGTGTACGTCGAACGGGTGCATGAGATTCCCGACATGGGACGCGCTGCGAAAGGGCGGAGCATCGCAAATTTGCTGGAGTTGAAAGCCGACGAAAAAATCGCCGCCCTGATCCGCATTCTCTCCAAAACCGACGAGAATCGGGAGGATGTGACCTGGCAGCAGCTGGGCGAACTTTTCTTCGCCACGCAGCAAGGCACCGTCAAGAAAACCTCCTTGAGCGATTTTGCCAACGTGCGCAAAGGCGGCATCATCGCCATTACCATTGAGCCGGGCGACACGTTGATTGACGTCAAACAAACGCGCGGCTGCACGCCGGGTGGCGATGAGGGCGACGATGTGGTGCTGATCACCCGCAACGGGATGAGCATCCGCTTCAGCGAATCCGACGTACGTTCCATGGGGCGTAACGCTGCCGGCGTCAAAGGCATCACTTTGGAGGAGGACGACGCGGTCGTCGCGCTGGCCGTGGTGGTGCCGGACGCGGCGCTATTGGTTGCCGGTGAGAACGGCATCGGCAAGAGGACTTCGTTCGACGAATACCTCGTGCAAGGCGAGACCGGGACGCGCAAGCAATCGCGCGGCGGCAAAGGCCGCATCACGATGAAAGTCGGCGAGAAGACCGGTGGCGTCATCGGAGCGTTGCCGGTGCGCGACACGGACGAAATCATGCTCATCACGGTGGGAGGTCAGATGGTGCGCACGTTTGTCAAAGACATCCGTGAAGCCGGCCGCAACACGATGGGCGTGAAACTGGTGAACCTGGACGAAGGCGACAAGCTTCAGGCCATCGCGCCTGTCATCAGCGAATCGCAGGAAGACATTGCTACCGTGGACGAAACGGCGGCCTGAACCCCCTCACTTGCTTTGAAGAAATGCTGACCGGTTGGCATCGCTAACGCGGAAGATTCAGTCGCGGTGGCGGTGGCAGATGTAGAATCTGGTCCATCACCGAAGTCAGTTGAGCCGCGCGGTTTTCCGCGGATTCGAATGAATCAGGCAGCGCCCCATCCATTATTTCCGGCATTCGGGTCAGGTAATCCATCATTGCCCGATGCGCGAGTCGCCGCAGGTGAAGTTGCCGCCGGTGAACCAGGTCGGCAGTACCGGCAGTTGGCTCGGTCAGGTCCACGAACGCGCCTTCCCGCCCGGCCCGCCGACCGATCCAATCATCAAACCACTTGATGACGAAAGGCGAAAACGGCTGTTCCGGCCGGCTGCTGACCACGATGAAATCCGCCGTGCTGGCGTCGCCAACTGCAGCGGCCAGCATCGCGTCATCCTCCAGAAAATCGCTGCGCCACCAGTGGAATTGGAACTCAACCTCCGTCCAGAATCGTTGAACCAGTTCGCGGCCAACCTCCATCGCCCGTTGGCGGGTGGGTGCATCATCATAAAGCACTGCCACCGACCAAATTTCATCCGGTTTTCCCAACGTTGTTGTTGTTGCTTCAGTCATGTTCATTACGTCGCCTCTCCGTATTGAACTGCCTTCCTGTTTGCGCGGTTGGAAGGCAGGGTTACGCACTCGACACACCAATAACTTCGTCGCGTTGGCGCGGAATTCAACCAGTTTATGAAACGCCCTACCAAGGTGGTCAGTTGGCATGGACGAGCATGACTATTTCACGCATTTCAGGAGGCGAATTTCCGGAATCAAATCGAGCGCTGCCTCCTAATCGGTGGTGGCACAGGAGCGCCGGGCTTCGAGCCGGCTTGTCTCTTGATTCCATTCCAACGCACCGGATCGGAGATCGGCGCGTGGCTTCAGGGGGAGAGGCGCTCAATCATCCAGGAGTTATCTGCTTGCCGGGCGTAACGGAATCGGTCGTGCAGGCGGCTGGGCCGGCCCTGCCAGAATTCCATGCGAGTCGGGGCCAGCACGTAGCCACCCCAATTCGGCGGCAAAGGAACGTCCTCCCCTGGAAATCGTTTGGCAACCTCCTGCCACCGCTGTTCCAGGGTCTGGCGGTCCGGCACGACCGTATTCTGATTCGAGGCCCATGCGCTCAATCGGCTGCCTTTGGGCCGGCTCTTGAAATAAGCCTCTGACTCAGCAACCGGCAGTTTGGTCACCGTTCCCGCCACGCAAACCTGACGTTCCAGGTCGGGCCAATAGAACACCAGGGCCGCGTGAGGATTTTGCGCCAGTTCCAGTCCTTTGCGGCTGTCGTAGTTCGTGAAGAAGATAAAACCCCGTTCATCCACCCCTTTGAGTAGAACGGTACGGGCGGACGGCTGCGAGTCCATGGTTGTGGTGGCCAACACCATTGCATTCACATCCGGCGGCGCCTGGCCAAGCAGGGCGTGCCACGCCTTGTACAACGCAATGCCGACGGCACGCCAGCGACTGCCGGCTCGCGCTCCTGACGCCTGGCCAAACCAGGCATTGAACTGCGCCAGCGGGTCTGCCTGAAGGTCCTGGCGGTTCAATCCGCCAAGGTCATATTCACGTCTGAGATCTGCAATTGCCATACCCTCGCGTCAGTTAAGACGATTTCACCGCAAGTGTCCACGTTAACGGTGCCTCGGCGCCAAAGGCTTGTCCGAACAATGTGAATTGCCGGACCTGCCTGTGTCAGCGGCTGGCGCGGTGAAACGTTAACAGATTTGAATCGGCAGCCGATCTCTGACAGGCTGCGGAAGGAATGATGAAATTGAATCCCGAACGACTGCTCGCCGGCATCCTCGAACCGGTCTTTGCCATCCGGACCGAGCATGATCTGGGTGTGGGTGACACCGATGGCGTCCGCCAGATGATTGATTGGTGTCACCGGCACGGACTGGGGATTCTCCAGACTCTGCCGATCAACGAAACCAGCGATGACAACTCGCCGTACAATGCCATCAGTTCGCTTGCCATTGATCCAACGACCATCGCCGTTTCGCCACAGCGCCTGCCCGATTTGTCCGCGACGCAGTTCCAGCAGATCGCGAAACCTCCACTACTTGCAGATTTGCGTGCCGGCCCGGTGAAGTATGCGAAAGTGAAAGCGCTCAAACGGAAGTTGCTCGCTGCCGGCTTTACGAATTTCCTAAAGCAACACTTCAATCGTGACACAAAACGTGCGCAGCAATTTCGGACCTTTCTGCTGGAGAACGCCGAGTGGCTCTCTGACTACGCGCTGTTTCGCGTGCTCATGGAGGAAAATGGAAGTGTCCCGACATGGGATCATTGGCCCGCGGAACATCGCGGTCCCAGGCGCGCCCGCACCTGGTTGTTGTCGCTGCCGGAGGCGCGGCGCGATGATTTGATGCGTCAGCAGCTTTTCTTCATGTATGTCCAGTGGATTGCCTTCAGCCAGTGGGAGGCGGTGAAAACTTATGGCGCGGCAAAGCACGTTTTCCTGATGGGCGACATTCCCTTTGGCGTGGGCCGTTTCAGCGCGGATGTCTGGGCCAATCAGGGAATCTTCGACCTGGAGTGGAGCGGCGGTGCACCGCCCGAGAAGACGTTCAAGGTGGATGAGTTCACCGAGAAGTGGGGTCAGAACTGGGGTATCCCGATTTATCGCTGGGATGAACTGCGCCGGCACAAATTCGAGTGGTGGCGCACGCGCGTGGGCAATCTTCGCAAAGTGTTCCACTTGTATCGCATTGATCACGTGCTTGGCTTGTTCCGCATATATTCATTCCCGTGGACGCCGGATCGCAATCGTGAATTCCTGCACATGAATGAAACAGAGGTGGCCGACCATTGCCGAGGACGTTTGCCGGGCTTCAAACCATTTCCCGATGACAAGCCCGAACACCGGGCGGCGAATCAAGCCCAAGGCGAAGAATTGTTGCGTATGATCCAGGAGGCTTCGGGCGACACGGTGGTCGTGGCGGAGGATCTCGGGGTTGTGCCCGAATATGTTGCGCCCACGTTGCACAAGCTCGGGATCCCCGGCTTCCGCATTCCTACTATGTTCCGCGATCACAACGGACGGCTGGCGGACCCGAAACAATATCCACGCCTTTCCCTGGCCCAACCGGCGACCCACGACCATCCGCCACTGGCCGCCCTTTGGGCGGATTTGTGGGCCAATATTGATGCGGATCTTGATCCCGATGGTTGCCGCCATGAATTGCAGCGGATCATGGATTTTTCCGGATTGAAGGACGAAGCGCCGCCGCGAGATTTCAGCAACCGCCTGCACGAAGCATTCACGCGAGCGATGCTGGGATCGAATTCCTGGCTCGCGGTGTTTCAAATCACCGATGTGTTTGGGCAGGCGGAGCGATTCAACACGCCCGGATCCGCTGCCGCATCAAATTGGTCGCACCGGCTGTCACAGACGGTGAAACAACTGGATCGCGAACCGGAACTCGCGGCGAAGGCGCGAATGTTTTCCCGGTTCGTGCGCGACAGCGGGCGAGGCATTTGATCAGTACTGGGAGTGCGTGACTGGTAAGAATCCCCCCCGAAACATCATATCGCGGAGTGAACGTTTACCCCCAACGCATCGGAGCGCCGATTTCCAAATCGGCTCGAACGTGACCGCTCCACGGCAACGAGCCGCTTTGGAAATCAGCCCTCCAATCCATGGCAAATTGACGCAGCCAAAGTTCAGCTCCTATTCGGATTTGCGTTTTCCAGGAACAATTTTATCCTGCACGCATCTGATTACCCGACAGGCGGTGTAACTTGTCGTTGTGCTTCAAGCTACGCTGGGGTGATCCTAAACCAGACGAGACCGCCTCACTCCGACGAGGCTCACAAGACAAACCAGGTGAAGCGATACGCGAAATGGATCATCGGAGGAATCCTGCTGGCAGGATGTCTTATCCAGTTCTGGCAGCCGCAGCGAACCAACCCACCGGTGCTGCCCGGTCACGATTTCCTCGCCAGCAATGAACCGCCCGCCGAGGTCACCAGTATTCTGCGGGCGGCCTGTTACGATTGCCATTCCTATGAAACTCGCTGGCCTTGGTATTCCAAGGTGTCGCCCTTGGCGTGGTGGGTGGTAGATCATGTCAACGATGGCCGTGAGGAGTTGAACTTCTCAGAATGGCCGCATGACCGGCCCCGCAAGGCCCGCACTTATTTCAGAAGCATTCAAGAGGAAGTCGAGTACGGCAACATGCCCTTGCCAAGTTACACCTGGATGCACTCTGGAGCCCGGCTCACCGACCAGCAGCGTCAAGTCTTGATGGACTGGGCGGAGGAACAGGCAGACTTGCTACAAACCGGTGGCGATGACGAATCGGAACAATGATGAGTCGTCTTTCGCATTCAACAATCCGGCAAGTTGCTAGCCTGATCTTCTGGCGCATCCTGGACTGACGTTTGATGGTTTTTTTCTGCCACTACTAAACCGACCAACCCCGATGCTCGATTACGAACTCATCCCCGCGAATCAACGAGACTCCAGACGATTGATGATCATGTTGCACGGTCTGGGCGACAGCATTGAAGGCTATCGCTGGCTGCCTGAAGCGATGGCTTTTCCGTGGCTGAATTACGTGCTGGTTAACGCGCCGGACGACTACTACGGCGGTTATTCCTGGTTTAATTTCGGAGGTGACATCGTTCCGGGCATCGAGCGCAGCCGCAAGCTGCTATTCGATTTGCTCGATGCCTTACGGGCCAAAGGCTTTCCGACGGAACATACGACCTTGGGCGGTTTCTCACAGGGTTGCCTGATGTCCATCGAGGTGGGTTTGCGTTATGCGCACCGGCTGGCCGGCATTGTGGGGATCAGCGGCAAGGTGGGTGATGCGGAAAAGCTGGTGACGGAACTTTCGCCGGTGGCGTTTCAACAGCGTTTGCTCATCACACACGGGACGCTGGATCCGTTGCTTCCCTTTGCCGAAACCCGCGAGGACGTCAACGTCCTCAAAGCCGCCGGACTGCAAGTGGAGTGGCACGAGTTCGTCAAACCCCACACCATCGCTGGCGAGGAGGAACTGGACGTGATCCGGCAGTTCGTGCAAGCCGGTTATCCTGGTGTCGCGGTGGCTTGACCGAATGCTTGCGCACGGCGTCAAGGGCTTTGGCCGGCCTGAAGCTGGCGCGAGTGACTGTTGCGAGAATCCTCTTGACCAAAGCCAGTTCAATTCTAGCATCGCGCCAGTTCAGCGATTATGAACCCACCTCCATTGATCCCGGTTGCGAGCAACCTCCTTCTCACCAACGTGGACCACTTCCCAGGCCGGCGGATTGTGGCTCATTACGGCTTGGTTCAAGGCAGCACCATTCGCGCAAAGCATGTCGGGCGCGACATCATGGCCAGCCTGAAAAACATCGTGGGCGGCGAATTGAAAGGCTACACCGAGTTGTTGCAGGAATCCCGGCAACAGGCGACGGACCGCATGGTGGCTCAGGCCCGCGAGCTGGGCGCCAATGCCATAATCAACGTGCGCTTCAGCACGGCCTCGGTGGCGCAGGGCGCCGCGGAAATCCTCGCTTACGGCACGGCGGTTACCGTCGAGTGACCCATGGAAATTATTTTCAGCTTGTTCGGGTGGATTGTCCTGCTGGTCCTGCTCGTACTGGGTTTCGGTGTCGGCAAGTACCTTGAAGCGCAACATTACGCCAGCATCAAGCAGCGCGAGGCCGCCACCTTGGGAGTAGCCGTGGTCACCTTCAAACAACTGCCGGAAGATCGGCCTGTCGCCTCGGCGACGCTGGCGGTCGGCAGCATCGCTGTCTCGGTGGATTACTACAAACGCTTCCTCGCCGGTTTTCGCATGTTCTTCGGCGGGGAAATGCGCTCCTACTCGTCACTGCTGGACCGCGCCCGCCGTGAAGCCGTTCTGCGGATGAAAGAATCCGCGCCCGGTGCGCATCTTTTTCTCAACTGCCGGCTCGAAACCTCGAGCGTTTCCAAGGGCGAACGCAACACCATCGGGACGGTGGAAGTGATCGCGTACGCAACCGCGGTGACTTTCGCGGATGAAATACATCCCCAAACCCCTGGTTGAAACCGCGGATATTTCGCGCGGCAAAACCACCCTCAAGTCTTTTCTCAAGAGCGCCCTCTCCGTCGTGCTCGTGCTGGCGGTGCTTTACTTCGTGCTTGGGTTGCTTGGCGAATTCCTTGCGCGCACGTTGCCGGATCGCTGGGAATGTAAATTGAGCCGCGCGGCAACCATCCTTGCCCAATCTGATTCCAACGCCGTCCAGCGTGCCCAGGACATTCTGGCAAAACTCACCGCCGAAGAAGCTTTGCGCCAGCTCGATTACCGCGTGTTTGTCATTGAACTCGGCTCGCCCAATGCCGTCGCCGTACCCGGCGGCGGCATTGGACTCACTCCGGAACTGCTGGAGGCCGTGCGCTCCGAAGCCGGGCTGGCCTTCGTCATTGCCCACGAACTGGGACACCATCAGCACCGCCACATCCTGCGCGGCCTGGGCCGGCGTTTGATCCTGGGCCTGGCGGCGGCGCTGTTGTTCAACTACGACGGCCTTTCCTCCGTGGACGCCGCGTTCCGCCTGGCCGAAACGGGTTACTCGCGCCGCCAGGAGCGAGCGGCGGATGAATTCGCCCTGCGTCTGGTTCACCAGAAATATGGCGACCTCCAGGAGGCCTTGGAGTTTTTTGAGCAACTCCAGCGGACCAATGGCGACCCGCTTTGGCAGAAATACGCCGGCTCGCACCCGCTTACCGCCGAACGACTGGAACACCTGCGCGAGTTTGGACGACAACTTCAGACCGGAAGGGATTAGTCGGCGAACAGGGGGAGAAATTCACGCTAGGCTGAAAGGCTTTGCCTTGATTCCAAAATCGGCGGCGGCAAACTCGGTGGGCGCAAGCCCCTGAGTTTGCGCTGCTTTGGCCGGTGAGCGGCTCGTCAAACCGATGCCCGAATGGATGCGGATGGTCGGATTGGGTCAGACTTTCACTAACCGATGTCCGGGCATCGGCTTAACGAGCCGCCCGCTAGCAAAGCTGGATTTGTTCGGGCATCTCCTCTGGCTCGGCTTCCGTGGCGGGCGTGCCCTGGATCACGTAAGACCGTTCCCCTCGTGCCCGCGTCACGAAGACCGCGCGGACACTTCCTTCGGGTGGCAGATTCTTCTTCAGCCGCTCAATGTGAGTTTCCTGGCGCGCGAACGAGACACACGCTCGCACATAAACGCTGAACTGCATCATCTGGTAGCCGTCATCCAGCAGATAGTTGCGGAAGTCAGTCGCGGCCTTGCGCTGCTTCTTCGTTCCCACCGGCAAATCAAATGCGACGACTAGCCAGCCCATTTTGAATTTCTCCGTGTCCATCTCCTTCCTGGTAGGAAACGAGGTAAAGAGTCTCTGATCAAAAACCCGCTCATTGCCGTTGAAATGATTCTCCTCACGTCGCCTCCTACGAAGTCCATTTGTTGTTTTTCGGTGTCCACGGTTTGTAATGGCGCGGCTGGTTCTCCACCACTGCCCGGCGGAAGCCGCGCCCCACGCCTTCGATCACGCCCTGGATTTCCAGCGTGAGATTCAAGTATTCCATGCGCTCCAATGGGAATCCCGTCACCCATTTGCGGAATTCCTTGGTCACTTCGTAAAACGATTCGGATTCCGTAGCAGCGGACGTGAGTCCGCTCTGACTTTCCCCTTTGGAATCAGAATGAGCGGACTGACGTCCGCTGCAACCAAGTTTGGATCGCTGCTGCTTCACCCACTGGATGACGCGCCATTCCACACACGGGCGGAACGGCTCCATCAAATCGTACGCCAGCGGCGTGCTCCGCTCGCGCGCGACGTGCGCAATGCCGAAGGTGGGATCAAGACCGACGCCAAACAACTTTTGCAGCACCGTGGAGAGTAATACCGCGTAACCGTAGTTGAGCAAGTTGTTCAACCCGCCACGGGCGCGGTCACGGACAAACTCCTCCTGGTTGAGACTGCGGCCAAAAATCTGCCAGAATGTTCTGGCGCAGATGGATTCCTTGTGCGGCTTTTTGCCAAAGGCGGTTTGCCGCAGGCTGGCGAGCGATTCGTCATCCGGCGCGATGTGTTCGGCCAATGCCAGTTGATTCTGGCATTTGGCGTCAATGGTCTTTTGCCAGAGATGCTCCCGCGCCCGCGGCGTGAGATTCAGCAGGGCGCGGGAAAGAATCGTGTCCGTGGAGCGATTGGCCGGCAGTACGAGACTCACCGGCTTGAAGGATTCGCAGATGATCAGGGCGACCCCGTGCTTGGCGGCTTCCAGAAAAAGGTTGCTGTGAATGGAGGCCGAAAAGCTGGTGACGATGATGGAGGCCACGTCCTCCAGCGGCAGCTTGCGCTCGCCGTCGGCGGTTTTGCACGTCAACTGCCCGTCCCGGCAACTCAACGAGCAATTTGCGCTGTCTATGCTGACGATGTGATAGGACATCGCAGCATGAGAGAAAGCAGGTGTCTTGCCGAAAACTGTCCGTTTTGGCAGGTGGAAGCGACGCCCCGTCGCTTCCTGGCCTTCGGTGGGAAAATTGCTCGCGGATGAGAGAGCGACGTGGGCGTCGCTGCCACTCAGTGGCGACGAGGCGTCGCCGCTACTCGCAGACCAGGCTTTCCGGCAGCCCGGTCAATTCGCTGTCCGTGCCATCGGGTCGCCAGACCACCCGGCCATCGTCCAACAAGCGGACGATTACGCCATGCGTCGAGCCCCGCAGGGTTTTCACGCGGTCGCCCGGTTTGAAGTCGGCGGATTGAGAGAGCGTTTCGATGATTTGCACCATCGCCTCCCACGGCAGCACCCCGGCGATGTAATGGGCCACGGCGGACATGACTTCGCGCCGCCGCCCGGTGGGAAGTTCAGCAAAGACGAAGTCCACGACGGTTCGCCCGACGTCGGCAAAAGTATTGCCGTTGAAGAAAAGGAAAGGCGCGCGGCGATGACATTGCCGCAGGAACTCTATGGTTTCGGCGAGGGATCGGACTTCGGGCTGGAGTTGCTGCCACTCTGTTTCAAGCGCTCCATAGCTCTCTGAATTCTGGCCGTGCTGCGCGCCTCCTCTTGCGCACGCTCCTCGGTTGAGGCCGACGACAAGCTCCCAACTCCGGTTTTTGAGAAAAGCGGCTCGGGCTTGTAACGGTGATTGTTCGCCAGGACTTCCTCCAGGATGTCCTCGTCCGTCATTTGCTCCAGCAGATCCAGTCGCAGTTTCATTGCTCATAATTTAGCCGAGTTGGTTATCCACGCAACGGTTCATTATTGCGAATCCCTTGATGGTGTTTAACGGCGTTCCATTCAGTGCTTGGCTAATCTTGCGGAAATTCCCGGCGAGAAGTTCCTATGGAGATAAGCCCTTCGAGCGACGCCGTATTTCATTCAAGTCCTCATCGCCAGTGGCTAAAAGAGTCGGTTCGAATGTGTCGGTCTTCCAAACCGACCAGCCAGTTGAACTGATGCTCTCATCGAAGCGGATCAAAAGGTCGCCCATATTTTTCTTGTGGTTAGGATTCCAGTCTGGAAAACATTGTTCCGGAATCAAGGACTGGTAGCAATACCAGTATCCAAAGTTAAATAACGCAGACCGTGCCACTGTCCGCCAGCCGGACACGCCGCGTTAAAAAGCGCTTCTTAAAACTGCCGGACATTGCGTCCGGCGGTTTTGTTTGTTTTGCGCGCGCCGGCCACGTTGACTGTTGTGGGGCGGGGCCGGCGCGCGATGCCTCCATTAAATTAAACCCGCACCTGCCGATTGGCTTCCGGCAGCCAGGTTTGCTCGGGCCTTGGTTCGGCCGCTGCCTGCCAGTCCATGGCGCGATCCACAATCTGGCGCATGTTCGCAAACCACCACCTGGCCCGCGTCATCCGCCGTTCGCGCCGGCCTGACCGGGTGAGGAGTTTCTGGCCACCGAAACCAAGTTCCATTTGTTGATTTGTCATAATTGAACCTTTCATTTTTGAGGTCAGTGTGACGGGTCGGGTGGGACAAATGCGGTCCAAGGCAAATAATTTTTCGTTCGTGGGGATTTACCCGTTCTGACACCCCTTGACGATGCGTCCGCGCCGTTACATTTATTGAGGCATGCAACTGGACAAACTGACCATCAAATCGCAGGAAGCCTTGGCGGAAGCGCAGCGCAGCGCGCACGGCTATTCGCATCAGGCAGTGGATTGTGAGCATTTGCTCCTGGCGCTCCTGAGCCAGAGCGAAAGCCTCGTGCCGGAATTACTGGAAAAAATCGGAGTGCCGGTCACGAAACTGGAGGCCGAGGTCGGGCAGGAACTCGCCCGGCGGCACAAAGTGCAAGGCACGAGCAGCGGCGACGTGTATTCCACCCCGGAATTGAAGAAGGCGCTGGATGCCGCGCAGGCCGAGGCCGGCAAGCTCAAGGACGACTACATCAGCACCGAGCATCTGTTGCTGGGGCTTCTCGACGCAGGCAGCTCCGCGTTGAAACAAATTTTCAAGGCGCAAGGTTTGAAGCGCGACACCGTGCTCAAAGCCCTCGCTGATCTACGCGGCAACCAGCGGGTGACCGATCAAGCACCGGAAGGCAAGTTTCAGGCGTTGGATAAATACGGACGCGATCTCACGGCGATGGCGCGTCAAGGCAAGATTGACCCGGTCATCGGTCGCGACGAGGAGATCCGCCGCGTGATGCAGGTGCTCACGCGCCGGACCAAAAACAACCCGGTCCTCATTGGCGAACCGGGTGTGGGCAAGACCGCCATCGCGGAGGGGTTGGCGCGGCGCATTGTGAGCGGCGACGTGCCGGAATCGTTGAAGAACAAGCGGCTTGTGGCAATGGACCTGAGCGCGATGATCGCCGGCGCGAAATATCGCGGTGAATTTGAGGACCGGCTCAAGGCATTCCTCAAGGAGATTGTTTCCAGCGAGGGCAAAATCATTCTGTTCATTGACGAGTTGCACACGATCGTCGGCGCGGGTGCGGCGGAGGGCGCGACGGACGCGGCGAACATCATGAAGCCGCAGCTCGCGCGCGGCGAACTGCGCTGCGTGGGCGCTACGACGCTCGACGAATATCGTAAACACATTGAGAAGGATGCGGCGCTGGAGCGCCGCTTTCAACCGGTGATGGTGACCGAGCCGACGGTCGAGGCGACCATCGCGATTCTGCGCGGGCTGAAAGAACGCTACGAGGTTCATCACGGCGTGCGGATTCAGGACGCGGCGTTGGTGGCGGCGGCGACGTTGTCGCATCGTTACATCGCGGATCGTTTCCTGCCGGACAAGGCCATTGATCTTGTGGACGAGGCGGCGTCGCGCATCAAGATGGAACTGGATTCCAAACCCACAGAGCTTGACCAGCTTGACCGCCAGATTCTCCAACTCGAAATCGAGCGTATGTCGCTGGCCAAGGAGAAAGACCCAGGGAGCAAAGAGCGGTTGAAACGGATCGAGGTGGACCTGGCGAACTTGAAGGAGAACTCCAAAGCCCTCACCGCGCAGTGGCAGAACGAAAAGGCGTCGGTTAATGCTGTCAGCATTGTGCAGCAACAACTGGAGCAGGCGAAGATTGAATTGGAGAAGGCCCAGCGTGTCGGTGACCTCACGAAATCAGCGGAGATTCAATACGGTAGGATTCCCGATTTGGAGAAAAAGCTGGCAAAGCTGGAGAGTGCTGCGACAAACGGGCGGGACGCCCGTGCCACTTTGCTCCGCCAGGAAGTCACGGATGAAGACATCGCGCGCGTCGTGGCGTCGTGGACGCACATTCCTGTGTCTCGGATGCTCGAAGGCGAACGCGAGAAACTGCTCAAGATGGAGGAGCGCTTGGAGCAACGCGTCATTGGTCAGGCGGAAGCGGTCAAAGCCGTCTCCAACGCCGTGCGCCGTTCGCGCAGCGGCTTGCAGGACCCGAATCGGCCCATCGGCTCGTTCATTTTTCTCGGCCCAACCGGCGTGGGCAAAACCGAGACCGCCCGCGCGCTGGCGGAGTTTTTGTTCGATGACGAGAACGCGATGGTGCGCATTGATATGAGCGAGTACATGGAGAAACACACCGTCGCGCGGCTGATCGGCGCGCCGCCGGGCTATGTCGGCTACGAAGAAGGCGGGCAACTCAGCGAAGCCGTCCGCCGCCGGCCTTACGCAGTCGTGCTCTTTGACGAGATCGAGAAGGCGCATCACGACGTGTTCAACGTGTTGCTGCAAGTGCTGGACGATGGCCGCCTGACGGACGGGCAGGGGAGGACGGTGGATTTCAAGAGCACCATCGTCATCATGACGAGCAACGTCGGTTCGCCGGTGATCCAGGAATTTTACGGCGGCAGTGAAGGCTCGGTGAAGGACGAAGGTGAATTGGAACGCGTGGTGAAGCTCGAACTGAGGGCGCACTTCCGTCCGGAATTCCTGAATCGCGTGGACGACATCATCATTTTTCACAGCCTGCGAGCGGCGGAGTTGACCCGGATCGTGGACGTCCAGCTTCGCCGACTGGAGCGACGCCTCGCGCAGCAGCAACTCACGCTCGACGTGGACAAGGCCGCGAAGTCATTGCTGGCGAAGGAGGGCTACGATCCACAATTCGGCGCGCGTCCGCTCAAACGCGCCATTCAGGAGCACCTGCTGGACCCGCTCGCCACGAAGTTGCTGGCCGGTGATTTCAAACCGGGTGACAGGATCAAAGTCAGCGCCAGGAATGACGGGCTGACTTTCGACAGGGGTAGTAAACCTTGATCCCGCCGTACCGTCCTGGACGCAAATTGTCGTCCGGGCATGTCTGAACTTTCTAAGTTCGAGCGGACATCGTAGTCTGCGTCGGCATAACCATGAAGATTCTGGTCATCGGTTCAGGCGGACGCGAACACGCGCTGGTTTGGAAACTGGCGCAGTCACCGCACGTCACCCGGATGTGGTGCGCCCCCGGCAACGCCGGCATCGCGCAGGAAATCGTAGGACAGGCGTCGCGCCTGTCTCCATTTTCAGAAAACAAAGTCAGCAACAGGCCCGACGCCTGTCCTACGAACAAGGTCGAATGTGTGAACATCGGCGCGGAAGAATTGCCAAAACTCCTGGCGTTCGCTCAGGAGCAGAAACCCGACCTGACCGTTGTCGGACCGGACAATCCACTCGCGCTCGGCATTGTGGATTTGTTCCAGCGCGACGGTTTGCGTATCTGGGGTGTAAATCAGAAAGCCGCGCAGTTTGAGTCTTCAAAGGTGTTCTCCCAAAAGTTTATGGAGAAATATGGCATTCCCACGGCCGCCGCCGGAACGTTTGACGACGTGGAAGCCGCCAGACAATTTGCAGCATCACTCGGCAGGTGCGTTGTGAAAGCCGACGGTCTGGCTCTCGGCAAAGGCGTATTGATCTGCGCCAACGCCAATGAAGCTGAGCGCGCGGTGAATGAAATCATGGTCAGCCAGACCTTCGGGGCGGCCGGCGCGCGCGTGGTGATCCAGGAATATCTGGAAGGTATCGAGGTCTCATTGCACGCCCTGTGCGACGGTGGGACCGCGAAGGTTTTCCCCACGTCACAGGATCACAAGCGTGCGCTCGACGGCGATCAGGGCCTCAATACCGGTGGCATGGGCACGTATTCGCCCACGCCGTTCCTGACCGACGAGCAACTCGCGGACGCCGCCAGGAGAATCCTTGATCCTTTCATTCGCGGCTGCGCGGCTGAGGGGATTGATTACCGCGGTATCTTGTATCCCGGCATCATGCTCACGAAGGAAGGTCCCAAGGTGCTGGAGTTCAACGCCCGCTTCGGCGACCCGGAAACACAGGTTTATCTCACGCGCCTGCAAAACGATCTGGTTGAACTGCTCGACGCCAGCGTCAGCGGCACGCTCGCCAAGCATGAGTTAAGATGGAGTCAGTTCGCAAGCGTGTGCGTGGTGATGGCCAGCAGCGGTTATCCCGGCAGTTACCCGAAGGGCAAAATCATCACCGGCCTCGACGAAGCGAACGCCCTGCCCGATACCAAGGTGTTCCACGCGGGCACAGCAAGGGCAGGGGAGCAGATCGTAACTAATGGTGGGCGGGTCCTTGGCGTGACGGCGCTGGGCTGGGATTTGAAGTCCGCGCAGTCTGCTGCCTACGCCGCCGTGGAGCGAATCCATTTCGACGGCGCGCATTTCCGGCGCGATATCGCAACGAAGGCGATGTAGTGGCACGGGCGTCCCGCCCGTTCGACTCAGATTTACGACGCACGGGTGAGACGTCCGTGCCGAAGCAACTCCGCGATCTGTACATTCAGTTGAAGGTGAAGCAGCCGACGCCCGCACCCGCGCCGAAAGCGACGTAGCGAGTTTGTCGGGTTCAAAAGCCCGTTGCGGCAAAGCTGCTGCTGAACTAGAATCTGCCCATGATGTTTCCGATCACTGCCTACATCGAAGCGGCTCTTGAACTGGCTCAATACGACAAGCTGGAAGATGGCTCGTTCGCGGGTGAGATTCCCAAGCTCAAGGGCGTGGCGGCGTTCGGAAAAACCCTGCGCGAATGCGAGGGCGAGCTGCGCTCCACTTTGGAAGACTGGATTTTGGTGGGCTTGAGACTCGGCCACAAACTGCCGGTGCTGGCTGGCATTGATTTGAACAAGGTTCAAAATGGCCGCGTGGCGACCACTTAAACGGCGCGAGTTCATCCGCAAACTCCGCGCGCTGGGCTTTGACGGCCCATATTCCGGCACGCGCCATCAGTTTCTGATCTTTCGACAGCACCGGCAAACCATCCCGACCAATGCCGAATACTCCGTTCCCCAAGTCCGCATGTTGATCCGGCAGGTTGAATCCATCCTCGGGCGCAAAATGTCGGTGGGAGAATGGGATTCCCTGTAACGTGCTCGGGTTTGATCATGTGATCGCGATCCTCTGCAACACGCCGAGCATCGGCGACGCCATCGCGTTCTCGAAGACCGCGAAAGGCACAAGCTTGATGATCGACTCGTCCTGCACCGTCGAGCCCAAACAACTCCGCGACTTGCACAGCGAGTTGAAAGTGAAGCCGCCGACCCCTGTGCCTGCGGCGTAGGCGTAAGAACAATCCCAACGGGATTGAGTCCCCAAGCCCAGGGTTGCGAGGCACGAGCTACCCTGGGTACGTGCGGAAAAGATCAGCAACCCCAACGGGGTTGTGGCTTCGGTGGTTCATCGCGAACGCCAACGGATTGGCCGCAACCCCGTTGGGGTTGGGGAATTTAAGGACGATGACCCAAGGTAGCTCCTGCGTCGCAACCTTGGGCTGGAGGCCGGAATCCCGTTGGGATTCTCATTTCCGAAAACCTGATGACCGACTCGCCCAGCACCGTCGAGCCGAAACAACTCCGCGACCTGCACATCGAGTTAAAGGTGAAGCAGCCGACGCCTGCGCCTGCGCCGAAGGCGTTAATAACAATCCCAACGGGATTGAGTCCCCAAGCCCAGGGTTGCGAGGCACGAGCTACCCTGGTTACGTGCGGAAAATGTCAGCAACCCCAACGGGGTTGTGTCTTCGGTGGTTCATCGCCAACGCGAACGGATTGGCCGCAACCCCGTTGGGGTTGGGGAATTCTTGGGACGATGACCCAAGGTAGCTCCTGCGTCGCAACCTTGGGCTGGAGGCCGGAATCCCGTTGGGATTCTCATTTCCGAAAACCTGATGACCGACTCGCCCAGCACCGTCGAGCCGAAACAACTCCGCGACCTGCACATCGAATTGAAGGTGACGCAGCCGACGCAAGCGCCTGTCCTTAGGCGTAAAAACAATCCTAACGGGAGCCCAGTTAGAAATTGATTTAAGGAGCTTGCGAGCCATTCAACATCTTAATCATGATTTCTAGCGCCGCTTTTTGTTCGGGAGTAGTAATGTAAGGGGAAAGCTTGGTGAAGTCTTCGGGTTCTTGAAAGGGCCATTGTCCACCACCCGCGTTTTGATGTGCTCGCATGAATGATTGCATGGCCGGATTAAGTTCTTCCGGCAAAGTTAAGTGCACGGGAGCAGGTGGCGGCTCCTGCGTCCATGTCGTTGGACCAATTGCAACTTGCGGTTCGCTCCATTTGTTCACGGCGATTTTTTCAACCAATATCATGCCCTTCAACCATCCAGATTCAGCCTGTGCTTTGTTTAGGGTTTTATATCGATGCAAAATCGCGTCGTTATTTGGATAGTCAAAAAAAGGTTTGAGTTGAGCGACGTCCTCCGGCCAGTTTCCATTGTTAGCTTCCACGAATTTCTTGAGCGCATCGCGAATAATAGGTGCCGAGTTCATCTTGGCCGAAGCCCGTACGAAGTGCATTGCATGATCAAGGTCCTTCTCGGATTCCATCCTCAAATCCTTCACGAGTCCAAGCCAATCACCTTCGGTGAAAGATTCCATCTCCGGCAATTGCTGATCTGGTCTTTCCTCAAACAGATTCTGGAGCTTTTCTTTCTTGGCCACCCAAGCCAGCGCGGCTTGGGTTGTGGAATCTGTTGGTTGACTCAAGTTAGATCGCAGACGCGAAACTTCACTCCGCAGTCTCAGCAATTCCAGGTTATTGCTTCTGGTTTTCGTAATGTCTTTAATCATCGAAACTAGCTTGTTTGTCGCGTCATCACGCTCGCCATGCAACTGCTTGATTTGTTCTATCAGCGCTGTTTGCTGTTGCTGGAGCGTGTGAACTTGTTCGCGCAATTGCGAGGCTTGGCGGGCTTCGTAGATGCCCGCTCCGGCCAGGACGGCGATCGTGGCGGTGACAATGGTTTTCTGAAGTGCAGTCATGGCGATGGCTTTGGTGGCGGTGACAGTTGCGGTCGTGGCGAGGGTTGTTCCGGTCAGTGCGGCGGCGGTGGAAATGGTGAGGGCCAAACCCACCGGCGCGGCTTGCACGGCGTTGGCGGAGATGACGACGGCGAGTCCGCCCGCGCCAATGCTGATCCCGCGTTTGGCGAAGAAGTCCCGCAATCGTTCCACGGCGCGGCTCACGCGCTTTTGTGCGGCATCGTCGCTGATGCCGAGGGTTGCGCCGACGGTGCGGAGGTCATGGTTCTTGAAATAGCGGAGCAACACGGCGTCGCGGTCGGGTTCGCTGAGTTCACCCAGCGCATCGTCGAGGTGCGGGGCGATGTGTTCCCAACTGGCATCCGGGTGGGTGGAAAGCAGTTCGTTCATGACGGCGGCCTCCTGTTCACGGGCGCGGCGACGCACATCTGAGCGGATGGCTTTTACCGCAAGATTGCGGGCCGTGCCGTGCAACCAACCGGCAAGGGCCGGACGGTCGGTGAGTTGCCGGGCGTTCTGCGCCAGCACGACAAAAACGCTTTGAGTCACGTCTTTGGCGGCGTGGGCGTCGCAACTCAAACGGAGAGCGGCAGAATAAATCAGATCAACGTAGCGCTGGACGATGGCGGCAAACGCGGCTTCGGATTGGCGCTCGGCGTAGTCGCGCAGGAGTTGCTGGTCGGTTTGATCGTTCACTCGTTGGATAGTACCCGCTGCGAGCGAAATCCGACAGAAATTGTGGCGGCAAGCATCCCTGAGCTTTATGCACCAACTGATGAAAAGTCCCAACGGATGCGGGAAAGGTCCAGTCCACACTATGCAAAGTATGGAATTCCAGCAAGCCGTCCGCCTGCTGCGCCGCGCCTCCAACGATTCCTTGCTCTGACGTGCCATGGTCCTTACGTTGGTTTCATGGCTGCCGAGCCTGATGAAATGCCCGAGTTGCCGCCGCCCACACCCGCCCCGGCGGAATTGTGCGAGCGCGCGGCGGCCTTGGTGCGCAATCACCGCGAGTGCTTTTGGTTCTGGCATCCGGACGCGCTTTCACACCCGGAAAACCACTTGCGCCATCTGGAAGACGTGCGGTTGGTGGTGGAACACCTCCGCGAATACGGCGGTCACCGCGCCTGGTGCGACGCCCAGGATTTACAACGATGCCTCTCACCACTTTACAAAAAGACATCCTAACCGTCCTCGCCGGAAACCGGAGCGAGGAAAGTCATTTTGCCGGTGGCATCGTGTTGAATGTCACCGACGACTCGGCGCGTTTCTCGCACGACTTCGACATTTTTCACGAACTGGCTGAAGAAGTAACGCGTGCCAGCAATCGTGACGTGGAAAGTTTGCGGCGGGCCGGCTTTCAAGTCGAGACGCCGTCGCGTTATGGTGAGTGGGAAAAGGACGCCACGTTTCGCAAAGCCAGGGTGAGTCGCGGCAACGAATCCGTGGAAATAGATTGGGCGGCGGACTCGGCTTTCCGTTACTTCCCCATCGAACGCGACCCGTTGCTGGGCTGGCGGCTGCATTTATTCGACATCGCGACGAACAAGGCGCTTGCGCTTTCCGCCCGAACAGAAACCCGGGACTACGTGGACATTGTGGAGTTGCACAAAACATTTCCGCTGCCGGCCGTCTGCTGGGCCGCGTGTGGAAAAGACCCCGGTTTCAGCCCGCTGTCGCTGCTCAAGATGATGAGGCGGTTTGCCAAGATCAACCCCACCGAACTCGACAAAATCAAGGCCCGCGATCTCGATCCCGTGGCGCTGAAAATGGCGTGGATCGAAATGAGCGACGCGGCGGAGGCGGAGATGATTCGTATGGCGGATGAACGACCCGACCTGCCCATCGGCGTGGCGTTTGTGGATGCAGCGGGGAAGCCGGGCTGGATTGGCCACGTTGCCACGTTGAAACCACATGCGCCGTCCGTGCGCGGTTGCTGGCCGGCGGTGCGTGGGCTTAAACCGTAACGACAGGATGCCCGCAGAAGAATTCGAGCCGAAACAACTCCGCGACCTGCACAGCGAGTTGAAAGTGAAGCCGCCGACCCCTGCGCCTGCACCGAAGGCGTGAGAACAATCCTAACGGGATTGAGACCCAAAGCCCAGGGTTGCGAGGCACGAGCTACCCTGGGTACGTGCGGAAAAGATCAGCAACCCCAACGGGGTTGTGTCTTCGGTGGTTCATCGCGAACGCGAACGAATTGGCCGCAACCCCGTTGGGGTTGGGGAATTTAAGGACGATGACCCAAGGTAGCTCCTGCGTCGCAACCTTGGGCTGGAGGCCGGAATCCCGTTGGGATTCTCATTCCCGAAAACCGCGAAAGGCACGTGTCTGATGACCGACTCGCCCAGGACCGTCGAGCCGGAGCAATTCCGTGACCTGCACATCGAGTTGAAAGTGAAGCAGCCGACGCCCACGCCTCAGCCGAAGGCGTAATTAACGACTGATGTGCGATCACCGCACTGAAGACTTATTGGCAAGATCAACCCCAATGATATTGCCGTCTCCATCGCGAGTATTGTTTAGCACGAACTTCCATTCACCATTGATATTTAGGAGCGTCACCATGGCGGATACACCAGAGCCTTCATTTACTTGGCCGCTCGATTGCTCGAATTGCAGTTGGACTTCCATTTGAACCTCATCGGCGAGGCTTAATGATTGTGAGAGAACTCTAATTTTTGCGACACCTTTGAATTCCTGTTGGTTTGCAGCGCGGTTCACATATTCTTGAATGGCTGCTTCGGTTGGGGGATCGCTTACGTCACCAATAAGACTATTCCTTATTTCCGCGATATTCGTTGTCACTGACGACCAAAAAAATGTTTGTAGAGCTTCTTGCGGTGTTTCTCTGCCAACATTGCCCAACTGGCTCGGTTTCCACTCCGCCAAGCCAAACGCGGATTGAGTTGCGAGTTTTTGCAATTTGACGACCTCAGGCCTCAATGCGCGTAGTTGAGTGACTTCATTACGGAGCTTCAGAAGTTCACCGGTGTTTCGGTTCAATCGCTCGTTGTCGCTGCGAAGTGCGGCCAGTTGGTTGGTTGCATTAATTAAGGATTGGTTTAACTGCTCCATTTGCATCGCCATCGGCGCTTGCTGTTGCTGGAGCGTCTGGACTCGGTCGCGCAATTGTGAAGCTTGGTGAGCTTCGTAGATTCCCACTCCGGCGAGGACGGCGATGGTGGCGGTGACGATGGTTTTCTGAAGTGCAGTCATGGCGATGGCTTTGGTGGCGGTGACAGTTGCTGCGGTGGCGAGGGTTGTTCCGGTCAGCGCG
Organism: Verrucomicrobiota bacterium; assembly: GCA_014860005.1. Next base: position 13,668 of record JACZKP010000177.1, on the reverse strand, counting down.
GCGGCGGTGGAAATGGTGAGGGCCAATCCCACTGGCGCGGCTTGCACGGCGTTGGCGGAGATGACAACGGCGAGTCCGCTCGCGCCGACGGTGACGCCGCGTTTGGCAAAGAATTCGCGCAAGCGTTCCACGGCGCGGCTCACGCGCTTTTGTGCGGCATCGTCGCTGATGCCGAGCGTTGCGCCGACGGTGCGGAGGTCGTGGTTCTTGAAATAGCGGAGCAACACGGCGTCACGGTCGGTGTCATCCAGTTCGGACATGGCGTCGTCGAGGACGGGGCGGAGTTGCTCCCAGTCGGGTGCAGTTTCGGGTGCAGAGAGAAATTGATCCATGGCCTGCCTTTCGCGTTGGGTGCGGCGCGTTTCGTTGCGATGGAGATCGCGCGCGGCGAACCGCGTGCCGCGATACAGCCAGCCGACGAGACTTGCCTCGGGACTGAGATTTGCGCTGACGGTGCGGGCTTTGCGCGCGAGATCAGTGAAGACGCTTTGTGTCACGTCGCGTGCAAGGTCGGGAGAATAGACCTGGCGCAATGCTGCGGAATAAACGAGGTCGGTGTGGCGGGCGACAATCTTGGCAAAGGCGGCTTCGGCGCCGCGTTCGGCGTAGTCTCGGAGCAATTGAGCGTCGGACTGATCGTGCATCTCACCCATTAAACAGCCACCGCCGGAAAAATCCGACGAAGTATTTTGAGGATTTTGACACCGCGCGACCGGTAAGTACCGTCAGCCGGTGGCTATCGTCGGCGGGGCTGGAAATGACGTGACCGGTTCTGGCGCGGTGCGGGTGAGGTTGTTCTTCCGGCGAGACGCCCAGAATCACCTTGGGAAGGGCGCGACTGGTTTTGCCGTGGTGCAGGGGAGCGCACTCCGTTGGATTTGCGCTCAGTAGCCAGACGGAAATCCACCTGCTTCTTGAAGCTGTCCACCTTCGCCACCTGCACAGTGACTTTGTCGCCGAGACGGATAATCCGCCGGGTGCGGCGTCCAACGAGCAGATTGCGGGCGGCGTCGAATACAAAAAAGTCATCCTCCACCGTGGACAACGGCACGAGGCCGCTCATGGCCAGACCGGGCACGTCCACAAAGAAACCGAAGTTGCGGACGTCGGTCACGAGCGCGGGATAACGCTCGGGTCGGCCGGATTTCAACTGTGCTTTCAGGAATGCGAACAGTTTCACGTCCTTGCTGTCGCGCTCGGCGTCCGCGGAATTGCGTTCGCTGACGGAAATGTGCTCGGCGGTTTCCTTGAGCGCGGAGTTTGAACCGTGATTCTTTTCAAAGAGCGCGCGATGGACCACCAGGTCGGCGTAGCGACGGATGGGCGAGGTGAAGTGCGTGTATTTCTTCTTGGCCAACCCATAGTGGCCCAGCGGCTCGACCGCGTAACGCGCGCGCATAAGCGATTTCAGAAAACCGATCTTGAGCGCCTGACCAATAGGCAAGCTGTTGAGGCGGGCTAACAACTTCTGCACTTCGGCGGGCTGACTGAGGTTGCCACACGGCACGTTGTGGCTCAAAACTTCCTCGCGATACTCCTGCAAACGCTTCGCGTCCGGCGACTCGTGGACCCGATAAACCGCCGGCCTGCGCTGCGCCATCAACCGCGTGGCCACCGCCTCATTCGCCATCAACATGCATTCCTCGATCAACTGATGGGAAACGTCATTCTCGGTCTTCTCGATGCGCAGAATTCGCCCGCGATCATCCAGCCGGATTTTGGTTTCGGGAAAGTCCAGGTCCAGCGAGCCGGCCTTGAAGCGTGACCGCCGGATGCGCTGCGCCAGTTCGTGCGCCTGATGCAGCATTTGCTCAATGGCATCGGACGTGGGTTTACGTTGGAGAATCTCCAGCACTTCGCCGTAGGTGAAGCGCCGTTGCGAATGGATCACCGCGGGATAAAACTTCGTGTTCAATACCCGTCCCTCGTTGGTGATGAGGAATTCAACGCATTTGGTCAGGCGATCTAGGTTCGGCTTGAGCGAGCACAGTTCGTTGCTCAACGCCTCCGGCAGCATCGGGATGACCCGGTCCACAAGGTAGGTTGAGTTGCCTCGTCGCCGCGCCTCCGTGTCGAGCGCCGTGCCGGGCTTCACGTAATGCGAGACATCCGCAATGTGAACCCAGAGCCGCCATTGATCGTGCGCCACCCGCTCCAGACAAATTGCGTCGTCGAAATCCTTCGCATCGTCGGGATCAATGGTGATGACGCGATGACGCCGGCAGTCCACGCGGCCCGGCAGATCGTGCGGATGAACCGTTGAGCCGATGGTGCGCGCCTCGTTCAAAACAGGTTTCGGAAAATGCAGTGGCAGATCGTATTGGCGCAGCACCGAAAGCATGTCCACCCCTTCGTCGTCCGGTGCGCCAAGGACTTCGATGATCTCGCCCTCGGGATTTGTGTGGCGCGATTCCCATTCGCGCAACTCGACCACCACCTTGTCGCCCATGCGCACGGGCCGGCCCATGTCGCGCGGTTCCGGTACATAGAAATCGTGAGGCATTCGAGGATCGTCCGGAATGACGTAGAGAAACTGACGGCCTCGTTGGAGGGTGCCAACGATCTGTGTGCGCCGTCTTTCCAGGACTCGAACCACCGCTCCCGTAGCGGGTTCAGCGGCGTCGGGCCGAAGGCCCTTGGGCCGGACATCGCGCCGCACGAGTACGCGGTCCTCGTGCAAGGCCGTGCCGGTGGCGCTCTCGGGAATGGCGATTTCCTTGAGGCCCGTGTCGTCCGGCTGGAGAAACCCCTTGCCCTGGCGGTTCATCCGAATCCGGCCGGGGATCAAGTCCGCCTCGCGCGGCTGGATGTAACGGTTGCCCTTGATGCGGGCGATCTGGCCGGTTTGCTCCAGCTTACGCAGCGTTTGCTCGAACTCCCGCTGGCGTTCCGGCGGTACGCGCAGATGCCGCCGCAGGTTTTCCGCAGTCAACGGGACGTAATTCTTGTGGCTCAACAGCCGGATTGTTTGGTCTTTCATGAATCGGGGTTTTGACGCTGACAACTGGCCGGGCGGCAACCGGGAGACTCGCACGGCGATCCATCGCTAGTATGCACTAAGGCGGTCGTTTGACCAGCACCACCTTTGTAAGCTGAGGGAACTTCGGGATGTTGACTCACTGGCCACTCAATCCCGGCGCGTCAGTGGCGCGGAGCAAAGCCTCCGGTTCAATATGATCCGTGAAGGGATCACCATGGGATGGTTGAACATTTGTTTGAGCTTTCGCTTGCGACAACTTCCATTGAGTACTACGATAAGCCATCCCGTAGAAAAACCATGTGTTAACCATTCATCTGTATATGCCTCATGTTACGTTCAGCCCTCTACCCAGCCGCGAAATTCTCACTTCTCCTCACACTCTGCGCGTTTCTCACCAAGTCTGGTGAGGCTGCCATTCCCTGGTCCAAAGCGTTGGATCCCGCTCTAACGACGCTTCAGGATCCGACCATCAAACAGTTGTTCACGGACGATTTCAGTCTGGGGTTTGAATTCAGTGGCGTTTCCGATATTCGGGGTTTCAACTCGGGGCAAACCACGGCTACTGGCGCGCGGTTCAATCATCTTGGCGAACTGCAGTGGGCCGCGTATCTCGACGGCGGCACCAATAGTGGTGGTTTCAGGTCCCGGCATCAACGCGTGCTCGCGCTGGCGGACTTGGACAATTTGTTCGCCGCCTACACGCTTGACGGAAAAGGCCGTATTGGAATCTACAACGGCCGGACGCTTGCCAAGCGTTTCGGCTATGAGTTTGATCTGCGAGCGGTTCTGGCGAATCCGCTGGCCGAGGGTTCGCACGTCATGTCCATTGACCGGTATCCCGGCAACGTCATCGGCGTGGCGCAACATCTCGGGGGCAATGTCAACGTGATGTTGTTCGATGAGCAGGGCACGAAGCTGGCTGACAAGGATTATTCCGGTCTGAATCCCCCGAGCGAGTTTCAACCGCCCGACCTCATGTTGCGCCGTCTGCCCGATAAGACCGGGTTTCTCTTGCAGGTCAGCCCCAATAATTTGCTCTGCCTTGACAATGACGGTTCGGTGCGCTGGGCGAAGGCGGGGCCGGGGCCGGGCGACATCCCACCGTCCATCGGGCCGGAGGGTTCAATGGTGTTTGCCACATCGGTGCCGCGCCTTACCGGATATCCCGACGGGGCTACTGGTCTGTACAAATATAACGCCGACGGTTCGCTGGCCTGGGTGAGGATCATCCACGGATTCATGCCGGTCACCCACATTTTCATCCTGGGACGCAACCCGGTTTACGACGGTGAAAACATCTGGCTTACCGGGGGCACTCCCGCTGGCGCGTTCAACGAATACAATCTTAACCTGGAAGGCAGTTTCCTCGGCCTGATGCGGATTGATGGTGATACGGGCGACATTCTTGTGCAAGCCGACCTGGTCATCACAAATCGAAACATCTTCATTGGCGAATTCGCAGGCTGGGACGGCACGCACGCCTACTTCGCCGTGGAAAGCAGTAGCCCCCCCACCGGGCAAATCGGTCACTTGCTCAAGGTGGACGGCAACCTCGAGAATCCTCAACTGATCGGATTGGAGGGAGGCGCAGAGACGACTCGGGTTTCGCTCGATCCCCCTACCCAGAGTCTGCTCTACACCGTCAGCATCTTAAACGGCGGGATCATGCAGGTGTTCTCAATGGACGCCGCCACCATGACGCCCGCGCGGGATTGTGGACTGTTCACGCCAACGGCGTTCCAACTCACGCCCGCCACGCGCGAAACCACTGCACCGCCGACGGTGCCCACGCCGGTCAACCTCGCCATTACCGCGACCGACGCGAACACGGCGCTTACGCCGACCGACCTGCCGCTGGTGGCGCTCGCGATGAACGAGTTCAACTTCTGCCCGGACGGCCCGCAGCCGCCCGTCCGCCCGGCGCTCGGATTAGTTCAAGCCTCCCCCGGCACCTTGAATTTGGTGTTCGCTTCCGAAGCAGACGTGACGTACGAAATCCTTTTCGCTCCGTCGCTCGGCACGAACTTTGAACTGATTGAATCCCTGCCCGGAACGGGAGCAACCATTACTCATCCTCTCAACGTCCCGGCTGCCGGCGAGGGCTACTACCAACTTAGAGCCACGCGCAATGCCGATTAGAAATTCTTCCAGAGCTGATCGCTTCGAGGTGGATGGACACCGTTCGGAATCGTCCGCAAAGCCGGGTTAAAATGGCAATGGCGTCTGGCTGTGTGAGTCGCGTTTCGCCACACAGCGCCGCGTGTTGACGCGCCTGCAACTGGAACGCGGCCAGGTTCTCATTTATCTGGTCGTGATTGCCATTGGCGCGATCCTCGGGCTTCACGCTGATTAAATTCGCCGCTTTGCAGTTGCTGTCCGCCTCGCTACCCTCCCGCCCATACCGAAAGTGAAATCCTCCGAATCGAACAGCTCCACAGCACCGCGCTTCGGAATGGCCTTAAGGAAGTTCTGAATTTGGTCCACGGTCATCCCATGACGGGACAAGAAATATTATGATCGAAACAAAAGAACTCAAACCGAACACCCTCTTTGTTGAAGTGTCTGGAGCTGGACTCCCTGAAGTTGATGGTCTCTTCGTGCCGTCTATTGCCCCTCCCGCCAAATCGGAATCGGGCACCGTGTCGAGTCCCGGCTACTGGAACGGCAAAAGGGCCTGGGACCGCGCCGACGTCAAAGCGGCCCGCAGCCCGGCGCTCTCTTATTCCAACACCTACAAATCCTGGCGCATCTCCCGGCTCGATGGTCATCTCGCTTACGAGATCACCTGCGACAATGAACTCCCGCCGACGGATCGCGAATGGAGCGTGTACAAAAAGGGAGTCGCCCCGGCGCCCAAAGTGGTGCTCCACCACTACGACCCCCGCCAGCCCTGCCCCAAGCCCAATGTCGTCTTCGTACTCGGCGGCCCCGGCGCCGGCAAAGGCACCATGTGTGAACTGGCCGAGTCGCAACTCGGCTGGACGCACTTATCCACGGGAGACTTGTTGCGGGCCGAGCTTGAGTCCGGCGGGCCAACCGCCGCCCTCATCCAGGAATTCGTTACGGCCGGGAAGTTGGTGCCCAACGAAATCACGGTGACGCTGCTCAAAAACACGATGGAGCGCGTGACCCGAACGACCGGCAAAAAGAACTTCCTTCTCGATGGATTTCCCCGCTCCTTGTCCAATCTGGAAGGATGGTGCGAAGTCTTCGGACGGGAAACGGAACTCCCAAAAATGTTATACTTCGAGTGTCCATACGCGATTCTCGAAAAGCGAATCCTGGCGCGGTCCCCTTACACCGGCCGCAGTGACGATAATGTGGAAAGCTTGAAGCTGCGATTCGACACCTTCAAAACCGAGACGCTGCCGACCGTTGAATACTTCAAGAGCCAAAACAAATGCGTGGAGGTGGACACCAGTCAAGACCGTCCGACCGTCTATGGCCTCGTCCGCCATCATCTGGCGGATCACACCGATAGTGAACTCGCCGCCCAACCGCTCACCAAACGAGCGGAGATATTACTCGGCCTGAGACCCTATCCCCGCAAAGAACGCGAGGAATAAAAAAGCCGGAGCGCCGGTCTCCCGACCCGGCATGACGCAACTGCGAAAGACGCACCTGTCGCGCCGAAGCTGGTGAAGGCGGAAACCACGCGAACAGTTTCGACCGCAAAGAACGCAGGGAACGTAAAGAGTTCATCCGCTGATTGGCGCTGATTGAACTCGCCGCTTTCCAGGCGATGCTCGATTCGCTATTCTCGCGTCCATGCCGCACCGGTTGAAATCTGAATCGTATGTCCTCTGACCTGACTTTCATCACCAACGAGCAGGGCCAGCATCTTGGCGACCGCTTCGGCGTCTTGCTTGGTGACGACACGCGCTACTTCGACTGTCTCGTCGGCTACTTTTTCATCAGCGGCTTTCACCGGCTTCATCCCGCGCTGACCAAGACCGAGAAGGTTCGCATTCTAATCGGCATCAAGACGGACGGAGCGGCTTACCAATTGATCCAAACCGCCAAGGCGCAGCAGGAGTTTATTTTGGAATCCCACGCCCAGGTCCGGGAGCGCGTCCCCGGCGAAATTCTGGCCGAGTTCCAGAAGTCCGGGGACAGCGCCCAGATCGAAGACGGCGTCCGGAAGTTCGTGGAATGGATCAGGTCCGGCAAACTCGTAGTCCGCGCCTACCGGCGGGCTGGGAACTGGCCGCCGCCATCATCGTGCTGCAATCCCTGATCGAGCTTGGCGCAATGATCGCCTACCTGTGGTGGGTGCCGGTGCGACTGGTTATTGCGGGTGCTCCCGACCGATCGGGCAACCTTTAGGCTCGAAACCAAACGAACTTCGATGGCGCAAGTATATTATTAACTTCCATTTTTCCCGAGCCGGGAACGCGCGGCCAGGCTGATTCCGACCACCGCCACTCCCAGCAGGGCACTCGTCGGCACGATGACATTGAAAGGCACGCCCGCCTTGAGCAACGCACCCAGCAGCAGCGGGCCCAGCGCCGTTGCAAAGATGCCCAGCATGGCCACCGTGCTCTTGGTTGCGCCGAGAGATTCCACGCCGTAAACTTCCGCCCACAATGCTGTCATCATCGGACTGGCAATACCCTGACTCACGCCGACCAGCGCCAGATAAGCAAACACCGTTGCCGGCCCTGTCCCCACGCTGAGGATCCCCAGCCCGGCACAGGCCGGCAGCAGAATCACCGGGAACAACCGCACCGCGCCCCAGCGATCAATCACCGGTCCGATGGTAAGCGACGCTGCCACGCGGGCCATCGCAAAACCAATGAAGGCGGCGGCCATCGTTTGGGCCGACCAACCGCGCGATTCCGCCAGCGGCACCTGGTAAAGGAACAACGCCGTAAGCACGCAGCCGAGGAACAAATTCCCCGGCAGCAGCAGATAAAACCGCATACCGCGCCACAGCCGCAGTTTCGGCGGATGCGCCTTGTGTTCCGCCACTTCGTTTTGATGCACCGGTTCGACATCGCGCAGCAGCGAAATCATCCCCGGCAACAACACCACGGCAATGATTCCGCCGAGAATCCCCCAACTCAGCCGCCAGCCTGCCGCGTGAATGAGCAGCACAATTGCCATCGGCAACAACCCTTCGCCGAGCGGATAGCCAAGGCCGGACACACTCAACGCTTTGCCGCGTCCTTCGGTGAACACGCGCGCCATCGTGGTTGAGGCCGTCAGGCTTAACAGACCCTGCCCCGTGAGGCGCAGGCCCAGAATGGCGAGGAAGAGCACCGCAACGTTCGGCGCGAGCGCCATCGCGAAGCACGCCGCCACGAGTCCCAAGCCCACCGTCAGACTGAACGCCCGCAGCGTGACGCGATCCAACAAGCGTCCGAAAAAGGGCAAACTTGCTGCACTGGCCAGCGTCGCCCCGGCATAAAGCGCGCCGAACTGTGCCGTGTTCAAAGCAAACTCCGCCAAGAGTCGCGGCACGAAAATGGAAATCAGAAACGTCTGCCCAAAGCTGGAAAACAGCGTGAGCAACACCCCGAAAGACAACACCCGTGGGTGCGTCAGAAAAAAGCGGAAATAAGCCATGAATCTTCACTCCACCCGCGCCATCCGGCAACAGGCCAGACAGGCAGTGTGCAACGGATTGACCGCCAGGGAAAGGCGCGACTCCAGCAGTCTCCAACCGGGAGTCACCACCCGCCTGCGCGAACGTCGCCAACCCGGGAAAACCGGAGGATGGCGGGACTCTGCCGACACTTGGAGCGCGGCTTATAGCTCTCCCAGAGTTATTCATCGAAGCGAGGAGAGCTATAAGCCGCGCTCCGGCGCTTCGACAAACCAACGCCTGTCGGATATTTTCACGCCACGAGCAGATAATCTTTTCCCTCGCGGCGCCCGTAGCGGTCTAATTCTGCAATGATCATCTCGCGCGCCCCGCGCTTGGATACGCCGGCCAAAATAAACGCGCGCGGCGCGTCCGGCAGTTCCGCCGGGCCGACGACCGGACGGCCATCCCGCATCCGACCGAACTTTTTGGGGTCAATGTCAATGAAACCGGTGAACGGATGACCGGCGGTTTCCAAGGGGCGAAACCGCTGCCGAGTGATGCGGCCCGCACCCCACAGCCAAAGTTCGCGCGGCGGCATGACCTGAGCCTTGAGCCAGCGCGCCAGATATTCGCATTTGAGGCGATAAAATCTTTCCAGCGAGTAGCGCGGCGCGACCCGGGACAAACGCATGGGCGGATCGTTCCAGATCAACAGTTCGGCGTCAACCTTGCTGAAGCGCACACCGGCGTCCAGCCAGCGCAACCACAGTTCGTAGTCCTCGGGAAAATCGCCGTCCCGGTAGCCGCCATGTTGGGCGAGCAGTTCGCGGCGAAACATCACGCTCGGATGCGCCACGGGCGCTTCCACAAAGCGCCGCAGCGCGATGGCCTCCGGCGTCAGCAGCGAATTGATCCACTCGATATGCGCCGCGTAGCCGGCTTGTTCCGTCACGTTGCCACCAAATCGCACCCGACACGACACGACGCCAATGCGCGGATGTTCTTCCAGAAATTCCACCTGCCGCGCTAATCGTTCCGGCAGCATCACATCGTCCGCGTCCATGCGCGCGATGAACGCGCCGCGCGTCGCGTGACATCCCGTCTGCAAGGTGGCGGCAATTCCTTCTGCCGGCTGCGTCAGCACACGTATGCGCGCATCGGATCGCGCCGCCGCTTTCAATCGAGGCAACGTTTCGTCCTGCGAGCCGTCGTCCACGGCCACGAGTTCCCACGCGGTGAAGGTCTGGCGCAGGATGCTTTCCAACGCGGCAGCAATCGTCCCGACCGCATCACGCACCGGCAGGACAATGGAAATTATTGGTACGTTACCCATCACCGTTGGAAAACTTCAATTTTGCCTGCCCGGCCGCGGCCGGTGATTGGACAAAACTCGAGCGCGAATGGCGTCCACGGGCGATGTTAGCGTTCTGCAACGTGGTAACAGACAGTCTTCGCAAGCGGGTTTGTCTCAAGCCGATTTCAGCGCCGAGCGAGGTCTTACGGCAGTTTGTGCTTCGTGCGCCATTTTGGATAATCCCGGACCAGCAGGCTCCTGGGCCAGTCGCCGTAGTAGCTGTAACCCGAGCGGCGCTCGCGCTCAATTTCGGCGAAAGTATAGCGCACCACCTGGTCGCGCCCGACAAAAATTGGACGGCTCGTGCCGAGTTCGTAAAAGCGCGCCCAAACGGGAGCGGCGGAAGGATCAGCCACCGCGCGCCAGTCCCGCTGGCCATCGGCATTCGTGAAACGCTCAACGCGCACGCCGGAGATGGACGCTGACTTGAACCAGGCGACCGCGCCTTCCACGGCGGCGATGATTTGCGGCGTCGGTTTCTCGATCTCCATCAGGAAGCGGACGATGCCGACGCTTTCGCTGTCCGAGAGCGAAGGCACTTCGTAATTGCGCGTCCACGCCGGCGCCAGTGTCTGCTCATCGTGTTGAGCGCACCAGACGGCGAGTTTATCGTCCTGTTTGATTTGGGTGCGCAGGATGCAATCAAGGCCGCGCTCCACGGCTGCGGCCGCCTTGGCGCGAGAATCTTCTTCCACGAAATCGTACGGCGCTGCTCCGGCTGCTACGTCGCGAAGGACGGACATCACGCGCATCATGGCGCCATCGTTGTAAGTGATCCGGGAGTAGTAGCCCTCGCGCAGGGGATAAAACTGCGGCCAGCCGCCGTTGGGGTATTGCGCGGCGAAAAGGTAATCCAGGCCCCGCGCGAACGACTCGCGGTATCGGGCTTCGTGGGTCGCGTGGGTCACCAGCGCAAGAAACTCCATTGGCGTGGTCGTCGCGCCATTGTCTAGGCTGTTGGCGAGGCCCTGTCCCGACGGCGGCATGTCTGCGGGCGAACGCGGCGGCGTGGCGAGATCCGTGCTTTTGGGCCAGCCGCCCTGGCGCGATTGATATTGAATCACGCTATCGGCGACCGCACGCGCCGCGACGGACGAATACCACCCGGGCTTCTGTCGGAGGAGGCCGTCGTCCCAGCGAATTCTCTCGGTAGGAGGAATGTTTTCTTGGGCACTGGTCGCCCCGGCTGCAAGCGCGAGGATGGCGATAAATAGCAAATGTGGGATGCGCTGCTTTATTCGATCTGCCACGGATTGACTGCGACTTCTCGTAATGTGAACCGGCGACGCGCTCAAGCCTTTAGCCAAGCCCATAACCGCAGCCCACAATTTGACGGGGCGCGTCACGCTCGGATGGTGTCCACCGGACGGTGTTCACGTTTGGCGGGGCCGAGCCGCCGCGCCGCGCCCATCGCGCCGAGCATGGTGTTGTAGAGGTCCAGGCCCTCCGCGCCAACGTCCAGGAACTTCCCCGTCTTGAAGCGGCCATTCGCGCCGGTGATGGCGTGGAAGATGCCGGACAATTCGCGCTTGGAATCGTTGTGCCGGCCATCACCGGACTCAGTGGAGATGGTGATGAGCGAGTTCTCCAGAATGGTTTTGCCGTTGGCTTCGCGCGCGTCGGGGGTGTCGAGCTTTTTGAGGAAGTAGGCCAATTCGCGCATCTTCATGTGTGCATGGGCGCGCAGGGCTTCGTTGGGATTTTTCTCGTTGAACTTGTGCCACCATTCATGACTACAACCGGCGGAGCCGGACGCTCTGTGTTGAGCGGCATCGTCGAAATGGAAAACCTTCCGGCCTTCGTATTCGTAGTCGCCTTTGAGCCGGATGCGCTCGCCCGCAGCGAGGAACGTAAGCGAGCCGATGCGGACGCGATCCATGAGGATGGCCGTGGCATAAAGATTGGCCATCAGGCGCCAACCCTCGATCAGTTCGGCGAGCGTGATGTCAATGCCTTCGCCGCCGGGATCGGCCTCGCCGCCGTGGATCAGCTTCGAGCGGGGCGGAATCTGCGGCGCATTCGGATCGCGCGTCTCCATCGCATAGGCGCGTTGCTCGAATTCCCGAATGCGGTCGAGGTGATCGGCCACGCGCGCCTTGGACGCGGTCCCGAGTGGTGAGTTGGCGCCGGTGTAAAACTTGTATTGCTCCGTCACGGAATCGAGCACGCTGCGCTTGAGGCGCTGGCGTTGCGCGTCGGGCGCGGATTCGTCCAGGCCGTACGTGCCGAAGACGCGGTCGAACAAATCGCGGGGCCGCTCCTGCATGGCGGCGGCGGGCGTGCCGTCGTCGTTGAAACTTTGCACGTAGCGGCTGAGCCGGTCGTTGCGACGGAAGAAAGTTCCGGCCAGCAACGTGGGCACGATGCCGGCGGGAAAACCGTCCGGATAATGCGCGCGGCGGATGACCTGGTCAATGGACGGCCCGCCCGCGCGGGCCGTGCCGTTGGGTGGCTCAGCGGTGAACGCGCCAGCCGAACCGTCGTAATGCGCGTTGATGCCCGGCTCGTCGCAGCGCACCTGGTCCACGCCGCGCAGGATGAGCAGTTTGTCACTCAGGGGTTTCAACGGTTCGAGCACGCCCGCATAACCTTCGGTCTGGAGCGGTGCCGGAATGCCGAGACCGAAGAAGAGATTGAACGCCCGCACCGGGACTTTGGCCGTGGGTGCGGCGAGGGCTTTGGTGAGGAACATCTCCTCCAGAAACGGCAGGCCGATGGCAATCGTCCCGACGCCCTTGAGCATCGTGCGGCGGCTGATTCGCGGGTGGTTCTTAATGGAACGTGGGCGATTTAATTGGTTTCGGTGCGCGTGGTCAACACCAGTTCGCTCATGGCGATGGCGCGCATCAGGCTGGGGTAAGTTCCGCCCGCCGCCTGCGCGGACTCGTAAATTCGCGCCACCACGGGCGCGTCCGCGGCAGTCAAAGGCCGGCCAATGGAAAACTGAATCACCTTGCGCGTGAGATTCTCGCGCACGCGCTCGTGACCGGCCAGCAGCCGCGCCAACTCGGCGGTGGTTTTGTATGACACCGGCTTGGCCTCGCCGGGGAACAACACTTCGCCATCCTCGCTCAGTTTGTTGCCGTGTTCGTCCTGCTTGTGAAACGCGCCGGTGCCGTCGTATTTCTCGAAGGCGAAGGCGAGGGTTTCGAATCGCACATGGCAGGCGCCGCAGGTGCGGTCGTCAATCCGCCGCTGCGCAATGTCGCGTTTGGACAATCCCGCCTTCGCCGGCACGGGCCGGGTGTCGAGTCCGGGCGGCGGATTGTTCACCGCGCCGCGCAGGCCGCCAACTCCGGCTTGCCGATGCGCTGAAAACCAGCCACGGCCTCGGGTGCAAGGATGCCCGTGCTGTTGCCGAAATACTGCTTCAGCCCGCCGTTGACGACCTCACTCATCGTCCAATGCACCGCCAGAATATCAATCTTCCACTCAGGATACTTCGCAGCACCTTGCTTGAACACGTCGTAGGTCTCATAGATGTCTACGGCCTCGAACGCCTCTTCAATCTGATCCCAGTAATTGATCTTGCTCATAGTGTTGTCGTGTACGTGTGGTGGGCTAACAGTATTGATTGTCCGGGACCCGTTGGCCATTGGTTAACTGACAAATTCGACTCATGGGACGTTTTTACGCCTAACCGGCTTGGCCGACAAGCCTTATTCAGCAGTTCTCATTTTGATTAAGTGCGGGATGGTTACAAGCGGGGGTGAAGGTGGATTGAGGCAAAGCAATGTGGGAATATAGCGGCGCTGAAGACTGTGGGATGAAACGCGAGCAAGGCGTAGCCTCACGCTGGCTGGA
>JACZKP010000176.1 GCA_014860005.1 Verrucomicrobiota bacterium | reverse complement strand
CGAGTGTTTTCGGACATGGCTGGCGTGGTCCGAACCTTGGAGGCGGGTTTGCCCAGGCTGGCTTCAGATCGAGATCGCGTGCGGAGCATCTGCGCTTGGCCTTGGATTGTTAGTCTCATCTTGAACGCGCACTAGAATAAGAGGTCCCGGCCATTGCAGAATGTGACACTGACAGTGTGAGGAAGGCAGCTATTTCCGGCGGGTATGGCGCGCAAGCTCAAAGGCGAATACCCGGGTGGCTGTTACCACCTTATTAATCGCGGTCCGCGATGGGCACAGCCGATTACGCGGCCAATTGCCTTCGGCAAACCAAATGAAGCCAATTATAAAATCTGCGGGACCGCCTCCTTATACGCCCCGCACGCACCGTCACCATGCCGTCCGAGAAGGTGACACCGATCCGAACGGCACTTTCAGAATCATCCTGCCCGTTTTGTCCAGAAAGCCTGCCTCGTTGCCGTTTCTCACCGCCGTCAGGCCTCGCCGACGCCGTGCCGGCGCTGGCGGAGGCGGCGAACAGCAGCGATGGAAAACGGGATTCCTAACAACGCTCCAGCAATGAGCGTGGTCGGCTCGGGGATGGGGGTGAACGTGATTTCCTGCTGAACGCCTGCGAAACTACCGGTTGTGGTGTCTGAGAAAACCGTGAACTTAACAATATCGCCCATTTGCACATTGATACCGGAGAGGCTTTGCCCTCCAACCAAGTTATTGGAAAATAATGCATCAGCGTGATCCCGAACCAAGCCGGACAATCCGTCGCGCCCGGCGATCACCGTCGAGTTTACAGTCAGCGTCCACTTAACTTCCCGGCCAGATACGATAGACGCCCCCCATGCTTGGCCATCAATCGAGATCGTCCCAGCATCCGGGCTTTCCCAAGTTACCGCGACCAAGTTGGGATCACCGACGTTACTTGAATGCATTATCACGTCGCCCTTCTGCCAGTTGTTAGCTCCGTCCCCAGTGACAGTCGTTTTTAAGATAGAATTTCCCGCGTCAGTCCGCATGCTCCAACCCTCCGCATACGACGTCGTTAGCATAGCAGTTATGGGTGTGCTGCCGTAATTGTAGGACCAGACATCGTTTGGATTATCAACGGTGCTGAAATCTGTTGCTAGATTGTACGTCAAGGCTCCGTATGAGGGTACTGCCAAACCCAAAATGGCAGTCAGCGCATACAGGACCTGGCGGCCAGAAGATGGAATTTGCCATATTTTCATGACTGCATCATGCCAGTCTTCCGCGAATTCTGTCTATCCGATCTTGGGACATCTAAGTACATAATTGGGCCATAAAGTTGTCAGGAAAGTTGTCACGCAAAGCCGTCATGAACCGAAGCGACCGACGGAAGCCGGTCATTCACTCAAGCGAGGACCGATCAAGGTTTTGCGGCAAGGTTCTGCACATGCCGCTCGATGCGCGTGGCCGCTTCCACCAGTTGCTCGTAGCTGGTGGCGAAACAGGCGCGGCAGAATCCGGCGCCGTTGGCACCAAACGCTGAACCAGGCACCATGGCTACTTTCTCCGCGTTGAGGAGGCTCACGGCGAATTCCTTTTCGGTCAGACCGGTCGCTGCCACGGACGGAAACGCATAGAACGAACCGCGCGGCAGGTGACATTCCAGACCGATTTCATTCAGTCGGCGGACGAGGTAATCCCGGCGGCGATGGTATTGTTCGCGCATCTTGTTCATGGCGTCCTCGCCATGTTGCAGGGCTTCGATGGCCGCTTCCTGGCTGAGTATGGAGGCGCACATCATGGAGTATTGATGCACCTTCATCATGGCTTCAATGAGCGCCGCCGGACCGCACGCATAGCCGATGCGCCAGCCGGTCATGGCAAAGGCCTTCGAGAATCCATGCAGGAAGATCGTGCGTTCCTTCATGCCGGGAAGGCTGGCAATGCTGGTGTGTTCGCCCTCGAAGGTGAGTTCGGAATAAATCTCGTCGCTCAACACGAGCAAATCCTTTTCCACAGCGAACCGCGCGATGGCCTCAATTTGCGTGCGGGTGCAAGTACCGCCGGTGGGATTGCACGGCAGATTGAGCACGAGGAGTTTCGCGCCCGGTTGCCAGGCGGTCCGCAACGCTTCTGCGGTGAGGGCAAAGTTGTCGCGGGCAAACGTGGGGACAGGGATCGCCTCGCCATGCGTGAGCGTGATGCTGGGATGATAACTCACGTAACACGGTTGGTGGAACATCACTTTATCACCGGGATTCACCAGGGCGCGGAACGCAATATCCAGCGCCTCGCTTACCCCCACCGTCACAAGGATTTCGTCTTCCGGCGAGTAACTGATCTGGAAGTTTTTCTCCACGTAGCGATTGATGGCGCGGCGCAGTTCGATGAGTCCGAGGTTGGAGGTGTAGTGAGTTTTGCCCTTCTCCAGCGCGTAGATCGCGGCTTCACGGATGTGCCAGGGCGTGTCGAAATCCGGTTCACCGATGCCGAGGGAAATGACGTCCTCCAACTTGGCGACGACTTCAAAGAAATCGCGAATGCCCGACCGGGGCAGATTGATGACGTGACCGGCGATGAAGCGCGAGGAATCCATAACGAGTCAAATGTCCAAAGTTCAATTACCACAGTCGTTCACGGGGCGACCTTGAGCCGTTCATTCTCCTCCGCTTTGGCTTCCATGAGAATGCCGGCCTCCTTGTAAGGACGGAGCAGAAAATGCGTGGAGGTGGACAGCACGCCTTCAAGCGGAGAGAGTTTCTCCGAAACGAAGGCCGCAACTTTCTGCAAGCTCGTGCCGTTGACGAACACCAGCAAGTCGTAACCGCCGGACATCAGGTAGCACGACTCGACCTCGTCGAACCGGCTGATGCGTTCGGCGAGCCGATTGAAACCGCCGCCTCGTTCCGGCGTAATGCGTACCTCGATTACGGCGCGCACGCCGCCGTTGTCGTCCTGGGAGAGATTCAGCACCGGTCGCCAACCGAGCAGGATGCGATGCGTTTTCAGTTCCTCCAATTGGCGGTTCACCTCGGTTTCAGACAGGTTCAACACCTGCGCCATCTGGGTGGGGGTCAGGCTTCCGTCTTCGAGCAGGATTTTCAGCACCGGATTCATTGGGGCGGGAGTGTTGCAGAATTTTGGCGCAACGCCATAAAAAATCCGTTACGGCTGGCTACGAGCACCAACCGGATTGGCTTCATCGGTTGCCAAGCATCAACGCCAGAGGAGTGCTGGTTGAAGGGTTGGGTGCGTGGGTGCGAACCAGGGCGAAAGTTTGTTTGCCTTGCCGGGGAGCCTATGTTTTATTGTGCCCACACTGAAACATCGGATGGGGCACACGTCCCGCCAAAGATAAGATTTATGACCATGCAAACTGAAGCCAACGGCGTTCTCGATAAAACCAAGGAACTTTGCCAGACGATTCTGGACGATCCTGTCATGGGCGAAATCCGCCGTCGCATTGACACGTTCATGGCCGACGACGGCGCCCGGGGGCAATACGAATCCGTCATGACCAAAGGCCAGGCCCTGCAAGAAAAGCAACAGAATTTGTTACCGTTGAGCGGCGAAGAAATCTCCGATTTCGAGAAGCAGCGCGAGGCGTTGCTTGGCAATCCGGTGGCGCGCGGGTTTCTGGATGCCCAGCAGGAGTTGCACGAGATTCAACACTCCATCCAGGAACACATCTCGAAGACGCTGGAATTGGGTCGAATTCCCGGACCGGAGGATTTTGAAGGCGGTTCCTGCGGTCACGGATGCGGCTGTCACCACTAAGCCGATTCAATCAAAGTGCTTGAAGGACGCTGTCTCGCAGCGTCCTTTGCTTTTTTCCCGATAAGCCATCGCGCCGGGCAAGCGGCGCGCGGCAGGAAAAACCTGCGTGTCGGACTGATCTTTGTCGTGTTCCATATCCCTGAACATTTGAAAATCTGTAGTCGTGATGCATAGCAGAAGACAAGTGAACGATCCAGCTTGCGCTCGGGCGTAGAACCGCATTCCGATCAAGGCCGGCGGTCAGGATCAGCACGGGATCGCCCGCGGGCACTTGGATTCCATGCTTGGCCGGTTCGGTCGCCACCGCCGGGCGTGGAAGGAAATCACGAACGCGGGCCAAGGGGCGGCGGCACCAACCAGCCGCTGATTTGGCCAAAATCTCCGCACTCCGGACAACGCGTCACACCAAAGTGTTCGCCGCAGTGCGGACATGCGCCCTGCGTGGCGAAGGTGTCAAAAGGTTTGTGGCATTTGCCGCACATCCAGAATTCTCCGGCCGGCGGGGCAATGCGACAGACCGGGCAGGCGTATCCCTCGCGGCGCGGCGAGCGGGCAAAACGCAGCAAGGCGCGCGCTTCCTGGAAACCACCCCAACAATGGAACACAATGAACACAGACAAAACGCCAAGCCAGATGGACCCAATCCACCAAGCCAACGCGATGAGCCCAGCCACGCCTCCAAAACCGATGATCGCCGTGGCCATCAGACTCCGCGCCCGCCCCATGATGAACCACAGCAACGACCGCAGTATTTGTCCGCCATCCAACGGATAGATGGGAAGCATATTGAAGATCAACAGGACGAGGTTGATGGTCCACAAAGACTGCAGGAACATGAGCGGGTCCGGCAATCGTACGTTCCATCGCAGTGCGCCATAGGAATATGCCACCACGGTGAGGATTGGAAGCAGGACAGCATTCACCAACGGCCCGGCCGCAATGCTCCAGAGGGTTGCTCCGGGCCGCTGCGGCGGAGAGACATAGGCTACGCCGCCCAGCGGCCAGAGAACGATTTGATTGGCCTGCCCGCCCACCTGCCGGCACGCCAGCGAATGGCCGAACTCGTGCATCAGCACAATGCCGAACAGCGAAAGGTATTCGATCACATTCCACACGGGGGAGGAATAGACCGAGGACCGGACGCTCATGGCATAGGCGGCGACCAGAAACCAGGACCAGTGCAGAAAGACCTCAATCCCGGCAAAGCGGAACAGCCGAATGGAACCTTGCCGGGTAGGAGTCATGTTAGGCGAAACCGTGTCAGTGGCCACAACCAAGGACCGACCGGAAAAATGCCTGCAGGATCAAGTCTCAAGGATACTAGCGCGCGGTACGCCGCTGCTCCTGGCGCACGGTGCGCAGATGGCCGTAGCCGACCAATTTCCGCCGTTGCTCGTCCCACAGCCGGAACGTGAATGACTTCAGGCTGGAGAACAGCGTCACCGGTTTCACGGTCTGAAACAGCGGCTCGGCTTGGTGACATTTCTCCAGATTGTAATTCGGTATGCGTGGACTCAGATGATGAATGTGGTGAAATCCGATATTGCCGGAGAACCATTGCAGCACCTTGGGCAGCTTGTAGAAGGAACTGCCTTGCAGGGCCGCGGTCGCATAATCCCAGTTCTCGCCGCGCTCCCAGTACACCCCCTCAAATTGATGCTGCACATAAAACAGCCACACACCCGCCGAACCCGCCACCAGCAAGACGGTCAGTTGAATCACGAGGTACGCTTTCCACCCAAACGCCCAAGCCAATCCCACCGCTATCAGCGCCAGTGCCAGATTCGTCCAGTAAACAGAAAGCCGCTCACGCAGACCGGCCTTGGGCTTGGAAATCCGCTGCCAGATCAGGAAGAGGAACATGGGCGCCAGGACAAACAGGACAAACGGATTGCGCGCCAGCCGATAGGCAAACTTTTTCCAACGTGAAGCCTCCAGGTACTCCTGCACCGTCAAAGTCCACACATCGCCCATGCCGCGCCGGTCAAGGTCGCCCGAAGTCGAATGGTGAACCGCATGTTCCCAGCGCCAGTGATAGTAAGGAGTCAAAGTGAGCACGCCGGTGATCGCCCCGAGAATGTGGTTGGCCCGTCGCGACTTGAAGAACGATCCGTGGCCGCAATCGTGGAAAATGATGAAGGTCCGCACCATGAATCCGCCTGTCAAAATCGCCAGCGGCACCACCAGCCAGTAAGACACGGAGACGCTCAGGTACATCAAATACCACAACAATCCGTACGGTACCAGTGTGTTGACCACCTGCCATATCGCCCGTCCGACGGAGGGTTGCTGATATCTGGCCACCACCTGTTTCCAAGCCGCATTCTCGGCCTGCTGTCCTCCCCCGGCGGGAATTGAGTCATTCATGATAAATAGCTTCGACCACATTACAGCGGCGATGGTGTGAACCTGATCCGCCAGGATTCACCACGCCTGCTGTGAAGGCAGGTTAGCGGACAATTCGGGCGACGACAATGTTCAAACAGAAAAATCTTTGGGCTAAGTCCATGCCGGGTTATTCCGGTCCGACATCCGCCAAGCCAATGCCTGTATGCACCTGGAACGCCCGCTTCACCCGGCAACCCTCGCCAAATCCCTCCGGCTTGCCAATGCATTGGCCGGTCAACTTTTTGCATCGGAGATCTTGGGACGTGGGCGGGGCCGAATGTGACCGTTGGAGTGATGGTTGTAACTGTCTGGAAAAACTTTTTTAGTATCGTAAAGTATGATCCCGGAGAAACCCGGTCGCGCAGCATTTGCGGGGATGTTGACCACGAGGCTTATTTGGGAACGCGCGACCGGCCCATAATGGCGGCTGTCGGTGCTTTGCAGACGGTTGTCGCCCAGCAGAAAATACTCGTCGTGAGTCAGTTGCCACATCACCACTCGCTCGTCTTCCTGGTTGCGCTTGAAAGTGTATGTGTTCCTCGGCAGATAAGGCTCATGTAACCTCTCGTTGTTGATATAGACGAACCCCCGATACAGCGCGACAGTTTCACCGGGCATACCCACGACACGTTTGATCATCCGGCAACCCTGATCATCGGTGAGAATGACCACTTCACCACGTTGTGCCTCGGCATACAGGGTACGGGCATGGACGATGTCATTCGGCCGGAAAGTCGGATACATGCTAACGCCGTCCACCACGGAAAAGGTACCAAAAGTCCGGCGCACAAACTCAACTCCGACCAGCGTCAGAATGAGTAACAACGCCAATCGTCGGGCACGGCTGCTGTTCATTGCTTGTATCAAGTGGTTCACCCAGACATCCAATTCTGACCGGGTAACAGCAGGTAGAACGCCAGCTTCAGAGCCTCTGGCGCAAGCCGAGCGAGCTTGGGAGATTGACGGATCCGAAGACCAGGAACTGACCCAAGATTACGCCGAAGCAGGCCCAATCGTAGTTACCGGCAAATCACCGTCTTCAGCCGTGCAATTTATGATCGCGGCAGTGACGGTATGGACGGCGAGACCATGAACGGCACAAGAGTGTCAAAGTTCAGGACGCTTCTTGGTGAGTGCCAGCGCGTCGAACGAAGCGCGTCGGCAGCACAATTCTAGCCCAATATCCCCTTGATCAACTGCGCCTCCTCGGTCGGGCCGATGAGGCGCTGATTCAAGCCAAGATACGGAAAACTGAAGCGGTGGGCATCCAGACCGAGCTGATGAAGAATCGTTTCCTGCAAATCGCGCACGCTCACTTTGTCGCGCACCACGTCGTAGCCAAACTCGTCGGTTTCGCCATAAACCAGACCGGGTTTGATGCCCCCGCCCGCCATCAGCATGGTGAAGCAATTCGGATGATGATCGCGACCGAGGAATGTTGAACCGTTGCGGGCCTCGTTCATCGGCGTGCGGCCAAATTCACCACCCCAAATCACGAGCGTCTCGTCGAGCAGGCCGCGTTGCTTCAAGTCCGCGATGAGCGCTGCGGTGGCTTGATCCACATCCTGAGTCTTTTTAGGCAAGCCGGTAACGAGGTCGTTGTCCTTGCCCGTGCCGTGCATGTCCCAGCCCCAATCAAAGAGTTGCACGAACCGCACACCCTTTTCGACGAGTCGTCGCGCGAGCAGACAGTTGTTGGCATAACCGCCTTCGCCCGGTTTCGCACCATACAACTCGCGGATGTTTTCCGGCTCTTTGGAAATATCGAAGACCTCCGGCACACTGATCTGCATCCGATACGCCAGTTCGTATTGCTCGATGCGCGTCGCGGTTTCAGGATCGCCAAACAATCTCGCCTCGGCCTCGTTCAACTGGCGCAGGGTATCGAGGCTGCGGCGGCGCGAGTCGCGGCTCATGCCCGGGGGATTGTTGGCGTATAGAATCGGCTCGCCCGAGGTGCGGCACTGCACTCCTTGATAGACGCCCGGCAGAAAGCCGCTGCTCCAGAGATTTTTTCCCCCGCTCGGATCCGTGCCGCCGCTGGAGAGCACGATGAATCCCGGCAGGTCCTGATTTTCACTACCCAAGCCATAAGTGACCCAGGAACCAAGCGAAGCGTTGCCCGGGCGCTGCAAGCCGGTGAAAAGGAAAAGCTCGGCCGGCGCGTGGTTGAACTGGTCGGTCCAACACGATTTCACAAGGCAGACATCGTCCACCAATTTTGCCATGTGGGGCAGCAGGTCGCTCACCCACGCGCCACTCTGACCGTGCTGTTGGAACTTGTGCGGCGAGCCTAGCATCTTCGGAATACCTTTGATGAACGCGAACCGTTTGCCTTGGAACAACGACTCGGGACAGGGCTGCATGTGCAATTCATTCAGCTTCGGCTTGTAGTCGAACAGGTCCAGCGACGGCGGCGCCCCGGCCATGTGCAGATAGATCACGGACTTGGCCCGCGCAGGAAACATCGGAGGTTTGACCGCCAGCGGATTGGCCGCCGCCGAGTTCACTGCTGCCGTCGCCGCCCAACCTTCGCGAGTGAACAGGTTTCCGAGCGCAATGCCGCCCAGGCTTAACCCGGCGCGGGCAAAAAAATACCGGCGCGTCATCGCGCGAACGTTGGCCAGATGAGAATTGATTGTGTGCATGGTTGTTGGCGCTGGTGATTAGCCTCTCGTCAAGACTCCATCCAGGTTCAGCAACACGTTTGCCACCACGGTCCACGCGGCAGCTTTCGCGGCGCTGAGTCCTTCGGGCAACTGACCAAGCGGCTCGGTGGCCAGCTTGATCGCGTCCTGCTCCGTACTGCGATAATGAGCCAGTTCGGATTCATACAACTTCAGCAGTTCCCTGACCTGGGCCGCTTCCGGCGGGCGTGCCAGTACCAATCGTAAGCCAAAGCGAATGCGCTCTTCGGTCGTCGCCCCGCCCTCGCGCGTCAACCGGCGGCCCAACGCCTGCGCCGCTTCCACATACACCGGGTCGTTCAAAGTCACGTAAGCTTGCAGTGGTGTGTTGGTCGGCAACCGACGGAACGTGCAGGTTTCACGACTGGGCGCATCGAAAGTCGCCATGCTCGGATACGGAATCGTGCGCCGCCAGACCGTGTACAGGCCGCGACGATAACGATCCTCACCCATGCTGGTCGGATAGGAACGCGCGCCGTCGAACGCCACACGCCACAAACCATCCGGCTGCGGCGGATAAACACTCGGTCCGCCAACCTGGCGACTCAGCAGACCGCTTAACGCGAGTGCTTGATCGCGAATGGTCTCCGCCTCCAGCCGCCGGCGTGGCGAGCGTGACAGCCAGATGTTGCGCGGATCTTTCTCCAGCAACTCCGGCGTGACGCGCGCGGTTTGTTGATAGGTTGCACTCGTTACGATCAGTTTCAGGAAGCGCTTCATGTCCCAACCGCTGTCGCGCAATTCCAACGCCAGCCAATCCAGCAGTGCGGGGTGGCTCGGCAAATTTCCCTGCGTGCCGAAATCCTCCTCGGTTTCAACGATGCCCAATCCGAATATCTGCGCCCAGAGCCGGTTCGCCATGACGCGCGCCGTGAGTGGATTCTCCGGACTCATCAACCATTGGGCAACACCCAGACGATTCGTCGGCGCGGCGGCAGGCCAGAAATCAAACGCCGCCGGAATGGCGGCGGATACCTTTTCGCCCGGATCGAGAAAGTCTCCCTTGTTCAGCAAACGGGTGAGGCGCTGCTTGTCCGCCGGCAAATCGCGCATGATCGGCACTTGCGGCGGCTTGAACGCTTCCAGTTCCTTTCGCAGCGACGCAATCTGCTGATGGGTTTCGGCAGTTGCATCGGCGTATTGCTGATACCACCGGAGCAATTCGGACTTCTGTTCAACCGATCTCTCTTCCAGAACGGTCGCGAGCAACAAACTCACGTTGGCCGGCGGTGCGACCAACGGCAATGCAGATTCCGTCAGCGCCAGCCGAAACCGCCCCATCGTGTGTTGCCCACCGAAATTCTGGACCAACCGCACCGTAACTTCTCCGACCGACAGTGGTTCGGAGAGCTCGAATACGGCGTGCTGCGGCTTGCCCAAATCGCCACCGATGGCCCAGCCGCTCTTGGTTTCCGAACGGCCTCCCGCCAACTTGCCCGCTTCAAACCCGCTTTGACTGTGGGTCGCGGTGGCGCGCTTCAACGTCACTGTTTGCTCATCCAGCCGGAGCGTGACATTGGGTTTCGGCGCGGTGGCAACCTGCGTGGTCCACCTCGGCTTTCGGTCGTTGTTCAATACACGCAAACGGAAATCCGCCAACCTTGATCCAACGTCACCATCGGTTCGGTTCCAAATCACAATTGAATCCAGTGACACCAACTCACCGAGATCCAACTCCCACCAAGGGTCCTTTTCAGTTTTGGTGTGCGTGGTTGAGCCAGCGTCAAAATCGCCATTCGTATTGCCGTCAATCGCCCGCGCGGCCAAGCCTTCATAATCCACACTCGACTGCGACGCGTTGCCATACCGCGCAACGTTCTCCCCGCCGCTGAACACCTGCACTTCGGCGAGCGACAAAATCCGGTCCTTTCCGGGTAGCTCGATGCGGACGAATCGTGCCCGCTTTGGCTCATATCCTTGCGGCTTCACCGACAGGCGGAGTTCGTTGAGCACAAAATTCCCGCTCTCAGTTCTGCCCGGGCCACGGGCTGGCAGCGAATCATCCGGCAACAACTCAAGTCGCAGCGCAGTTGCTTTGCTGAGATGCGAAGTAAACTTCAACGTGTAAGTGTCCTTCTCCGGCGACTTCGTTCCTGCGAGCAGTGAATGGTCCTCAAGCTTGGTGAAAGTCGTCCCGCCGCTTGAAGTAAATTCAACCGGCTCGACAATCCGCCACGCCGCAGCCGCCCGGTGGGCCGCTTCCCACGCCGTGAACTCAGTTGCCAGTTCGGGAAGGTCGGCGGTTTGTTGTTCGAGCGCGGCGATTTCACTTCTCAACCGCTCCGTCTTCTCCCGCTGCTCCGGCGTGTGAACTGGCATCGTTGGGCGTTCGTCCGGTTGGTCGTTATCTTCCGTCTGATTGAAGAACGCGTAGAACTGGTAGTATTCCTTCTGCGAAATCGGATCGAACTTGTGCGTGTGGCATTGTGCGCAACCCATCGTGAGCCCCATCCAGGCCTGCGCTGTCACGTTGGCGCGATCCTTCACCGCCGCGACGCGCCATTCCTCGTCGTCGGTGCCGCCTTCGACGTTGGTCATGGTGTTGCGATGAAACGCCGTGGCAATACGCTTTTCCTCGGTGGCGTCCGGCAACAGGTCGCCCGCAATCTGCTCCACGGTGAACTGATCAAACGGCAGGTTGCGATTGAACGCGTTGATCACCCAATCGCGATAGGGCCAGGGATTGTTCTGGCGCAATGAGTCCTGGCCGTAACCATACGAATCCGCATACCGCGCCAGATCCAGCCACATGCGGGCCCACTTCTCACCGTACGCTGGTGAGGCGAGCAACCGATCCACAACCTTGGCGTAAGCCTCCGGCGATTTGTCGCTGATAAACTCCTCCACCTCATCCGGCGTCGGCGGCAGGCCGATCAAATCAAGTGAAAGGCGGCGAATCAGCGCGTGAGGATCAGCCGGTGGCGAAGGCCGAAGGCCCTTCACCTCCAGCTTGGAGAGAATGAATGTATCAATTTCGTTCTTGGCCCAGGCTCGCTGCTTGACCTCGGGCAAGGCTGGACGCTCAGGCTTGCTGAAGGCCCAATGACTGGCGTAGGGCGCGCCTTCTTGAATCCATTGTTTGAGCAGTTCGATTTCCCGCGCCGTGAGCGGATGGCCGGCTTTCACCGGCGGCATGATGTCGTCCTCGTCGGTGGTCGTAATGCGCAGGATCACCTCGCTGTTCGCCGCGTCGCCCGGCTTGATCGGAAACATCCCGTCGCGCTCCCGCGTGGCTTCTTCGCGCAGATCGAGCCGCAACTTCGCCTTGCGCGAACTTTCATCCGGTCCATGACATGAATAACATTTCGCGGAGATGATCGGCTGAATCTGCGCGCTGAAGTCAATCTCCTGCCCGGCCGTTTGCGCCGTGTTGAGCGAAACCCCCAACACCACCATCCAGCCGCCTGCAAGGATGCTGGCCCTGATTGCCAATGCTGACGGCGTACAATTCATGTCTTTCTTCGCACGGGATGCTTGGAGGAGAATCTACAATGAGTTGGCGAAAAACAAATGGAAATCTCAGTACCAAAACGGGAGGGTTTCAGTGCTGGTTTCCTGCCAAACCGCCTTAGCGCCCGGTTAACAAGGATTCGGCGTGTTTCCGGGCCGCGTCGCTCTGACCGCCCAACATTCGCGTCAGTTCTGCCACCCGCTCTTTGCGTCCGAGCAACTTGATTTCGGAAAGGGTGCGGC
Source organism: Verrucomicrobiota bacterium (assembly GCA_014860005.1). The sequence continues at coordinate 25,785 of JACZKP010000176.1, read as the reverse complement.
CGTCCTTGACCTGCTTGGTGACGACGTAATGCGCGCTGGCAGTCGCCGCAACCTGTGGCAGATGCGTGATGCAGAGCACCTGCCGCTTGGCCGCGATCTGGCGCATTTTGTCGCCCACGGCGTTGGCGGTTTCGCCGCCCACATTGGCATCCACTTCGTCAAAAATAAGCACGGGGATTTCATCCTCGGCTGCTAGCACGGTTTTGATGGCCAACATGACACGGGCCATTTCACCGGAGGAAGCGATGGCGCGGAGCGGCCGCGCTGGCTCGCCGGGGTTGGGCGCGAATTGGAATTCAACCTCATCAAACCCGGTTGCGCGAAAACCCGAGGTTGTAGGAGACGACGTCAGGAGGCTCTGACTTCCACGCGAACTGCGACTCGTTACCTCGTCTCCTACAACTCGCGAAGTAATCGCTACATCAAACCGGCTCTGCTGGAAGCCAAGATCGGCGAGTTGCTGGCTGACCGCTTTGCTGAGTTGCGGAATCACCTTGCGCCGCCGGACGGAAAGCGCCTGCCCCCTGCGCCATAATTCCCCCTCCACTTTTTCTAACTCGGTGTTCAGCCGCGCCACTTCGCCATCGCGCTGTTCGAGGCTCTCCAATTTCTGTCGCGCGTCTTCGCCGAACGCCAGCACCTCGGCCAGCGAAGCACCATACTTTCGTTTCAGAGAGTGAATCAGGTTCAACCGCTCTTCCAGTTCGGAGAGGCGCGTGGGATCAATGTCCACTTTCTCCGCGTAATGCGAGAGTCCCGACTGTAACTCCCGCAAGGCGGCCACACCCTGTTCGTGGAGTTCCAGCAACGGCGCCGCCCCCGCATCCACCCGCTGTAGTTCCTGCAAAGTGCGCCCCACGATTCCAGCCTGGGTGAGCAACGAATTCTCGCTCTCATCCAGCAAGTCGAGCGCGACCTGGGCCAGTTGCAGCAGCTTCGCCGCGTTGCTGGCGCGTTGGTACTCCTGCTCCACTTGCTGGTCTTCCTCCGGCTGCAAGCGCGCCGAACTGATTTCATCCACCTGAAAGCGCAACACGTCGAGTTGCTGCGCGTAAGTTTGTTCATCCACGATGAGCGCCGATTTCTCCACTGCCAACGCCACGCGACGATCCACCAACTGACCAAAGGCTGCTCGCTCATCTGCCAGTCCGCCGAACGCGTCGAGGATTGCCAGTTGCCGCGCGGGATGCAGGAGCGACTGATGATCGTGCGGCCCGTGGATATCCACCAGCCACTCACCGATGGCGGCCAGCACATTGAGTGTGGTCGGCGATCCGTTCACGAACTGCCGATTCGTGCCCGCATTGGTGAACGTGCGCTTGAGCACCAGTTGGCTTTCCTCGCATGGCTCCAACCCATTCTCGTCCAGAAACGTTTTGAGCGGCGCCTTTAGCCGCGCCACATCGAACACCGCCTCGACGGAGCAACTGTCGCAACCGCCGCGGATGAGGTTGCGGTCGGCGCGTTCGCCGAGGATTAGGTTGAGCGCGCCGATGAGAATGGATTTGCCCGCACCGGTTTCACCGGTGATGACGTTGTAGCCGGGCTGGAGTTCCACCGTCAAATCCGCCACGAGGGCGAGGTTTTTGATGCGCAGCGTGGTCAACATCGGTAGAGTCGTTGCCACTCATTTGAGCGATTATGCGAACGTTCGGCAAAAGAAAACTTTCGTGGCATTCTCCGTTTCCGGCCTGGGACGCGGGCCGTTGGCCCGATGAGCACCACGTTCCCGGCCAATTGCGCGCCATAGGTTCAATCGGTTCGCGCTCCTAATCATGTCATTTTCCTTCACTTTTCTCGGCTCCGGCACTTCACAGGGCGTCCCGGTCATCGGCAAGGAGTATCCGCCCGAATTCCTGGCTAATCCCAAGAATCACCGCACGCGTCCTTCCATCTATGTCGCCACGAAACAGGTAAAGCTGGTTGTGGACACTACGCCCGAGTTTCGCATGCAATGTTTGCGCGAAGACATCCGCTGGCTGGACGCCGTGCTGCTTACCCATTCACATGCCGATCACATCATGGGCCTGGACGATTGCCGGCGTTTCTGCCAGATGCGCGGGGACACGGCGCTTCCGGTGTATGCCAGCGAGGAGACAATGAACGATGTGCGGCGGGTGTTCACCTACGCGTTCCACGCTGGACCGTGGCCCAAAGGCTATTTCATACCCGACCCGCGCATTTTGAACGGGCCGTTTCAGATCGGCGATCTGGAGATCATTCCCCTGCCCTTGCCGCACGGGCGGTTTACCTCCACCGGTTTTCTTTTCGTTCACGGTGGCATCAAACGCCTGGCGTATTTGAACGATTGCAAGGAAGTACCACCCGCGGCCCTGGACGCAGTGCGCGGGGTGGAGGTGGCCGTGCTCGACGCGTTGCGACGCGACCCGCACCCGACCCACATGTGCCTGGACGAGGCATTGACGGCGACCCGGCGCATTGGCGCGGAACGCACTTACTTCACGCACTTGACTCACGATTACGATCACGACGTGGCGCAGGCCGAACTGCCCGCGGGCGTGTGGTTCGCGTTTGACGGATTGAAAGTGGCTTGTGAAGCCGGTGCATAACCGGCATGTTGCGTGGCAACATCCGTCCCATTGAGCAGATTCTCAACGCGCCGTACATCAACGTGTTCAAGTAGCCGAAGCATGAGATTTTTCTTATCAATCGCCGCGCTGGTCGTTGGCGCAACCGCCTTCACTCCGCAGCCCGCCCGCGCCGACGGCAGCGAGGTGTTAGTGGTTTACAACAGCAAGCTGCGTGACTCGAAGTCGGTGGCCGAACATTACGCTGGCCTGCGCGGCGTGCCCAAGAGCCAGGTGCTGGGGTTTGCGCTCACCACCAATAATGCCATGACACGCGCGGATTTTCGGGACTCGTTGCAGAAGCCGCTGCTTAGGAAGCTGCAATCCTCGAAACTCTGGCGGTTCGGCCCGGGAGAAGTTCCCGGCACCAACGGTCAGATGATCCAGGTCGAAGACAAACTGGTGCAATCCAAAATTCGTTACCTGGTTCTGTGTTACGGTGTCCCCTACCAAGTGGTGCGGGACGGGCAACTCAAGGAAACGATCGAAAGCACCTTGCGCCCTGAGTTTCGCCGCAACGAAGCCGCCGTGGACAGCGAACTGGCGTGGCTGCCGATGATCCATCGCGATTTGCCACTGGCCGGCCCGCTGGGCAACCCGCTTTACACCGTCACCAATACGGCGTTCATGCACCCCACCAATGGTGTGCTCATGGTCACGCGCCTCGACGGGCCCTCCGCGGAGATTGCGCGCGGATTGGTGGACAAGGCGATTCAGGCAGAAACCGACGGCCTGTGGGGGCGGGCGTACATTGATCTGCGCAACACGACCGATCCGGGCATGAAGCAGGGTGACGACTGGCTGCGCGGTGCCGCCGAATTGTGCCGGCGACTCGGCTTCGACACCGTCGTGGACGAACAGGAGAACACTTTTCCGGCAAGCCTGCCGATGAGCCACATCGCATTTTATGCTGGCTGGTACCGGGAGCGCGTCGAAGGTCCGTTCAACCAGCCGGAGGTCGAGTTCATGCCCGGCGCCTTTGCGTATCATCTGCACTCGTTCAGTGCAGCGTCCTTGCGCACCACGGATCGTAATTGGACCGGCCCCTTGCTCGCGCGCGGCGCCACCATCAGCATGGGCACGGTGGACGAACCTTATCTGGGCGCCACCCCGGACATCGCCACGTTCACCGCGCGGTTGTTGTATCACGGGTTTACTTTTGGCGAAGCGGCTTATGCGGGGCAGAATGTCTTGTCCTGGCAGACCACCGTGGTGGGCGACCCACTGTATCGCCCGTTTGGCAAACACCCCGCACTGGTGCATCAGGAATTGGAACGCAAAGGCAGCAAATTGGTGGAATGGTCGCACCTGCGCGTCGTGAACCTGAACCTCGCCCGGGGCACACCAGTTCGCGAGGCACTGAATTACTTGGAATCCATTCCCACGACCAAAGCGAGCGCGGTGTTAAGCGAGAAACTCGGCGAGCTTTGCACGGCCCAAGGCAAGCCGGCCTCAGCCATTGCCGCGTATGAACGGGCGCTCACGCTCAATCCCTCGCCGCAGCAACGCATCCGCCTGCGTTTGACTCTTGGCGAAAAGCTGGCGGAAGCCGACCAGAACGAAGACGCCTACGCCAATTACCAGAAGCTCGCCCAGGAATCGCCAGATTATCCCGACATGATTTCGATCGCACGCAAACTCCGCGCCCTCGCACAACAACTCGGCAAGACCGAGGATGTGACGAAATATGAGGCGCAGATCAAATTGCTCGCCGCGCCCCCACCGGCCAAATCGTGAATCCCAGCAGCCCGTCTAAGAAGTTACCGCCGAAGTAAGGAGGCGGATTAACCAGTGAGATGCTCGTGCAAATTCCGCCTCCTTCCATCGTCGGCCACGCATGGAGCGCAGTTTATTGACGCGTTGCCCGCCGACCAGAAAGTGCAGTCAGGGATTCTGAAGCCGATAAAAGCGGTTACCTACTGGCGGACTGACAATCACTGACCGGGTGCTGCCGTCGTCCGTCGGCGGCGTGGCCACGGCCGTCCAATTGGTACTGGCGAGATTGGTGTTCTGCTGCAACACGAAGCCGGTGGACGGCGATGGCCAGGAAATGACCACGGTGTTGGTCGGCGTCGTGGCAATCGAGAGCAGCGGAGCGCCCGGTGTTTGCACCGCCACAGCGCTCCAGAAACCGCCCGTGAGCGAATAGTTGCCGCCAGTCATGACCGTGCCGGCGTCCGGCTGGCCAATCGTTCCGCTGATGGAATAGACGCCGCCCGTGCTTGTGCCGCCACCACCATCAATGGTGTACCAATCAATCGCATATTGGGCGCGCAGGTCTATCGTTCCACACAAAGCGAAACCAGCCAGCAGACAGCCCAGAATGAACACACGCGCCATTCTTCGGTGCGCCCATGCAAACTTCGCGCTCGCGGCCTCAGCCGCCCCTGCGTGGTCGAATCTCGGGTTGTTCATAGAAAGCCGGTCATTTGTTGGTCCGTTGTTTCGGAATTGTCTTGCGCCGAGGGTTCCGGCGCAAGCCCTGATTCGCACGGTAAAAACTAGGAAAGTGATGGAAGTTTGAATCGGCCTACCGCAATGGACGAGTAACGTAATCGGGAGGATTCGTCTCAACCTTGAGCGGGTGCCTTTTTGCAATTGGACCTATTTTGTCCAGAAGCCAAAGATGGTGGTGCTTTCAAATTTCTCTCCAGGCCGCAGGACTGTTGTAGGGAAATGTGGGTGATTGACTGAATCAGGGAAATGCTGGGTTTCGAGGCAAAACGTTCCCGGTCTGCCGGTGTAAAGCTGCACGCCCGGTTCGGTGGTGCGGACTTCCATGACCCGACCGCTCTTGGGATCCCGAGCGCGCGCGGCCAGCACCAGAGATTTCCCGCCGCCGTTGATGACGTAATTATGGTCGTAAATCGGCCGGGGCTTGACTTCGTTCACGCGCGCGCCAATGAGCGCCGGTGTGGTGAAATCCAGCGGCGTGCCGTTGACCGATGAAATCTCGCCCGTGGGAATCAATTGCACGTCTGCGAGTGTGTAGCGATCCGCGTTGAGCCAGAGTTCGTGGCCGAGCACGTCGCCGCCGCCGGCCAGATTGAAGTAAGCATGATTGCAGAGGTTGACGAGGGTGGGTTTGTCCGTCGTCGCTGTGTAGTCGAGCCGCAGTTCATTGTTGTCCGTCAGGGTATAGGTCACGGTGGCGGTGAGGTTGCCTGGATAACCTTCCTCGCCGTCCTTGCTCAAATAAGTGAGCCGGACCGCGGCCTGTTCCTTCGCGACTGGGAGCGCCTGTGCCTGCCAGACTACACTCGCAAATCCCTTGCGCCCGCCGTGAATATGATTCGTGCCCGCGTTGGCGGTGACCTTGTATTCCACGCCATCAATCGTGAACCGCGCGCCCGCGATGCGATTGGCAACCCGCCCGATCACCGCCGCGCTGGGAACCGCGCCGCGTCCGAGGTAGCCGTCCATCGAATCAGCACCGAGCACGACATTGGTGAACGCGCCATTTCGATCCGGCGCTTGCAGGTCGCTGATAATGGCGCCGTAGGTTATGATTTTGGCGGTCATACCATTGGCATTCCGCAGAATGAACTGCTTCACAACCGTGCCGTCGTCGAGCTTGCCGAATTCGCGTTCCTCCAGTCGCGTCAGCGTTGCGGCGGTTGCGGTGGTGAGACAGAGCGTGGCACAAAGCGTCAGTGGGATTTTTGATTTGAAATGCACGAGTTCTTGGTCGTTCTAGTACGGCGACAAACAAATTTCGATACGTCGTCAACCGGCTTGGTAGGGCGCGTCACTCCGTGCGCGCCGCAGCCTGCAACCGGTTTTCCGAACGGCGCGCACGGAGTGACGCGCCCTACCAGGTTACGGAATTTGATTGTCACGGTACTAGTCCGGAAGATTCTTGCGTGCTTGGCGAGAAATCATCAAACAAAATTGCTGCGCCATGATTGGATCGGGAAGCAGGAAAGTCGGGTCAGTCATCAGGTTATGATTTGCGATTCGTGATTCGCAAAGCATCGCCAAGAATGTGTTTGTTGCAATTTGGCATGTTTGAGACGGTCTAATACATGAGCAGGGTACCCAGCGCAGATCCATTCATGACCGGTCTGATCATCGCGATGCAGCCGCAAACCCGAAGGTGAATCGCGCCATCGGGAGAGTTGCGTTGGGTCCATTGACTTGGGTGAAAACCCGTCAGCCATCGGTGCCGCTCTGGGGAAGCCTAGCGTCGGCGAACAAAACCAGTTTGGGATTCTGTCGCAATTTCGCTTTGCCCCAATGCACCGCAGGACTATGATGCGCACGGAGTCCCGCATGGCAAATACTCAGGCGCGTCGAGCGCATCCAACTGTTGCGGAGTTCAAGGAACTCCTACTCAACCAGTCCTTAGAGGAAACTGCCAAGTCACAAGTTTTTACCGGAATGCCATACGCGTTCTTAATGCAACCTGCGGCGATGGGGGTACTGAGAAAACACCTAGCCGGGCAACTTGGAATTGCTCCGGATGACATCGTCATCATTGGTAGTGCGCAGATCGGATTCAGCCTTAGCCCAGACAATTTCCCGAGAGCCTTCACCAAGGACTCTGACATTGATGTCCTGCTTGTTGACGCAAAGATGTTCGACGCAATCTGGAACACGCTTCTCGCCTGGCATTATCCCCGTCGATTTTGGTTGGATGGGGCCGACTGGGAGTGGGCTAAGCGTCGGAAGGATGAGATTTACTGGGGGTGGCTTGAGCCAAGCGAAATCCATTACCGTGGTTTGTCCTTTCCTGACGTGTTGCGCCCGATGCGAGACCTATCAGCTAACTGGTTCAACGCATTCAAGAGTTTAGCCCGCTATCCCGAGTTCATGGGCCGCGATGTGAATGGCAGGCTCTACCGCACCTGGGACCACGCCTTGGCTTACCAAGTGGCGTCTCTCAAGAAAATTAAGGCGTTGATTCAAACTGAGAAAGTTACATGATTGAACCATGACGTTTGATTCAACAATGCAGAATATTGCGTGGTTTCGCGACCAGTACCGCAACGGCGCACTTGTGATCAAACCCCCCTTCCAGAGAAAGCCAGTTTGGGCCGCGAGACAGAAATGCTACCTAATTGAATCGATTCTGATCGGCTTGCCGGTGCCCGAAGTTTACATCCAGCAGTCGACGACGGAAGAAGGGGAGGCGACCTACGCAGTCGTGGACGGCCAGCAACGCATTCGCACAGTTTTGCAGTTTATTGGGTCGGAGACCGACCCGACCGAGGAGGAGTGTAACAAGTTTTCATTGGATAAGCTTGAAGCTGGTTCTAAGTGGCAGGGCCAGACGTTCGCCAACTTGCCCAAGGAAGAAAAAGAAAAGTTCTACGGTTATCGATTTGCTGTTCGTTACCTGAATACGAAGAACGATGGAGACATTCGGGACATGTTCCGCCGTCTGAACAAGTTTTTGACTCCTCTCAAGCCTCAGGAACTCCGCAATGCAACGTTTATGGGGCCGTTTGCTCGACTAGCCGAGAATCTGGCTGACAACGAATATTGGGCTGAGAACCGCATCAGCACCGCGGCATCCATCAGAAGGATGGGCGATATTGAATTCGTAAGCGAACTTCTCATCGGGGCAATGCATGGTCCCCAAGGAGGCAGCGCAAGCGTCATCGACGAATATTACAGACAGTATGAGGATTATGAGGATGAGTTTCCGGATCAACGACGTGCTCAAAAAGTCTTCGATGAGAACCTTCGGGCCATCCAACAAATTCTTCCAAACATCAAAGACAGGCGTTGGAGCAACAAGACCGACTTTTATTCGCTGTTCGTAGCTCTCGCATTTGTGCAAAGGCCGTTGGAGGTGGGCAGCGCAACGGCCAAACACATTCGGACCGCATTGGAGAAATTCGAAACCGAGGTTGATCGGCGACTTGCTGATGAGAATTCACGAGTAGGCAAAGAAGCCGTCGATTACGTCCGCGCGGTTGAAAAAGGCGCCAACGACAAGCAGCGTCGTGCGGCACGACATGCCGCATTGATCACAGTGCTGGCTGCGCACTTGAGGTTCAAGACTCTCTGACGAGGCCAATTTCTTCTCCGACGACCGCAATTTACCGCCTTTTGACGAGAGGAGCAGGATTTGCTTTCCGCCTGCTCGCTTTGTATCCAACTCGGTGGTCTGCCAAAACGAGGGCTAACTGGTTTGTTTCCTCTTCTTGCCCGGCTCCATAGATGGCATCCATTTGGAGTTCCTGCCCAACAAAATCAGGGTACAGTTCAGCCAATCGCGGAATCGCCCGTTCCGCGAGCCGGAAATACTCCGTGTCGAGTTCCAGTCCGATGGCGGCGTAACTGACCGCCTCCGCGGCGGCGATGGTCGAGCCAGAACCCATGAAGGGATCGAGAATCGTTCCCTCGCCCAACGGCAGCAGCGCGCGCACGATGATCCGCATGAAGTGCTGCGGTTTGAGGCAGGGATGGTTTGAAATCGCTTCTTCGCGTTTGGGAGTACGCCCGCTCGGGATGGCATCGGGCAATGGTTTGTCCACTGAGAGGCGGCGTAGCGCGCCCGTTTTCCAGCGGCGCAAATTCTCGGCGACGGTATTTGTGTCAATCGGTTTGCGGAAAAGCATCCACGGCTCGTACGCGCCTTTCGGGCTGACACAGACTTCGGGAAACTCCGCTTCGGCGTTCTTGGGCCGGTCGCCACCGCGGAAGCTGTAGTAGAGGCGCATGATTGCGGGGCGCACTTCAAAGCCGGCCTCGTTCATCGCGCCCTGCACGTGATGTTGCAGAATCGGGTGACCGGCCACACAAACGTGTCCGCCCGGGAGGAGGGCGCGCAACAGGAGTTTGCCCCAATCACGGAAGTAGTCGCGCAGGTGTTGCTTTTGTTCCTCGGTCAGGACGGTAAAGCGAGGCAAGGGGTCACGATGGCTGCCGCCGACTTTGGGCGGCAAGCGCCACACACCGCCGCGCCCGGCGCGGAGTTTGGTCAACTCTTTCTCAGTGAATTCCAAAATGCCATAGGGCGGGTCAGTACAAACGGCATGGACGGAATTGGCCTGGCTCTGGCGCAACCATTCAAAACAGTCCGTTTGTTCGATGTGATACATCGTTTTCTATTTCAACTATAGGCGAAAGACAAGCAAGCTCAAATTCTGTATCAACTAAAGGCGAAATGGATGCGAAAACCATTTTGGGCCGCTTTGTCCGCAAACTGCGGGAGCAAAAAGAACTCACCCAGGAACAACTGGCAAGCAAAACCGGCATCACGTATCAATATCTCTCCGGCGTGGAAAACGGACGGGAGAACTTCTCCATAGACATCCTCGATTCGCTGGGCAGGGCGTTGAATTGCCCTTTGCCACAGTTGGTGGCGGCGGCGTATGCGCCGGCCGCGACGGCCGGCGGCGTGGTCGTGGACAAGGCGCTTTTCCGCCCGAAAGTCCCGTTGCCGCCAGGCATGAAGATTTCGCATCTGGAGGCGGCCATGAACGCGACCCAAAGCATCATCGCGCGAATCAATGCGAACCTGGTCGAGAGTGGCGCGAAGCCGTTGCTGGAATACATTCAGGGAAATAATTTCAGTGGACTGATTTCAAATGTGTTGTGTGACGCGCTGCACGACCATTCGCCTTACAAACACAATTCGCATCAAGCTTATCCCGATCTGATCAACCCTTCCGTGAAGGAACTGGGCAAGCCGGCTGGGTTGGAGGTCAAGTCCACGATCCAGATCGGCAAGGGCGGCGAGAGTCACAATGGACACTCCGGCTGGCATCTCGTTGCGTGCTTTCTGATTGAGCCGCAGAGCGGCAACATTCGTTTCATCCATCTCATGTGCACGATTCTCAACGGGCATAGCCATGCTGAACATGATTGGACGTACGTAGGCAGCAAGGTGAACGAAACCACCGGCAGCCGCCGAACCGAGACTTACAACACGACTCTAATCGGGACGACGAAGCTGCGGGACGGTTCTGTTTTCCTCGATCCGAGCGCCGTGAACTTCAAACGATGGCGGCAGCAGAGGCGCGGCCCGGTTCCTTCTTATTCGATTTTTGCTGCTGTTAGATTACTATCGGCTGGGTAGTCGGGAGACTCGCTTTATTAGCGTTTTGCCTGCGCGCTTATGTCCCCCTAAGGATGCAGTTGTGATTCGCGCGCCCCGCATTGTCGCCCGCGGGAGTTGATTGGTTTGCCTTGCATCGAGTTTTACCATTCACACGCGGCTGCCTTGCGATTCCACTTCCCATCAAAACCCCGGCGCGGTATATCCTTGTAACCATGGAAACAAACATGCTTTCGCTGGTTCTCTTACTTTCCATCACCGCCGTTCTGGCCGCACCTCCGGGCGCCGACGAAATAATCGGGGAAGCCACAGCCAAAGCCACTGCGGGCAATAAATCCATTTACCTCCACTTCGGCGCCTCGTGGTGCGGCTGGTGCAAACGGCTGGACGCTTTTCTGGAACGCCCCGACATCAAACCCGTTTTTGAGAAGTATTTCGTGCCCGTGAAACTCGTCGTGCAGGAGAACGAGAAGAACAAGGCGCTGGAGAACGCAGGCTCGGATCAATGGCTCAAGAAAGTCGGCGGGCCGGAGGGTTTGCCTTTCTCCGCGTTCCTGGACAGCAAAGGGACATTGATCGTGAATTCCAAGCGGCCAGCAAAAGACGGAACTCCCGGTGGAAATATCGGCTTTCCTGCCGCGCCCGAAGAAATTGATTGGTTCGTTGCGATGATGAAGAAAGCCGCGCCGAAAATCTCTGAGGCTGATTTGAAAGTGATAGAGACCGCCCTGCGCGTGCAGAAGAAATAGCCGGCCTTTCAGCCCGGAGCGCCAGACGGTTAGCGCAGATGACAAAGTGAGCTGACTATTGAGCGAGCACTGTTAACCGGTAAAAGCTGGAGGTGTTGTCGCTGGCATTGGTGGTCTGAATAAAGCGGTTGGTTGGCGCAGGTGGGATGGTCAACAGATTTGTCCAATCACCGGTATCGAGCGAAGCCCGGCTCTCGACCGTGTAGCTGCGGTTTGAAATGGCTTCAAAGGAAAGCAACAACGCATCCTGGCCGGGCAGGGGAGCGGCAATGATGCGAAGGTAGCTGGCGGCATCAGCCGGGTTTGTGCCCGCCCAGAATTCCTGGAGGTTCGACAGGCCATCCTGATCTGTGTCCAAAGGGGCATCGGTCGCGTTGTTGAAATCGAGGCCATAGGTTTGTTCCCAAGTGTCTGGCAGCGTGTCGCCGTCGGTGTCCACGAGATATGAACCGACGGGAAAAATTGCGCCCATCGTCGAACCGTTCGTGCCCGTGCCAATGGCTGGCGAGCCGGCTGCGAGCCGGTAATCGTGCAGCGTTGAATTCAGGAACAGCGGGTTCGCGTTGAGATTGCTCGTGCCAGGATAAACGCCAGCGCCGGCAGCGTCGCTGAAATCAACGGTGATCGTCGAGCCATTAAGCAGCACGATGGAATTGGTATTGTCCCAGATGATGTTGTTCCACGCCACCGCGTGTCCGCCGCCCTGGCCGGGATTCTTTTCGTAAAGCCGAAGCCCGTTGACCGAATGGGCGATGGTATTGTTGACGATGACCGCCTCCGACGAATCCTTGACGGCGACGCCCATGTCCACGCCGAACATCACGCAACCGCGTACCACGATGTTACTGGACGCTTCGCCAATGGAGACTCCTTTATCGAACGGGAAATCGTACATCAGACAATCTTCCACGAGCACGCCAACGGAACTGCTCCCAAGGTCCACGGCATCGGCATTGATGACTGGTCCGTGACGTAGGGTGCAGCGTCGGATGATCGAACCGGGCGATGCGTAATCGAAATCAATCCCATCGCCGGTGATGTTTTCGAACAGGCTGTCCTCGATGACCGTCACACCGAACCGGAAGAGGGTTTCGTAGAAATTTTGAAAATGGCAGCCGCGCACGAGCACGGAGGCGGCTTGTTCGCTCAAAAGGATTGGTTGAGCGAAATAATCGTGGAAATAGGAGAACTCGAACCAGCCGCTCGCGCCATTGAGCACCACGGTCTGGCCTTGCGCCAGATCAGCGTGCCGTAGAGTGAGGCTGGCATTCGTGCCGATGGCACCGAGACGTCCCCAAATATTCGTGCCGTCGGCTGACCGGAACAAAACCGGCAGCGCTGAAGTGCCGGCGACCTCAATCAAGCCACCGGCTTCCGTTACGACGGACAAGTTGCTGCGAAGTTGAACGAGCACCCCGGCTTCGATGGTCAGGGTGACGTTGGTTGAGACCGTTACGTCGTTGGTCACGATGTACGGACTCCCGTCCAACGTCCACGTGGTGTTGCTGATTAGCGTGCCGCCAACCTTGGTGCCGGGAAGGTCCTGCTGAAATGCATAAGCCCCAACATCCACACGCGTGCCGTCTGGGTCGAGTGGCGAGGCCGGGTCGCCTGCGTCAATGCAGGGGGAAATGGATTCCAGATGAAAATTTGTGACCGCGTCCACGAACAGCGGGTCGGCGATGAAGTTGCCCTCGCCCGGCCAGGATTCCGATAAGTTGCAGTACCCGATGCTGAAATTTGTCGCGCTGAAATCGGTGTAAACCGCATCCACGGAGCGGACGATGGAATTGGTCACCTGGAAGAGAATGTTGCCGGCCTCGGCGTTGGCCTTGTAGCTGGCGGCGATGCCGCGTGTGATGCCTGTGACCGTGCTGTTCAGAATATTCACCCGAGCGTGCGGGCCGCTGGACTTGGCCGAAATACCCACAAAACAGTTTGCAATGATGCTTCGGTGTACGGTGATTGCGCCGTGGAAACCGCTAATGCCTTTGGCATCTTCACCTGGATTGGTCCAATCGCGGATGATGCAATTCTCGACGGTTACATCGGAGCCGAGCGTGTCGAGCCCGTCATCATCGCCGCCCGCAATCACACAACCACTGAGCAACGCGATCTGTCCGGAACTTTGCGTGTGGATGTAAATGCCGTCCGAATCATCCGGCCCGCGCATTTCCATTATCCAGGTGTTGGTGCAGGTGATCGCTGAACTGGCGACCTCCGGTCCCATGCGCGCGCGCGCCAGCAGGCAGTCATCGAAGGTCAGCGTGGAGCCGGTGGCATACATGATCTTGCCCGGTGAACCGCTTGGCTCGGCATGGTCGGTGAGGCTGCAATGCTCGAAGGTGATTTGCGAATTGCTGGAGCGGATGACTGGTCCCGTGCCCGTGTGACCTTCGCCCGTGGCACGACCCGCCCGCGTGATGGACGTGTAGCGGTAGAGCGAGGGCTGGGCGGAACTGTGCCGGATTTGTCCCCAACGTTGCGTGGCGCTGGCACAAGTGATCGTGATCGGCTCGTTTTCTGTGCCGCGGGATTGAATGGTGCCGTTGACGAAGATATCCGGCGCGGTGGTTCCGCTGGAGACGCCATTCATCAGCACCAGCGTGCCAGATTCAATCGTCAACGTGCCGCCCACCGGCACCGTCACATCGTTGGTGACGCGCACAACGCCCGACCAGGTGACACTTGAGGCGGGCAACGTGCCGCCCACCGCCGTGACCGGGGCCGCGCTCAAATCAGTCACGGGCCTAGTGGCCTGCAAATCTCCCAGCGACGCGGTGAGGTTGAAATCCGAACCGCCAGTGAATGTGACGAGCGAGCTGCCGAGTCCGTTTTTCAGTGCGACGCGATTGGTGGAAAGGTTTACCCCGGGGACGTCAGAACTGAGAAACGCCTCGGCGTCCCAAAGGTCGCGGTTCTTGCTGCCGTCTGGATTCAGCGCCTCCACGCGAACCAGCACTGGGATTGACGGGAGATAGCCCGGTTGAACCAAGAGGCGGAGCGTGTCAGCTTGGACCGAACCGGCAAAGGCGCAGGCCAGGATTACCGCGATCCGCACCCGCCACGCCACCGGGGATCGGCGAACACCTTTGGAGTGCGGCGACTTGTCGCCGCTTTGTCCGCTTTGCCGACGGGTCGGCAAAGCAGCGCCGCGCAGAGCGGCACGACAAATTGCCAGCGGCTTGCGATGATTCACTTGAGACTCCGTCGCCACCGCGTTTGACGGCGACAAGTCGCCTGCCGAAAGCGGTGACAAGTCACCGCACTCCAAAGCTTCGCGGCACTTCCAGCGGTTGGGCCGGGTTCGGGCGCACAAAAAGCCGCGAATAACGATACCAAGGCGATGTTTCATGGGTTGAGTTGGGCTGGAGCAGTGAGCCGATAAAAGCGCCGATTGGCGGTGACAAAACCAGCGTCCGTAATTTCAATCTGCCGGGAGTTCGCACTGAGCGGAACATCGGCCAGCTTGAGCCAAGGCCCGACCGGCGAGTCGTCGCGGTAAAGAACACTGTAGGTACGGCCACCGGCGGCTTGAAACCGAAGCGTGACGATGTTTGCATCCAGGCTCACGGATTCAATGTGGAAGTAGTCGCTGCCGATTTGCGGATTGCTGCCCGCGAGAAATTCCTGGCGGTTGCTCTGGCCGTCATTGTCGGGATCGCCGTTTGCGCCGTCCAATCCAACGGAATTGGTCGGGCTTAATCCATGCATGATCTCCCAGTAATCCGGCAACCCGTCGCCATCGGTGTCGTTGAGGCTGGCTCCGGCGGAAGGCGGGGCGGCAAACCAAAATAACGGTTCGTTGCCAAATCCGGCGGGCACGGCGCGTTGAAGTGAGCTTCCGGCACCAACACCGTTCGTGGGCCAGGGCGCTGCCGGTAGATAATGAACGTGCTCCACCAGCACGTAAGGCACGAAACCGGCATCGGGTTGCGGCGGTCGTTGCGGCGGGTCTGGTCGGAGCAATTCAAGACGCTCGCCTTCATTGGCCAGCGCGCCCGTCCAAGGCCCAAACATTCGGACATTCGGCAACACCTGATACGCGGTGCGAAACCAGTTCGACTGCGCCGGATCGGCGATGGGATCGAAACTCACGATCAACGCCGACCCGCCCGCGGGCAATGTCACGTTCATGGGGAAGGTGAATTCCACGCCACCGGAGATGCGCCAGGTGTTCGTCGTGGCCGCCGGATCGTAAAGCGTTACAGGGTCGCTCGTGATGTTCAACAACTCGAGGAACTCAGCGGCGTTCGTATTGCCCAGGTAATTGGTGGCCGGGCGATAATTGATTTCGCTGACCACGACAGGGCCGACGCGCGGATAAGGATTGGCCGAGCCCGTGCCAGTGCGGAATTGAGCCACGTTCGCAGGGTTATCCACGCCGAACGAGCGGCTGCTCATCGCAACAAATTCTTCGCCGACACTGGTGACGAAGCGGCCGAAGGAAATGCCATTGGTCGCCGCGCCAAACTTCGCCCGGGCCCGGAAGCCCGTCAGGCTGCCGTTCGTGTCCGTCTGCGAGAGATGGAATTCATCGCCGTGCGCGGAATTGAAGCTGAACGGTGATAGCACGCCCGGAGCGACAGCGTTGTCGAACTGGTATTGATAGAAAACCTGGAAACCGCCTGCCGCCAACACGGTGTTGGCCGGCACCAGGAATTTTGCCGGATTCTCTCCGGTGTTGCTCAAATACCAGCCGCTGAGGTCCACGGCATTGGAGCTGAGGTTGTGAATTTCGACGGCATCTTCCAGCGGTGGATCGGTGTGACTGAGCAATTCGTTGATGACAACATTGGTCAGCAACTGGTAATTCGGCGAGCCTGGCGATGCGGTGTCCGGAAAGCTCACGATCGCCGCTGCGCCGTCGGGAAATCGGCCTTCTGAAATGCCGGAGGTTTGTGGCCCGAAGGAGACGGTGTGAATCTGTGTGCCAGCGGGCCAGTAAAGGCCGATGAACTCGCCGTCCGCGCTGAGCTGAAACGCCACATGATCCGCACCGCTGGCCTGGTTGTCATCCGCGATGAGTTGCACGTGGCTCCTCGGACCGATGAAAGACCGCGGCGGGAACGGCGACTTGTTGCGCACTGAAGGATTATCCGTGAGTGCGAGGCCGCTGAGGTCCACCGGTTGCGCGTTCGGATTGTAAAGCTCGAACCAGTCAGCACCGGTGGTTGGGTTCGCCATCCACTCGTTGATTACGAGAAACGACGCATTGCCCAGTCCGGCGGCGACATTCTGTGAATTGCGCGTCGGCAAGGTGATGATCCAGTCGCCGCTTCCGTTCGGCACGCGGCCAATGGAAAAATCGCTGGCTTGCAATCCAAAGGTGACGGAACTGAGCACGGCCCCGCCTAGCGCCGGGCGTTGGAAAAGGTAAACCCCATCGCCGCTGGCGCTGAGGGCGAAGCCGGTGTTGTCGGCGGTGGCTGGCAAACCATCGTCGAACTGGATGACGAGATAGCCGTCCGGCGCGAGCGTGGTGCCATTCGCGAAGACCCATTTGCGTGGCACGCCGGGATCGTCACTGAGACTCAAGTCACCCAGATCAATGCTGTTCGTGCGGGGGTTGTACAGCTCGACCCAATCGGGCGTCCGGCCCGCGGCATTGGTGATGGACTGGTTGTTGGCGAGAATTTCATTCAACACGATTGCCGGCCCGGCGGGCGTCGTGATGGCTGCGTCCAGTTGCGCGCCGAAGACAATGTCACCACTTGTCGTGTTTACCTGGTGGACCTCCACCGCCAGCACGTTGTCGCCCGGGACCAGATTTGTGGCCGGCACAGTGAACGGACCTTCGAGCACCGCGTTGTTCACGTTGCGTGACGCCGGCGTGGAATAGGTGAGTAGCGTGCCGGTAACGGCCAGATTGTAGAGCGGTTGGCCATTCAGATAAAAGATGGCGCCGTCATCCACGAATGGCGACAGGCGCAGCACAGCGGTGGCGGGATCGCCGCTAAAATTGAAATGCGTGCGGAAATAATACGTCATGCGTCCGATCGTCAGTTCCGTGTTCTTGGGGCCCGGCAGCGGATCGTCGTCATGGTAAAGCAGCGCGGCGCCCGCGGGCCAACTGTCATCGGAATAAGCGGCCGTCGTCCAGTTGACGGAAGTCAGGTCGTCAGTCTGGTTGAAACGCCAGACGTTCGTGAGCGTGACGAGCGTCACGGTTTGAACCGACGAACTGGCGCCGGGGTTGGGCGCACCGGGAGAGGGCTGAAGGAAGGAAGCAATAGTCCCGCTACCGTCGGGCGAGCGTCCTTGCGAAACGTCCGTGCGTTGCGGGCCGTAAGCGATGCAATCAATCGTCTCCAACTCCGGCGTCAACAGCGCAATCATTCCCTGCTCGGCAGCGAGACCAAAATTCAAATGATCCGCGCCTTGCTCCGGGTCGCTGTCGGGCTTGAAGACGCAATAACCCTGCGCGCCAATAAATGTCAATGGCGCGACGGCGTGCCGCTTGGGCTGGCCGAGGGGATTGTCCGTGAAGTAAAGACCGCCCATCGCCACGGGCAGGGGATTCGGATTGTAGATTTCAATGAAGTCGGTCGGAAACAAAGCGAACTCGCTGGCGAGCCACTCATTGATGCTTAGGCTCATCACGCCACCGAGCGGCTGGGCAAGGTTGGCCGCGCCGAGCGTCGGCTGGGTGAGCATGAACTCGCCGCCATTCAGGCGACCGATGGAAAGGTCTGCCAGTTGCAGGCCGAACTCAGCGGAGTCCAACAGCGCACCACCACTGCTGACCGTGTCGAACAGGAACACGCCTTCGCCATCCTGATTGAGTGAGAAGCCGGTGTGCAGGCCGGGTGTGCCGTCCGCATTGTTGGCCAGCACGACAAGATGAGCGCCCGCAGCGAGCGTGGTGCCGTTGGGGAAAGTGAATTTGTTCGGCAAATTCACCCGGTCGGAAAGCCGCAGCCCGGAGAGGTCCACGACGGTGCTGCCTTCGTTGTAAAGCTCGATGGCGTCGGGAAAAGTTCCCGCGTGATTGAAACTGGCGACGTTGCGGGCCAGCACTTCGTTGATGCGCACGGCGGGCCAATAGGTGTTGATCACCCATTGCATCGAGGTAGTCGCGCTCGCCTCGCTTTGCCAGACGTTGTCAGCGCCGGCGCCGATGACCCACGCAACGTTCGTGCTGCCTTGAGGCAGGTCCGACAGTGTGATCGGCGTGGCCACCGGCGTGGCGGCATTGAAGTCGCCGTCATTGAGTTTGTAGCGGTATTGCGTGACACCCGCGCCGCCCACCGTGAGCGTGGCCGTGCGCAACGGAGTCGGGGAGCGCGGTTCGCCAGTAATGCTGGCAACGGGCGCAACGGCGTTCGTCGTCAGGAATGGGGCAATGACCGATTGCACGTAGGCACGCCGTCCGTTCATCCAGGTTTTGATTCGGGAGGTCACGCTGGCCGGTGCGAATTCGCCCAACGTCTGATCCACGGTGGTGTTGAACTCGGCGGCCGAGAAGGTGGTGTCGAGCAGGCGCTGCAGGGTGCGGTAGTACACCGGCTCGAAATCAGGTGAGCGCATGAAGCGATTAAAACCCGGCATGGCCGTGGCGCCAAAGATTGTGGCGTTGGTCGCACCGGCCGCGCTGCCCTCACCAAGAATGGTATCGAGGTCATAATACATCAGGATGAAGCGGGGATCGTTCACGCCGGCATACACGAAGTAATCGTCATTGTGTCCGGTGTTGGGCGAAGTTTCCCGGTTCTCGAACAGCGCCATGACCGCCAGATAAGTCAGCCATTGCTCCGCGTTGATCACGCCACGAGCGGATTCGGTGGTGAACAGATCGTTGGTCCCCATGATGCGCAACATTCCAATCAGGTCGGACCAGTTGTCCTCGCTGACGTTCGACTCCTTGAACCAGGTGTTGGTGTACGCGTTTTGATCCGTGCCGCGGTAGTTGAAATCCGGCGGCGCAATGTCGCGAATGACGCGATAGACGTTGCCGGAACTGTCGTCGGGAAACCAGTGGTCCGCCCAATCGCTGCCAATCGCTTCGTTGGCCGCATACATTCCGCCGTAAGTCTGGGGGCCGTTGTTGGCCAGATTGGCGTTGTTGACGCGCACCTGCACCGGCCGAGAATCCGCGCCAATCACACCCGATTTGAGACTGAGCACCGAACCGAGAATCTGAACGTGCGTGTATTGCGCATTCAGGTTCAACCCGGACACGCCCTTCCAGGTCCGGTCTGAAACGAAATTCACCCGCTGGTTGTTCGGCTTGCGATTGCGGCTGCCGTGACCACGATTCCGGAACCCAACGGTGTATCGGACCTCGGTGCCAGTCGCGTCCAGACTGATGAAGGTCCCGTTCATTTGCGCGTCGCTCAACGACTCGCCGGGATACCCGCCGCTGCCGATTTGCGCCAGTTCTGCGCGCTCGGCCTCCGTCATCACCATTTTGTAGAGCGGAGACACGCCCGGGTACGGAGCATCGTCCACTTGATACAGCGCGTTGCAGACCTGTCCCAGCGAATCACCATTGGCATCCTGGGCTGCCGCGGGCCAGGTGCGGGTCAAACCGTCGAAATCGGTTGCCTCGATATAAAATTCCACGACGGCGTTGTTTGCCTGGGCGGGAATGGTTGCGGCAACAATTCCGTCATTCGCCGCGCCGTCGTCATGCAACCCGTCATCAGGCATCGGCACGCTTGTGAACGCGGGACCGGCACCATCCACGCGCCAGTGAAGCGAAGCCGTGACATTGGAGCCGCGTTCGTCGAGCAGCCGCGCGGTGACGAGGACGTTGTCAGTGGAACGAGGCACCGGCGGCAGATGTTGCACCTCGCGAATCACTGGCGCGATGTTGGTTTGCGCGACGGAATTCGGTGCGCCCGGCGTGCCATCAGTAGTCAGGCTGGAGGCCCAGTTTACGCCATGGTTGTTGGAGAATTTGGGATTGATGAGTTCCAGGGATTTCCCGCCACCATCATGTTCGGCGAACCAGATCCAGCCGCGATGATTCCGGTCCATCGGCCCGCGCCTGCGCACCGCCCAATCGCCCTCGTCGGCGTACTTGACGCTGTCCACGCGATTGCCCGCCGCGTCATCAAGAGCAATGTCTTCACGACTGTTGCTGAGCCGCCCGGTCCAAGTTCCCACCACGTTGGTTACGCCGTGATATTTGTTGGTGAATGTGGTCACGTCCGCCGCGACCACCAGGTAGTCGCCCGCTGCGAGCGAGACACTCGGAAAGGTGAATTGAACTCCTTTGCTGAAGCGCCAGCCCAGCAGGCTCACGTTGGTCGTTCCGGCATTGTGCAATTCGATGAACTCCTCCCGGACGTCCTCCGAGGCGGGATGATACATGATTTCACTGATGACAACCGAGGCGGCGGAATTGAGGCTGCCGAACAACGCCATAAGCATGACGCCGCCAGCAGTCACCCGGAGGAAGGAAAAATTCATCTTGTTCTCAGAAACATTCAATCACCAAACCAAGCCACGTTCTTCAGTATCACATTTGGCCAGGTTAGACAAGGCGAGGCTGGATTGTTGTGGTTGAGTGCTGTCAATGAGCGGGGAGTATTCTGTGGCTCGCCGGTTATTCGACGCGGCAAGCATTTGACAGGTAGTTCACAGCGAAATCGCAACTCAATTCGCCGCCTGCCGCATGGCCGCGAAAAAATCGCGGCCGGATTCCTGCGTGACTGGCTTTTTGCTTTTCTCGTCCTCGTGTTCCACCAGTTCCGGCGGCAGTTCCTTGAGAAATGGTGACGGCTGGCAGGGCATCACCTGGCCGTACTTTTTCCGTCCGGCACAGTGGCTGATGGTGAGGGTTTGCATGGCGCGGGTGACGGCGACATAAAACAGCCGCCGTTCCTCGTCCAGCGTGCCTTCGGATTTAGAGCGGGTGTGCGGCAAGAGTCCATCCTCCAGTCCAACGATGTGGACGTGCGGGAACTCCAGCCCCTTGCAACTATGCATCGTGATCAATGTGACGGCATCGCCGCGGGCTTCTTCCTCCTCCTCGCGATCGGAGTCGAGACAGATTTGCTCCAGAAAACTTTGCAGCCGCTCGAAAAGGGGCGCCGCCGGTGCGGTGGAATCGAGCGTGGCCACGAGTTCCTTCAGATTTCGCAGGCGGTTCTCGGCGGTTTCGCGGTTCTTCTCCGACCGCCGCAGTTCGTCGTAATAGCCGCACGCCGTGAGCAATTGATCCGCCCAATTCTGCAAGCCGCGCGGGTCGTGGGTGGTTGTGTCTGATTGCAAAGTTTGACGCGTTCGCTCGATGAATGTCACAAACGCCTCAACACTTTCACGGGTTCGCGACTGGAAGCTTGCGGTTACGGCCGGGTTTTTCATCGTCGCAAACACGGAGGCTTTGCGTTCATGGCTCGCGCCGAGCAGTCGTTCCATGGTCACGTCGCTCAAACCGCGCGCGGGCACATTGGCGATGCGCAACAGACTGATGTCGTCATGCGGATTGAGCAGCGTCTTGAGGTACGCCAGGAAATCCCGGACCTCGCGCCGATCAAAGAAGCTCTGGCCGCCAATGAGGTGGTAACGCACGCCGGCCTGGCGCAACGCGGTTTCGAGCGGACGCGCCTGCTGATTGGTGCGGAATAAAATTGCGTTGTCCTGCCACGTTGCCCGCCGCGTCAGCCGCCCAAACTCGATTTGCTCCACGACGCTGCGTGCTTCTTCCTCTTCGTCGTGGAAGGCGCGCAGCAGAATTTTGGCACCATGGCCTTTATCCGACCAAAGCTGTTTGGCGCGGCGGCGGACGTTGTGTTTGATGATTGCATTGGCCGCGGTGAGAATCGTGGTGGTGGAGCGGTAATTCTGTTCCAGCTTCACGACTTTGACCTCGGGGAAATGTTTTTCCAAGTCGAGCAGATTGCCGATTTCCGCGCCGCGCCAGCCGTAAATGCTCTGGTCGTCGTCACCCACCACACACAGATTGCGATGCTCCTGGGTGAGCAGCTTTACCAGTTGAAACTGTGCGGCATTGGTGTCCTGATATTCATCCACCATCACGTACCGATACTTGGCGCGGCACGCTTCCAGCACGTCCGCGTGTTCGGAGAACAGCCGCAGCGTGAGCAGGATCAGATCGTCGAAGTCCACGGCGTTGCAGGCGTGCAGGGCGGATTCATATCGCGCGCGAACGTGCTCGGTCAGGGCGCGGACGCTGGGTTCGCCGAACACCGCCGCGCGCTCGCCGCCGTTCTTGAACCGGCTCAACAAGCTGAGAATGGCTGTGGGATCAGTCTTCTCGCCCTTTGCGGAAATGTTGGCGAGAATCTTCTTGATCGCGCCAAGCTGGTCCGATTCATCGTAGATCACAAAATTCCGTTTGTAGCCGAGCCGGTCAATGTACTGGCGCAGAATCCGCACACAGAGCGAGTGGAAGGTACTGATGGTGGGACGGGACTCATTTGTCCTGGTGCGTGCTTTATCGGGACGCGGTTTCGGTAGCAGTTTGGCCACGCGTTCCTTCATCTCTCGCGCCGCCTTGTTGGTGAACGTCACGCCCAGAATGTTTTCCGGCGCAACTCCTTTCGCGATCAGATGCGCGATGCGAAAAGTGATGACGCGCGTCTTTCCCGTGCCGGCGCCGGCCAGAATCAGCACCGGGCCTTTGATCGTCTCAACGGCCAGGCGTTGCTGCGGATTCAGCGTGCTCAGGTTCAACATCGGGCGCGGAGTTTAGGTTCACCCCGCGCGATGGCAAGCCCATTGGTCGGGACCTGAAGTCAGGACAAGAACTGGATCAATTCCACACGGATTTGCTCCAGTCGGCGGCGGTCGGTTTCCCGCTTTTCCGCCAGCATCTTGGACAGATCTGGATTGACTTTCAGGCTTGCCGCCAGTTGCAACTGGATCTTCAAGTCCACCATTTCTTCAAACAACTTTACAAAAGTCTCAGGCTTCATGGGCGCAGGTTTCGTCGTATTCGCACAGTCTGAGCAAGCAATTCGCGCGCCCATTATGGTCAGCGGTTTGACGCCCGTTGCCCGAGCCGGAAGACCCCGATAACGCCGTTGCGTGGAGCGAGGCCGGGTTAACTGACTCCCGGTTCGTGGAGGAACAATTCGCCCTGGTTGCCATCCAACGTGGCGGAGACGCCCACCGGCAGCGTGGCGTTGTGCGGAACGTGGCCGAATGGCAGGCCGGTTACGACGGGGACTTTCAGCGGGAGTAGTCGTTCCTTGAGGACATCTTCGAGAGTCTGCCGGTACTCCCGGGCACGTTTTGCCTGCGGGTCCTCGCAGTCTGAGTTGAGGCCAATGGCCACCCCGGCCACCTGCTGGAGCAAGCCGCAATTCAAAAGCTGCGTGAGCATCCGGTCGAAGCGGTACGGTTGTTCGCCCACATCTTCGAGAAACAAAATGCGCCCCTGGAACGGCGGCTGCCAGGGCGTGCCGAGAGTGGTGCAAAGCAAAGTGAGATTGCCGCCGACGAGCGATCCTCGGACAATGCCCCGGCGCAGGACTTTCACGGTCTGGCGGCGGTAGCCTTGGGAAATGCCGCCGGGTGCGCTGACCTGGGTGAGCGTGCGGAGAAAGCTCTGAAGGGTGAATTTCGGCATGGCCGGTTGAACGAAATCCGAGTTCAACATCGGACCGTGGAACGAAACCAGTTCTGCTTTTGTCAGCAGCGCACAATGCAGCGAGGTAAGGTCGCTGTAACCCACGAGAATCTTCGCGTGCTCGCGAATGACGCGATAGTCGAGCAAGGGGAGCAAGCGCGCCGTGCCGTAGCCGCCGCGCACGCAAAGAATCGCGTTGACCTCGCGATCCATGAACAGGCGCATCAGATCGCCGGCGCGTTCGCGATCCGTGCCGGCCAGGAAGCCGTGACGCTGGCGCACGTGGCGCGCAAGCTTCACCCGGAAACCAAGCTGTTCGAGGGTGGCGACGGCGCGGTCAATGCTCGACGGGTCGGGTGGCGCGCTAGCGGGCGCGATAATCCCGAGGGTGTCGCCGGGTGAGAGTCGTCTGGGTCGGAGAAGCATACTTGGAGCGGAACGCGCGCGTCAGGGGGGAGAGGCGTGGCGCACCTGGATCAGGTGCCGGGCGCGGCGTTGGCAGTCTCTTCGCCGCGAAGAATCGCAAGTTGCGCCTTGGTCTGGCTAAAAACCGTTTCCAATTCCCGCAGCAGGTCCGGCGCGGCTTTGAGATTCCCGGCACGACCGATGTCCTCCAGTTTTTGAGTGACCTCGATGATGCGGCGGCAGCCGAGATTGAGACTCATGCTTTTGAGGGCGTGCGCGTGAAAGGCCAGCTTTTGCGGGTCATTGATGAATTGCTGAATCTGCGTGATCCGTGCGGGAGCGCTGTCCAGGAAGAGTCCGATCAACTCCGTCAGCATGCCGACGCCTCCGCTGGCGGGCATCTGGCGCAATTCCTCGAGGACGTCTTCATCGAGCAAGCCTGCGGAAATGGATTGCGGATGCCTTAGAAAGTAAGCCGTGTCATGTTTGCGGCACTTGGTTGGCCCCCAGCGCTCCAGCGCGGTCTGAAGTTCCACGATCCGCACGGGCTTGGAAATGTAATCATCCATCCCGGCGGTCAGACACTTCTCCCGATCCCCGGCCAACGCATTGCCCGTCATGGCGACGATCACCGGCCGCTTGTCCCGCGTCCAACGCCGCGAAATCTGCCGGGCGCACTCCAGTCCATCCATCTCCGGCATCTGCACATCCAGAAACAACACATCATACGGCATCTGCGCCAACGCCTGCATCACCTCCAACCCATTATTCGCCACCTCCGCCCGATACCCCAGCTTCTGGAGCACACTCAACCCCACCTTCTGATTGATCGGATTATCATCCGCCAGCAACACCCGCAACGGCATCCGGCTGGCCAGCGTCCCATCCAGGGTCGGCGTGACCGGCAACTTCTTCTCCCGCTGCACCTGCACACTCAACGCCCGGCATAACGCCTCCAGCAACTGCGCCGGCCGCACCGGCTTGTGGACAAACACCGAAATCCCCAACGCCGACGCCCGATGATCATCACTCCGCAACCGCACCGACGATAACAACCCCAGCGGCAACGTCCGCCCCTGCGGCAGCCGCCGGACCTCCTGCGCCAACGCCAGCCCATCCATCCCCGGCAACTGCAAATCCAGCAGCACCACATCAAACCCCGACGTTTTGTGGCCCTCTCCCCCCACCGTCCTGCCCCCCTCACCTTGTGACCCTCCGGGTGAGGGGGGTGTGGGGGGAGAGGGCGAATCACAACCCGCCAGCAACCGCAACGCCGCGTCCCCTGAATCCGCCACCGTCACCCGCATTCCCCACTGCTCCGCCCGATGCCGGAGGAGCCGCTGATTCGTTGCATTATCCTCCACCACTAACAACCGCCGCCCCGCCAACTGCGGCTGCGGCCCCTGCCACGCCGGCGCCGCCGCCGCCGCCGCCCCTTTCGTCAACACCGTAAAATGAAACGTCGCCCCCTTCCCCACATCACTATCC
>JACZKP010000175.1 GCA_014860005.1 Verrucomicrobiota bacterium | reverse complement strand
GGCTCGGAGGCTTCCTCGGGCGCAAAGGCGACGGCCTACCTGGCTGGCAAACCATCTGGCGCGGCTGGCAGCGCCTGATGTGGATGGCCGAAGGAGTAGAAACCTTTAACCAACGCTAAAAAGATGTGGGTAATGACAAGGGCTAAAGCCCCGGTGTTGATGAGATTGGCCCAGTGACAAAAGGCAGTTTAGATAAGTCGCCCCTGGTCAAACCAGTTCCTCGCATTGACTGTTCCTGTCACCTGGCCAAATATGTATTACCAATCACCCATGAAACCGTCTTCTGATTTTTGGGATGCGCTGGCGCCATTTCACTCCGCGATCGAGAACAACTACTTTGATCTGCCCAGCCTTCATCACATCCGGTCTGAACTTCGCGAACCTGTGCTGGTGGTGGGGGCCGGTCAGGGGTTGATCGTCGCGGAGTTGCAGTCGAAGGGATTCCAATGCGACGGCGTTGATTTCAGTGCCGAGATGGTCCGGCGTGCCAGGAGCCGCCGGGGAATCAACCTGATCCAGGCCGATGCGTCAGCGATGCCATTGGGCGATGCCACTTACGAAACGATCATCTACGCGACCGGGGTGATTGATTTCAACAGCGATGAAAACGCGATCCGCTGCATTCTCCGCGAGGGCCAGCGAGTAGTGAAGCCGGGCGGGAAGATTTTCGTCGCGTTTTACCGATTCAGTCCGGCCCTCGAGGGCTTTCTCACAAAACTCGGATTGTTGAGCGACAGTGTTGTGCTGCATCGCCGAAGTTTGGAGACGTACCTGCTGACCTCGCCGCAGATGTTTCGCTGGGTAATGAACAACTCAGGCACCGGCTGGCTGGGCGCAGCGGCTCTGATGTTCCGGTTGGCGGCCTTCGGCACTATTCGCGAGAAGGCGACCACGTTGAAGATGCAGAGAATCGTGCGAAAGATGAAAGACCCCAAAGCCTTTATTCAGGCGGCATCGGAAACCCAGCCCTACCGGAACGAAGCCGGGATCAGAAGACTTTTTGACCGTCTGAACATTCCGATTCAAGAATTGCGGACCCTCGCGACTTGCTGGATCGCGCAGGCCTAATTCCGCGTAAACCTCACGAGCGACTTTCCCCGTCACCCTTGTGCATTGCCTCAAAAAGCCACGCACGCGCGTAGGTCCACCAGCGAGTCGCGGTGGCCTTGGAAATCCCGAGGACTTCAGCGGCTTCGTCAGTCTTCAGTCCGACGAAGTAACGCAGCTTGACCAATTCGGCTTGTTGCGGTTCGAGCGCGGCGAAGCGGTCGAGGGCATCGTTAAGCGCGAGCAATTGATCGTCCGGCGTTGGGCTGGCGATTTCGAGTTCATCCACGTCCACATGCGCCGCGCCAGCGCCGCGGCGTTGCGCAAACTTGCGGCGCGCGCGGGCGATGAGGATGCGCCGCATCGCTTCGGCCGCAGCGCCGAAAAAGTGCGCGCGGTTCTGCCAGGATTGCGCGGGCGAATCCACCAGCTTGAGCCACGCTTCGTGAACGAGCGCGGTGGCTTGCAGCGTGTGTCCGGCGGGTTCATGCGCCATCTTGTGCGCGGCAAGGCGGCGCAATTCCTGATAAACCAGCGGCAACAATTCGTCGGTCGCCTTGGCGTCGCCTTGTTCGATGGCGGTGAGAATGCGGGTGACGTCGCTCATGGTTTGTGAATCGGCGCCGCAAGGGTCGGCTTCACGCCAACTACTTGGATCCGTAATGGCCGAGGATTTATTGCAGCGGCCGTCTCCACCGGCGGCGCAGAAAACTCCGGCCAATCCCAGTCGAGATTCATGGCTTTCAATCGGGTGCGAATGGCGCGCAAATCCCAAAGGTGCAGGGCCGATGAATAAGTGGACCCCACGATGAGTTTGGTGCCCTCGTGCGTGAAAACAATCAGGCTGGACCGGTCCCGATAAGGATCCTTCAGTTGCGCCACGGTGCGACCGGTCGAAACCTCCTTGAGATGGATCACGGCCGGCGCCATTTCCATGGCCATGAGTTGGGCATCGGGAGAAAAAGCCACCGCGCCGGCATAAAGGCCGATCTCACGTCTCAGCCGGCGGCTGGTTGCGAGTGTTTCGACGTTCAGAAAATGGAACTCGCCACCCCGCGCTACAATCAGTTCCCCGCTGTCCGGCGTGAACGCCACTTGCGTTTGTAAACCCACCACCCAGTCCTGCGTGAGTTTACCATTCGCCAAGTTCCACAGTTGCGCGCGATCCGAATGCCATCCGCTCGTCGCCAGCCATTTCGCATCCGGACTGAGAGCGACATAGCTGGCCAGCGGATGGCGAATCGGGAGGTCGTGCGCTGATTGCGTGGCCAAATCCCATATCACGGCCTGGCCCGCAGGCTCACTGACGACTGCCAGTTTTTGGCCTGTCCGATCCGCATCCATGCGGGTGGGCGGAAACGGCAGTTCAATTCGCCGCGGCGGCCCGAGCAACAATTCGGCAGCATTCGTGTCCGCCGGGCGGAGGGCCCATCGTTGCAGCCCATTATCCTCTCCGCAGGTCCACAACGCGGCGTCGCCGGATTCAAACCCGACGTCCTCGCTGAGTCCGGACGGCACGAGCGCGATTACCCGATGATTGGGCAAATCCCACAAGCGGACGCCATCGTCCATTGCGACCGCCAGGAGCCGATCATCAGAACTGACTGCGCCGGCATGGAGTTCGGTGCGCCCTGCGGCGGAACTGTGCTGAAGCGTGAAGTATTCCTGCGGCGCGACGAATTCGAGCAATTGCGCTTGATCGTCGCTCGGCCAAAAAAATCCCAGCCAGCGGCCCTCCCGGCTGAATTGCACATTCGCCGCCAGCGGAATCTGCATCGCCTCCCGTCCGGTCGTCGGGTCCCACAAGTACATCACGCCATCCCACGACCATGATGCGAGCCATTTGCCCGAAGGATGAAAGGTGAGAAAATCCACCTCGGGCGCGTGACTTTCCATCCGGGCCACCCGGCGTGGCGCTTCCACGTCCCAGATTTGAATGCCCAGAGCGGTACTGCCCACGGCCAGATGGCGTCCCTCCGGATGCCAATTGACGACCGTGCGCGAACCGGTGCCCACGTCCAGTTGAGCGATTTCCCGTCCGTTCGTTGCGTCGTACACGGAAACCCACGGCGAGTCCTTGTAGCCCACCGCAATCCGGCGACCCGTCGGATGGAATTGTAGCGCATGCACGCGGCCGGCCGCTCTCCAGCGAATGGATTCACGACCCGTGGCCAGATCATAAGCGCACACCTCCGTCCCGTCAGCCATCGCAACCAACCGCCCCTCAGCGTCGAAGGTCGGCGCCGTCGCTCCCGCGGGCGCATCCTGAAGTATGGCTTCACCACGGTTCAACGACCATACGAGCGGTTGTTGTCCGTCGCCCACCTTCGCCAGAAATTTGCCGTCGGGGCTGAACGCCAGGCTCGTGTAACGATCAATCCCTTCGCGCCTTGTTTCGAACCGATGGAATTCCCGACCGTCTTCAATGCCGCAAACTTTAACCACGCCTTGGTAATCCAGCACTGCATACCGCTGGCCCATCGCATCACAAGCCATCGCCATGCAATTCGTTCGCCAGACCTGCCACTTGGGTCCGGGCCGCACGTCTGGCAAAGCCATCGCCGCGATGGCTTCGTCCCGAAGCGCCGGATCAACTCGAATGGCGGCGGCTTCGGTCAATGCCGCCAGACTTTCCAAGCGCTGCCCCATCTGTCGGCTGTAACGTCGCGCCTGCGCCTGGCTCCGCAACGACGCAAACAATTCCTCTTTGGCCCGCTGTTCGCTCGCGTGCGCTGCGTCCAGGGCCGCGGCTTTTTCCTGGAGAGCAATGTCCTTTTGGTTTCGCTCCCGTACCGTTCGCACATTGCTGACCACCAGAAAGGCGAGCGCCAGCAGAATTGTCACGGCGACGGAAGCCGAAGCGGCGAAGACCAGCTTGTTCCGGCGCACCATTTTCTGAAAGCGGTAGGCATTGCTCGGCGGACGGGCCACGACGGGTTCGTTGTTCAGGTGACGCTGGATGTCCGCGGCCAAGCCGTTGGCAGTTTCGTAACGGCGGGTGCGATCTTTCTCCAGCGCCTTCATCACGATCCAATCCAGATCGCCGCGCAGAGCATGGATGAGGTCCTTGTAGCGCAGATTTCCAATCTGCTGTATCGCGGGGCTTCCAGCCTGCGGACGTTTAGCCTTGCCAGGCGCACCAGAGCTTTCGCGCGGCTGCCGACTGGAAATCGGCGACACGGCAGATTGGAAATCTGCGCTACGCCTTGCCGCCGTGAGTTCCTGTGTTACCCGTGTGCTGGGTTTGATGGGCTCGACTTCGCAAATCGTCCGGCGCATCGCGTCGAGGCCGGCGGACAACAATTGGTTTGCGTCAAAAGGCGTCGCGCCCGTGAGCAATTCGTAGAGCAACACGCCCAGTGCGTAGATGTCCGTGCGCGTGTCAATGTCCAGACTCGTCATCATCGCCTGCTCGGGACTCATGTAGGCGGGCGTGCCGATGAACTGCTCGAACGCGGTAAAGACAGTTTTATCCGTCAGCCGCTGGCCGGTCGTGGCCTTGGCGATACCGAAATCAATCACCTTGGGACAGCCGGGCGAGCCGGGTTCGCTGATAGTGACGAGAATGTTCGACGGCTTGATATCGCGATGGATGATGCCCTTCTGGTGCGCGTGTTGAATCGCCTGACAAACTTGCGTGAACAGCCTCAGTCGTGCTTCGGTGGATAAACTATTCTCGTCGCAGTAGTCGGTGATCTTGATCCCGCGCACCAGTTCCATGGCGAAGTACGGCCGCCCCAGGTCCGTGGCGCCGGCGTCGAACACTTTGGCAATGTTCGGATGGTCCATCATCGCAAGCGCCTGACGCTCCGCCTCGAAGCGCGCGATCACCGACTTGGTGTCCATGCCCAGTTTGATGACCTTGAGCGCGACGCGGCGGCGCACCGGTTCTTCCTGTTCGGCCATGTAAACCACGCCACAACCGCCTTCGCCGATTTGCTGTAGCAGTTTGTATCGGCCGATGCGGTCGCCCGGTTGCTCGCGGAATCCGGTCGCAATCACGGTGGACGGGCCGCTTCCGGTCAGACCGGTTGGGGGTTGTTCCAGAAAATCACCGGCAATCTCGGTGGCGCGGAGCAGGGCTTCGACCCGCTCGCGCAGGGCGTGGTCCCGGCCGCACGCTTCATCGAGATAGGCGGCGCGGGCGGCGGGCGTGACCAGTTGAAGCGCTCCGGCAAACACGACTTGCTCGGCGGAGGCGGGCTTCATGGCGTTCGGTTCATCGCCCATACATGCGCCATAAGAGAACAAATCGGCTCATTTCACACGAAAAGAAAAAAGAAAAGAGCGGGTGAGCCTTTTCGCCGGGTTTTGGCTCATGTCAGGGTGGAACACGATGAACGTGTTTCGGTGCAAAAGACTCATGAAAACAAAACTTAACCCGAACGCCGCAAGAAGATCCACAGAAGGCAGCCAGGGAACTGAAGGGATACGGCTTCCTGGTCGGCCTGGAAATCTCGTGAAAAAACCTCGCAGCTTCACCAAATTGCTGCCTGGTCCCTCACTCCGCCGCAGGTTCCTAGACAGAAGGAACGTCATCCCCGCCCAAGGCGTCCTCAAGAGCTTCGAGTCCGTGCTTCTATCCGTTTCCCTGTTGCTGCTGGGTGTCATCCCCGGCCTGACACAAAGCGCAGCCATTAGCTACCGGGGCCACCTGACTGCGGCGGGCAGCCCGGTCAACAGCCCTCATGATATGCAGTTCAAGCTGTTCGACACCGCCGCGGTGGGCGCGGGCGCTCAACAGGGTGGCACGATCACCGAATCCGCCGTGCCCGTGACGAACGGTGTCTTCACCGTCACGCTGGATTTTGGCGGGACGGTCTTCGATGGCTCGCCCCGTTTCCTGGAGATCGGCGTGAAGTCGGGAGGCAGCGCCAGCGTTTACACCACGCTCGCGCCGCGCCAGCAAGTGGCTTCCATCCCTTACGCCATTCAAAGCCTGAACGCGGCCCAGGCGGAAACCGCGGCGACTGCCACCACCCTGGTAACCGGCGCAGCCGTTCAGAGCCTGAACAACCTGACGGACAACGTCACCCTCGCGGCAGGCTCGAACGTGACCATCACCCCGAGCGGCAACACGCTGACCATTGCGTCCACCGGCGGAAGCGGAGGCGGCAGCGGCTTGTGGTCGCTCGCGGGGACCGATGCGTACTATAACGCCGGCAACGTCGGCATCGGCACGATCGCTCCCACCGCCGGCGTCCGTCTGGAAGTGCATGGCGCCACTCATCTCAGACCCGGTAACGGAAATATTCAATTCGGCTCACCCAATTCGGAACTGGGCATGTCGCTCCTTCCGACGGCCGGCAACCGGGCTGATCTCCGATTTGATGGTTCGACACTTAAATTGGTGGCAACAGCCGGCGTCGCTCCTCCATCTGCCGTAAATGGCCTCGCCATCACCACCGAAGGCAATGTGGGAATCGGGACCGGTTCTCCTGCGGCGGGTTACCGGCTGGAAGTGGACGGTGCCACTCTGCTGCGGCCCGGTAATGGAATGGTTCAATTCGGTTCGCCCAACTCGGAGTTAGGCCTGACGATTAGCCCTAATGTCGGCAACCGCGCCGATCTCCGATTTGATGGCTCGGTCCTCAAGCTGGCGGCGACGGTCGGACAGGCGCCTCCGTCGGCCGCCAATGGCATCGCCATTACGACCGCCGGCAATGTCGGCGTCGGGACGGCGGCGCCGGTGGCAAAACTTCACGCGGAAACTCCCGCGGCGAGCACGGCTGCGGTGTACGGGAACGCGACCGGCACCGGTGGAATAGGTGTTTACGGCCGGAGTACCTCGGGCACGGCCGTATTTGCGGAGGGGAATGCGGTGCAAGTGCGCGACAAGGGCGGCTTCGTCAAGGCGATGGCCTACATTGACCCGTTCCTTCCAGCGAACCAGTACGTCGTCCGCTGTTACAATTCCCAACAGGCTGGTAGCGCAGTATCCACAGCTCCCTGTGGGATTACGGTCACGAGGTCTAGTGAAGGACATTATAGGATCAATTTCGGTTTCAACGTTGAGGATCGCTTCGTTTCATTGACAGCTCAGGCGAGCTTGGATTTCGCCCGCGGCGTTATGGTCGGAATGATTGCGTCAGTGAGCGGCAGCGTAGTGGAGGTTTTTTTTACCCGATCTCGTGATGATCTTGGTACCACCTACGACTCTCGATTTCACATCGTCGTGTACTGATTTCGGGAAACAGCTCCAACGCAACATGAAAACATTCGTTCCCAAACTCGTCGGTCTCGCGGGAATCTTACTCATGACCGCGATGGTTTCCGCGCAAAACTACTCCCTCGACTGGTTCACCCTTGACAGTGGCGGCGGCAGGAGCACCGGCGGTGAGTTCGCGGTGAGCGGCGCCATCCTTCAGCCCGAGGCGGACCCGATGACCGGCGGGAACTTCTCCCTCACCGGCGAATTCTTGAGCCTCATTGCCGCCATCGCGCCGGTGGATGAGAGCACTACGATTTTCGACAATCGGAGCGGCAGCTCTAGCGGCGTCTCCATCGGCAACCCCTCCACCATGCTGGCAAATAAGTTTTGCCTCGGACCACAGTCGTATTCGCTCGACTCCGTGACCTTGTTCTTGAACACCCGCGAGCCGAACAACCCGCCGGTGGTGTGGCTTGATATTTATTCCCACGACCCGGCCACCGGACGGCCTGTTGCCAGCACCGGAGTGATCATGAACCTCTCCGGGGCGACCAACCCCATCACGTTCAAATTGGTGGCGAGCAGCTACGAAACTCCCATCAAGTGGGTTCCCGCCACACCCTTCATTCTCTCAGCCAATACGTGTTACTGGGCGGTGCTGACGGTTGAAAGCGGAGAAATCCTGTACGCAGCTTCATACTTCATGCCCACCGGCGCTGCCGCGGCGTACGGGCGCAATCAGTCTCAAGACGGAGGCGTGACGTGGGGACCGACCGATGAAACCACCAATCGCAAGATGCTGATTCTGGGCACCCCCTCGGCAGCGTCGCCGCCGCTCGCCATCTCCTTCACCAGCACCAACACCGCGATCATCTCCTGGCCGTTTCCATCAACCGGCTTTGCGTTGCAGCAAAACTCGGATTTGAACCCGACCAACTGGACCGCGCTGCTCGAATCCGTGACTAATGATGGCACGAACCATTTCATTTTGGTGAATCCGCCGACGGGCAACCGCTTTTACCGGCTGTTAAAACCTTCAGTAAACCCATAACGCAACCA
Source organism: Verrucomicrobiota bacterium (assembly GCA_014860005.1). Next base: position 16,554 of record JACZKP010000175.1, on the reverse strand, counting down.
AAACCCTCCCATGAAAATTTTCTGTGAACCTGAGACCATCACCCGTCACCGCCGGCTTTTCGATTGCTGGGTAACTATATTCCTGCTCGCGCTTTTGGCCGGGCCGGGATCAACCGTCGCCCAAGAGACTGGCGGCACGTTGCGGACAACCTTTAACAACCCGACTCCAGCGGCCTACGACATTTTCGGCGGCTCGGTGGCGGCGCTGGGGACGGATCGGGTGTTGATCGGCGCGGAGGGAGCCGGGGAGGCGTATCTGTTCAACCTGACCGGCACGCTGTTGACCACGTTTACCAATCCCACTCCGTCGGGCGATTCCTTCGGCGCGACAGTGGCGGCGGTGGGGAATGGCCAGGTGCTCATCGGCGCGTATAATTTCACCGCTTCTTACCAGGGCCAACCGCGCCAGATCGGGCGAGCGTATTTGCTCACCACCAATGGCGTGTTGCTGACCACCTTCACCAATCCCAGCCCGGCGACCGTGCAAGCTTTCAGTTTCGGGGGTGTGGCAGCCGTGGGGAGCGACCATGTGCTCATTGCCGGCGTTCCGGGCGGTAACATCGGTGAGCCTTCCAGCGGAGGGGTATTCCTTTTTCGGACTAACGGCGCGTTGATCACCACCTTCACCAATCCCACCCCAGCGATCGCGAATAGTTTTGGCTGGCCAGTGGCGGCGTTGGGAAGCGACCGCGTAATCATCGGCGCGCCTTACGATAACACGGGCGCGAGTGGTGCTGGTTTGGCCTATCTGTACAGTACCAACGGCACGATGTTGACCACGTTCACCAATCCAGCCCCGCTGGCCGACGATAATTTCGGTACGGGGATAGCGGCGGTGGGAAACGATCGCGTGCTCATCAGTGCCGTAGATTACGGGGGCGTTCGTGGCGGCGGGACGGCGTATCTGTTCAACACCAATGGCACGCTGCTGACCACGTTCATCAATCCCAACCCGGCGGTTTATGACTATTTCGGTTGGGCGGTGGCGGCCGTCGGAACGGACCGCGTACTCATTGGCGCATATCAGGACAACACGGGCGCGTTTCGGGCTGGGGTGGCGTACTTGTTCAGCACCAATGGCACGCTGCTCAACACCATCACCAATCCCACCCCCGCGTCCCAGGACTTCTTCGGCGTGTCCGTGGCGGCGGTGGGAAACGACCACGTAATCATTGGGAGCGTGTGGAAAGATACGGGCGCAACGGATGCCGGGGCGGCGTATTTGTTCGCGCTTTCTGATCCGGCACTGAGCATCGCCCGGGCGAACGCTTTGATTACCATCTCGTGGCCCTCGCCCTCGACCGGATTCGTCTTGCAGCAAAACACCGATCTGAACACGGCCAACTGGACCACGCCGACCGAAACCGTCACCGACAACGGCGCAACCAAGTCCGTAAACTTCAGTCCGGCGCCGGGCAATCGGTTCTTCCGGTTGTTCAAACCCTGAGTTCATAATCGCAATATTTCCAAGGATTTCTCCAGGCGGAAAAATTGCTGAATCCTGAACGTGTCCATTTATTTACTTTGCGCGGGCCAGTCGTCGTGTAATTTCCAGTCTGTCGCCCGATATCTGGTTCATTGGCCATGGCCATCTATTTTTGGCGATCCACTTTGCCGCACAACGCAATTGGCCCAATGAACCATGAAATCAAAACTGCGATTCCTCCTCCCGAACGTCATCGGTCTGACCAAATAGCAAAACACAAATGAAAACGATCCACTCCATTATCGCGGCTGCCGCTGTCTTCGTTACTTCGGCAACGGTGGCTGAGTCTCAATCAACCAAGCCAGGCGCAACGAATCAGGCCGCCACGGTTTCCCTCTCCGCGAAGGATGACCGAGCCATCCGCAAGGCATTGGCCGGCTACGAGGCCGCGTGGAATTCCCACAACATGAAAGCGCTGGGCGAATTATTTCGCGCGGACGCGGAGTTCATCAACGTGGTCGGCATGCATTGGCGCGGGCGGGCCGACATCGTCGCCGCCCATGCGGCCTTCCACGAGACCATGTTCAAGGACACCCGATTGAAGACCGATGCGATCGCCCTCCGCCTGCTTGGCGCTGATGTCGCCATCGCGGTGGTCACTTATACGCAGGATGGTTTCACGACGCCCAGTGGACAGGTCATGCCGAAGACGCAGACCAAACTCAGTTATGTGTTCGTGAAAACCGCAAGCGAATGGAAGATTGCTCACGGCCAGAATGTTCGAATTGACGCCGAGGCGGTACAGCATGACCCGGTTAACCGTCCGCGAAAATAGGAACAACTGTCGGCCGAGGAAGGAGCGGAGCGCGCCACCCACCGTGAGCCGGCCTGATCCAGGTGAGGCGGTCATTATCGAACGCGACCAAACTCATGTGGACAGCACTAATCTTCAGCGGGACAGCGGGACTGTTTCTAATCTGGGCGTTCTCCGTGCTCTGGCACATACGCTGGGTGCGGCGGTTGCCGGGGCTGGAAACGCTCACCGCAACGCCACCCGAAAGCCGGTTCAGATGCTCCGTGGTCATCGCCGCGCGCGATGAGGAATCGCGCATCGAACAGACGATTCGCCGTTTGTTCGCCCAACGCGGGGTGGAGCTTGAACTCATCGTCGTGGACGATCGGTCCACCGATGGCACAAGCGAGATTCTCTGAGGATTGGCGAAGGAGGATTCCCGGTTGCACGTGAAACGCGTGGATGTTTTGCCGGATGGCTGGCTGGGCAAATGTCACGCCTGCCACATCGGCGCGAACGCGGCCACAGGCTAATGGATTCTTTCCATCCCGTCTCCGCGCGCAAAAATTTTACCGGTGTCAGCCCGGCGCCGGGCAATCGCTACTTCAGGTTGTTCAAGCCGTGAGTAAGGCCTTAGTCTTGCCCGGCGAAAACTCGTAGCGCAGGTTTCCAACCTGCTGTATCGCGGATTTCCAATCCGCTGGCCTTGGAAAGCCCGGGCGACTCCGAGCGTTCGGCCGGTCTGCCGAATGGAATTCGGCGATACAGTCCCGCATGCGCGGGAGAAATCTGCGCTACAGCCGGGCAATCGGTTCTTCCGGTTGTTCAAGCCGTGAATGGATTCACGTTGTAACTGCGCTTTGCTCCGTTACCCTGAAACGCGTGAGCGACGTCACCCAAATCCTCCAAGCTATTGAACACGGTGACGCCAACGCCATTGATGAATTGTTGCCGCTGGTTTACGAGGAACTGCGCAAGCTCGCCGCACACAAGATGGCGAACGAGCGACCGGGACACACGTTGTAACCCACGGCGCTGGTCCACGAGGCCTGGGTGCGGCTGGTCGGCGACGAGTCGTCGAGGTTCGAGAACCGCGGGCATTTCTTTGCCGCAGCCGCCGAAGCCATGCGGCGCATTCTGGTGGAGTCCGCGCGTCGGAAGAAACGACTGAAGCATGGCGGACAGTTGGAGCGGGTGGACCTGGACGCGGTGGAACTGCCACTGCCTTTGCCGGATGACGAACTCCTCGCGCTGGATGAGGCCCTGGACCGGCTGGCAACGGTTGACGCTCGCGCCGCCGAAATGGTGAAGCACTGTTTCTATGTCGGGTTGACTCAAGAACAGGCCGCCAAGGAACTGGGTGTCTCGATCGCAACAGCGGAGCGGCTTTGGTCGTTCGCCCGCGCGTGGCTCTTTCGGGAGATGCAGAAGACACGCGATGCGACGCATTGAAGCGGAGACATTTTTTTGAGGGGTTTCGACAGTTTATGTCGCATGGACCGTTGAGGGGACTCTCCTCACTCACTCGAACATGGCAAGCGCAGACCGACTCATAGCAATTTTCAATGAAGCGAAAGCCCGGCCCGCCGGCGCGGAACGCGAACGGTTCCTGGCGGACGCCTGTCCGGGCGATACGGAGTTGAAGGAGCAGGTTCACTCCCTGCTGCAAGCTCACGAGGGCGCGGGCGACTTTCTGAAGAAGACGCTGGTCACCTCTCCGACGGCACCCGTCACGGAAAAGCCCGGGGACACGATTGGCCGCTACAAACTGCGCGAGACGCTGGGCGAAGGCGGCTGTGGCGTGGTCTATGTCGCCGAACAGGAGGAACCGATCCGCCGCCGGGTGGCCCTGAAAGTCATCAAGCTGGGCATGGACACCAAGGCGGTAGTTGCCCGGTTCGAGGCCGAGCGGCAGGCGCTGCCGACGATGGACCATCCCAACATTGCCAAGGTGTTCGATGCCGGCACCACCGACACGGGCCGGCCTTACTTCGTGATGGAACTGGTGCGCGGCATCCGCATCACCGACTACTGCGATCAAGCCAATCTCAACACGAAGGAACGGCTCGATCTGTTCATCAAAGTCTGCCAGGCGATCCAGCACGCGCACCAGAAAGGCATCATCCACCGTGACATCAAACCGTCGAACATCCTCGTGACGTTGCACGACGGCGTGCCGGTGCCCAAGGTCATTGATTTCGGCATCGCCAAAGCGACGGAGGGCCGGCTGACGGAGGCGACCGTTTACACGCAGTTGCACCAGTTCATCGGCACACCGGCTTACATGAGCCCGGAGCAGGCGGAGATGAGCGGGCTGGACATTGATACGCGCAGCGACATCTACGCGCTGGGCGTTTTGCTCTACGAACTGTTGGCTGGCAGCACGCCGTTCGACGCAAAAGAGTTGATGTCACAAGGCATTGATGCGATGCGGAAGACGATCCGCGAGAAGGAGCCGCTGCGACCGAGCACCAAACTCAGCCAGACGCTCGTCGCCGCCAAAGAGGTAGGGCGCGGCACTCCGTGCGCGCCGTCTTCAGCGGAAAGCATCTCCACTGGCGGCGCGCACGTAGGGACGCGCCCGGCCTCGCAATCCGAGGAGGAAGTCAGAGCCTCCTCACGTCGGCTGCTACGAATCAAAGAAACCATCACGCTGCTGCGTGGCGACCTGGACTGGATCGTAATGAAGTGCTTGGAGAAGGACCGAACGCGCCGTTACGAGACGGCGAACGGTCTCGTTGCCGATCTCAAGCGACACCTCAACAACGAACCGGTCGTTGCCCGTCCGCCCAGTGCGGCTTACCGGTTCCAGAAAGCCTTTCGCCGGAACAAGCTGATCTTCGCGGCGACCACAAGCGTCGCGGCGGCGCTCGTGCTCGGAGTTGTCGTGAGCGCCTGGCAAGCGTACCAGGCGCAGCGTGCGCGGTGGATCGCTGTCTCCGCCCAACAACAAGAGTCGCTGGCGCGGCGCGAGGCCGAGCGAAACGGTCAGCGGGCTGAACAGGGCGAATTGGCCGCGCGTCGCAACCTTTACGCATCGGACATGAAACTGGCTTCGGAAGCCTGGGACCTCGGCGAGATCGGCCGCGCGCGAAACCTCTTGAATGCGCACCAGCCGAAGCCGAACCAGGAGGACCTGCGCGGTTTTGAGTGGCGGCTGCTCTGGGCACTTTGCCGTCCAGACGAATCAGTCGCCCTCCCGGTCGAAACCTCAATCTGGGACGCCATCGTGCTCTCGCCCAATGGCAGACTGGTGGTGACTGGCGGCCGGAACGGGCGACTCCTCCTTTGGGACTTGCCCAAGCGAGAAGTGATTGGCCCGTTTCCGGGACACAACTTGAACCTCGGATGCCTGGCCTTCTCGCCGGATGGCCGGACGCTCGCTTCGGGCTCGGGCGGTTTGTTCGCGCCGAATCAACCGGGAGAATTGAAGTTGTGGGATGTCGAATCTCGCATCTTGATCACGAACCTCGCCGGCCACTCGCTCTGCCTTAATGATCTCGCCTTTTCTCATGATGGAAAATTCCTGGCCACGGCGGGGGCAGACAAAACGATCCTGGTGTGGGACCTGGCCACGAAGGAAATCGCCGCTCGTCTCGAAGGCCACACCGATGAGGTCTTGAAGCTCGCGTTTTCCCCGAACCGACATCTCCTGGCCACCGCCAGCCGCGACCACACCGCAAAACTTTGGGAAGTCCCGTCGGGCCGCTGCATCAAAACGCTCCAAGGCCACACGCTCAAGCTTTGGACCCTCGCTTTCTCGGACGATGGCACGATGCTCGCAACCGGAAGCGCCGATACTACGGCCATCGTTTGGAACGTAGCTTCCGGGGAACTCGTCGCTGCTTACCCGCAGCGCACCGAAGTTCGCTCGGTGGCATTCTCCATCGGCGGTAAAACACTCGCGGTTGGCAGCTACGGCAGCGTGAAACTTTACGATCTGCAAATCAAGGAATCGACCCTCGACTTTAAGGGATTGGCGGGTGGCGTCAGATGGCTGGCCTTTGCCCCGAATGATAAGACGCTTCTAGGCTCAATCGAGTTCGCAATGCCAACGCTGTGGAGTATCGCGAGCGCGCCTAAGGTGCAGGTTGAGCGCCCTCATGCCGACGCCACCATGGCCTTGGCTGTGTCACATAACGGTGAGCTCATCGCGACCGGGAGCGGGGACTTCTTCCAACGCCATCGTCCTGCCGAGATCAAGCTGTGGGATTTTCCTTCGGGCCGTTTGCTGCAAACACTGACGAATCATCAGGCCGATGTAACGTCGCTGGCCTTCACGCCGGACGACCGGCTGCTGGCTTCTGGAAGCAGCGACAAGACAGTGCGCTTGTGGGACGTGACTTCTGGAAAGCAGGCGGACGTGTTCATGGAAGGCTTGGGCGAGGTTGGGGCGGTGTCCATTTCCTCCGATGGTCAGACACTGGCAGCGGGCCCCGGAGACGCACGCGTTCAACTGTGGGATATCCCTTCCAGAAGACCGCTCCCTCATCTTGTCCACAGTCCTAGAGTGGGCCGTATCGCCTTCGCGCCCATGGGGAACGTGCTCGCGTCGGGCAGTTACGACGGGACCGTATGGATTTGGGATCTCAAGACCGGTGACGTGAAGCAGCAACTCAAACATAACCCCATCATCGCTTCGCTTGCGTTCTCACCCGATGGGAAGACGCTGGCAGCCGGGAGCACGGATAAATCCATCAAGCTTTGGGATGTTGAATCAGGCCGCGAAATCCGCCTCTTCGAGGGCCATCAACACGTGGTGAACATTGTCGCGTTTTCGCCCGACGGGAAGATTCTTGCCTCGGGCTCAGTTGATTCCACGGTCAAGCTGTGGAACCTCGCCATGGGGCACGAAGTGGCGACGCTTCGAGGGCACCGCGACGGCATCTTCGCCCTCGCCTTCACGCGAGATGGCGACACTTTGATTTCCGGCAGCCGCGACAAAACGCTGCGATTCTGGCGTGCGCCGTCCTGGACGGAGATCGCAGCCGAGGAAGCGAAGGAAAAAACGCAGGCTCGGCGGCCATGAATCCGACCTGCGAAGAAGCTTTGTTTGGGTTCGCGATCGAGAAGCCCTCCTGAACCCGCGTTTGTTCACACCCTCGAAAGCGGCGACTGCGTTTGGCTCCGTGGCCGCGAGGTCGGTGCGCCGGTGGATAAGTTCAGCCTTGGCCGGACGCGGGAAGGTATGGCATCTTCAACGTCATGAGTACGCTGACCCTTGAATTGCCGGACGAATTGGCCGCGCGCCTGGAGGCCACCAGCACGCAGCGGCAAGTGCCGCCCGCGCAAATCGTGCGGGAGGCGCTGGAGAACGCGTTGCCGGGATCCAGCAGCGCCGAACTCCAGCCAGGGCCAAGCGCGTACGACGTGCTGAAAGATCTCGTGGGTTGTGTGGACAGTGGCAGGACGGATTTGGCAACGAATCCGAAACACATGGAGGGCTTCGGCCAATGGCGGAGATAGTGCTCTTGGATACCGGCCCGCTGGTCGGGTTGATGGATGCCCGCGAAGCCAGCCACGCCTGGGCGGTGTCTGCATTCCAGCGCGTACGCCCGCCCTTGTGGACCTGCCAAGCGGTGCTCACGGAAACCTGCTTTCTCCTGCGCAACCAACCCAGCGCCCTCGCGAGACTCCGCCACAAAGTGCAGGACGGGCATTTCGTGGATGGATTCGATTTTAGGACAATGACACCGCGGGCGATGGCACTGATGGAACGCTACGCCAATGTCCCGATGTCCTTCGCCGACGCCTGCCTGGTGACCCTGGCTGAAAATCAACCGGAGGCACGACTCTTCACGCTCGACCGCGACTTTCTCGTCTATTGCCGGCACGGGAATCAGCCGCTGACGCTGCTCGCGCCGTTTCTGGAATAGCCTTCTGCAGCCCGCTTGGGTCCGCACTTCCGCGAGGTTTTGGACTGCGCCATCCTCTGGCACTTTCGGATAAGACACCCGCTCCGATCGCGGCTGAGGCCTGCCATTGGATGTTGAGCGTTGGATGTTGAGCGTTGGATGTTGGTTGTTGAATGTTCACTTCGGCTGATGCTTCTCCCAAAGTTTTTGAGGGGTTTCCCACGCCCGTGTCGCATGAATGATGGAAGGGACGTTGCCCTTCAAAACGCGGATCGGGCGGGCCTCCTGGCTCCGTCGGACCTGGAAACAAAAAACAATAAAAAGAAAGCGAAACGTAATATGAAAACCATCGTTAAAACCGTCCTCCATCTGCAAATAACAGCCATGTTCCTGACAGCGGCGCTCGCCGGCCCAGGCGCAGAAAAGGCGGTACCCTTCAAAGGCACCCTGCAACAGGTCGAAAGCCACGTCGTCCAGTTCCCAGTAGTCGCTGCGGAGGCGATCGCATCTGGCAACGCTACTCATCTTGGTCGCTACACGATGGCTTCAGAGTTCGAGGTCAACCTTCTTACCTTTACGGGAAGCGGGTTTGCTGACTTCATCGCGGCCAACGGAGACAGCCTCTTTACTGAAGTTACCGGGCAGGCTTCTCCGACCGACAACACCGATTTCCTCATCATTGTGGAAACGTACACCGTTACGGGTGGCACCGGCCGGTTCGCTGGCGCGACCGGGAGTTTCACCGTGAAGCGCTTGCTTGACACGGTTACCAAGGTCTCCGTTGGTTCGTTCGACGGAACCATCATGTTTGCCAAAGCGAAGTAACTTGCAATCGAACGCCGCAGAGCGGCAGCGCAAAGCTGCCGCTCTTTTTTGAGGGGAATCCCACACCGACGTCGCATGAATGAGTGAAGGGAGGTTGTCCTTCGTAAACGCGGATCGCACGCGGGCCTTGGCAGGCTTCGTAGAACCTCGAAATAAAAGACCCGATCATGAAAACGAATAAGATTCCGAGTTGCCTCGTTGGCAGCATTCAAAAATTAACCATCGCGTTCGGTACACTCTCCGTCTGTTTCGCAGGGAGTCTCCAAGCGCAGACGCTGTGTCCCGAGGTCGGGATCCTCGCCACGGGCCTGCTCGGACCCGCCAAAATCATTCAAACTCCACTGGGCAATTTCATTGTCGCGGAAGTTGGAATGCCCGATGAACTTAATTCAGCACGAGTCTCGATCGTGGACTGGAATGGCAATCGTCGAACCCTGTTGGAAGGGCTGCCGTCCGCCCGCGCCTTTGTCGGTGATCCGAGCGGAACGTCGGGTCTTTACCTGCACGGACGAACGCTTTATGTCGTAAACGGTCAGGGCGATGTCACGCTGGCCGGTCCAGTTCAAGGCACTGAAAAAACCAACCCCACACCCGCGTCGCCGATCTTCAGTTCCGTTTTAGCCGTTGACTTCCCCGAGTCCCTGGAGACAAACACGTCTGGCTTCAAGATCGCCCTCGCCGATCATCACACCTTGAAGAGCCACGCGCCGCTCGCCGTGACAAATACTTCGGGGGAGAGCACAACGATCCGGCTCGTCGTGGATTTCGTGGATTACCTGCCGGATCCCCGCCCAAATTTTGCGGACAACGTCCGGCACTCTCATCCGTACGGAATCGTTGCGGATAACACCCACCTCTACGTCGTCGATGCCGGGTTCAACAACGTGCGCAAGGTTGAGATTGCCAGCGGCAGCGAGCAAACTCTGACGAGCTTTCCGCCCACGCCCAGTCCGCTCACGAACGGTCCGCCCGTCATTGAAAACGTGCCGACCAGCATTCATTGGGTGGGCAGCCAGTTACTCGTGACGATTCTCGGCGGTGCTCCGTTTCTTCCCGGTTACTCGAAAGTTTTGCAGGTCGATCCGTAAACGAGTGCGGTGGTTTCATTGGTCGAGGGACTGACCACTGCAATTGATTCGACTCCGCTGTCGGCCGACACGCTGAACGGAGGCCTGCTGACTCTGGAGTATGACTTGAGTTTCCCGCAACCGGGACTGGGGCGGTTGCAGTCCTACATCGTGTCAGCGCGCAATGCGGTCACGCATTCGACCTGCCTTGTGACTCCCTCCAGCATGCTCATTGACCGAACCTCCGGCCGCCTGATTCTTTCAGAACTCAGCACCGGCAGATTGGTATGGCTTCCGGTTCCAACGACCTTAATCAAAGGCGGCTATATCTACTGGAGCAATACCGGGGGCGGAGACCTCCGGCGAGCCAACCTTGACGGCACTGGGCAGAAAGTCCTCGCCAGCGGGCTTCCTAACCCGATCGGGCCGAATCTGGATCTTGCCCGTGGCCACATGTACTGGGGCGATGTGGGCACCGCAACCATGCGGCGCGCGAACCTGGATGGCACCGGTCAGACGATAGTCGTGAGCAGTCCAAACGGCGGGTTGCCGACTCTTGATTTGGCCGCCGGTCGAATGTACTGGAGCGTTCCCAGCGGCGGGAACATCCGGCGTGCGAACCTGGATGGTTCGGGTCAGCAAGTTCTCATCACGGGCCAGAATGATCCACATGCGATCGCGCTGGATCCGGTCGGCGGGAAAATCTATTGGCCCGAACATGGTGGCGGAAATATCTGGCGGGCCAACCTCGACGGCACTGGCAAGCAAGCTCTCGTCACAGGACTCGCGAGACCTTCCCTGATGGCTCTCGATATTCCAGCCGGCAAGATGTACTGGACTGGCGCGGGCAGCGGCGACATTCGGCGCGCAAATCTCGACGGCTCCGGCCAGGAAACCCTGATTCAGAATCTCAATGGCCCTGCGGGTATCGCGCTCGATGTCAGCAACGGCCACCTCTACTGGGCCAACTTCGGCGGCGGCGACATTCGGCGGGCGAACTTGGACGGCACCGGTCAGAAAACCCTGATCAGCGGTCTTAGTGGGCCGGCTTTCCTCACCTTGGTGGATTACCGGACCGGATTGGTGCTGACGGGAAGTGCGTTCGTGATTCTGGTTTTCGCCATCCTCGTGCTCGGTCTGGTTTCCGGAACATGGACCGGACTCACCGCCGCGCTGTCGCCGCTCTTGCTGCTTGTGCCGGCCGCAGTTCTCGCGCGACGATTGGGCTGGTCGTCTCGCACCGCGCTCCTCGTGCCGTTTATGTTTCCGCTGTTCCTCTACGCCGTGCTCAACTCCACCGTCGTCACGCTGCGTCAGGGCGGCATCCGCTGGCGCGAGACATTTTATCCGTTGGAAACATTGCGCGCGGGGAACGTGCGGTAACGCGCCTGCGCGGTGGAGGAAGTCACAAGAGCAGTGCGGAGGAGATAGAAAAAACTATCTCAGCTGGCTGGGGGGCGTTGGTAGCAGGTTATGGAGTCAAAACACGTCGGCTTCATCCTATTGCGAATAACGGTGACAAAATCGCGCCGAGAATGAAAGCGAGCACCGCAAACCAAATGCTCCGTCGTGCTGCTCCCTCTGGGCCGAAGAATTTCTGAATAACTGAGGCGCTCACGAAAACCACCGAACACAATAAGCAGAGCCAACCAACTAACATGTCCAAGCTCATGTCCAGCGCGGCCAGCCAGGGCATGCGGGGAGAATCAGCAAAGAACACCAGTGGCAGCGCGAGCAGGACGAACAGCTTTAATGGAAAGAGTGACAACTCGAACCATCGTCGTTTCGATGCTTCAGAAGCGTTCATGGTATCCGATGCGGTCAAACTCATTCGGCTGCACCATTTTCAGCCTATGATGTTTCACATAATTGGACTTTGCGCCCCGAGGAAATCCCTGTCCAGAGGAATAACCAGATCAAGATTTCCATGGACTCATCTCGGTTCTTCGCAGCAGTCCAGAATTGGAGGACGCAGGAGCGCCGGAGGCGCGAATGGGAGTAGCCCACGGCGTGAGCCGTGGGTGGTCGTCGTGAAGAATCGGAAAAGCCCCGAGAGGGGCGACAGCGGGCAACACTCAGTGTTTTTCTGCCGCCCCTGCCGGGGCTTCCATGGGTTTCGAAACATCCCCACGGCTTGCGTCGTGGGCTATTTTCTGCCGGCCCGCCGGGCCTTGGGCATGACGAGCGTCACCACCCAAGCGGGCGGCCTTTGTTCTGTTCCTCCAGCCACTTCATCAGTGGTTGGAAATACGCGATCATGGCCGAGCCATCCATTTTGCGGCTGCCGGTGAACGCTTCGAGCGCATCAGGCCACGGCTTGGTTGCGCCCATCTCCAGCATCTGGTTCAGGCGCTTGCCGACGTCTTTGTTGCCGTAGAACGAACAGCGGTGCAGCGGGCCTTTCCAGCCCGATTGTTCGGCGGCGGCTTTGTAGAATTGAAACTGGAGGATGCTCGCCAGGAAATAGCGCGCATACGGCGTGTTGCCCGGAATGTGATACTTGGCGCCGGGATCGAAGGCCGTGGCCGGTCGTTCCGCAGGCGGCGTGATTCCCTGATAACGCAAGCGCAGCGCCGTCCAGTCGGCCTGATATTCCTCCGGTTTGGTGTCGCCGCTGAAAACGCCCCAGCGCCATTTATCCATCAGCAGACCGAAGGGCAGGAACGCCACCTTGTCCAACGCCTGCCGCAGGAGCAGCCCGATGTCCTTGTCCGCGCTCGGCACTTGTGCCGCGTCCAGCAATCCGATTTGCACCAGATACTCGGGCGTGATGGAGAGTGCGATGAAGTCGCCGATGGCTTCGTGGAAGCCGTCGTGCGCGCCGTTCAGGTAAAGGAACGGCTGCTGGTTGTAGGCGCGTTGATAGTAATTGTGGCCGAGCTCGTGATGAATGACCACGAAGTCGTCGGCGTTGACCTTGATGCACATCTTGATGCGGAGGTCGTCCTTGTTGTCAATGTCCCACGCCGACGCATGGCAAACCACCTCGCGATCCTGTGGCTTGGTGAATTGGGAACGCTCCCAAAACGTGGTGGGCAGGGCGGGTAAGCCAAGTGACGTGTAGAACGCTTCGCCGGTCTTCACCATTTTGATGGGATCGTAACCTTTGGTGGTGAGCAGCGCGGTGAGGTTGTAGCCGATGTCGCCGACGCCCTTCGGTGCAACGAGATCGTAAACATTTCCCCATTCCTGCGCCCACATGTTGCCGAGCAAATCGGCGCGGATGGGGCCAGTGGTGGGTTGAACTTTCGCGCCGTAATGCTCACTCAACTTCGCGCGCACGTAACAATGCAACTGATCGTAGAGCGGTTTGACCTGCAGCCAGAGCCGGTCCATTTCGCGGGAAAACTCCTCGGCGGACATGTCATAGCCGGAGCGCCACATCGTGCCGACATCGGCGTAGCCCAGTTCCTTCGCGCCTTCGTTGGCGATGCTGACGAGGCGGGTGTAATCCTCGCGCATCGGCGCGCCGACCTGGTCGTGCCAGCTCGTCCACATCTCTTTGAGTTTGGCGGGATCGCGCACTGTGCCCATCGCGGCCTCGATGTCCGAGCCGTTGATCGGCTTGCCATCGAGCGTGCCTTTGCCTTTGCCATACTGCGACTGCAACTTGGTGGCGAGGGTGCTGAGTTCATTGGCCGCGCCCGGCTTTTCCGGAGCGGGAAGGACGATGCCCTGTTTCAGAAAATCCAGTTTCCGTCGCACGTCAAAGGACAATCCCTTGACGCTGTCGAACTTCGCGGCGCCTTTGGCGAAGCGCACGCTCAGTTCCGTGCGGCGTGCGCCGAATTCCGCGGCCAGCGCGTCGGTGTCATCGGTGATGTAAGTGGCGTTGATCCACTCGGCGCGAGCGGCAAGCACTGAAAGATCGGCGAGGTCTTTCTCCGCCTGGGCAACAAAGGCCCCGGCCTGGGCGGCCTCGCTTTGCGAATTCTGGGCCAATGCTGAAGTGGACAATGCCATGGTAGTGGCCAGCACGACGCGGAAGATTGAGTTGCTCATGGGCCGAGCGTAGTCGCCCTGCTTGAGTGGGGTCAAGCGGGGGAAGTTGTGGAGCGCGGCTGTGTGCGAACCACCAGCCGCAGCACATCCGAAGGCCTCATGCACATCCGACAAGCTGCGGCTGGTGCTTTGCACACAGCCGCGCTTCGGTTGAGCCAGCTCAAATGGCCTGGGCGTAAATCCTCTGGAACGCTCCCTCGCTGCGATGCGGGTCAACAATCGTGATGCCGTCCTCGCCGAAGCGTGCTGTTACCGGCGCGCCTTTGCCCTCGCTCAAGTATTTGAAATTCAAATCCCGCACGATGCGCGCGGCGTGGACGATGCCCACGACGATGCGCGCATCCTCGGCGATCGGATAGATGTCCGCCACGGCATCGCGGGATTCGTTTAGAAATTTCATCCGGCAAATCGCCACCAACCCGGCGATGATACTATCCACACCGTAGCCGACGTAGGCTTGCGAGCCGTCAGCGCGTTTCACGTCACGAGTAAAGTGATTGTTACTCGTGCGCGAACCGCCGCCGGCGTTCCACCAGCGGAAGCCGCGGTATTGCTGGTCGCTCTCCACCTTGCCGTCCGCGCCAACGATTTCGTGGCCTTGATTCACCGAGCCTTCAAAATCCGGCGGCGTGATCCAGTTGTTGTGGAAGTTGATGCTCATGCCGTTCGCAAAATCCACACGCACCTGCACGGCGTCGTAGGCATTGATGCCGTCGCGCACGAGACGCTTCTTCTGGCCGACGGCGGTAAGCGAAACGGGCTTGCTGTGATAGTAATGCCAGATCAAATCCACCCAATGCGGGCCGACGTAGCTGAACGGATCGCTGGACTCGACCCACTTGAACGTGCTGGTGGAAACTTCGAGCGGTTCTTCGAGATACGCCGTGCCATACAGCGGAGCGCCGATGCGGTTTTGAATGTCGTTGCGGATGCGGAGATGATCCGGATCGTAACGCTTGTGCATGTCCATTGCGACGACACGGTTTTTCTTCCGCGCGAGTTCGATGATCTGGTCCGCTTCGGCGATGTCGAGGCACATCGGCTTCTCCGTGATGACGTGTGCTCCTGCGGCGAGCGAATCGAGGATGGGCTGTGTGTGCAAATGATCCGGCGTGGCAACGGCCATCACGTCGAGGTCGGGGAAGTCGCGCAAGATGTCGCGCCAGGGTGTTTCGCCGGAGAAAGTCCGTGATGCCTGATGCGTGATGCGTGAAAAAGCTTCGGCCGAACGTTTGGCGGAGGCTTCGGAGCGCGTGGCGACGGCGACCAGTTCAAATTTCACATCTGCAAAGTCGCGTGAATGTTGGTCAAGCCCGAGGCGCGCGAGCTGGCCGGCAATGCCGAAGCGATGGAGGTCAGCGTAGGCGCGAAGATGAACATCGCCGCCGAACATGCCGGCGCCGACGAGGGCGATCTTGATTTTGCGTTCCATGTTCGTTCCAGGTTGGCGATTGACGCGGGAAGTTTGCCGCCCCGGTGCCGGACGATGCAACCCATTTTACCAGCGGCACACTTTGCGCTCGTCACGCGCCGCGCGGCATGGTTGAGTCCCGGCGTGACCGGAGCCATTCTCAATGCCGCAGGGATTATCATCGGCGGGGTGGTGGGGTTGGCGCGCAGCACCCCGCTCGCTCCGCAGTCGCAGATGTTTTTCAAAACGGCGCTGGGCGTGTTCACCGCCTTCTTCGGACTGCGCCTCGTCTGGCTGAGCTTGAACGGGCCGTTCCCGGCCATTCTCAAGCAAGTCGTCATTGCCCTGCTGGCGGTGCTGCTGGGCAAGCTGCTGGGCAAGTTGCTGGGCTTTCAGAAAGTCTCGAACCATCTGGGACAATACGCACGCCGCTTGATTGAGAACAACCGGCCTGGGGATCCGCACCGCGCCAGCAACGGGCTGAATGCCTGTGCGGTTTTGTTTTGCGCCGCGCCGCTGGGCATCCTCGGCGCCGTGCAGGACGGACTGCCGCCGGGCGCGGACGGGTCGGGTTACTTCTACACGCTGGCGGTGAAGGCCTTGATGGATGGCCTGGCCATGACGGGATTCGTTGCCTTGTTCGGGGCCGGGGCCATCCTGTCGGCGCTGCCGGTGTTTGTGTTTCAACTGACCATCACGCTGGTGTGCGGTCTGTACGCCGAGCCGTTGCTGCGATTGCATGGCTTGCTGGATTCGGTCAACACGGTGAGTGGGTTGATCGTGGCCACCGTGGCGCTGGTCATTTTTGAGTTCAAGAAGGTTGAACTTGCCGATTATCTGCCCAGCCTCGCCATGGCGCCGTTGATCACCTGGATTTGGCGATAGACACCGCTGGTGTCTTCTCAGGCATGGCAGGACGGCTGTTGTCGCAGCGGAGACCTGAAGACGGCTCATCCCAAAACCGGGTTTCGCAAACCCTTGCCTTGGCCGTGGGTTTGCCTGCTGCAAGTCCGTGACGTGGAAAACTGCATCTTCGCGCTAACCCGACTTCCGCTATTCGACTGGGGAAACAGCGATTTTTCGGGGTCTTTGTTTCGTAAGTTGTTGCCCATGTGGCTGCGGATTTCTCAAATGTGCTGTAGTGCAGACCAACCCTCTTTTTCTTTGCGTGGGCC
>JACZKP010000174.1 GCA_014860005.1 Verrucomicrobiota bacterium | reverse complement strand
GGCCCACGCAAAGAAAAAGAGGGTTGGTCTGCACTACAGCACATTTGAGAAATCCGCAGCCACATGGGCAACAACTTACGAAACAAAGACCCCGAAAAATCGCTGTTTCCCCAGTCGAATAGCGGAAGTCGGGTTAGCGCGGCCAGTTCCACCTGCAACGCGTCCAAAACCGCCCCGGCTGTTCGGCTCATGGCGTTTTCACAGTGATCCGATAAAAGCGTTCCGTTTCCCAACTGGTGTCGGCGAGTGAATCCAAGCCGCCACTCCCAGCGATGTCAACCTGGCTGGGAACATTCATCCACAAGGGAGCAGAAGTGAGATTCGTCGTGTAAACGAGGGTGTACTGCCGATTCGAGGAACTGAGGAATTGCAGTGTGATGGGCGGGCCGGGCGCGATGGCCTCGATGCGAAAACTGGAGAGTGCATTCGTAGGATCGGTATCCGCCACCCATTCCTGGAATGTGGTGTGCGTGTCCCCGTCAGGGTCGCCCGCCGCAAGATTCGGGTCCGTCGGATTCAAACGGTAATTCCAGGTCCAACCATCCGGAATGCCGTCGCCATTGGAATCAGCGGTTGCCAGAAGATGTTCGTAGGCGCCAATGTCGAACCCAGCCAGACCATCGCCATCGCCGTCGAGTGGACGTGGAACCCCGTCGAGATCATTGGTGATGGCGACGAGGAAATTCGTGAGTGCGGTGGTAACGTTGGTGCCCGCATCAAGGCATGGAGAATTCGTACTCAAGCGGTAATCATTGGCTGCCAGATTCACGAACTGAGGATCGCTGCTGATGTTGCCCGCGCCCCACGTCAGGGTGGAATTCGGCCCGACCGATGCCGAGGCCTGGCCGCCTTCCACGTTGCAGAACAGCACGCTGGCATGCGAGCCGCGATCCTCGGTGTAGGGGCTGTCGGCCAACAATAACGAGGTCGGGCAGTCCCAAATGATGCAGTTGATGATCGTTGCCCGTCCGCTGCCGGGCACCAGGCAATAGGGCGGCCCCCAACGCTGATCGTGGTCGAAAAACCGGATGCCGCGTCCGCAATTCACAATCGTGTTGTTCGCAATCAGCGCGTCGCATTGATTTTGCACGGCGATGCCGGCGCTGGCGAAATTGTAGATCAGGTTGTTGATTACGATGGGAGAACATTTGTCGCGCAGAACAATGCCGTGGTCGTCGCCGCCCGACATCACGTTGCCGATGATGATCGCCGAGCAGCGCGTCGGGTTGATGATGTCGTCGTGGCCCGGGTTCAGGAAGACGTTGTTGCGGATCAGGGGCGGGGGCGAACTTTCGCCGTACAAATCCACGTCATCATTGTCACCATTGTGACCCGTGAAGAAACAATTCTCGATCAAGACGTAGGCGAACCGCGTATGCACGCCCTGGCCAATCGAGAGGAACTGGCAGTTGGAAATTCTGGCCGAGGCCGCGCCCTGCGTCTGCGGATCATCCGACACAATGGCCAGGGCATCACCTTGACCGCCCGGACTGGCATCGGGCAGATACCGAAAAGTGCAGCCTTCGATTTCCAGGTGAGTCGCGAGCGCCACCACGGCCTCATGGTAGTTCCGAACCGGCGGGGGCGTGTTGGTGTTGCAGTCATTGTCGTAATAATCGAGATGCGTGCCGGCGGAATTGGCGAACTCGATGAAACAGTGCCGCAGGACGCTGTCCATAGCGCCAACAAACAGGATTTGTTTCCAGCGCTGACCCGCCACCTCGCGCGTGAAGTGGATCGGATCATTGGTAGTTCCATTGGCCAGCAACTGTCCATAAACCACGAGCGTCGCACCCGTGCTCATCAACACCCGCGCCCCCGGGTTCAGCGTGAGAACCACGCCATTGGTCACGACCACCGTGCCTTGAAAAACGTTTGTCCCGGACAAAGTCGTGTCGTTTGTCAGCGTGCCCGAGAACGTTGCCGCCAGTGCGGAGATGGTCGAAAACGCGGCCACGCCAACCGTCAGTAGTCTGATTCGGGATTTCATGAGAGTTCAATGATGAGGTGTTCAGTTTCTGGAGAAGAATGTTATGGAATGGGTTGCATGGGACTCCGTGAGACCTATGAACTCCCGCCCAGGCTGGACCGTGCGGGCCTTCGGCCCAGAAACGTGCGTGTTGGCAATTCCCTTTTGCGCCGAACGAATGGGGGACTGCGCGAGATGATCCTCCCGGAGCGAAGGCGCGAAGCCTGACCGAACTTGCGGCGATGGAGTCCAGGCACGGTCGAGAAGGGCGGGCAGCAAGTCGTCCAACTGGGCGGCAGTCTCAGATTGCAGGCGCTTCATTTCCTCAAATCCTCCGCGAGGTTGGCGAACTGTTCCACTGCCGTTTCGAGATCAGCAGCGATGAATTTAGGCGAACGTCATAATCCGGCGCCGTTTCACTGATGCTTCGCCTCCCTCGAATCACGACCCGTTGAAAGTACTCCATTTAAAATGGAGCCAATGGTCGGGATTGAACAGGACCAACACTCGCGTTACGCTGATTGCAGCCAAGTAATAGAGTCCTTTCTCGCCTGTTACAAGACTTCTCTGTGAGCGCAATCTCACCGACCTGTGGGTGGGTTTTGGCAACTAGAGATGATGACGTTTTGAGAGGGCGAGTGGTTGCCAGTTATTTCTCCCGCACAATGGAATCCGAAGTGATCATCGGCTTGGAGACCCACGTCGAATTCAATCCGAATCTGGAATTTGGCACGGAATCCGGCGCGATCCGGCGGCGCCGTACCCTAGCGGGATGCCGCCTGCTGGCAGTCGCCGCTCTCGCCGGCGACCTGGGATAAACTCCGGATGCATCCGCAAATTAGCTCAGCGACCAAATCAATTGCATGGTCAGTTCATGAGTAGAGTTGCGACCTTGGAAGCGCACTCAATGGTGCATTGGGTAATGCTGGCGTGATCGGGTTGGCAAATCCCTGAAACATTTTCCCTCCCGCCCGCGTCTTTCCGTAGCGTATGATAGACGCATGACGCGCGGCAAACCCATCTGGCTCGTGCCGTTGCTGCTCGCCCTGCTGGTCGGCGGGGCGGGCTGGTGGGCGGATCGCCAGTTGCGCCGCACGATTCAACAGGAGTTGCGCGGCGATTTGCAGTCCACCCTCGAAGCCAACGTCACCGCGCTGGAAATCTGGATGGAAAACCAGCAGCGCATCGCCGCCGCGCTGGCCAGCGAGCCGCGCTTCCGGGCTGTGGCGCTCGAATTGTTCGAGCGCGAGGCTGCCGGTCTGACGAACCGCACCGCGTTCGCCGAATGGTCGCGGCAGGCGATTGCGGGCGAGCAACTGGCCGAGCGGTTGCGCACGCTTGGCTACGGCATGGCCCAACTCGTCGGCACCAATCTCACGGTCATTGCTGACACGGGCCGCGGTCGCGGCCGATTGGGCGAACCGGTGTTTGAGGAATTGCAGTCAAAGTATCAGGAGTTGTTCGCCACGGGAGAGCCGATCCTCATCACCCCGTTCAAACTCAGACCGCCGGAGAACATGCGCCGCCCGCGGCTGCCGCCCGGCGAGGAACCTCCTCCCCGGTTCGGACCGCGCCCGGAAGGCACCAACGCTCCCGGGCCGATGCGCCGGGAATTCCGGCCCTTCCGCGACCTGACCGTCATGCAGGTCGCCGCTCCCGTGAAAGACGACGACGGGCGAACGCGGGGCGCACTTTCGCTCATCCTGAATCCGGACGCAGAATTCTCGCGCATCCTCTCGGTGGCGCGTTCGGATGAATCAGGCGAGACGTTCGCGTTCGACGCGGATGGGCTCATGATTTCCAAGAGCCGTTTCGACGAGCAGTTGAAGGAACTGAAACTCTTGAAGGACGAGCCGGGAGCTGTCTCGGCGTTGACGCTCCAATTGCGCGATCCGGGCGGCGATTTGACCCAGGGGTTTGAGGCCGGCACCAATGCGTCGTGGCCGTTGATTTACATGGTCGAGCAGGCCATCGAAGGCGGTGCCGGCGTGGAGGTTGAACCGTTCCGGGATTATCGCGGCGTGCCGACGGTGGGTGCATGGCGCTGGCTGCCCAAATACGGATTCGGCATCGGCACGAAGCTGGACGCCAGCGAAGCCTATCGGCCATTGCGCCTGGTGCGGAGCGTGTTCTCGATTCTGTTCCTGCTGCTCGTGCTGGCCTCGCTGGTGATTCTGCTGCTGTCCATCCTGCAAGTGGTCTGGCGGCGGCGGTTGACCGAAGCGGAATTGAAGGCGCGACAACTCGGCCAATATAAACTCACGGAGAAAATCGGCGCGGGCGGCATGGGCGTGGTTTACAAGGCGCATCACGCGTTGTTGCGCCGCGAAACAGCCATCAAGTTGTTGCTGCCGGACAAGGCGGATCGCGACGCCATCGCGCGCTTCGAGCAGGAGGTGCGATTGACCTGCCGCCTCACGCATCCAAACACCATCCAGGTTTTCGATTACGGTCACACGCCCGATGGGATCTTCTACTATGCGATGGAATATCTCGACGGGTTGAACCTGCATGAATTGGTGCACCGCTACGGCCCGCAGACCCAGGAACGCGTGGTTCACATTCTTCGGCAAATCTGCGAATCACTGACCGAGGCGCACGGCGTGGGCTTGATCCATCGCGATATCAAACCGGCCAACGTATTCCTCTGCGACCGCGGCGGTGTGCCGGACATCGTGAAGGTGCTCGATTTCGGCCTGGTGAAACAGATCAACATCCAGGCGAACCAACCCATCATGCTGGAAATCCCCGGCACGGACGGCCTTGTGGGCACACCCAACTTCATCGCACCGGAAGCCATCAAGGACTGCAACCAAGCCGACGTGCGCAGCGATTTGTATTCGCTGGGTGCGCTGGGTTATTTCCTGCTGACCGGCCGGGAGGTTTTCGACGGCGATATCATTGCGGAACTGTGCCGCAAGCATCTTCAAGAAATACCCGTGGCGCCGGGCGCGCGCACGGGAAAGGAATTTGATCCCCGCTTGGAGTCGCTCCTGATGCGCTGTCTTGAGAAAGACCCCACCGCCCGCCCGCAAACCGCCCGCGAACTGGCGCGGACTCTGGCCGAAGGTCGCCTCGCGGAAGCGTGGACTCCCGAACGCCGCGCCGCGTGGTGGATCGAGCATCGCACGACTGCCACCAAGGTGATCAAGCCAGACTTCCAGGCGGACTCCGGACCGATTGCCAGGACCGTGAGGATCGAATTTGCAGATCGTACACCGTGATTTTTGCTCTGCGCCTGGCTATCAGGGCTGGCTCTCCCCAAGCTTTGATGGTAGGAAATGCAAGAACACCGTCAGCACGTGCGAGCTGTCCTATATGACGCAAACCGGAACCATGGCCCACACCGACTTGTATCCGACCCGCTACAGCCTCTTGAGCCGGCTTCAGGATTGGGATGATCAGGATAGCTGGCGCGATTTCTTCGAGACTTATTGGCGGTTGATTTACTCCGTGGCGATCAAATCCGGCCTGTCGGAAGCCGAGGCCCAGGATGTGGTGCAGGATACAGTCGTCTGTGTGGCGAAGGACATCGCGAAATTCAAACGGGACCGGGAGCGCGGTTCTTTCCGAGGGTGGCTTAGGAATCTGACCCGCTGGCGGATCAACGACCAGTTGCGCAAGCGCGCTCAGTCGCACCGCATCGAGCATGTTGGTTTGCCGACGGAATCGGATGCGCTGGCACAAATTCCAGACCCCTCGAGTTCGGCGCTGGATATGATTTGGGACGAGGAATGGACCGCCAACCTGATGGAAGCGGCACTGGAGAAAGTAAGAGGGCGCGTGCGTGAGGAGTACTACCAGATATTTGATCTGTACGTCTTGCGGCAGTGGAAAGCGAGTGACGTGGCTGAGGCCCTCGGGGTGAGCTTGGGCAGGGTTTATCTCGCCAAACACCGGGTGGCCCTGGAACTGAAGGGCGAACTGCGCGAACTGCAAAAGAAATGGTGTTGAGGTGGAGGCCCGCATGCTGAAGCGTATGGCATCATCATCAAATCGCCATGCAACCACTACAAAGCCCAGCACCAGCGTGCGCGCCAATTGATGAGCCGCTTATGATTCAGGTTTCGGATCATGAACTTATTCGGCTGATCGGCAAGGGCAGCGCCGGGGAGGTCTGGCTGGCCCGCAATGTTCTCGGCTCGTACCGTGCCATTAAAATTGTCCGAGCCAGCACCTTCAAACACCGGCGGCCCTTTGACCGTGAGTTCAACGGCATCCGGCAATTCGAGCCGGTGTCCCGGTTGCACGACGGCCTGGTGGATATTCTGCAAGTGGGCCTGGGCGGGGAGGATGATTACTTCTATTACGTCATGGAACTGGCCGACGACGCCCAGACCGGCCAACTCGTTGATCCACGCGAATACAAACCACGGACTTTGGCGCACGACCTGACCCAACGGGAACGGTTGCCGGTGGCCGAATGTATTCGCCTGGGAGCCGCCCTGGCTTCTGCCTTGGGGTTCCTGCATGGACGGGGATTGCTTCATCGGGATATCAAACCATCCAACATCATCTTCGTGAATGGTTTTCCCAAACTCGCGGACATTGGTTTGGTGACGGGGTTGCATGACAAGGCGTACGTCGGGACGGATGGATTCATTCCACCCGAAGGGCCGGGCACGGTGCAAGCTGACATCTATTCCTTTGGCAAGGTGCTCTACGAAATCAGCACCGGGATGGATCGCCTCCAATACCCCGCTTTGCCGGCGGATTTGGGAAAGAGCGTCGAGGACCAGAACCTCATCCAGTTCAACAGGATCATCTTGAAGGCTTGTCGCGCGAATCCACTCAGGCGCTTCAAGAGCGCCGAACAGTTGATGGCTGCCCTCTTAGGATTTCAGTTCGGCGTTCGGAAGTCGCGAAAGCTCAGAGCCCAGCAACGATGGATGACAATTATCGGCGTGATCGGCGCTCTAGCCGCCGCAGGTGTGGTAGGTGGCCTCCTGTGGCGGATCTTCCACCTCCTGAAAACAGGACAATAGAAGGAGCTATGGGGCAGGCTTTTGGGGCATTTGCCGCCTTGGGATAAAATTTCTGGTAAAACATCAGGTCTTTTTGAAAGAATCCAGGCGCGGCGAACGAGCAGTAGGTAGTGAGAGGGTCGGTGGGAAACTGTGAATCCGCTTCTCGCGCATGAAAAACGCAAAACAAGGGTGCGACATGAAGACAAGAACCGGCAACTGTAATACTGATTCATGGCCGGCGGTGCTCCGAGTGTGGAGAGGCGTGTGGAGAGTGTTGATCGTCGCCATTCTGCTGGCTCACTGTGAGACCCTTGCGTCCGTTCAACCTGTCAGTCTTCGAGACTCCAGCTTGGCACCACCCGCCGGCGGTAACGGCGATTCGATGGTGCCAATCCTCAGCGCCGACGGACGCTATGTCTTGTTCGCCAGCACCGCGAATAATCTGCTGTTGGCGACCAAAAACTCCCCGATCCCACCTTCCTTTCCCGCACGGCTCAACGTTTTCCTGCGCGACCGCACCAACGACACCACCAGGCTGGTCAGTGTCAACCTTACGGGCGTGGCGGGAGGAAATGGCGATTCCCTCCCGGCAGCCATCTCGACCAATGGTCAATTCGCCCTCTTCGAAAGCCGTGCCAGCGATTTGGTGCCGGGCGACACAAACAACGCAACCGATGTGTTCCTGCGCGATTTGGTTAATGAGACGACCACCTTGATTAGCGCGAGCACGAATGGCGGATTCGGCAACGGCGCCTGCCGGGGTTCGGTGATGACGCCTGACGGGCGTTATGTAGCCTTCGTCAGCGCAGCGAACAACCTCGTCGAGGATGACACGAACAATATCCCCGACGTGTTTGTCCGCAATTTGCAGACCGGCGTAACCACGCTGGTCAGTGAAGGGGCAAGGTTACGACAGGCAAGCCTTCTGCCCATAAGTGCATCAGAAGCACCCGCCATTACGCCGGATGGCCGTTATGTTGCGTTCTACAGCACTGCCACGAATCTCGTATCTGGAGCGACGAATTCCAGCGAGATTTATATTCGCGACCTCGTCAATGGCACCACGACCTGGGTCAGTGAAGGAGCACGCGCCGCGGCGCAAGCAGCCCAACTCGGAACAAACGTGGTTTCCTATAACCACGCGATCAGCGACGACGGCCAGTTCGTCGCCTTCGCGGTCAGTCCGTGGCCGCCTTCCACCACGGCCAACCGCGGCCTGGTACTGCGCTACAGCCAAACCAGCGGGCTTGCCGAAGTGGTGCATACCAATGCAACGGTGCATGCCGGCGCGCCCGAGGATATGCGGAGTCTGGATATGAGCACAGATGGCCGATTCATCGCTTTCGTGGCGAATACCAATGGCACGACAGGAAGGACCACGTGCATTCTGGTCTGGGACGCGGAATCCGGCACAACGACCCTCGCCAGCGGGACGTTGAGCAATACCGTCCCGACCAATTCAATCTGCCAATGGCCGCTGCTGGACCCGACCGGACGATTTGTCGCGTTTCTCAGCAGCGCGACGAATTTAACGACCAACACGCTGACCGGTGAATACCACCTTTATGTGCGCGACCTCCAGTCAGGCACGACGAAACTTGTGGATGAGGATCGAAATGGATTCGGCGCGGGCATCAGTCCGGCAACGGCACCCCGGCTGAGTGCGGATGGCCGCTTCGTGACCTACGAGTGCGCCGACGCGAATCTGGTGGAGCACGATCGGAATCGCTCGACCGACATTTTTGTGCGCGATCTCGAAACGACCTTCAGCCAACTGATTTCCGCCCGTCACCCTGACCTGGCAACAGTTACACCGAACGCACTCAGCACCCTGTCCGCCTTTTCCGCCAGCGCGGACGGCTACCGGATTGCGTTCTCCAGCGAGGCCGACAACCTTGTGGCCAACGATACCAATCAATTCCGTGATGTTTTCGTGCGCGACCTGCTGGCAGGCACAAACCTGCTGGTGAGTGTTGCGGCCGACGGTCACGCGCCTGGGAACGGGCTTTCATCTGATCCCGCGATCAGCGGTGATGGCCGTTACGTCGTGTTCGGTAGCAGCGCCCCGAACCTGGTCGGCAACGACACGAACAACGCCCAGGACGTTTTTATCCGGGATTTGCAGACCGGCACGACGATGCTTGTCAGCGTCAACACCGAGGGAATCAGCCCCGGCAATCAAGATTCGCACACGCCCACAATCAGCGCCGATGGAAGGTATGTTCTCTTTCTCAGCCGGGCAACCAACCTTGCACCGGGAACATTCAGTAACGAAAACGCTTTCGTGCGCGACCTGCAATCCGGCGTCACCCATGCCGTGACGACCAGCGGCGCCCGCGTTCCGGTCATGACGCCCGATGGAAGCTTCGTGGCGTTTGGCGGTCAATCGGGAAGTGTGTTCGTCTGGGACTCGCAGACGGCCACGCGCGTTCACACCAATTCGGCCACCGGCTTGTCATCCCTGGCGACCAGTCCAACTGGAAAGCGCTTGGTGTACATTTCCACGAGCGGATTGTCGGCCACTGACCGGCTGGCGAACACTAACTGGGTGATTACCACCGGCCTTTTCGGTTCGCATCCCGGCTTGCGTTTCAGCAGTGACGAGCGCATTCTGGCTTACACGACCACGGCGGCGAAGGCTTCGGCGGACACCAACGGCACCTACGACATTTACCTCTACGACTTCCAGACGGGCGATCATCTGCTGGTAAGCCACAGCGCCGACGGCACGGCGGCGCTGGGTGGCGCGTCGGACTGGCCAGACATCAGTGCTGATGGCCGGTTTGTTTCCTATCGCAGTTCCGCGACGAACCTTGTGCCCAATGACATCAACGGCCTGCCGGACATTTTCCTCTATGACCGGCAGACCCGCATCAACACCCTGCTCAGCCAGAGCCGGTCCGGGAACTCGAGCGCGGACGCCCGCTCGCTCGCACCCGTGTTCAGCGGCAACGGGCGGGTGCTTCTGTTCCAAAGCTGGGCCTCGGACCTGGTGGCGCAGGATTTCAACTCCAGCAGCGATCTGTTCGCCTTCGGTCTCTTGTACGCCACCATCGTCCCCGGAAACACGACCAGCGAAGGTTCAACAATCAGTTGGCCGGCCTTTCCCGGTCAAACCTACCGCGTGCAATACAAAGACAACCTGGACGATCCGACCTGGCAGGACGTCACGGGCACGGTGACAATCGTGGGCAACACGGGTTTCCTGACGGACCTTGCGCCGGCCGCCGGCCAGAGATTTTACCGCGTCGTAACTGAATGAATCGCTCAACCATGAAACCCAGTCAGATTTCTTCGACCGCTTTCACGCTGACGGAGTTGCTTGTCGTACTAGGCGTTCTCGGGATTCTGGTGCTCACACTCCTGCCCGCCATTGCCAGAACCCAACTTAACGTGAAGACCGCGCAATGTCAGAATAATTTGAGGCAATTGACCGGTGCCTGGCGGATGTACGCCGAAGACAACCTGCAGAAAACGATCAACAACTTCGGCGTTGCTGAGACGATCGGCGGGCTTAACAACAACTGGGTCAACAACGTCATGAGTTGGACCACTGACCCGAAGATCACCAATGCAGCGCTGCTGAAGATTGGTCCACTGGCGGCATATCTGCGGGAGGTGACGCACGTTTACAAGTGCCCGGCGGACAATTACCTGAGCCTGGCTCAACGCGCCGCGGGCTTTACCGAACGCACACGTAGTTTTGCCATGAATGGCTTTTTTGGACCGTTCACTCCCAATTCAAACGATGCGTGGGCTTCCGGGCGCAACATGTTTTATCCGAGCCACAGACAGTGGCTTAAAGTCACCGAGGTGCGCAAACCTGACAGTTTTTTCGTGATACTTGAGGAACATCCGGACTCGATCAACGAGGGACTGTTCCTAAACAGTCCGCTTCCGTCACCAAGTCAGTGGAGTGACATTCCGGGCTCTTTTCACAATGGCGCCGTCGGTCTTTCGTTTGCGGATGGACACACAGAAGTCCATCAATGGAAAAGTCTGACAACAACGGTGCCGGTCAGGTTTAGTTATCTGCCGAGAACATTGGATGCGGCCGGACGCGACGATTACCAATGGCTGATGAATCGCATGGCGGTGCTTTACTGAATTACGCCCGAATCCGCGGGAGTGAGTCCGCGCCACGTTGAAATTACTTGAACCACCTGACCATGAGAACGAAGGAGCGCACGGCACAAACATTTCGGGAGGCTTTGGCTGCCTTCACTCTGACCGAGTTGCTGGTGGTGGTTGGTGTGCTGGCGATTCTGGCGCTAACGATGTTACCGGTGCTGGGCAGAAGCCAGCCCCAATCGAGAACCGCCCGTTGCCAGCACAACTTGAAACAACTTGCCGTTGCGTGGCAAATGTACGCGGAGGATTACAACGGTCGGATCGTGTCGAATTTCCAAGGGGCCTACCTGCCTGGTCCAACTGGAACGGCCGGATGGGTAAGCGGCTGGCTGGACTGGAGCACCAGTAGTCAAAACACAAACGTCTATTTCTTGATTGATAAAAGATATGGTGCGCTGGCGTCGTACATCAACGGCGCATCAAATCTCTTCAAGTGCCCCGCCGACCACTATCTAAGTTCGCAACAAAGGTCCCGGGGCTGGCTTCAACGCGTCCGCAGCTATTCGCTCAACGCTTACGTTGGCGAAAATGTCCCGCTTGGCCAGCCCGGCGGGCCGAGTGGCCCTCCGATCTATAGACAGACCAGGAAAATCTCCGAGTTTCTCCATCCGGCGCCGGCCGAAGTGGCCGTGTTTATAGAGGAACATCCCGACAGTATGAACGACCCGGCTTTCTTAAGTCCGAACAAGACAACTTGGATTGATTCGCCCGGGACTTACCACAATGGAGCAGCCACCTTTGCGTTCGCCGATGGGCATACGGAAGTCCGCCACTGGAGAGGCTCGCTGGCCACAGGCCCGGCCACCCGCGTCAGTTACGTGCATATCAACAACAACTCAGCTCCGGCGGGCGATGAAGATATCCGTTGGATGTCATACCGCACGCCGCGAATCTCCGCAAACTCCTATTGAAAATGGGCCGCGAAGCGGCGGCGCTTCTTCCTAGCAGCGGCGGGCAAAAATTCGTGTTCATCCGCGTCCATCCATGGTTAAACTCTCCCCGCAATTATGGAATACGAAGCGGTCATCGGTCTGGAAACGCACGTCCAGCTCAAGACGAAATCCAAGATGTGGTGCGGCTGCGCCAATCAGTATGGCGCCGAGCCGAACACGAATGTCTGTCCCGTCTGTCTGGGACTCCCTGGCGTGTTGCCCGTGCCCAACGAGGAGGCGCTACGGCTCACGGTGCTGACCGGTTACCTGCTCAACTGCGAAATTCCCCGCTTCGCGAAGTTCGATCGGAAGAGCTATTTCTATCCGGACATGCCGAAGAATTACCAGATCACGCAGTACGACAGGCCGTCCACGGCGAATGGTTGCGTGGAGTTTGAATTTGGTGGCGCGGGCGTCCCGCCCGTTCGTAGTTTGGTTGATTCGAACGGGCGGGACGCCCGTGCCACCATGTTGCGCGTCCGCATCACCCGCGCGCATCTGGAGGAGGACGTGGGCAAGAGTTTTCATTTCGAGCGCCATAGCGGCGTGGATTTCAATCGCGCCGGCGTGCCGCTCATGGAAATTGTTTCCGAACCGGACATCACCAGCGCGGACATGGCCTACGAATATCTCAACGCGCTCAAGGAAATTCTCATGCAGGGTGGCGTGAGCGATTGCGACATGGAAAAGGGCATGGTGCGCTGCGACGTGAACATAAGCGTCCGGCCCGTGGGGACAAAGGAACTCGGCGCGAAGATTGAGATCAAGAACATGAACAGCTTCTCCGGCGTGCGCCGCGCGCTCGAGTACGAAATCCCGCGCCAGATCGAAGTGCTCAAGACTGGCGGCAAGCTCATTCAATCCACGCGCCGCTGGGACGACGTGACGGGCATCACCGAGGAAATGCGCACCAAGGAACACGCGCACGACTATCGCTATTTTCCCGACCCTGATTTGATGCCGGTTGCACCAAGCGACGAATGGCTCGCGTACGTGAAGTCGCGCATGGTGGAATTACCGCTCGCGCGCAAGCAACGTTTCATGCGCGATTACCAACTGCCTGCTGGCGACGCGGAAGTCTTCAAGAGCAACCTTGAGCTTGGCGATTATTTTGAAGGCATGGCAAAGCAGGCGAAGAATCCCAAGGCTGTCGCCAATTGGGTGATTAACAATCTCCGCGCCAAGATGGCCGAGGCCCATGAGCGTAGGACAGGCGTCGCGCCTGTCTCCATTCAAGAGAATCATGCCGAAAAGTCAGAGACAGGCGCGACGCCTGTCCTACAATCTCCGCTCGCCAACCTCAGATTCAAACCTGACGCCTTGATCGAACTCATCGGGCTCGTTGAGAACAAAACCATCAGCAGTTCTGCCGCCCAGCAGGTATTCGCTGAGATGTTTGACACAGGTAAATTACCTGCCGCCATCGTTCAGGAAAAAGGCTTGGCCCAGGTCAGCGACACCGGCGCCATTGAAAAGTTCTGCGACGAAGTCATCGCCTCGAATCCTGGCCCGGCGAGCGATTTCAAATCTGGCAAAGCCGCCGCGCTGAATTTCCTCAAAGGCCAGGTCATGAAGCTGAGCAAGGGCAAGGCAAACCCAGCGCTCGTCGGCGAGATTTTGGAGCGCAAGCTGAAAAACTAACTCGTGGGGTATCGATGTTTATTGCCGAGATCAAATTCATATCGCGGCAGCAAGCGGCGACTCAGGAATTGGCAAGTGCCATCTGGGACTACGCTTGCGCCTTGTATCGCCAAGGCCAGATTGCGCATGAGTATTCAATCTCGAAATCAGGAAGCAAGATCCGACTCCACTGCCTTCTTCCGGAAAGATGCTCGTTGGAAAGTCACTTCCACGACAGAAGAGGAAAGGCCGCACTGCGCTGTGTAACCAAGCTGGTCAGCCGACGACCAGCCAGAAGTGTCATTGGCGAAGCGGATGAAACACCCCCTGCCTGTTCCTGCCGCAGTCGCTCCTCCCTGCATCTTTTCACACACATGTTCGACGACTCCTCTCCGCTGGCGTGCGGGGCGTGTGGACGACCAGTTCCGTTCTACCGGCTTTCGGCGCTCGACATAAGAACACGCGAATTCCTGCTCAGTTGGCAATCGGACTATCAGGCATGTGATCGGTTGTTCATCAGTAGTGGCTTCGGCGAAATGTGGGCTTATCGCCAAATGTCACGTCTCGACAGTGGCCTGAGCAAGGACGGCCGCGAGTTGTGTGCTCAAGTGGAGGCAAAGCTTCACATCCCGGTTTTCTACTACCTGCACAAATACTGGGGACGAAGCCAGGCGATAGAATGCAAACGCCTTTGCCCAGGTTGTAGCAAACCGTGGCTGCTGACCAAACCTCAAGAGTTCTTCGATTTCAGGTGTGAGGCTTGCCGGCTGCTCTCGAGCAAGGCCGTGGACTTCCCCACCAAGCGGAACTGAAATCGAAGCTCTGAACCGTTGACGATCAGAGCAGGATTCTCAGCTTCACCGGATCAAACCGCGCAACCTTGTTCTTCAGGAATCCCAGTGTCGCCATGCACATGGCCGCTTGCACATAAAGGCCGAACTCCACGTCGCTCACCGGCTTGGCGCGGGTACGCACACATTCGAGGAAGTTTTTCCAGTGCTCCAAGGTGCTGTTGGGGATGCTGCCCGGGATTTCAGTCGGTTCACCTTTAAGCGGATGGAGTTTGATGCTGCGGAAACCGGCGCCGAAATCCGTGCCTTCCAGCACAATCGTGCCGCTCTCGCCGCGGATCACCGGATCGCTGTTGTAAGCGTTGGTCAAAGTGCAGACCAGATTGATCGAGACGCGCTCGGGATAGTCCATGACCATATTGAATGTGTCCGGCACTTCGCGACCGTAGTCGTCGTATTTGAAAATGCCTCCGGTGCCCACGGCGAGCGACGGGAATTTCAGGCCCAGCGCGCTGATGAACGGCGTGAGCACATGCGGGAACAAATCCGTGGACGGCCCGCCCGCGTAGTCGAGGAAGCTGCGCCAACTAAAAAAGCGCTCGACGCTGAACGGCACTTTGGGCGCGTCACCAAGGAACGCCTGCCAATCAAGGTCCGGCCCGGGCTTGGCGTTGTGGTCGGGGATGGGCATACGCTCGCCCCAATCGCCATTCCGATAGAAACCGGCGGCGACATGTTGGACACGGCCAATCGCGCCCTGTTGAATCAATTCCTTCACCTTGAGCCATGCGCTGCTGGAGTTGGCCTGGTTGCCGATCTGCACGACGCGACCCAGCTTGCGGGTCTCCTCGTAAAACTCCTTGCTCAACTCAAATTGGCTCCAGTGGCCCATCGGTTTCTCACAATACACGTCCTTGCCTGCGCGGATGGCATCCATCGCCTGTGGAACGTGCAACCGGTCGGGCGTGGCGATGCAGACAACGTCCACTTCCTTATCCGCGATCAAGTCCTGGTGATTCCGGTAAGGCTTGGCCCCGTAGCCTTCCGCCGCGTTGCGCAGACGCGGCTCGTAGGCATCGCACACCGCCACGATGCGGAGCGGTTTGCCCTGGGTGGTCAAGGCATGAATAAGCTTCAGGTGGTCGCGGCCACGACCGCCGGCGCCAATGAAACCAATGCCGATCTTGTCATTTGCGCCAAGGACATTCTTTCGTGAGATCAGCACGGACGACGCGGCGCCCAGCACCAGCGCCGTTTTGGACGAGGTGCGGATGAATCCGCGCCGATTCATCGGGCGGTAAGCGGAGGAGGATGGAGGATTCATGTTCATAGGTCTGAGTTTCGATTGGAGCCCGATGCCGGATTTGCGGTCCCAGTACGTCCCGGGGCACTACGACATGAGTTGTAAGCTTCACGCTTGAGTTGCGTCAAGCGGAGAAACAGAAGAAACCTCCCAACGCTGCGGAAAGCTTCCACCCGCTCTGACGGTTGTCCCAACTGATGCAGAGGAACTTGACGAGAGGATTGGCGTGTTGACGGTGCTGCTTGGAAACGCGGGCGCGAAAGGTTTGGAATACCACCTTGCCCGTTGCCTCCAAAGCCGTGGCAAAGCCGGGGACATCCACCAGGCAGTCATTCACGCGGAGCGGGCGCTCGGACACGGCGCTCCGGAGGCAGCGTGGTAGTTTGGGTCGGCCAAATTGGTGGGGCACCTTTCCGACTCCTTCACGAAGCGCGGTAATTGCTTCCAAAGGCTGACCAGCCCGGCAGAAAACCTCGCCAAGTATCTGGTAGAGCGAGAAGAAAACGACTTTTCTTCCCTCGATGCCGTGGCCAAGAGACTGTTGGATTTCCAATCCTACTATGAGCAAATCGCGAAACCCTTCGAGTGGAAGTTCACGCGCGTTGAGTTGAAGGCGTTGGTCAAAAAACTCAACGCGCGCTCAACAAGTCTACTGACTGCGTGAAAATCGAGAATACGTCACCGAACTTTCGGCCCAGAGTACTAAGTTTGCCCGCAAATCTCTCGGTCATCACAGGCACTGGCGGCGGCTTTGTAAATTGGAGGAATCTCACGATGGGATTGTCCGGCATCATTGATTTTCCCGTTTTCGATCTCGACGGTTCGACGAGATTGGCGGGCAGCAATTATTCCGCGCAACTTTATGCTGGTGCGACTTCCAATTCATTGCATGCGGTGGGTTCTGCCGTTTTCTTCGGCACCGGGGACGCCGCAGGGTACTACTTTCCAAATTCGGCTCGCATTCCTGATGTCCTCGCCGACCAGACGGCTTATGTGCGGGTGCGCGTGTGGGATAATCGGTTTGGCGACACGTTCGAAGCGGCCCGCGCCCTCGGCGGAAGCTTCGGCCAGTCGGAGTTAATGCCGGTGGTTCTGACCGCCGTGCCCGCGCCACCACGACCTTTGAATGAGTTGAAAAGCTACAGCCTTCAAAGCGGGCAACCCATCCTGGCCACGGCAAAACTGTATCCGGGACAAAACCTGCCCTCGGGTGATCGTGAGTTTTTGTTGGTGGGAGAGATCGGCGCCCGGTATGTCATTGAGCATCGGACGCCGCCCCAGACTTGGTTGCCGCTTTTCGTCGTGAGCAACGCCACGGGCACTGTGTCGTTCGTTGACACCGATGCACAGAACGCCTCCGTCCGATTCTATCGTGCGCAGATTCTCGAGCCGTAGCCGCGCATTGGTTTGCTGCGCGCCAGACCCGTCATGCGGCACGACCAACGCGGTATGGAGAATACTTGTTGATTGCTGCCGCCCACTCGCGGAGAGGAAGAGTTGATCCAGAGTCAGGTTTCCAAGGTGACCCGCCACAACGCGGCGGGTGTGGGTGGATGACCGTGCGTCATCTTTCAGTCATTACTTTGAACTGGTGGAGCAGCAAACGGAAAAGTTTTTTGTCCCCCTCCGCCCGCATCCGTGGTAAACGGAAACCATGAAGATCGAGTCGCTGCATCTCGGGATGAACGTCCGCCATCCGCAATATGGCCTGGGCACGGTGAAATCAATTTCTGAAAGCACCGCGGAGATTCTGTTTACTGACGGCAAACGCATCGTGGCGCCGGAGGCGGCGGGCTTGGAGCCGGCCGAGGCACAGGTTGCGGTGACCGGACTGGGCGTGCCGTTGAAACAATTTGTCGAACAGACGCTGGACGCAGTTCTCTACAAGCTTGGCCTGGCGCGATCGGATGGCATCGTGGAAAAGCTGGGCGCGCGCTGGCATGGCGGCCGATTAGTGATGCATCCAGCCGACCCGGCCTTGCAGACCAAGGAAGTGCCGCTGGAGACTTTCTTCCACAAGATTGTGATGGTCCGCAACAATCTCCGCGTGTTGGAACAGAAGATTAACGCGCACGAAAAGCTGACCGACGGCGAGAAGATCGAAATGCAGCAATACATCACGCGCAGTTACGGCTCGCTGACCACGTTCAATGTGCTGTTCAAGGAGAAGGAAGATCAATTCTGAGCCAGGGATCGC
Organism: Verrucomicrobiota bacterium; assembly: GCA_014860005.1. The sequence goes on along the minus strand of JACZKP010000174.1, from coordinate 3,889 downwards.
AGTTGGAACTTGGCATCCATCCGCCACCGGCCCATGATGCTTTTGCTCCTCGCGGGGTGCTCCGGGGTTTGGCTTCGGCGGACGGCGTGCGGCGCATGATCAACAAGCAGAGTGATGAAAACGTGCTTTTGGATGCTGAGTTGTTTTGGCCTGGGCTTGTCGGCCGTCACCGTCATGTCCGCTGCGGCTGACCGCCTTTATCACATCGGCGCCGCTCGCATTGACATTACGCCCGCCTATCCAATTCGCCTCAGCGGTTATGCCGTGCGCAAAACCGAATCCACCGAGGTGGCGCAACGGCTGTGGGCCAAGGCAATGGCGATTGGCACGGACAAGGAAGGGCCCGCCATCCTGATCACGGTGGATAACATCGGCGTGCCGCGGCATGTCCGCGACGAAGTGGTGCTGCGTCTGCAAAAGAAGAAGCGCATTGACCCGGCGCGGGTGGCGATCTGCTCTACGCATAGCCATACCACTCCGTGTCTCGCCGGCAATCTGGACACGCTGTTTGGCGAACCGTTGCCGCCGGAGCATCGCGCGCGCGTCGAACGCTACACCCGCGAACTGGTGGACGCCATCGAGCGCGTTGCGCTGGAGGCCTTGCGCAAGCGCAAACCTGGCAAGTTGAGCTGGGGCCAGAGCAAGGCTGGTTTTGCCGCCAATCGCCGGACACAGGGCGATCCGGTGGATCATGACTTGCCCGTGCTCACCGTCACGGATCGCCAGGGCAAACTGCGTGCGCTGTTTACCAGTTACGCCTGCCATTGCACGACGCTGGGCGGTGATTTCAATCAGGTCTGCGGCGACTGGGCCGGGTATGCCCAGGAAATCCTCGAACGCGATCACCCCGGCGCGGTTGTGCTCGTGGGCATCGGTTGTGGGGCGGACGCAAATCCGCATCCCCGCACCGGCCTCAACCTGGCCCTTCAACACGGACAGGAAATTGCCGCGAAGATCAACGCACTGCTCACGCAGCAACTGACTCCGCTCAACCGCCCGCTCGTCTGCCGCACAAAGCCGCTTGAACTGCCCTTCGATCCCCTGCCCTCGCGCGCCGAGTGGGAACAACGCGCCCAGGACCAGAGTTACTCCGGCTATCACGCCCGCTGGACGCTCGCCAAGCTTGATGGCGGCGAGTCGCTATCCACGCATCTGCCTTATCTGGTCCAAACCTGGAACTTCGGCGACGAATTGGCCGTGGTGTTTCTGCCGGGTGAGGTGGTGGTGGACTATTCATTGCGGCTGAAGCGTGAATTCGACTCCGCCCGGTTGTGGGTCAACGCCTACGCCAACGACGTACCCTGCTACATCCCGTCCGAGCGCATTCTCAAGGAGGGCGGTTACGAGGGCGGTGGCGCGATGATTTTCTACGGGCTGCCCGCGCGCCTGGCGATGGAAACTGAAAGCCTGATTGTCGGCGCCGTCCACGACTTGTTGCCGCAATCCTTCCGCAACCAGAAAACCAAGTCCGAGGGAACGCCCCTCCATGGAAATTGAATCCCGCTTTATGAACATAAATCATCTGACTCAACGCCTGGCGGTTTGCAGTTGGTCGCTGCAATCCTCAATCTGATATTCCCCCAATAGAATCAGTGGTTTCGTCGCTTTCTTCTGGTTCCAAAAGTCAGAGTCATAACGGTTTGTCATAACAAATCGCCAAGATTCGCCCTTGTTTGGGGATGTCGCAGAGCGCAGAGAATGACTTTGTTTCGGTTCATGCGCGCCCGCTCATTCGCCGTGCGTTCGTGATCGCCGCGAGGGAAGGAATCCTCTTTTCAAAGGTCCGCTCAATGTTAGAATAATGCTTATAGGGATACTGTGTGGCGTTATTCTAACAATATGCGACGCGTCCGCTTTGTCATTCAACCGCTCTTGGACCTCTTCAAACGCCGGCGCGCCGTCACGATGCCTGAGATGAAAGCGGCGTTGGGCACCCCCGTCGATGTCACGGTGTTTCGTAAACTCGCCACCCTGGATTACTTTACCAGCTATTCGCATCGCGGAGGCTTCTACACGCTGCATTCGATTGCGCGTTTCGATGATCAGGGCCTTTGGCAGGCCCGAGGAGCCTGGTTTTCCCGTTACGGCACGCTGCTGGACACCGCTCCTGCGTTGGTCAAGGACTCTGCCGCCGGCTATTATGCCAGCGAACTGGAGGAGTTGCTGCAGGTGCCGGTCAAAGACGCTTTACGGGAGCTGGTCCGGGCTGGACGCGTTCATCGCGAGGATAACCAAGGCAGATATCTTTATGCCTCCAAAGAACACCGCCGCCTCCAGGAGCAGCGAGCCGCCCGAGTCGCCCTGCAGCAAAGCGTCGATGAAGAGCAACACCAGCGCCGGGCTGCGGGGGTGCTCTTCTACAGCCTGTTGGATGAGCAGCAACGCCGGCTCTATGCGGGCCTGGAAAGCCTCAAGCAAGGCCACGGTGGCGATCGAAGACTGGCTGAACTTTTGGGACTGGATGAGGAGACGGTGGCTCGAGGCCGGCGGGAGTTGCTGGCGGGGCAGATCCCATCGGGCCGAATCCGGCGGCCTGGAGGCGGCAGACTGCGGGCCGAAAAAAAACGCCCGCCATCCTGAAGCGATTGAGCGGCCTGCTCCGGGAGGATACCGCCGGAGATCCCACCGGGCGACGCGGTCTGTGGACGGGCAAACATCTGCGGCAAATTGTGCGAGAACTGCACCAGCTCGGCCTGTCGCTGAGTCCCAACACGGTGCGCCGATTACTGGAGCAACTGGGCTACTCCTTACATTCCAACAGCAAAGCCCTGTCAACATCGCATCCCCACCGGGAACAACAGTTTGATTACATTGCCAGGCAGAAGAAACGCTTTGAACGCGGCGGCCAACCGATGATCAGCGTGGACACCAAGAAAAAGGAGTTGGTGGGCCACTTCAAGAATGCGGGCCGGGTTTGGAGCCTGGAGTCGACGCCGGTCAAAGACCACGACTTTCGTTCCGAAGCCAAAGGCCTGGCCAATCCTTATGGCGTGCTGGATTTATTGAGCAACCGGGCTTCGGTCTTTGTCGGGACTTCCCACGACACCCCGGAATTTGCCGCCACCAATGTGGCCCGTTGGTGGCGCCAGGTGGTTGAGTTCAAAGCGAAAAAAGTTCGACTGTGCTTGAGTTCGACCGTTGGCGTCGGCTTTTAATTCACTCTCTTGTTCTCCGTTGTGACCAGATGTTTTGCCGTTTCGCTTCGCCCCGCCGTGGGAGGTTTCTCCGACTCAGGCTTGCGCGGTTGTCGCCCCCGTCATTCATTGATGCCCCAGCACGGGTGACCTGGGTAACGTCTGAGGGCTTCAATTGCACCCGCTGGAGGTCCCGGCCAGTTTGGCACCTGATGGGATTGTTCGGAGGGACGGTCGGCCGCGCGCACAGGACGGTTCAAAGTCTCTGCGACTCACGACTTCATTCCATTTCAAACGACGAAAGCCTTTCGGTATTCCAGCTGGTGATTCGGCATCGGGCTTGATCACTTGGTTTAGGCAATTCACATCCATCCCACAGGCTGGCTGATCGGAACAAAGAGTCGCCGATTTTCTCGAAATCGGAGGGCATCCCCAGCGGAGTGCGTTGAGAGTTTTGGGTATGTTTTCCTGGCCGGATGATTCTGGTTATCAATTTGATGGCTGCTGTCCCACAGAATGTTCATCCCATGCCTGGCAGATAGGCCTGTTCTGGGCAGGCCAAGTATCGGCACTGACCCCCGGCTGTCCCATAGCGCCGCAGCGGATCCAACGCCGTGGGAATTTTACCTGCAACTCACCGAAGTCGAACAAGCCTTCAAAGAACTCAAAGGCGACCTGGCGCGGCGCCCGATCCATCATCAACTCGCACCCCGCATTGAAGCGCACCTGTTCGTGTCGTTCCTGGCCTGCTGTCT
>JACZKP010000173.1 GCA_014860005.1 Verrucomicrobiota bacterium | reverse complement strand
CATTGGCGCAGGGACTCGACCGAGGTTGAGGTCGCGGCGGTCAGTTGCGCCCGTTTCACCATCTGAGGATCCATCCGGCGTGGTCTTGCCATGCCGAGACGCTACCACGTTTAGTCTCATCTTGAAAGCGAATTAGAATTAGTGCCATTGGGGACTGATAAACCTATGGCACCTTTTCTGACCCGCTTCCGCGGGCATAGGTTACCTGACTTCGATGGCCGATTTGTGCATTAGAATGTCCTAAAGTTGGATAGAATTCGGCTCTTTGCGCGTGGTAGGGTGAAGGGCGGAATGAAAAAGATAAGTCTTTTTATGTTGGGCTGCGTGGCATGTGCTCTTTCTGCCAACGCGGCGCTCTTGATCTCGCACGCTAAGCCAGCCACGGCAAACGCGTATCTTCACCTTGGTTCCCCGGGTCTGGTCACAGATGGCCGGTATGACACATGGTGGAGTGCAGGCGGTTATGCCACCGCGAATGACCCGAATTGGGTGACGGTCGATCTTCTTCAGGCATATCCGATTTCGTCGGTAACGGTGGTGGGGGCAGATACTGGAGAATCGTATTGGAAAGACTTCACCGTTGAGTTCGTACTTCGTGGCAGTTTGGACAATAGCGCATGGGTTGGCCTCGGCAGTGGGATTTTGTACGACAACCCGATCTGGGAGTCGAGAGCGGAGTCGTTTGATGTCGGGGGAACGGAGTACCGTTATATCCAGGTCTATTCGACAGCCGGGCAGCACTGGACGAGCATCGCGCAGATAGAGGTGTTTGCTGTCCCCGAGCCGTCCACCTACCTCGCGGGAGCCTTGATGCTCATGCCGTTTGCGGCTGCGGGAGTGCGGGCGTTTCGCCGAACGAGGATTGTGTAGGCGGAGGACAAAAAACGCGGGGGGCAAGGCAGCGATTTAGGAGCGTGGGTTGGATTTCTGGTGACAAAACTTTAGAAAATGTTCCCACCCATCAGTTCCAGCAGGTCCACCTTCAGCCGCGCCCGCCGATGCACCAGCCCGCCGCACGGCTTTCCATCGCCCCGGATCATCCTTGATCTGGCTTTGCCCGGGATTTGCTAATCAGACGCGAGCATAAGGCGTCGTCAGAACCTCAAAAAAAGCTTGCCGTACGTTGTCACCGGGGCAATCTCTGGCGGCATGAAGCCTAGTTTCTTTCCAACCGCTTGGATACGCGCGAACTCGGCGGAACCACCGCAACGCAACCAGCCCCCACGAAGGAGACAATTTATGCGAAACATCCTCTTGGCTCTAACAACCTTTGGCTTAATCAGCGGCGCGGCGACCGCGGCAGTCACCTCAACCACGACGCATGGCCGGAATCAACCAGCTTGAACAGCTCCATTGCCGTGGGCGACCTGCTCTCTGGTTTGATCGGCACCGAACTGACCGGCGACCTCGGCTGGCATTCAGCGAATACTGACCCGCTTGACCGTCTGCCGGCCTTCACCGATGACGGTGGCATCCGCGGCACAGGGTTGACCGGGCTGCTGAATGATTTCCCCGGTGCGGGCAATCCGGCCAAACTGGTGGCTTATGATCTGGGCGGCACCTTTGACATAGGCCGGATCCAGATTCTCTCCGGCAACAATGGCAAGGATGGCCGGGTCTTCTCAACCACGGTGGTGAACTACTCGACGGATGGTGGGAATAATTACTCGCTCCTGGGTTATTTCCAATCGGACCCGTCTGGCACCAGCAACGCCGGTCAGTGGGGTTCGACAATGGTTGAGATATTTGACGACGCCAATCCCACTCTCGTTGCCGGCGTCACCCACCTGCAATTCAACCTCTATGCCGTGGATAACACCGGCGACGAAATGCGCGATCCGTTCAATGGTGTAAATCCGTTCACGGGACTTGACGATGGTCTGCTCGCCGCAATTGTATCGCACTTGATTTTCGAGATTGACGTCATCGCAGTCCCCGAGCCAACCACGCTGGCCTTGCTGGGCCTCGGCGCGCTACTGCTCTGGCGCCGTCGCCAGTTGATTTAGCAGCCCGTCAAAAATGTAGGAGACGACGTCAGGAGACTTGGGCAGGCCTCCGCGAACTCGCGAGCATTGCAGACTCGTTACCTCGTCTCCTACCAAGGAAAGGTTCTTTGAAGGGCTGTTAGTCGTGAGCGAAGTGCCGACATCGAACTACCCGTCGGGGCGAGGCGGCTCTACCCAAGGGCCATCGGCCGGCGATTCATTCGACATTCCACACAACCCGCCTGCCTCGCACCACAATCGAACCGCGCGCCAGCGCGGCCACGCAGCGGGGATACACTTCATGTTCGGCCGCGTGAATTCGGCCATGCAGCGTTTCCGGGGTATCGTCGTCCAGGACCGGCACGGTTTGCTGGCCGATGATGGGGCCGGAATCCACGCCGGCATCCACGAAATGCACCGTGCAACCGGTCACTTTTACCCCGTGATCGAGCGCCTGTTTCCAGGCCTCCAAGCCGGGGAATGACGGCAGCAGCGAGGGATGGATGTTCACAATGCGCCCCTCGAACGCGCGGAGGAAGTCGCCCTTCAAAACCCGCATGAACCCCGCGAGCACGATCAGGTCAACCCTGGCTTCCTGCAGTGCGTTCACGTAAGCGCGCTCCGCTTCCTCGTCCAGTTTGGTGCGAAATTTGCCGGGAGCAATGTACCGCGCCGGAAGCTGCCGCGCGCGAGCTTGCGCCAAAATGCCGGCGTCCTCCACGTCGCTCAACACGATGGCCACTCCCGCCGGGACCTGGCCCTCCGCGATGGCCTCGGCAATGGCCACGAAGTTGGAACCCTTGCCGGAGCCAAGCACCCCCAGGCGGAATTGTTTTTCACCATTCACGAGTTCTTCTTACAGCCTGCCATGCCTCAGCCGCAAGCTTTCCATGTGCTGACGCGAATCGCACTCACGGAGCGCAGCACGGCGTTCAATTTCAACATTGCCAGGAATTCCGCGTCACGGCTCACAAGCCTTTCATGGATTGAGTTCGAGTCTGGCCATGACTTTCTCAATCTCCCGGAGATCCCAGATGGCGATGTCACCGCTGGAGTGGGAAAGGGCGAGCCGCTGGCTGTCGGGACTCCATGCCAGCCAGTAAACGGGGTCGTTCTGTTCAGGCAAGGAATATAACAGCCGGCCCGTGTCCGGACCCCAGATATCCACGCCGCGGCCTGAAGCCGAGATCATTGCCAGTTTGCTCCCATCCGGGCTGAGGCAGATGCCGGCGGATTCTGTCCACACAGGCGTACGCTTCGGATCAACGGTCGGGAATGAGAAGACCGAATCGCCCGTCGCCACATCCACAGTGACGATCGCCCGCGTGCGATCAACCATCAGCAGCCGGCGGCTGTCCGGGGTGAAACCGAGGCTTTGGACATTACCTATGCGATTAATGAGCTGCGTGGCAAGGAGGCGGGGAGCAACCGGCTCATCAAGTGGCCACACATAAACGCCCGCCAAATCGCGATCAACAAATGCCAGCGAGTGACTGTCTGGCAGGAAGCCGAGGCTCCAGGCGGAGTTTCCCTTTGATTTCAGGAGCGTAGCCCTGAAACTTTCTGCGCGTCCGCCTGCTTCAGCGCTTTCAATCGCCCACAGTTCGATGCCGGCGCCACCCTGATCTATCCCCGAAGCCGTGGCCAGATAGCGGCCATTGGGACTGAACTGCACCGACCAGAGGCGTCCCCCAGCCCGGGTGGCCAGACTCGTCAGATGTTCCCCGGTGTGCGCGTTCCAGATGATCACCTGCTTGGTATCGGCATCTCCGGTTGCCAGCCATCGGCCATCCGGACTGAAGGTCGCACCATGACCCTGCGTAGCTGGGGTGTCGGACTTCCAAAGCTCGCGACCCGACTCGGCGTCGCAGACTCGCACGGTTGGACGCCTGCCGACAGAAGCAATACGAAGGCCGTCCGGGCTAAAGGCAACACCCGGCATGTTGCCGAGGTGAGGCGGCAGACTCAGCTTCTCGGATCGCAGGTCCAAGTGGAAAAGTCGGGCATGCTGGAGTGAAGTCGTCAGCAGAAATTTTCCGTCCGGAGTAAAAGCAATCTCGCTGGCAGGACTTGGCTCATCCAGCACCGCATACTCCTCGTTGCGTTCCCAGTCCCAAAGCCGGATGCGATTTTCCTGCGGAATCGTCACCGCCGCCAGCCGGCTGCCGGGCGCGAAGGCCATCGGCAATTGGGAATAAGCCCTGAATTCGCGGAAACGTTGGAATCCTTGGACTTGGTAGATGATGCCGCTGAATCTCGAGGCACACACGAGTTGATTTCCATCCGGACTGAAAACGAGATTTGCCAGCACCCCAAGTTGCGGTGCCAGAACCGCCAACCGTTGTCCGGTTCGCAAGTCCCAAACGTGCAGCACGGAATTGACCCCATCTCCTGGCTCGGTCGTTTCGGCCACCAGCAAATGGCCGTCGGGGCTGAGCGCGATCTCAGGAATCAGGTCGTTTGGGTACTCAAACCACTGCACGACCGTCTTGGTATTCACATCAATGAGCCGGCCTGCGCGAGGTTCGTGACTGAAAGCGGTGACAAATACGCCGCGGGTGGAACTCAGGCTATCGAGCCCTCCGGGCAAGGGAGTGTCTTCGATTTCCCGCCACTGATTATCTGCTCCGCGGGCCCAGACGTTAACCCGCGCTCCAGCAATGCGAGCCTCCAGACTCGTTCCCAACGGCCCCCGCAGTGGCAGGCGTACAAACACCAGTTGATCGCCCGAGTGGTTGAAACAAAAGTTTCGGGTTGAGAAGTCTCGCGACAATTGAAAGCGGGCAATTTCAGTTCCAGACGGCAGTTGGCACAGCAGCACGGTTTCATCTCTCAAAAGAAACAGGACCGACTGGCCCGCCGAATCCAGCAGCGCACGGCGAATCATGCCATTCTCCGGAAAATCCGTAAACTCCGCCGGGGTTAATCCGACGAAGTCGCCCAGACAAGCTGCCGCCTCGCGACGCAACTCGGCCAGGTCTTTTTGGGGCACGTCCAGCGCCTTGGCCTGTTGAATCAGAGAGAAGACCTGCTCACGATAGCCCACGCGCCGGGCCAATCCGGTAGCCCGGGCTTCACGCAGCAGCGAATCGTAGAGACGTTGCTCCGCGATGGCGCGCGCCCTGACTTCGCTGGCTTTGGCGGCCTCGGCCTCGCTTTCACTGGCCTGAGCTTGCCGGCTGGCATTTCTGGCGGATCGAGCCTCTTTGATCGCGAGGAAATAGGGAAAGATGCCCAGCACCACGAGGGCCACCGCCGCCACCGCCACGCGCGTGGCAACCTTCAACCGCCGCTCGATGGCGTGTTTTTGCCGCACCGATTTGCCGCTGTGGATCAACGCGAGATCCGCATTCATCTCCTCGGCGGATTGATAGCGCGCATTTCGATCCGTGGCGCACGCGCGCAAGAGGACGGCCCCTAACTCCGCCAACTCCTCAGCGTGCGGGGGTGTCCCCGCCCCGTTAAGCATTTGGAAAAATTCGTGCCGGTCTTTGCCCGTGCTCGCCTCAAAAAGCACCTTGCCCAACCCATACAAATCCGCCTGCGGCGAATTTGGCCCCTCGGGCGCAACGTAGCCTTCCGTGCCCACGTAGGAATACGCCCCGCTCGACTCGGTGACCAATCCGATGTCCGCCAGCTTGGGCACGCCGTTTACGAAAATGATGTTCGGCGGCTTGATGTCCCGGTGAATCAATCCATGGCGGTGGAGGTGCCCGAGCGCCAGGTTCAGCTTCAACCCCAGCGTAACGCATTCCTCGAGGGACAACCGCCCCCGCCGAAGCAAATCCAAATTGAGAGTCCGCGGGATATAAGTGGCGGGGTCACATTGCTGGACAGGTTTCCAGGTTGCTTTCGGCTGAAGATTTGCCGGCGGGGAATGTTGCTCAACCGGTGCGCCGGTCGGTTCAATGGCTTCATCCGGCCTTGCGTTGGCGTCATCCGCCAGTTCCATGATGCAATAGAACCAACCTTCAGCCTCGTTGCGTCCAATTTGCAGCACATCCACCAGACCTTCGTGCGATCGCGAAATGGGTTCGTACTTTTGCAAGCCGACAAACTCGCGCTCATAGGGGCCGGCTTCGTCGAAACGATCCCGATGGACAACCTTGACGGCGCGCCACGTGCCCATCGCGCTGCGCGCCAGCCACACTTCGCCGTAACTGCCCCGGCCAATGAGACGAACCGTCTCGTGATCAGGAATGTTCGGCGGGCCATCGGGGATGCCCCGTGCGGGATCGCGTCCTCCCTCGCCTAAATTTGGTTTGTCCGAGCTGGCCATTCGAGAAAGCCGTAACAGCGCACGCGATCCCGCGCAAACGGTGAGACTGATATCGGCCGTATCTCCTCCGTCGGAGTCAACCGGTCAATTTCGTCCTTAGCGCCTGGCAGTACTCGCAGTTGGTTGATAAGATAACGCGCTGTTATTTGCATCGTCGCCAATGCCGATTGGCGCATGAACTACAGGCGCGAAACGGCTCTTCACCGCGCCCATTTCATTCCAGATTCCGTCAGGAACTTAGGGATAACGACGAACGCGCTACAAGCAAAAAGTCATGCTTCGTCACGGAGGTACGCAGGGCCACGCACGATCCCCTCGGCAGTCTGATCACCGGGCCTGACGCGGTGGGTGCGACGCGCTTCAGCCATACCGAAGTGGCCCAATCATTGAACGAGGATGGGTCACGGGCGGAAGATTCGATCAGCGACGCATATAGCGCCCACTGGCGGGCGTGACTCTCCGCTACTGTTTCTGTTGAAGCCAGACGCGCACCCGATAGAAGGCGGTTTTGTCCAGAACCGGGGAGACGGAGAAGCTCAGTGTTTCAGTACCGGCTGCGACGGTGCGACTGGCCGAACCCGGGACGGGCTGCCAAGGTCCCGCTCCTGCGAGATTCGCAGTGCCTTCAAGCCGGTAATAGCGCTCCGCATTTTGATAGCCCGCACCCGTTATCGCCTGCCCCGGAAACGAGAGTTCCACTAAATCGCCTGACAGCCGGGCGTGCAGCGCCAGTCCGGGATTGGGTTGAATGGGATCGCTGCCAATCACGTATTCCTCGAAGTCGGTCAATCCGTCACGATCAAAGTCCGTGTTCAGGCCCGCAGTGACGAGATCCTCAAACCAGCGCAATTCCCAACTGTCGGGGAGTAAATCCATGTCTGTGTCCGGTTCATCAGGCGCGGTGGCCCCGGCCCGGACCGCAGGCAGAAGGCTCGTCACGGCTGTGGGACTGAGTTCGAAGACGATGAACCCGCCCGTGGCGGCAGCACGTGTCGCCTGGAGTTGCGCGAGGAACCCGTCGGGTTCAAGGATGAACGCGCCGATGCCCGGATAGATCGGAACGCGCCCGTCGGCGTAGGAAAGTTGTTGAGCCACGAGATTGGTGAACCGATTGAGGTCGGTGCTGTAATCCATCGGGCAAAGAAAATCCACGATGCCGTCGGCAATCCACCTGCGCCAGTCCTGCCCTTCCCCATCAAAGGCACTACTGGCATCGGGAAACACGGCTGCGGAAACCTGCACCGTGGGTTTGAGCGCCTTGACTCCCGCGTAAACGGCGGAGACCAATCGCGTAATCTGATCGCGTCGCCAATTCAGGAACGCATTGCGAAGCGTTCCGGCACCCAGAACATCAGCGGGCCAGTTGGCCACCGTCTGCCCAGTTTGGGTTTGAAAGCGGTCGCGACAGCCGGAGCAATAGCAATGGTCGCTGTTGGGATAGCGGATGTAATCGAAGTGAATGCCATCCACGTCATAGTTTCGCACCACTTCGAGCATGGAATCGGTTTCGAGTGCAAAGTTGTCGGGATGCGACGGACAAAGCCAGTCCATCGGCTGGCCAGTTCGCGAAACCTGAGTCCGGTCGGCAGCGCGCAAACCGTCAATGAACGATTGCGGCGCGCCGCTCAGGTTGTAATTAACCTTCCATACATGAACCTGCACCCCGCGCGTGTGAGCGGCATTGACGCAAGCCGCGATCTGGTCACCGTAAGTGGCGAACTCGATTGAGTGCGGCAGCACAGCGCTGTCATAGTGCGCCAACCCGCCCCAGAGCATGTTGGGGAAAACGGCCGTGAACCCGTTGGTCGCCAGGACATCCATCGCCGCTGCCCAATTGCCGGGATAAGGGCCGGTGGCATGGTGTTCCCAGATTGCGCGGAACTCCGGCGTAACGGGTTTCAGGCTCAGGAAGTATGCCTGCTTCAATCGGCTTTGAGCAGCGTGTGCCGCCCCGATGGCCTGAGAATAATTCGTCACCGCAAGGGCATTGACCGCGCGCTCACGCTCAGCAACGGCTGCGGCAAGTTCATCCTCCACAAACGGCGCGCGCAGGCTGGCCGTGGCATCACGTCGGATACCGGCCACCGCCTCGGTATAACCGTGATAAGGCCCCAGACGCCCGATTCCTTCGATGGCGCCCGTGGCGGCGGCAGGCCAAACCTCAGGCAGGAAATGGCCGACCAGACACAGCAGTGCATAGGACTTCTGGTCCGCATCATCGCCCAGCAACACGTGGGACATGAAGTATCCGTTGTCGCTGCTCAACCACGCGGCGCGACCGGTGGATGTGCCCTGGCTGTTCTCCCAGATGGCGCTGACACGGGAATTGAGACTGCCGTTCGGCACGGCATAAGTGATGTTCCAGGACGCCTGTTGTACTCGCACAGGTAAAGCGGGAATGGAGGGATCGGCAAAACGCCACGCAGCAAAATCTCCCTGCGCCCAGCCGGTTCGGCGCACGCCCAGCAACGGTTCCATCCGTGCGGGCAGCAGATAATAGACGAGCAGTTTGCCCCCATCGGCAACGAAATTCTCCAAAGCCGTCCACTCGGTGGAGGAGATGTTCTCGTTGTACGGCAGGATGGCCAACCGACCTTGCGCCAGCAGACCCGACTCGACCTCCGCCCGCGAAACCACGCCACACTGAATCTGGTAGCGCTCGAACCAGTCCAGATGCCGATCAATCGTCTCCTGCACAATGTTGGGATTACTGCTCTGGTCATCGCGCACCAGCAGCACCGGCGGCGTGAACGCGCGCAATTCACGCGCCGCCAGATACGTATTGCGCGCCGCGCCTTTCCAGGGGGAAAGACGAATGCCGCTGATCTGGGTCCAGCCCGCAGGCGTTCCCTCGGAAACAAAATCACCTTTGGAGAAACGAAGTGTCTGCCAGCCGGGTTGGCTGATTGAGGCAGAGGCGCTATACCACCCGGCACCCGAACGAAAGTAGAGGGAAAAATAGGAGATCGCTCCGGGATCGGGCGCATACACTTCCAGTGCAAAGTCGGTGAATGTCGCCAGGTTCAGCGACACCGTCCGGTCCCAATAGCAACGCACGTTTCGCACGGCAAAGTCGCACGGCAGCGTCATGACGGTTTCCGTTCCCCAGTCGCCCGTGGTGGACATCGCCACCGGCGGCGCGCTTTCGCCCACCCACGCCTGGCGGGCAGCCGCCGTATTGGTGTACGCAAAGTCGTCAAGGATCAGTGGCGCACTGAGGCCAGAAAACGTGGTGGAATGGAGAATCATGACCGTCCAGGCGATGGCCACCGTCGCAAGGACAGTGCGCCGGAGCATACCGAAACCCATCCCATCGGAATCTTGAGGATAAAACAGCTTCACTCTTACACCCTGCGCAAGGGTTGAGTTCCTGGGTGACAATTGCAATCTCGATTTAGTGCGGATCATGCGCCGGGATATCTGGTCTGAACGGATGCGTTGTGCTACACGTGCGGTGGTTCGGTTGAACCAAACGCCGACGAATCGCATGAGCAAGTTCCTTACATCTGCTGGATGCCTGTTTTGGGCGGTGCTGGCCTGCTGTCTCCTGCATAGCTTGAAAACGGCTGCGTCGGTGGTGCGGTTGAATGGAAGTTTCGTGCAGTACCACGATGAAATGCAAGGGTGGTCGCCGGAGACATGGGGCGCGGTATTGGCGCGAATGAAGGAACTCCGCATGGATACCGTTGTGATCCAGATGTTGGTCCGCGAAAATCAGGATGGCAGCCTGCATTCCTTCATCAAGCCGAGCGGCCAGCCGGATGCCACCGAAATCATCCTGGACTGGGCCGACACGAACGACTTCAAAGTTCTCCTCGGTCTCTATTTGCCCAACTGGAATCACGACATGACGGGGAGCGACTTCCTTGCGGAGACGCAGACCCGAATGGCAGGCGTAGCTCAACAGGCGTGGGAACGCTACCTCAGCGGAAATCGCCACCGATCCTTTGCCGGCTGGTATCTCCCCTACGAGCCTTGGACCGCAGCTTACTCACCCGCCGAAGTGAACCGGTTGCGCTCCTTTTTTCAAGGCGTCCACGAAGCCTGCCAACTTTTATCGGGGGATGCGCCGCTGGCCATTTCACCGTTCATCAGCAGCACACGACCGCCGCCCTGCGACGTCGAACGGATATACACGGAACTCCTGGATCAGTCTGGCATCGGCATTGTGATGTTGCAGGACAGCGTCGGGGCACAGCAGTGGGAAAGCAATGTTGTCCAGCAAGTGTCCCCATACGCCCAGGCTCTGCAACGCGCCTGCGACGCAACGGGTGTGCAGTTCTGGGCGAATCTGGAGAGTTTCAAGATCGAAGGCACCGCGTACCTGCCCGGTAACGTTGCCCGCCTCCGGAAGCAGTTGGATGCCACCGCGCCGTTTGTGCAGCGTTTTGTGACTTTCGACTTCGTGCATTACATGAACCCCGTGGCTTTTCTCAGCAACTGGAGCCAGGACCGCAGGCAGCAAATGCAGCAGTTTTTCACCGATTACAAAGCAACGTTCGTGGATCAGGATTATGCTCCCTTGGGACCGCCGACAATTTCCGCCAGATTATCCGCAGGACACCTTGCGATTCATTGGCCGGGGGCGCCGGGAGATCAATTCCAGGCACAGTTCACAACCAACCTCGCGGAGGGAGCATGGATGCTGCTGAACACTGGGATTGTCACCAACGGTTTCCAATTCTCTATTGTCGAGGAACTGGCGGCACAACGAACCGAACGTTTCTACAGAATTCAACGGCTGCCCGCCCTCAGACCACCCGACGACATGGTCTGGATACAGCCTGGCCACTTTAGAATGGGAACTCCGTCCGATGATCCCAACATCACCCCGGATGAACTTTCGCCGTTTGAGGTCACCTTGACGCATGGCTTTTGGATGGGCCGATATGAAGTCACGCAGTCGGAGTTTCAGAATGTGATGTGCAACAACCCGAGTAGTTTTACCGGCAACCTCGCCCGTCCGGTGGAAAATGTTACCTGGCACGAGGCCATGGAATTCTGCGCGAAGCTTACGCAGCAGGAGCGACAGGCGGGAAGATTGCCTGAGAATTACGTGTATCGGTTGCCTTCGGAAGCCGAGTGGGAGTATGCCACCCGTGCAGGCACAACCAATTGGTTCAGCTTCGGAAATGACTCCTCGCTGCTGGGAAACTACGCCTGGTTTGGCGGCAACAGCACATCAAGCACGCATCCAGTTGGGCAACGACAATCAAACGCCTGGGGACTAAATGATATGCACGGCAATGTCTTTGAATGGTGCTGGGATTGGATCGGAGCAACGCCCACTCAGCCCGTGACTGATTTCCGGGGCGCGACGAACGGCCCTTACCACGCCATTCGCGGTGGCGCCTGGTCATATCCGTGGGTTCATTGCCGGTCAAGTTGGCGGATTGGCTATGCGCCTGGCGTGCGTGCTTCTGACCTGGGATTCAGAATAATTTTGGCACCGGCCGGTTCGTGAGGTGGGCGTCTGAGAAACAGAAAGGGCCGGGGTTTGCCCCCGGCCCGCGAATTCAATCCAAGCCTACCGGCTATTGCACTTTGACGCGATAGAACTTCGGCAATGTGCCAATGGTGATCGTATGCGGTGAGGTTGCCGCCGGCATGTCCGTGTAGGTACCCGTTACGCTGTCGGCTTGCTGCAACGTACCGAACGGCCAGGAAAGAATGAGGTCGTTGCCAGACCGGCTGAGGGCCAACCGAACGGTCGCCATGTAGTGGGCCTGGACCTGCTCGAGGGTGAGCGCCTTGTTGTAAATGGCGACATCATCGAGCGTGCCATCGAACGGGTTCCAGCCGTTGTCGCTGCGCCAGCCCAGATTGATGGCGCCGTCCTGATTGGGAATGAACGCGGCATAGGCCTGAGTGGCGGTGAGTTGGCCGTTGACGTAGATGCGGAAGAGTGAGCCGTCGTAGGTCAAAGCCATGTGATACCAGGTATTGGCCTGAATGACGCTGATGGGATCGCCCATGAAGGAGCTTAACCAGCCCTGGTTGAACAGCACCCAGGCAAACGTATTGTTGGGCTGTTGATAGAGCAACCATCCGTTGGGTCCGCTGCCGCCGGGACCAGCTCCCAAGGACGAAAACACGGTGCGATAGTCCAGGGAATCCGCGGCCAGGGTCGCCGGCTTGAACCAAGCTTCAGTTGTGAACGGGCCACGAGGACTCAACTCCAGCGCCCATGGGATAGATACACGCGCTCCGCCGGTGACCCCGACGGCTGGGTTGCTTTCCATCGGAATGCCAGTGGTGGTCGCGTAGGTGACAGCACCATTTCCTGGGGTATAAGTACCGTCGAAGCTGCCCGCAGCGTCCACGGCGGTGAAACTCCCTTCCGCTTCATCCAAGCGCCAGAACGCAACGGGGTCATCAGCCATGACGACTTTCGCATATCCAGTGATCGGGACATCCACCGCCCTTGGCGTGACGTTGAGTGTAGCCGTCTCGCTGTTTGTGGCCGACCAGGGATTGGTGATATGCGCATAATACGTGGAATTGTCCTCTGTGAGTTGAAGATTAGACAGCCACAAGGTTTGGTTGGTTCCACCCGGAATTGCCGTTGTCCCTTTATACCACTGATAGGTCACTGGCAGGGCACCGCCGGAAGCAGCCAGGAAGGCGGCTTTGCTGCCGACAGTGCGTGTGATGGAGACCGGACTCGAGACGAGCGTCAGATCTGTCATTACGGTGAGAGCTACCGGGGCGCTCGTGGCCGAACCGTAAAGATTGGTCACAACAACCTTGTAGGTCGCGCCGTTGTCGGCGTAGGCAGAGGTGAACGCCAATGTGTCACCAGTGGCGCCTTCAACCGCGGTGTCGCCTTTGTACCACTGGTAGGAAAGCGGCTCGGTGCCGTCCGCGCTGACCACGAAAGTCGCCGTCCGCCCGGCATACGCGGTGGCCGGTACGGGATCCGCAACCACATACGCTGGCAGGGGACCGCTGTAGAAGTTAGTAAGCCCCACCTCGTAGTGCAGCGTGATCTGCTCCGCAGTCAAAGCTTTGGTGTAGATGGCGACTTCATCAACGTTTCCGTCAAAGACCCATCCTCCTGCGGGGTTCCAACCAATGGTGAGGGGTTGGAAGGTGTTCGGTGCTGGAGAGGTGTCGGTGGTTGATCCCCTCAGCACGCCATTGACGTAGAAGTTAACTGTCGTGCCGTCATAGGTGGCAACCAAGTGATCCCATTTGTTCTTGGTCACTGGAGTTCCACCCAGCCAGATGTTGCCCCCTTTCTGCACCCAAACCCAGGAAGACGTCGCTCCTTCGCCCGGCGTTTGGTAGAAGTGCCACCCCGGAGTTGGCGATGCGCCCCACCCGCCGAAGTTGCCCAAGGGACAACGATAGTCGCTGCCCCAACTGGTCGGTCGCACCCAACACTCCGCCGTGAACGGTCCGGCCTGGTTCAGTTCCGGCTCAAAGGGGAGTTCGATGCGCGACCTTTGCAGCGTTCCACCTTCGGGAGTATAGAGATGAAAACTCACGGAGTTGCTGCCGACACCCGGCTGTTCGAATTTCGGCCAGGCAAAGTAATCATCCTGGGTGACATACGCCAGATGAGTAGCCGGGTTGACGGCGTTGGTAATCATCTGAGAACCAGCGGGGTCCTCTAACCGGTAATACACGACTGGCCCATCCGCCAGAACAGTCTCGTGATAAGATACCGCGCTTGCTTCGGGGACGCCGAGAACCCCAACGGCGGCCAGCGTCAGAAACGCAACGCGCCGAGGGGTGAGAATTTGGAGAAGTTTCATTGGAACCCTTTTTGTTATCTGTTTGTTTGATCAGATCCTGCCGACTAAGGCGACATCAGCTAGCTCACTGCTGTCATCTTGATGATGCTACCAAAGCAAAAGCTGATGGCAAGAAGTTTGTCTGTTTACCAAACGCCACAATCAAAGAAGCGCTGATAAAATAGCGATCAACGACAGACGCCAAAGAATCCAGGTCCACGCACGGCTATCCCGGCTGCTGCTTCAGCAAAATGCGAGTTACCGGCTTTTCAGCCTAGCTCCAGATCCTATCGCCTCAATCTCGCGCCGAAGGGTTCGCGCAGATGCTTCAGCAAATTCCGGTTCGTTGACGGCACAATCCAGTTCCACCACCGAGATGTCCCTCCGCAACGCCGACTTGAGGGAAGAATACAACGCCGCATCCGCGGCCGCATCATGGAACGGGCCGCCCGGGGCGCTGATCATACTGCCGCCCCGCAAAGGCAGCAGCACGCTCACCGGACCGGTGGAGAGATTCAGTTTATCCGCGAGAATGCGACCGAGCTTCGCACATTCATCCGATGTCGTGCGCATCAACGTCACTTGCGGGTTGTGTTGGTAAAATTTGCGTCCGGCGAATTTCGCGGGCACGGTTTCCGGCGGGCCGAAATTTACCATGTCGAGGCAGCCCGTGGAGACCACGGCTGGCACGCCATGACGCGCGGCTGCCTCGAGGCGCGTCAAGCCGGCACTCAATACCCCGCCCACCAGTTCGTCCGCCCATTCGGTTGTCGTCACGTCGAGCACACCAGCAACCAGTCCGGTTTCAATCAGCGATTCCATCGTGCGGCCGCCCGTGCCGGTCGCGGCGAAGACGATGACTTCGTAACCGGCCGCCTCCAGAATTCTGCGCGCGTGTTCGATGCAAAGCGTCGTATTCCCAAACTGGCTGGCCACAATAATGGGCTTGTCCGCCACGACCGGCGGTGTCATCTCGACCATGCCGCAGATGGCCCCGGCAGCGCGGGCCAGAAGTTGCCTTGAAATGCGATTCAAACCCGCCACGTCCACCACGCTTGGGAACATGACGATGTCCTTCACGCCGACATACGGAGCGGTGTTGCCGCTGGCGAGCGTGGAAACCATGAGCTTCGGAAAACCAATGGGCAACGCGCGCATCGCCGCCGTGGCGATGGCCGTACCGCCACCGCCACCGAGCGAGATTACGCCATCAATACGCTTATCCTCGGCGAGCTTGGCCAGAACGATGGGTGCGCCGCGCGACATGGCGGTGACGGCTTCACCGCGGTCTTGCTTCGCCATGAGTGCCAACATGTCAACCCCGGCGGCGGCGGCAACTTCGGCACGGGTGATGTCAGGCTTGAGTTGCGGCTCGCTTAGGCTTCCCACATCAATGACCAAAACATTGTGGCCACGCTGACGGATCAGCTCGGCCACAAAGGCGTGTTCAACACCTTTCGTGTCCATTGTACCGAGGATTGCGATGGTGGGCATGGGAAGCTTCAGCGCTGCCGATCAGTGTGCAAAGGTTCCGTACTAGTTGATACAAGACAACGCCGCAGCCTTTGGAGTGCGCGGACTTGGCCGCGCTTTGCGCAGGCGACTTGTCGCCGTCGAACTTGCAGGCCGCGTCCAAGTTCATCCGCAGCCCGCTGAACGCGGCCCGACCTTGACGACAAGTCGTCAAAGCAGCCACAGCGGTGACAGGTCACCGCACTCCAAAGCTTCACGATCAACGCTTCATTCGGCATGAAATCGAAGGTTTTCGCTTTCACATGCTGACGGCGAACCGCCTTCAGTTCTTGGCCGCCGCCCACAACACCGCATTCCGCAGCAGTTGGATGTAAGCCGGGTGATGGTGTGCATCGCCATCATGTCCCAAAGTGAGGCCGACGACGCGGGCCTTAGCGTGCTCAACAGTGAAGACCTGCGGATACGGTTGGTTCTTCTGCGCGGAATGTGCGGTGGCGAGCACTTTGATCGGTGTGCCCTGTGGATCGGGTTCGAACCAATACAACTCATCCTTGATCTTGAACTTCGCGGGCACGCCGTGCATCAGCACATGCGTTGGTTCAGTTACAACGACTTCAAACTCACCCAAACGGTCGTGACCGCGCGAGCCGCCACCGACCAGCACGCGATTGTATTCCGGCCAATCACGCCAGTTATACCACAGCCCGGGATGCAACCCGATGAAGCCTTTGCCATTCTCAATGTGCCGCATGATGGCCTGCTTGGAGGCTTCATCGGTGAACCGTTTGTTGTTGCTGACGATCAGCACGTCCACGGCAGCGATGACGTCAGCCAAGCCGCCGGTGATGTCCGTGTAATTCGCGCTGATGCCTCCGGTTTCGTTCAGCGTCTTTACGTCGGCTTGATTGAACCAGCGGTTGTAGTCATGCGCGTCGCCGCCACCAATGATGAGCACTTTCAGTCCTGTGGCCCATTGGAACGACGGGCCAACGGGAGCGGCAGGCGTGGATTGCGCCGAAGCTGTAGCGGGCGTGCCTTCGCCGATTTCCACCGTCAGACCCACAAACGTTGGCGCGACTTCATTGGCGTAACTGGCCAGCGTCAATTTTTCAATGACGCCGCGCTTGGTGAACGGCTTGCTGAAATAACGAAGCTGCCGGCCTTGCTGGAGCAAATCATCAAGATTGGCCAAGGCTTCCGAACCCGGCACGTCGAAACGCCCGATATAGTCTGCAAACTCAACGCCGTTACGGAGGATGATCTCCTCCGTTTCCTCGCCGGCATAATGCACGATGATTCTCGCTACCGGTTCATTTGCGCGCCCGAGCGGATGCCCCCAACCTGCCACGCCGCCGAGGACATGCAGCTTGCTTGCCGCAAGGCCCACCTTTACCTCGACCTGACGTGGATAATTCCGCGCCATGCCGGAGCCGCCCTGCAAAACGATGACGTTGTTGCCCGTGGGCGTGCGTTGCGGATTGATGATGTCGAACGGCACATCGCGCTGTTTGATCGTGCCCCATTTCTTGAATCGCAAGGATTCGTCGCGCGATTCCACCGTCATGTAAATGCCCCGCGACGTGTTCGCGGTGAATGCGTCGGTGAGGTCCAGAATGCGGAAGCGCTGCTCATCCGCGCAGAGATAGGTCAACAGATCGCGCAAGCCCTCAACGCCCAGTTGTTCAAAGCCATCGGGCATCAGGGAGCGACCGGTATTGCGCCGCGCCGCAATGTTGTCCTTGCGAATCTCCGTCTCGGCGGTTTGATTGCGCAGGACAACCACCGCGTTGTTCTCGCGCAGCACAATGCCGTCGTAACTCAATTCATCCTTCGTCTCGATGCTCACCGCGGCGTAGTTGGGTTCGAGTACGCGGTTGGGATCCAGAATGTGAATCAACAAGTCTTCGGGACCGTGCGCTCCCATGCCGGTGAGATTCGGGCCAAAATCCGCGCCCTCGTCTTTGAACTTGTGGCACGGCGCGCAGTTTTGCGTGTAGAGGATGGCTCCGTTGGCAGCATTGCCGGGTTTAATCACTTCAGGCCGCAACTTCGCAATAAGCGTGTCCTTCTCCTTCTGTTCGGGCCCTTTCAGTTCAGTGATGACGTCGGTGGCGCGGCGGGCAACGGCAGCGTCCGGATGCGTGCGCAAGCGGTGCAAATTGGCGAGTCCAAGCACGGCGGAATCGAGTTGCCGCTCGGCCAGCGCCCGGACGACGGCGTCGGACCAATCGGTGCGTTTGAGCAATTGGCCGAAGGCGGCTTCGCGGAGTTCGAGGTTCAGCTTGGGCAGCCCGGCCAGCAGGAATTCTCCGGCGGCGGGTTCGCCCGTGTTGCCAAGAGCCTCAATCACTCGGAGTTGGAGCCGCTCACTGGCGTCGCTGCCCACCAGTGCGGCCACGGAAGGAACGATGCTGGCATCCAGGGCGCGGACCCCGAGCAGGTTCACGGCAATCTGGCCGCGTTCGGCATCGGACAAGGAAATATCCGCCAGGCGTGCTGCCGACTTGCCCACCGCTTGACGCGCGGCATCACCCACTTGTTCCGCATAATTCCAGCGGGCCAACAATGGCAGCACAGCTCCCGCCGTGCGCTCGGAAGCCAGTAAACGCTGGAACGCATTGCCGAGCGCGGTGTTGGCCGGCGGAACGAACCCGGGGCGCAGGTTTGCCGCCAGCGACTGAAGCGCAGCGGTCTTCAACGCATCGGTGACGGCAGGCTTGCTGGCAAGCGCCACCACCAAGGCACGAGCGGATTCCGGATTGTTCTGTTGCGCAATCTGACGGGCGAGTTGCGAAATCATGCCCGCAACCGCTGGCGGTTCCTTGACCGCGAAAGCCGCATGCAGGAACAACAACGGGTCTTTGGCGGTGATCGCCAACGCGGCCGTCTCCAGGTGAGGATTCTGAAACGAGGGCCACGCTTCGACAATCGCCTCCGCCAGATCGCTGGTGGGCGGCACGGTCGTCCCGGCGACAAGCGCCCAGAGGCGCACCCGCTGATCCGGGTCGGCAAGCAGGGCGCGCACAAGTTCCGGCGGCGGTTCATTGCCCGTGTTATCCATCTCCGCCGCGATGCGCATAGCGGTCTTGCGGATGACCGCGTCACGATTCTGCGCGGCTGTGAGCAACATGTCGGGATCAAGCCACTCCAGGTTGTGGAGCACCCATAGCGCGTGCATCCGGCCATAAGTCGTGCGGGCTTCGTGGAACTTCCGCTCCAGCGCCTCGGGTGCGGAACGGCCCGCGCCCTCGCTCAATAGCCGATTCGCCGTGCCGCGCACCCACCCGTTGGGATGATCGAGCATCTCGACCAAACGCGCGGGAGCTTTGGGATTCAACTCAAACGCCGGCAAGGTCTGCGCCTCCTTGTGCTGGATGCGATAGAGCCGCGTGAAATGATGGTCGCGGTCGGGGCGCGTTGCGGCGTTGCGCGCGCCGTGCGGCGGTCCGCGGGTGTCGTTGTGAACGGCGATCTGGTTGTAGAAATCCACGAGGTACAGCGCGCCATCCGGTCCGACGCGACTGTGGATCGGCTTGAACCAGTAATCCGTGCTGGCCAGAAAATGCGTTTGCTGCCGCCCCGCCTCGCGGCGACCCTGGTAGTAAACTCCGTCCGGTTGAAGGAATTCATGATGCATCAACCACACCGTCGGCTCGTGCAGGAAGAAGGACCACGCCGGCCCCTGCCACTTTGCAGGCCACGCGCCGCCGTTGTAAATCGTGCCACCGGAAGCCGCCGTCCACGCGCCCACCCAGTCAATCTGCAGGTACGGTTGACGCGTTTCCTGCCGGGCGGGAAAGACCTTGTTTTCTTCCATGATTGGTTTGACTGCCCGCACGCCGGGCACACCCGCGCGGCTGATGATTTTTTCCGGCAACACAAGTTGCAGGATGGGTTCACCGCAGGTGGCGGTGCTGAAGAATAATTCGCCGTCCGGCGCCACGTCGCAACCCCAGGTGTTGCACGAACCGGCGGCGACTTGTTCGAGCGCCGAGCCGTCCGGACGGAAGCGGAACAAACCCGCCGTGATGCGGCCAAATCGTTTTGAGCCATCCACCGAACGCGGCTCACCGGAGCTGTAACCGACCGTGCCATAAACCCAGCCATCCGGCCCCCAGCAGAGATTATTGATGACGGCGTGGGTATCGTGCGTGCCCCAACCGGTGAATATAACCTCCCGCTTGTCTGCCTTGCCATCGCCGTCTGTGTCGCGCAGCCACAGAATATCCGGCGCTTGCGTGACGATCACGCCGTCCTTGTAGAACACGAGCGAAGTCGGCAATTCCAAGCCATCGGCAAACACGGTCTTCTTATCCATAACCCCGTCGCCATTCGTATCCTCGAGAATCGAAACGCGGTCACGGGGTTCGCGTGCCTCCTTCCGCCCTGGTGCAAACTTATCCGGCTCACGCTCGCGCCACGGGGCAATGCGATTGTCATTGCGATGAATGTCGCGACCTCCGGGATACTCGGGCGTCTCAACGACCCACAGGCGGCCCTGTGGATCCCAGTCCAGCGACATGATCTTCTCCGCGATGTTTTCGTCAGCGGCGAGCGAGATGTTGAATTCGGGATGCAGATTGAAGGTCTTCATCGCCGCCGGCGCCGGACGCGGGCCGCCGGGCGGATAACGGAGCGAGGCGAGTTCCTCCGGTCTGCAGAACTCATCGGCATTGGCGCGTTTGCCAGCCCAGGCGATGCCGCGCAGCAACACAGTTCGGTATTGCGGCGTGTTGAAGTTCTCATACTCGTGCCCCGCCAAACTGACGAACGCGCGATAAGTAGTGGCACGGGCGTCCCGCCCGTGCGTTTCTGTTTCCGATGGCAGCGGTTCGTTGTTGGTTCGCACGGGCGGGACGCCCGTGCCACTAAGGATTTTCTCATAGGTCCAGATTTGCGGCGCGATAATGTGAACGTTGTGAAAACTGGATGCGAGCACACCGATGTCCGGCGCGAGGTCCAAGTCGTAATAGATTTCGTCCTTCCAATCGAAGTTTGACAGGCCGCGGCTGATCGGGTGCTCTGTATCCAGCCAGCACAGCCCGACTTCGCCTTCGAGATACTTCGTGGCGCGCTCCCGGGCCAGTTCCGGTGAAGGCCAGCGCCAAGCGCCGCCGATGACTTTTTTAATCCAGTCGTGTTGATCGCCGCCGACCACGCCGGCGTGAATCACCACCACACCACCGCCGCGCTGGAGAAACATCTCAAAGTTCTCGCGGTCTTCCCCAACGATCTTCATGCCGTCGGGCGCGTGAATGATCAGCACATCGGTCTTTTCCAGTTGCGCGGCTTCGGGGAATTCCATCGCGCCCTCAGCCTTCAGCCCACGGTCGTTGAGTAGTTGGGTCCACTCGCGCAGGAAGCGAGGGTGGTCGTGCTGTCCGGGTCCGTGAGTTTTCGCGCCGGCGCGGATGAAGACGCGGAGCGGCTCGGCGGCGTCAAGTGTGACGGGGACCACAAACAGGACCGACAACAAAAAAGGAAGTAGTTTTTTCATGAGCGGATTAATAAATTGGGGATGAGAAAAATCGGGTGACCACCCAATCTCGCGGCAGGGTCTAGAATTGGCGGCTGACTTTGTGCAAATTTGCAGGTCATGATCAAACACAAGCAGGCAATCCGTGTTTCTGTCGGAGTGACACCCAAGGTTGTTCAGTCGAAACATCCACAATGCCCGGCTCAGGAGCATTGGCAGGCGCGAGGATGGCGAGGAACACGAGCCGCTCACGAAAGGGATTGTAAGTGCCATGCACCTCGCCTTTGGGAATCAACACCATTTCGCCCGTACCGAGAATGCGATGTTGCTCGCCGATCCATTGCTCCGCGCGACCGGACAGGATGTAGATGATTTCCTCGCGCGTCGGATGCGTATGAAACGGGTGTGACCGCCCGGCTTCCATGTTGGCGCGCACCATCAGCAGTTCCTTGTTGGGAACGACGTCGGATCGGCACAACCATTCCTCCAGTGTCCACGGAGAAACAAAATCCACCTTCTCGGCGGCGGTCACAAAACGGCGTTGTTCGATGTTCATTTTCGTAGGACAGGCGTCGCGCCTGTCTCTGACTCAGGTTTGAGTACCAGCGCAAATACTGGCTGACACACTTGCGTTTTCACCCAATAAGTTGGCTTCATGGTTTTGGAGACAGGCGCGACGCCTGTCCTACGCGCTTCGCCGCCGGCGCCTTCAGTTTCTTGAACTCTTTCGTGAGATTGGTCAGCGAAGCTTCGACGCCCATGCGTTCCAGCGAACTCGCACCCACGAAACCGACGGCATCCGTGTTTTGCATAACACGGTTCGCGTCCGCCGGTGTGTTGATTGGACCGCCGTGGCCGAGAAAGAAAATGTCCTTCCGCACCCGGCGCGCGGCGTTGATGATTTCCTGGGTTCGTTTGAGCGTGAAGTCCCAAGTCACCACCGCCTTCTTCACGCCAATCGAACCACCGACGGTTGTGCCAACATGAGCGATGATTGCGTCCGCACCCGCCTTCGCCATCTCCACGGCTTCCTCCGGCGTGGCGACGTAAACGATGCTGAACAAATCCATCCGGCGCGCGAGCGCCACCATCTCGTACTCCTTCTTTACGCTCATGCCGGTTTCCTCCAGCACGCCGCGAAAGTGGCCGTCCACGATGGTGTGCGTGGGGAAATTGTTCACGCCGCTGAAACCCATCTCCTTCACCTTGCCCAGCCAGTGCCACATACGACGACGCGGATCGGTGGCATGCACGCCGCAAATCACGGGCACTTCCTCCACCACGGGGAGCACTTCGTATTCGCCAATCTCCATCGCGATCGCATTGGCATCGCCATAGGCCATCAAACCGCAGGTCGAGCCATGGCCCATCATGCGAAAGCGGCCGGAGTTGTAGATGATGATCAGGTCGGCGCCGCCTTGCTCGATAAATTTGGCACTGATGCCCGTGCCCGCACCCGCGGCGATGATGGCGTTGCCTTGCTTGAGGGTGGCGCGCAGGCGATCAACAACTTCCTTGCGCGTGTAAGGATTACCTTTTCCGGTCCAAGGATTCGGCATGATGCAATGCAGCTTTCATTTCGTTAATGGATGTCACGCGACGCTAATACCTGCCTCCGGCGGAAAAGACAAGCGCGGAGGCCAGATTCTGGAGATTCCGCAAATCGGTGTGGATTCTCGCCTGGCCGACAGGCAGAAGGACGCTGATCCGGCTCGGCCCGAACTACTTCATCTCTTCAGGAGCAAGGCGTGATCAGTTGACTGGGGCTTCTGACTCGCGGGTGTCCGGGGGCAGACCGAGGCGGGTGCGATGAGCTTCGCGCCATTCATCGCCGAGTTCCTCGACAGTTTTTCCGGTGTGATCCTTCCACAGGTCTTCGCGGTAACGGCCCTGGCGGGCAGCGGCATTCAACTTCACCACAAGTTCCTTGTCGTACTTTTCGACCGCCCAGCTCAGGAAGTTGCCGGTGACGCGATAGCTGGCATCGTAACGGGCGCGGGCAAAGTTGCGGGATGTGATTTCCGCGCCGCGCGTTTGCGGCTCATACAGAAACCAGCGGATGTAATCCGGGATGCCTTCCACCAACCAGCCCGGCGCGCGGGTCACGTTGGGGTCACCTCGCCGCACACGGCCATATTGCTGTACGACATGCACCATCTCATGCACCACTGAACCGATGGCTTCGCCTTTCAGATTCCGCCGAAACCAGTCCACGTTGCAGTTGATGCGACTGCCGCTGGCCGACGCCGGCGTTCCACCCATATTGTCCCGGAAGAGGATCGTGACGCGCGCCGGCGCCGTGAAGCCTTCGCTGGGCAGCATTTCGACAATCTTTGGATACCACTCCTGCACGACGGGCTTGAGTTCCTTTTTCGCCCACTCGGTCAAATCCGGCGCGACGGTGGTGTCCATGGTGATTTGGTATTTGCCGTCTGCCGCCGCAAACGTTTTGGTGACCGGTGTGGCAGGCGAGGCAGGTTCAGTTTCCACAATGGGCGGTGCGTTGGCGTCCACCACGTCAATCTCCGAGTAAAACGTGTTGTCGAAGGGATCATCCGCCGTGGTGCGTGCGCAGGCGAACAGCAGATGCCGAAACTTGCCGAGGCTGCCGGCGGAATCGTAAACGCTCACGCCGTACTGACCGCCGCTGTCGCCGCTCGCGGGGCGCGTATCCACCTTCGCAATCAACTGCCAGCCGCACTGCGCCGGGTCGGTATCTGATGACGGGCGGACGTTGAAATCCGCCGCCGTGCCGTCGCTGGCGTAGAGTTGATACACCTGCGGACCGCGCAAGCTGCCGTGCCATGAATAGGTGTTGACCTGTTTAACCTCAATCACGCTGCCCAAATCCAGATGCACGCGGCCCCCGGCGGTGCGGGCGTTGAAGAAAAAGTTTCGGGCCGGCTGATCGTCTTCCGTGGGCAGGCGGCCATCATTGAGCGTGGCCAAACCGCCGCTGTTGGGATCAATCACGCCGTCCACGAGGGTGAATCGCGCGTTGGCGGCGGCGTCACCGCGCGCCGGGCGAGGCACATTCTTGAATTGGAACGCCGCGGAGGCTTCCGCGTTATCGTTGCGCTCGGAAACCACTTGGATTTCACCGAGTGAAATCGCAGCCGACAAAAGTACAATTGAGGCTGCCCGGCAAAGAAAATTAAAAATACTCATAGGCTTGTCGGTTAACCACTGACGCGAGGTTATTAAACCGGCTCCGATCAGGGAACACAAAACTCTACCCAGATGCGGGTCCGGGTTCCTTTTGGTTCGGGTTTGTTTTGGTTTGACTCACTTTGACTGGGTTGGACCGGGTTGGACTCGTAGATGGTGGAGGCTGGTGTCTCAGGCGGCATGGCGTGATGTGCGGTGAACGACTAACAAAATCCCCGGGGCGGAGCGACGATAATTCCGCGGGAGAATTGTAAGCGGCGTGGCGACAAGAACTCAGCCTTGACAGGAAACTGGATATACCTGACTAGTTTCCCGCGTATATGACCCGGCAATCTACAACTTTGGCGACCCCTTCCGACGAGAACGCGCATCCGGTGCGGGCGCGGATAATTCAACACGCGCGACAGCATTTCCTCATGCATGGATTCCGGGGCGTAAGCATGGATGACCTGGCGGTAGGTTTGGGCATCAGCAAGAAGACTTTGTACGCACATTTTGCCAGCAAGGCTGAGGTGCTGAAGGAAGTCATCCATGCCAAATTCGGAGAAGTTGAAGCTGACCTTGAGCGGTTGGCCTCGGCAGATGGATCGAACTTCCCGAACCGGTTGCAGCAACTGCTGGAGTGTCTTCAGGGCCACTTGAAAGAGCCGCAGCCGCCCTTCATGCGTGACATGCAACGCGAGCCCGAGATATTCGCGTGGATTCAGACCCTTCGCCGGGAGCGCATTCAGCGTCATTTTGGAAAGCTCTTTGAGGAGGGGCGACGCGCGGGATTGATTCGGAAAGACGTCCCACCGAAGGTGGTGATCGAAATTCTGCTGGGCGCGATTGAAGCGGTCATCAACCCGCAGAAGCTTGAGGAACTGGAACTGACGCCCAAGAGCGCGTTTCCCATTATCGTCACGGTCGTGTTGCAAGGCATTCTCACGGAGAAAGGAAGGAGCCAATCATGAAGCATTTCAATCGAACGATGCCGACTCGTTGTGCTGCGCTACGCAGAACACTCCTTGGTCATGTGGTGGTGTTCTCCATGGCCGGGCTGTTCACCGGCTGCGGGCCGCCCTCCCCCAATCGCCTTCAGGGTTATCTCGAAGGTGAGTTCGTTTACGTGGCTGCGCCTCACGCCGGGGCGCTGGAGAAACTGGCGGTCGCGCGCGGGACGCAAGTGAAAGCTGGCGAGCCCTTGTTCGCACTCGATAGCGCGCCGGAGCAGGCGGCGCGCGATGAGGCAGAACGCCGTTTGTCTCAGGCCCAGGCCAGTCTGGAAGATGCGAAGAAGGGAAAACGTCCATCGGAAATGGATTCTCTCGCGGCGAGTCTCAAGCAGGCTCAGGTCGCGCTCGCACTTTCAGAGAAAGAACTGTTACGCGAAGAAAGCCTCCTGAGCGGCGTGGCTGGAACGACCGAGCAGGCGGTGGATCGCGCTCGTTCGGCGCGGGATCAAAACCGGCAGCGCGTGGCGCAACTCGAAGCGGAACTGGCAACCGCGCGTCTCGGCGCGCGCACGGATCAGGTGGCGGCAGCCGAAGCCAATGCCCGCGCCCTGGAAGCCGCACTCGCCAAGGCGGAGTGGAACCTGGCGCAGAAAAGTCAGCGGGCACCGCAATCCGCCCTGGTGTTTGACACGTTGTATCGCGAGGGCGAATGGGTGGCCGCCGGCCGACCGGTCGTGGTGCTGCTGCCGCCGCAGAACATCAAGCTGCGCCTGTTTGTGTCGGAGCCGCAGCTCGGTTCGCTGCAACTGGGCGACACGCTGGAGGTGTTCCGGGATGGAGTTTCCGGCAGCGTGCCGGCCAAGGTGAGTTTCATTTCGCCCAAAGCCGAATACAGTCCGCCGATGATTTACAGCCGGGAGAACCGCCGGAAATTCGTTTATCTCGTTGAAGCCAGCTTCGAACCGGACGCGGCAACAAGCCTGCATCCCGGTCAGCCAGTGGAAGTGCAGTTTGCTGGGCGCCAGCCATGATTCCTGAAGTCACCATTGACGTGCGCGGGATGACGAAGCGCTTCGGTCAACTCACGGCTGTGGACCAAATTGATCTGCGGGTCCGTGCGGGCGAGATTTGCGGCTTTCTCGGCCCGAACGGCAGCGGCAAGACAACCTTCATTCGCATGTTGTGCGGCTTGCTGCGCGCGGATGCCGGAAGCGGGACCTGCCTGGGGTACGACGTGATTCGCGAGAGCGAGCAGATCAAGCGTCAGGTTGGTTACATGACGCAAAGATTCAGCTATTACGAAGACCTCAGCATCGTCGAGAACCTCGATTTTGTGGCACGCATGTATGCGGTGAAGAGCCGGCGCGAAGCAGTGACCACCAGCCTGGAAAGACTCGGACTTACTGAGCGCCGCAATCAACTCGCCGGCAATCTTTCGGGCGGATGGAAACAACGCCTGGCCCTGGCGGCCTGCATGATTCACGAACCGAAATTGCTGCTGTTGGATGAGCCGACCGCCGGGGTGGATCCCAAGGCACGCCGGGATTTTTGGGAGCAAATTCATCAATTGGCCGCGGCAGGACTGACCTGCCTCATCGCCACGCATTACATGGATGAAGCCGAACGCTGCCATCGGCTGGCATACATCGGTTACGGCAAGTTGCTCACTCAGGGCACGGTGGCGGAAGTCATCGCGCACGCGAATCTCACCACTTGGGAAGTCACCGGCCCGCGTCTGGTGGAACTGGCGGAAAAACTCCGGTCCACCACCGGCGTGCAACAGGCCGTGCCTTTCGGCAACGCCCTGCACGTCAGCGGCGACGATTCTGAGGCGTTGGAGCGCGCCATCCAGCCTTTGCGCAACGCGCCTTACCAATGGCGGCGAACCAATTCCAGCCTCGAGGATGTGTTCATTCACCTCATGGTTCAATTGCCGGACAACGCGCGCTCATGAAGTTTCTGCGTCAATTCTCGCTTTCGCGACTGGGCGCGATGCTCGTGAAGGAATTCACACAGATGCGCCGCGACAAACTGACCTTCGGCATGATGCTGGGCATTCCGTTAATGCAACTCGTTCTGTTCGGGTTCGTCATCAATGCAGATCCGAAACATCTGGCCACAGCGGTGCTGCTGGCGGACCAGGGGCCGCAAGGACGCACTTTGCTCCACGCGATTCGCAACAGCGGTTATTTTGACTTTGTCAAAGTGTTGCAGACGGAAGCCGAGGCCGAGGAAGCGTTGGCGCGCGGCGACGTACAGTTCATTATCAACATCCCGGCCAGCTTCAGCCGCGACCTGCTGCGCGGCGACCGTCCCGCAATACTCGTTGAAGCCGATGCCACCGATCCAGCGGCAACGGGCAACGCCCTTGGCACCTTGCGCGTGCTGGTCCGGGACGCGTTGCAGCATGATCTCAAAGGTCCGCTTGCTTCATTGGCCGGCACGGACGGGCCGCTGGAATTGCGCATCCACCCGCGCTACAATCCTGAAGCCATTACGCAATACAACATCATCCCCGGCCTGATGGGCGTAATTCTGACGATGACCATGATCATGATCACCGGTCTGGCCATCACCCGCGAACGCGAGCGCGGCACGATGGAGAACCTGCTGTCCATGCCGACGCGCCCGTTGGAAGTGTTGGCGGGAAAAATCATTCCCTACATTCTGGTGGGTTACGTTCAGGTTGGCGTGATCCTGATCGCGGGCTATTTCCTTTTTGGCGTTCCGATCACGGGCAATTTGCCGTTGCTGTTAATTGCGGCCTTCGTGTTCATCGTCGCCAACCTCGCGATGGGGATCACGTTCTCGACCATTGCCCACAATCAACTCCAGGCGATGCAAATGGCTTTCTTCGTCTTTCTACCCTCCATTTTGTTGTCAGGTTTCATGTTCCCTTTCCGCGGCATGCCGGTGTGGGCGCAATACCTCGGCGAAATCCTGCCGATCACCCATTTCCTGCGGATCGTCCGCGGCATCATGTTGAAAGGAAACGGATTTGCCGAAGTCATCCACGACCTCTGGCCGATCGCGTTGTTCGGCTTGGTTGCGCTGATCATCGCGGTGAAGCGTTACCGCCGGACGCTGGATTAGCTTCGAGGCTGGGTCATTTGTGAGGAGTTTCGGCGTGGGGCGATCCAATGTAGGCCGGTGAAATCGAGGCGAGCCGCACTCCGTCAAGCCGGATGGGAGGTTTTCGATCACCATCAGCAGTTCTCATTTTGAAACTTGGCGGGGCGATGCGTTGAGCGAAGTTGGAGGCAGAAAGCCGATCCCAAAGGACGCCACCGGATTGTTTGCTTTCTGTAACACAATTGTAACTGTACTTTTGGGTACCGTTCCGGCAT